>NZ_JAUSWV010000002.1:4800000-5411386 GCF_030815485.1 Streptomyces rishiriensis | reverse complement strand
CCGGATCGTGGGCGGGAAGCAGCAGATCACCGCCGGGATCGACTTCCACACGTACAGCCAGCTGGTGTTGTGGCCGTTCGGCTACACGAGCGCGGACACGGCCACCGGGATGACCGCGGACGACAACGCCGCGTTCAAGGCCGTCGGGCAGAAGATGGCCGCGAGCAACGGGTACACCCCGGAGCAGTCCAGCGACCTGTACATCACCGACGGGTCGATCGACGACTACCTCTGGGGTACGCAGAAGATCTTCTCGTACACCTTCGAGATGTATCCGTCGTCCGCTTCCGGAGGAGGGTTCTACCCGCCCGACGAGATCATCGAGCGGGAGACCTCCCGCAACCGGGACGCGGTGCTTCAGCTTCTCGAGAACGCGGACTGCATGTACCGCTCCATCGGGAAACAGACCCAGTACTGCGTCTAGTCGGCGTCCTTGACGTCGGCGTCCTTGACGTCGGCGTCCTTGACGTCGGCGTCCTTGACGTCGGCGTCCTTGACGTCGGCGTCCTTGGCCTCGGCGCCCGCTTCGGCTTCGGCTTCGCCGTCCTCGAAGTAGGCGTCGAGGACCGCGTCCAGCTGGTCCTCCCACTCCTTGAAGCGGGACCTGGCCGTCGCCTCGATCTCGATCGGGTACCAGCGGCGGTCAGGGGTGTGCACCGTGACGGTGAACCGCTTGCCGAAGCGCGGCGTCTCGGTCTCGACCGCGCCGATCTCGTCCCAGCGGAACTCGCACGACTCCTCGTCGAGGCGGAGCCGGACGCCCTTGGCGTCGGCGGCGATCCGCGCACGGCGGTCGGAGGCCTCGAAGACGGGACCCTCGACGGACTCGGCGGAGTCGTCCGGTTCTTCGGACCCGTCGGACGTGCCCGGCTCCGCCGACGCGTCCGGGCGCTCCGACGCCGCTGACTCCCCCTTCCCCGCCTCCGGCTCGACGGCGTCCACGCCGCCGTCCTCGTCCGGCCGTTTGTCCTCCGGCTCCGCGGTCACGGGCGACGTGAGCCCGGGGATGAATGCCGGGTCGAACCCGGCGCCCTCCAGGGGCTGGCTGCTCGAACCTATGCGCTGCTCCACAGCGGGCAGTATGGTCGAAGATCCTGTGCCGGACACAGTCAGCCCCTGACTTCGTTACCGGAGCCCTACACGAAGAGGCTCATTCCGGCCGCCATCACGAAGCCGGCCACCGACAGCACCGTCTCCAGCACGGTCCAGGTCTTCAGGGTGTCGCGCTCGCTGATGCCGAAGTACTTGGCCACCATCCAGAACCCGCCGTCGTTGACGTGCGAGGCGAAGATGGAGCCCGCGGAGATGGCCATGATGACGAGGGCCACGAAGGCCTGCGAGTGGTCGCCCTCGGCGAGCAGCGGCGCCACGATGCCCGCCGTCGTCACGATCGCCACCGTCGCCGAGCCCTGCGCGACCCGCAGCACCACCGAGATCAGGTAGGACAGGACGATCACCGGCAGGCCCACGTCGTTGAAGGTGTCCGACAGCGCCTGGGCCACCCCGCTGGCCTTCAGGACGGCGCCGAAGATCCCGCCCGCGCCGACGACCAGCAGGATGTTGCCGACCGGCTTCAGCGAGGCCGTCGAGACCGTCTCCAGCGACTTGCGGGACCAGCCCCGCCGGATGCCGAGCAGGTAGTAGGCGAGGAGCAGGGCGATGGTCAGCGCCACGAACGGGCTGCCGAAGAACTCGATCACCGAGCGGAGCGTGGACGGGTCCAGCGCGATCGACGAGAACGTGGCGGCGAGGATCAGCACCAGCGGCGTACCGATGATCCCGAGGACCGTGCCCAGCGGCACCGGGTCCTCGCGCGGGACCACGCCCTGCGCCCGCTGCTCCTCGACGACCGCCCGCTTGGCCTCCGCCGCCGCCTCGACCATGTCCTGCGGGACGGCGACGAAGATGCGGCGGCCGACCCACGCCGAGAACGCCCAGGCCGCCAGCACGGCCGGGATCCCGCAGACGACACCCATGAGGATGACCCAGCCGAGGTCGACGTGCAGCAGGCCGGCGGCCGCGACCGGGCCGGGGTGCGGGGGCAGGAACGCGTGGGTCATCGACAGACCCGCGAGCAGCGGAAGGCAGTACAGCAGGATCGACCGGCCGCCCCGCTTGGCGGCCGCGTAGACGATCGGGGCCAGCACGAAGATGCCGACGTCGAAGAAGACCGGGATGCCGAAGATCAGGCCGGTCAGGCCCATGGCGAGGGGCGCCCGCCGCTCGCCGAACACGCCGAGCAGCCGGGAGGCCAACACCTCGGCGCCGCCGCTGACTTCGAGGACCGCGCCGAGCATCGTGCCCAGGCCGATGATGATCGCGACATGGCCGAGGATGCCGCCCATCCCGGACTCGATGGTGGAGACGGCGTCCGAACGCTGGACGGTGCCGAAGAGTTCGGTCACCGACAGACCGGCCAGCAGGCCGACGGCTATGGAGACCGCGAGGAGGGCCACGAAGGGCTGGATCCTGACCTTGATGATCAGGAAGAGGAGAAGGGCGATACCGAGGGCGGCGACCGTCAGCAGGCCTGCGGTGCCGTCGATGAGGAGAAGCAGTCCGCCGGTGTGGGGTGGGGCCTCGGCGGGGGTGGATGCCGCGAGCGGAAGGGGCATTCGGGGGTCCTCTGCTGGGGTTCACGGTGCTTTCGGGCAGGGGGGATCGCGGCACGGCGTCCCCGGCGAAAGGGGACGCCGCGCCGTGAGGCGGTGCGGTGTGCGGAAGTGCGGGAGGTGACGGAGCGCCGGCCTGGGCGGGGTCGCCGGGGTGGTCGGCCGGCGGGTCAGCCGAACCGCCGGCCGGGCGGGCGGGTCAGCCGAGGACGGCGAGCGCGTCGATCTCGACCAGGAGCCCGGCCGGCAGGCCGACGTAGACCGTCGTGCGGGCCGCGGGCGGGGCGGTGAGGGCCTGCTCCCCGAAGTAGTCGTTGTAGAGCGTGTTGAACTCGGCGAAGTGCGCCGTGTCCGTCAGGTAGACGCGGATCATCATCACGTCGTCCCAGCGCGCGCCGCCCTCCTCGAGGATCGCCTTGACGTTGGCGAGGGTCTGGAGGGTCTGCTCGCGCAGGGTGGGGCCCGCGGGCGTCGGCGGCCTGCCCTCTTCGGCGGGCAGGAAGCCGACCTGGCCCGCGACCTGGAGGATGTTGCCCTTCCGTACCCCGTGCGAGAACCTCGCGGGCGGGGTGGTGTGGGTCTTGGGGGTGAGGGCGGTCTTCTCGGTCATGCCGGGCTCATTCCTTCGGGGCTTCCTTGATCGGGGTCCTGCCGGAGTACTCGCCGCTGATGGCGTCCGCCGTGCGGCGCACCAGCGGGAGCAGGGTGAGGAGTTCCTCGGCGGTGACGACGACGTTCGGCGCGGAGACCGACATCGCGGCGACCACCCGGCCGTCGGCGCCCCGGATCGGCGCGGCGGCACAGTTGATGGACTCCTCGTGGCCACCGAGGTCGGTGGCCCAGCCCTGTTCGCGCACCTTTTCCAGCTCGCGCAGGAAAGCCTGCGCGTTGGGGGTCGAACGGGCCGTGTAGAGGGGGTAGTCGAGCTTCTCCGCGATCACCCGCCGCTCGGGCTCCGGCAGGTCGGCGAGGAGCAGCTTGGCGACGGCGGCGACCGTGATGGCGACGGGTTTGCCGATCCGTGAGTACATCCGCACCGGGTAGCGGCTCTCCACCTTGTCGATGTAGAGCACCTCGCCCTCCTCGTAGACGGCGAGGTGCACGGTGTGCCCGCAGGTCTCGTTCAGGCGGGCCAGGTGCGGATGGGCGATCTCGCGGATGTCGAGGTTCTCCATCGCCTCCTGGGCGAGGGCGAAGAGGCGGGCGCCCAGGCGGTAGCGCTGGTCGGACTGGCGGTAGACGAGGCCGTGCTCGTGCAGGGTGCGCAACAGCCGCAGGGCCGTCGATTTGTGCACGCCGAGGCGGTCGGCGACCTGTCCGAGGTCGGCGGGGCCCTCGGCGAGCAGCGGCAGGATGCTCAGCGCTCGGTCGACGGTCTGGCTCATGGGGTGGGTACCTCCTCGTCGGCCCGTTCTTCGGCGTGTGTCCAGCCGGGGCCGAGTCGAAGTCTCCCCCACGCGGCGTCGTCGAGGGCCGCGAGCCGGTCGGCGTGGTCGCGGGAGGGCGGTACGGCGAGGTCGCCGGGGACGGTGAGGGCGGCGGCGGCCATGAGGTGCCCGTGCCGGAGGCGGTCGCGCACGGGCAGCCCGCGCAGGGTGGCGGAGAGGAATCCGGCGGCGAAGGCGTCCCCTGCGCCGACGGCGGCGACGACGTCGACGTGCGGGGCGGGGACGTGCAGGACGCGCCCCTGGTCGAAGACGGTCGCCCCGAGCGCCCCTTGCTTGACGACGAGTACCTCCGGGTCGGGGAACGCGGTCCGTACGGCGTCGACGCCGTCCAGGCCCCACACCTCGGCCGCCTCGTCCTCGCCCACGAACACCAGGTCGGCGCCGCGGGCCAGTTCGAGGAGGACCTGCGGGCTGTTGCCGTCCGTCCACAGCCGGGGCCGGTGATTGACGTCGAAGGAGACGAGGGGCCGGCCGGGCCGGTGGGCCGTCAGTTCCCGCAGCAGTCCGAGGCAGTCCGCGGACAGGGCCGCGGTGATCCCGGTGAGGTGCAGCACCCGGCCGGCCCGTGCCGCGTCGAGGCCGACGGTGTCGAGGGACATCGCGGAGGCGGCCGAGCCGGTCCGGTAGTAGGCGACCTCGTGCGCGTCGGTGGCCCGGTCGCCGGCGGTGCGGAAGTAGACGCCGGTCGGACGGTCGGGATCCCGGCGCACCGAGGTCACGTCGACGCCGTAGGAGCCGATGGTCTCGACGAGATGGTCGCCGAACCCGTCCGCCCCCACCCGGCTGATCCAGCGCACCGCGTGTCCGGACGCCGCCAGCGCACAGGCCACGTTGGACTCGGCGCCGCCGATGCCGCGGTCGAAGGACGGGACGTCGGCGAGGCGGCCGGGCCGGGAGGGCAGGAAGGTGACCATGGACTCGCCGAGCGCGACGACGTCCACGGCGTCGGGGGCGTTGCAGGGTCCGGTGGCGGTCACGATCGTCTTGGCTCCTGTGCTGGTGCGGGCGAGTGAAGCGAGATGGGGGTCCCCCCGGCCGAAGGCTGGGGGGGCTCCGTTGACCCGGCGTTGGGCGAGATGTTAGACAGCAGTAAGCGATATACGCAATGGACGTTGCAGCTTGCGCAACGCTCCTGATCAGGAGGTTCCATGAGTACCGAGGCACTCGAGGCGCTCGCCCGACTGGCCGGGGAACGCGTCGACCACCGCTTCAAGGGCCTCCCGCCGGACGCCGACGGCCTCACCGTCGGCGAACTGGCCGCCCAGCGCCGCAATCTCTTCACCGACGGCTTCGCGACCCCCGTGCTGGCCCTCTCCGCCGAGCGCCTCGAGCACAACCTCGCCCTCATGGAGACCTACGCGACCCGCCACGGTCTCGCCTTCGCCCCGCACGGCAAGACCTCCATGGCCCCGCAGCTCTTCCGGCGCCAGCTCGACCACGGCGCCTGGGGCATCACCCTCGCGGTCCCGCACCAGGTGCGGGTGGCCCGGGCGTACGGCGTCCGGCAGATCTTCCTCGCCAACGAACTGGTGGACCCGGCCGCCCTGCGCTGGATCTCCGCGCAGCTCGACGCCGACCCCGCCTTCCGCCTCGTCTGCTACGTCGACTCGGTGCGCGGCGTCGAGCTGATGGACGCCGCCCTGCGCGGCGCCGGGCGCCCCCTGGACGTCGTCGTCGAACTGGCCGCGGGCGACGGCGCCCGCACCGGGGTCCGCACGGAGGCGGAGTGCGCGGCGGTCGCGGACGCGGTGGCCGCCGCGCCGACGCTGCGGCTGGTCGGGGTCGCGGGCTACGAGGGCGAGGTCCCGCGGGCCGACCCGGAGCGGGTGCGGGCCTGGCTGCACCGCCTGGTCGCCCTCGCCGCCGCGTTCGACGAGGCGGGACGGTTCGCGGGCGCCGAGGAGATCGTCGTCAGCGCGGGCGGCAGCGCCTGGTTCGACACGGTCGCCGAGGTCTTCGCCCGGATCCCCGGACTCTCCCTGCCGGTACTGAAGCTGCTGCGCTCCGGCGCGTACGTCTCGCACGACGACGGCCACTACCGCAAGCTGACCCCGTTCAACCGGGTTCCCGAGGAGGGCGCGCTGGAGCCCGCGTTCCGCCTGTGGACCCAGGTCGTCTCCCGCCCCGCCCCCGACCAGGCGTTCGTCAACGCGGGCAAGCGGGACGCGGCCTACGACCTGGACCTGCCCTTCGCCCAGGTGATCCGCCGCGACGGCACGGAACGCCCGGCCACCGGTGTCACGGTGACCGCGCTCTCCGACCAGCACGCCTGGCTGCGCACCGACGCCGAGGCGGACCTCGAGGTCGGCGACTGGGTCGGCCTGGGCCTCTCCCACCCCTGCACGTCCTTCGACAAGTGGCCGCTGATCCCGCTGGCCCAGGCGGACGGCACCGTCGTCGACTACATCCGCACGTTCTTCTAGGGAGTGGGACCGTGGAAGACCTCGTCATCCGGGACGCGGACGTCGTCGACGGCACCGGCGCCGACTCCTACCGCGCGGACGTGCTGATCGACGACGGCAGGATCGTCTCGATCGTGAAGGAGGCGGCGGCCGCCGGCTGCCAGCGCCCGAAAGCGGTACGGGAGCTGGACGCGGAGGGCCTGGTCCTCTCCCCCGGCTTCATCGACATGCACGCCCACAGCGACCTCGCGCTGCTGCGCGACCCCGACCACAGCGCGAAGCTCGCGCAGGGGGTCACCCTGGAAGTCCTCGGCCAGGACGGACTGTCGTACGCCCCGGTCGACGATCCCACCCTCGAAGGGGTCCGCCGGGCCATCACCGGCTGGAACGGGTACGGCGACGACCTCGACCTCGACTGGCGCTCGGTGGGCGAGTACCTGGACCGCCTGGACCACGGTTTCGAGGGCCGGGGCATCGCCGTCAACGCGGCCTACCTCATCCCCCAGGGCACGGTCCGCGCCCTGGTCGTCGGCTGGGAGGACCGCCCGGCCACCGACCGGGAACTGGACCGGATGCGCCGGCTGGTCGCGGAGGGGCTGGAACAGGGCGCCGTCGGCCTGTCCTCCGGGCTGACGTACACGCCCGGCATGTACGCCCGAGGCGCCGAACTGACCGAACTGTGCCGGGTGGTGGCCCGCTACGGCGGCTACTACTGCCCGCATCACCGCAGTTACGGGGCCGGCGCCCTGGAGGCGTACGCGGAGATGGTCGAGCTGACCCGCGAGGCGGGCTGTCCGCTCCACCTCGCCCACGCCACCATGAACTTCGGCGTCAACGAGGGCCGTGCCCCGGAGCTCCTGGCCCTGCTGGACGAGGCCCTGGACTCCGGCGCCGACATCACCCTCGACACCTACCCCTACACCCCCGGCTGCACGACCCTCGCGGCCCTGCTGCCCAGTTGGGCGAGCGAGGGCGGACCGCAGGAGGTCCTGCGCCGCCTCGCGGACGACGACGCGGCCGCCCGCATCCGCCACGACCTGGAGGTGACCGGCGCGGACGGCTGCCACGGGGTGCCGGTGGACTGGGACACGATCGAGATCTCGGGCGTGGGCGACGAGCGGCTGGCGGACCACGTGGGCCGCACGGTCCACGCGTCGGCCCTGCTGCGCGGCGAGGAACCCTGGACGACGGCCCGCCGCCTGCTCCTGGAGGACCGGCTGGCCCCGACGATCCTCCAGCACGTCGGCCACGAGGAGAACGTCCGCACGATCATGCGCCACCGCGTCCACACGGGCGGCTCGGACGGCGTCCTGACGGGCGCCAAGCCGCATCCGCGGGCGTACGGCACGTTCCCGCGCTATCTCGGCCACTACGTGAGGGAGGCGGGGATCCTGTCCCTGGAGGAGTGCGTGGCCCACCTGACCGGCCGCCCGGCGGCCCGCCTGCGCCTGCCGGACCGGGGCCTGGTCCGCGAGGGCCACCGCGCCGACCTGGTGCTCTTCGACCCGGCGACGGTGGCGGCGGGCGCCACCTACGAAGCTCCCCGCACCCCGCCCACCGGCATCCCGCATGTCCTGATCGACGGCCGTTTCGTCATCGAGGACGGCCGCCGCACGGACGCGCTGGCGGGACGGGCGGTCCGTCGCAGTCCCGTGTGACGGAACGCCGCGCCCGGTGGCCCGGCCCTACGGCTTGGGCAGGGTGCAGGCGCTCGCGCTCAGGTTGAGCTGGTTGCCGGTCGTGAAGCAGGCCGGGATCAGGTAGGTCTCCTGGGCGTAGTTGATGCCCTGGCGGACGGTGACGTTGCCGCTCGCGTCGACCTCACAGGGGTTGTTCTCCGTGCAGCGCGCGCCGTCCTCGTTGCCGGTGTTGTTGACGGCGACGACCTTGCCGGTGGACTGGTCGATCACCGGCGAGCCGGAGGTGCCGCCGATGGTCTGGCAGGCGGAGGTGTAACGGACCGAGTCCTTCCAGGTCCAGTCGCCCTCCTTGAGGCGGTACACGAACCCGTCGATGTTGCAGCTGTAGAGCCGCTTCCAGTAGCCGGACGCCACGGTGATGGCGGTGCCGGCGGTCGGGTGGGTGTCCTGCACGGTCAGTGCGGAGATCCCGTACGCGTTCTTGATCGTGGCGTACGTGCTGGTGAGCTGGTAGATCGAGACGTCCGTGTCGGTCATCGTCCCGTAGGCCAGCTTGCTGGCGCGCAGGGTCGCGACCCGGGTGCCGGCGGAGTTGAGCAGGCTGAAGGTGCGGCTGGAGGCCTGGTTGACGAGCACCTCGCCGGGCTCCGGGAAGCCGGTCGACAGGCAGTGGCCGTTGGAGAGCACCAGCGCCGGGTCGGTGTCCAGGGAGTTCGGGAAACGGACGACCGAGCCGGAACAGTTGCTGAGCGCGACGGTCCCGGCGAGGTTGACGGCCCGCAGCGTCGGCGCGGCGGTCCTGGTGTCCGCCTTGGCCGCGATCGCGGAAGCCGAGGCCGAGGCCGAGGCCGTGGAAGCCGTCGCGGGCTTCGCGCTGACCGGCGCGGCGACCGCGGGTGCCGCACCCGCTCCGGCGATGGCCAGGGCGAAGAAGGCGGCAACGAGAGGCTTTCTCATGTGGGGGTCCCCTCTTACGACGAGGCGACCGGAGATCTTCCGGCCGCCCGTTGTTTTTGTCATGCGCATTGTTAGTGCATGAAGAGGAGAGGACAAGGGTCGCTTTTCAGCCGCGCCCGCCGGGGCTCACGGACGGCCCGGCCTACCTTCCCCCTTTGCCCGACCCGCGCCCCTTTCCGGAGTGGCCCTTTTCGGACGCGGGCCCGGACGCGGGTGCGGAGCCGGATCCGGAGGCCGAAACGGAGGGCGCGGCGCTCGCCGACCGGCTCGCGGCGACGGCCGGCGACCCGGCCGAGGGCGTCTCGGACGCCGAACCCTGCGAGGACGGCGCCGTGGCGTCCGGAGCGGCCGGCGCTGACTCCGCGGGCCCAACAAATCCGCTGGCGGCCGGGGCCGGGCCGTCCGCGGGGCTCGCCGTGCCGTCCGGCGCCGAGCGCGTTCCTCCCTGCCCGCCCTGCCGCCCGCCGGCCGGATCCCCGGAGAAGGACAGGCCCGCCACCACCGCGGCGAGCGCCACCGCCCCGACCGCGCCGGCGGCCAGCGCTCGGCGTGCGTACCGGCCGCCCGGCCGCCGCGCGGCACGCCGGCGGTCCGCGCGGCCGCCCGGCTCACTCTCCCGAGGGGAAGGGACCCGGGGCAGCTCGGCCGTCTCGTCGTACGCGTTCTCCCACCCGTGGGCGGCCGCCGGATCGGCGTACCGCTCGTACGAGGACGGATCGGTCTCGGCGTACGGGTGGTACACCATCGGCCGCACCGGGGGCACTCCACTCTCACCTGACCTGGACATGCCGCGGATTGTAGGGACAGGAGCGGCTGCTGGGACAGTCGCCGCCGATAACCACCCAAACCACCCGTCTCGCGTGGTGGAAAACACCCTCCGATACGCGTTACCGGGCCGTAAGCTCCCAGGCATGCAGGTGATCCAGTCGACCAAGCTAGCCAACGTCTGTTACGAGATCCGGGGTCCGGTTCTCGAGGAGGCGATGCGCCTGGAAGCGGCTGGTCACCGCATCCTCAAGCTGAACACCGGCAACCCGGCCGCCTTCGGCTTCGACTGCCCGCCGGAGATCCTGGAGGACATCCTCCGCAACGTCTCGACGGCACACGGCTACGGCGACGCGAAGGGCCTGCTGGCCGCGCGCAGGGCCGTCGTGATGCACAACCAGACCCTCGGCATCGAGACGGACGTCGAGCACGTCTTCATCGGCAACGGCGTGTCAGAGCTGATCGTCATGGCGATGCAGGGCCTGCTGGACGACGGTGACGAGGTGCTCGTACCGGCGCCCGACTACCCCTTGTGGACCGCGGCCGTCTCGCTCTCCGGCGGCACCGCCGTGCACTACCGGTGCGACGAGCAGGCGGACTGGATGCCCGACCTCGCGGACGTCGAGCGCAAGGTCACCGACCGCACCAAGGCGATCGTCATCATCAACCCGAACAACCCGACGGGCGCGGTGTACGACGAGGCGATGGTCCGGGGGCTGACGGACATCGCGCGCCGCCACAACCTCCTGGTCTGCTCGGACGAGATCTACGACAAGATCCTCTACGACGGAGCCACGCACACCCCGACCGCCAAGGTCGCCCCGGACCTGCTCACCCTCACCTTCAACGGCATGTCGAAGGCGTACCGGGTGGCCGGCTACCGGGTCGGCTGGATGGCCATCTCCGGTCCGCGCGCGCACGCCGACTCCTACATCGAGGGTCTGACGATCCTGGCGAACATGCGCCTGTGCGCGAACATGCCGGGCCAGCACGGCGTCGTGGCCGCGCTCAGCGGGCGTCAGACGATCAAGGACCTGGTACTGCCGGGCGGGCGGCTCAAGGAGCAGGTGGACACGGCGTACGAACTGCTGACGCAGATCCCGGGCGTGACGTGCGTCCGCCCGAAGGGCGCGCTCTATCTCTTCCCGCGCCTGGACCCCACCGTCTTCAAGATCAAGGACGACCGGCAGATGGTCCTCGACCTGCTGCGCCAGGAGAAGATCATGGTCGTCCAGGGCACCGGCTTCAACTGGCCGGAGCCGGACCACTTCCGGGTCGTCACCCTGCCGACGGCGACGGACCTGCGGGACGCGGTGGGCCGGATCGCCCGCTTCCTGGACGGCTACAGCCAGCCGTAGCCGCGGTTCTGTGACAGCTCAACTTTAGACGAAATCTAAGCTAGGATGGTTTCCTGACAGCACAGGAGGCCATCCTATGTACGAGCCGATCCGCACCCCCGCTTCCCGTGGGTCCGCCCCCACCACGATGGCCGGCACCCCCTCGGACTTCCCCCACCGCTCGCGCGAGGAGGAGCTGGACATCCAGCTCGCAGCTCATCTCGCGGCGCTGCTCGCCGTCACCGACGAGCTGCGCGCGGCCGCGCCGTCCGCCGACCTGGACGCCGCGGCCTCCCGGCTCGCGCAGCGGGTGACCCGGTTGCGGGGAGGGCGGACGCCGGTCCGCTCCACCCTCGCCGCCGACCCGGCGGGCCCGCTCCTCACGGCCCTGCACGAGCGGGCGCACGCCCTGGCGGGCCGCGCCCTCCTCGTCGCCGCGTCCCGCGCGGACACCGCGTCGGCGATCCTGGCGGCCCAGCGCATGGACGCGCACGCCGCCGCCCTGGTGGAGCAGCAGGAACTGAGCGCCGCCGGCTGAACCCCCTCACCGGGGCCACCCTCCCGGTGAACACCCTCCCCGGCGCCACCCCTGGCCGGGGCTTCCCCTCCGGGGACCCTGAACGGCCCCGGTCCGCGTGCACCCGCAGCGACGCGCGGACCGGGCGCCATCTTCTCCGTACCGGCCGAGGGACACGCAGGCCGGACGCCAGGAAACACGCGCCCGTTACTCGGAAGACCGCTCGCCGCGGCCGACTCCGGGGCGCGGGGAACCGAGCGACCGGCCACGACGCACCGCACCCTCACCCGGGAACCACAGAGCGAAGGTCTGTCGTCCGCGTCCCCGTCGGGGCGGACGGGACGCGGACGACAGACCCAGAGCCGCGCACGCCGTTGTACGCGGCCTCGCCGCATCGCACCGCGGCCGGCCGTGACGATCACTGGTCAGGGCACATCCGTGCCGGCCGCGGAGTTTCGGGGGCGTCAGCCCAGGCGCCGCACCAGCGCGCGGTACTCGTCCCACAGTTCCTTCGGGGTGTGCTCACCGAAGGTGTTGAGGTGCTCGGGGACCAGGGCGGCCTCCTCGCGCCACACCTCCTTGTCCACGGTGAGGAGGAACTCCAGGTCGGAGTCGGCCAGTTCGAGGCCCTTGGTGTCGAGGGCGTCCTTGGTCGGCAGGATGCCGATCGGGGTCTCGACGCCTTCCGCCTTGCCCTCCAGGCGCTCCACGATCCACTTCAGGACGCGGCTGTTCTCGCCGAAGCCGGGCCAGACGAACTGACCCGCCTCGTTCTTGCGGAACCAGTTGACGTAGTAGATCTTCGGGAGCTTCGACTGGTCCTTGCCCTTGGCGACGTCGACCCAGTGGCCCATGTAGTCGCCCATGTTGTAGCCGCAGAACGGCAGCATGGCGAAGGGGTCGCGGCGCAGCTCGCCGACCTTGCCCTCGGCGGCGGCGGTCTTCTCGGAGGCCACGTTGGCGCCGAGGAAGACGCCGTGGTTCCAGTCGAAGGACTCCGTCACGAGCGGGACCGCGGAGGCGCGCCGGCCGCCGAAGAGGATCGCCGAGATCGGCACGCCCCTGGGGTCCTCCCACTCGGGCGCGATGATCGGGCACTGCGCGGCGGGAACGGTGAAGCGGGCGTTGGGGTGGGCGGCGGGGACGCCGGAGTCCGGCGTCCAGTCGTTGCCCTTCCAGTCGGTGAGGTGGGCGGGAGTCTCCTCCGTCATGCCTTCCCACCAGATGTCGTTGTCGTCGGTGAGGGCGACGTTGGTGAAGACCGAGTTGCCCCAGAGCGTCTTCATCGCGTTGGCGTTGGTGTGCTCACCGGTGCCGGGCGCGACGCCGAAGAAGCCGGCCTCGGGGTTGATCGCGTACAGGCGGCCGTCCTCGCCGAAGCGCATCCAGGCGATGTCGTCACCGATGGTCTCGACGGTCCAGCCGGAGACGGTGGGCTCCAGCATGGCGAGGTTGGTCTTGCCGCAGGCGCTCGGGAAGGCGGCGGCGACGTACTTCGACTCGCCCTGCGGCGGGGTCAGTTTGAGGATCAGCATGTGCTCGGCGAGCCAGCCCTCGTCGCGTGCCATGACGGACGCGATGCGCAGGGCGTAGCACTTCTTGCCGAGCAGGGCGTTGCCGCCGTAGCCGGAGCCGTAGGACCAGATCTCGCGGCTCTCGGGGAAGTGTGAGATGTACTTGGTCTGGTTGCAGGGCCACGGGACGTCCGCCTCGCCCTCGGCCAGCGGCGCTCCGAGCGTGTGCACGGCACGCACGAAGAAGCCGTCGGTGCCGAGCTCGTCCAGCACCGGCTGTCCCATCCGGGTCATGGTGCGCATGGACACGGCGACGTAGGCGGAGTCGGTGATCTCGACGCCGATCGCGGAGAGGTCGGAGCCCAGCGGGCCCATGCAGAAGGGGACGACGTACATCGTGCGGCCGCGCATCGAGCCGCGGAACAGCCCCTTCTCACCGGTGAAGATCTCCCGCATCTCGGCGGGCGCCTTCCAGTGGTTGGTCGGGCCGGCGTCCTTCTCCTGCTCGGAGCAGATGAAGGTGCGGTCCTCGACGCGGGCGACGTCGGTGGGGTCGGAGGCGGCGTAGTAGGAGTTCGGGCGCTGGACCGGGTCGAGCCGTTTGAAGGTGCCCTTCTCGACGAGCTCGTCGCACAGTCGCTCGTACTCGGCCTCGGATCCGTCACACCAGACCACGTTGTCCGGCTGCGTCAGTTCGGCGATCTCGTTCACCCAGGAGACGAGTTCCTGGTGGTGGGTGGGGATGACGGGGGGAGCCGCGATGTCGCGCGCCACGATTGCTCCTAAATGAGGGATTTTTTGTTTGGAGGCCCCGTGGGGGCTGCGACCCGGATGCTTCGGATGATGACCTTGGCGCTCATCCGGTGTCGACCGCACTCATTTGATCATCCGATGCTACCGCCCATATGTCCAGAGGGCCTCACAGGTGAGCGGAGTGAGGATGGCCACGTGTAGACGCGGCGCTTTGCGTCCACCTGACGTTCAGCCGACGGCCCCTTGACCCGGGTGCGTGAGATGATGGCCACTCTTCGCCGTTCGGCGCGCCGGCCTGATCCGCAACCTACGGTTCCGTAGGTACGATTCGGCGCATGACTGCGCCCGTCCCCGATGCTCCGACGGACACGCCGGCCGCCGGCCGTGGTCCCGTCCCGCTCTCCCTGCCGCACCCGGTCAAACCCAAGCTCCGCGGCTGGCTGCACCTCGGAATGTTTCCCGCCGCACTCGTCGCGGGCCTCGTGCTCACCGCCCTCGCCGACTCCACCCGCGGCCGCATCGCCTGCGGCATCTACGCCCTCACCGCGTGCCTGCTGTTCGGCGTGAGCGCCCTCTACCACCGGGGTGACTGGAACGCGCGCATGGACGGCATCCTGCGCCGGCTCGACCACGCGAACATCTTCCTGATCATCGCGGGCACCTACACACCGCTCACCCTGCTGCTCCTGCCGGAGTCGAAGGGACAGTGGCTGCTGTGGAGCATCTGGGCCGCGGCGGTCGCGGGCATCGTCTTCCGCGTCTTCTGGGTCGGCGCCCCGCGCTGGCTCTACACCCCGTGCTACATCGCGATGGGCTGGGCGGCCGTCTTCTTCCTGCCGGACTTCATGCGGGCGGGCGGCATCGCCGTCATGGTCCTGGTGATCGTCGGCGGGCTCCTCTACAGCGCCGGCGGCGTGATCTACGGCATCAAGCGTCCCAACCCGTCACCGCGCTGGTTCGGCTTCCACGAGGTCTTCCACTCCCTGACCCTCGCCGCGTTCGTCGTGCACTACGTCGGCATCTCCCTGGTGGCGTATCAGCACGGATGACGTCACTCCTCCGCCTCCTCCCGGCCACGGCTTCCGAGCCGTGGCCGTCTTTCATGGAGGAAGACGGCCGAGGGTCGACAGACGGCATCTTCCGAGAGCGACTTCCACACGTGTCCCGGTTGCGCGTCCCGTGCCGCGGTGACGACGGCCACCGCGACGACTGCGCCGCCCTCCCCGACGGCACCCCGGACGTCCCGGCACACGGCCCGGACACCGAAAACCGCTCAGCTCCCGTCCCTTCCCCATGCCATCCTGGCCGGGTGCACTCACTCGAGATCCGCGTCGAAGTCGCCCCGGCGCTGGCCCTGTTCGTCCCGCACGCGCGGCGCGCGGGAGCGACCGCGCTCGCCGTCGACGGCATCTCCACCCTCGGCCATGTCGTCGAGTCGCTCGGAGTGCCCCTCACGGAGGTCGGCACCCTGCTCGTCGACGGCCGTGCGGTACCGGTCTCGCACATCCCCGCCGCGGGCGAGTCGGTGACCGTCCGCCCGGTGGCCCGCCCCCAGCGGATCCCGGGAGCCCCGCTGCGCTTCCTCCTCGACGTCCACCTGGGCACCCTGGCCCGCGCGGATGCGCCTGCTCGGCGTGGACACGGCGTACGAGTCGACCGACATCGGCGACCCCGCGCTCGCCACCCGCTCCGCGGCCGAACAGCGCGTCATGCTCAGCCGGGACCGGGGCCTGCTGCGGCGGCGCGAACTGTGGGCGGGCGCGTACGTCTACAGCACCGACCCCGAGGAGCAGCTCCGCGACGTCCTCGACCGGTTCGCGCCCGAACTGCTCCCCTGGACGAGGTGCACCGCCTGCAACGGCCTGCTGCGCAAGGCCACCAAGGAGGAGGTCGCCGACCAGCTGCGCCACGGCACGCGGCAGTCGTACGACGTGTTCGCGCAGTGCCTGTCCTGCGGACGCGCGTACTGGAAGGGCGCGCACCACGAGCAGCTGGTCGCCATCGTGGAGCGCGCCCTGGCGGAGTTCCCGGGATAGGGCCCGGCCCCTGCCCCGATCACCCTCCCCGCACGCGAGGCCGCCCCACTTCCCGGGTTTTCAGCCGCTCACCACGGTGCCCAGCGCCGTGCGCAGCCGCTCCGGGTCGGTGGTCGGCGCGTCACACGTGAAGTTGCGGCAGACGTAAGCGGTCGGTTCACCGTTGATCGACGGCCGGTCGGCGAGCAACGGGAACTCCTCGCTCCCCGGGGTGCCGTACGCGACGACCGCTCCCGGGGCGGTGCCCAGAAGTGCCGTACGGTGCAGCGCCGCCGAGGCCGGATCAGCCCTGCCGGACGCGACCACGGCGACCTCGCGCGGCCCGTCGAGCAGCGCCTCGGCGACGGCGAGCCCCCACCCGATGAACCGCGGGACCCGCGGCCCGAGCGTCTTCACCACACCCAAAGCCCGCTCCGCCGCCGTGCGGTGGGGCTCCGATCCGGTGTGGGCGGCATAGCTCAGCAGCGCGCCGGCGGCGGCGCTCCAACCGGAGGGCACCGCGTTGTCGGTCGGATCCTGCGGGCGCCGGATGAGCCGCTCGGCGTCGGCCGCGGTGTCGTACAGCGCGCCGGACCCGGCGTCGACGAACCGGGCGAGGACGTGATCGAGCAGGAATCCGGCGAACTCCAGCCAGACGCCCTCCCCGGTGACGGAGGCGAGGGCGAGGAACCCCTCGGCGACGTCCGCGTAGTCCTCGAGCACCCCCGCGTTGGCCCCGGCCTGTCCGTCCTTGCTGGTACGGGCGATGCGGGCCTGCTCGTCGAGATGCAGCCGGACGAGGAGATCGGCGGCCCCGACCGCGGCCTCGACGAGATCCGGCCGGTCGAAGTAGGCGCCGGTCTCGGCGAGCGCGGCGATCGCGAGCCCGTTCCAGGCGGCGACGACCTTGTCGTCCCGGCCCGGGGCGGGCCGCCCGCCGCGCTCGCGCAGCAGCCGCTCCTTGATGCCGGCGATCCGCTCCGCGTCGAAGACCTCTTCCTGCTGCGGGAGCTGGAGGACGGAGGAACCGTGCTCGAAGGTGCCCTCCTCGGTGACGCCGAAGTAGCGGGCGGCGAGCTCGGCGTCCTGCGGCCCGAGCACCTCGGTGAGCTGGGCGGGCGTCCAGACGTAGTACACGCCCTCGACGTGCTTCCCGCTCCCGTCGTCGCTGTCGGCGTCGAGCGCGGAGGCGAAGCCACCCTGCTCGGTGCGCAGTTCGCGCACCATGAAGTCGGCGGTCTCCAGGGCGACCCGGCGCGCGAGCTCGCTGCCGGTGGCACGCCAGAGATGGGCGTACACCCGGCACAGCAGCGCGTTGTCGTACAGCATCTTCTCGAAGTGCGGCACGACCCAGTCGCGGTCGACGGAGTACCGGGCGAACCCGCCGCCGAGCTGGTCGTAGATCCCGCCCCTGGCCATCCGCTCACAGGTGTCCCCGGCCATCTGCAGGGCGCCCTCGGCGCCGGTCCGCGCGTGGTGGCGCAGCAGGAACTCGATCACCATCGACGGGGGGAACTTCGGCGCGCCGCCGAATCCGCCCCGCTGCGGGTCGTACTCCCGGGTCAGCCCCAGCAGCGCCTGCGACAGCTGTTGCTCACCGGGGGCCACGCCGTCCCCGTAGGAGATCTCCCGTCCCGCCAGATCCCGGACGATCTTCCCGGCGACCTCGGCCACCTCGTCCCGCCGCTCCGTCCACGCCTGCCGCACCCCCTCCAGCACCTGCCGGAAGGAGGGCATGCCCTGCCGGGGCGCGGGCGGGAAGTACGTCCCGAAGTAGAAGGGCTCGGCGTCGGGCGTCAGGAACACGGTCATGGGCCAGCCGCCCTGGCCGGTGGCCGCCTGCACGGCCTCCATGTAGACGGCGTCCACGTCGGGACGCTCTTCCCGGTCGACCTTGACGCTGACGAAGTGCTCGTTGAGGTGGTCGGCGGTCTCCTGGTCCTCGAAGGACTCGTGCGCCATCACATGGCACCAGTGGCAGCTCGAATATCCGACGCTCAGCAGCACCGGCACGCCCCGCCTGCGCGCCTCCTCGAAGGCCTCCGCCGACCAGGGCCACCAGTCGACGGGGTTGTCGGCGTGCTGGAGGAGGTACGGGGACGTCTCATGGGCCAGTCGGTTCGGCATGGGGTCCATCCTGCCGCAGTACCCCGCTCGTCCGACGTCAGGCGCCGCCGGGCGGTCACCGCCGCGCCGACGCCCGAGGCCCTCGCCCCCTCGCCCCCTCGCTTCGACGAGCCCCCCACCGCACACTTGACCAAGGAAAGCTGTGACCTCCGGAGGGGGACGGGACATGCGGGACGGTCATAGGGCGGAAGCCGAGCGGTTGTTGGCGCGGGCCGTGGAGGAGGAGGTGCGGCGTTCCGGCGGGCGCAGCGACCGGCAGGTGCTGATGACGCGGGCCCGCGGCGCGCTGGACGCCATGGCGCAGACGGCCGCCGAGGAGTACGAGGCGTATGCGCGGGCCCTGGAGAAGACGGAGGCGGGGCAGGTCACGTTCGGGCAGCGGTACGCGCGGGAGGGCGGGCGGACCCCCCTGCTGGTGGCGGGCGTTGCCGCAGTCACGACGGCGGTCGCGGACCTCGCGCTGGGCACCGGTCCGGGTACCGCGCTCGGCGCCGGGGTGGCCGTCGGGGTCGTCGGCGCCGCGGCGACCGTCGTGAAGGTGGCGGGGTCCCATCTGCCGGCGGCTCATCACCGGGCCGGGGAGGCGGGGCAGCCCGGCGGCGCCGAGCAACTGCGGCTGCAATGGCTCACCGCGCTGGAGGTGCGGGGCATCCGGCCGTTCCTGGACCAGCAGCGGATGCTGAGCGCGACGACCGGGCCGAAGAAGGCACCGGGACCGCAGCTGCGTGGCGCCGACAAGAGTGCGGCGGCGCGCGGACGGACCGTGCTGGCCCAGTCGTTCGGCCAGCTCCCGGAGCTGGTCGGCCCGTTCGCCGGGCGCCGGACGGAACTCGGGCAGCTTCGTCAGTGGGTGCAGGCGGCGCGCGCCGACACGCGGAGCCGGCCGACGGTCGTCGTGCTGCACGGGCCCCCCGGCAGCGGCCGCACCGCCCTCGCGGTGCGGGCCGCGCACGATCTGCGCGACCAGTTCCGCGGCGCCTGCGTGGTGGACCTGCGCGGCGACAGCGCGGAGGAGGCGCCACTGCCCACCCGGGACGCCCTGCTGCATCTGCTGAACCGGCTCGGCGCGCCCCGCGAGCAGCTCCTCTTCCGTGAGCGTGCCTCCGCGGACCAGCAGGTCAAACGGCTGTCCGAGCTGTACCAGCAGCATCTGACCGGCCTGCCGGTCACCGTGATCCTGGACGACGCCTCGGACCCGGAGCAGGTCCGCGCACTCGTGCCGGAACGCTCCGAAAGCCTGGTCCTGGTCACCGCCCGCAGCCCGCTGGAGCTGCCGGCCGAGCTGTCCGCGTGGGTGCACGAGCTGGCGGTGCGTCCCCTGGACGCGGCGGGCGCGGAGGAACTGCTGGACGCGGCCGCCCAGGACGCCTCGGGTCCGTACGACGCCGAATCCGCCGACCGGATACGGGAGTTGTGCGGCGGGCTGCCGCTGGCGCTGCGCGTCGTCGGTTCCTCGCTGGGCCCGCGCTCACCGCGCGCGCTGGCGGCGGACCTGGGGGTCTACGGCCCGGTGGAGCCCGTCGAGCGCGCCCTGTGGCTGCGCTACACCGACCAGCCGGACGTGACCCGCACGCTGCTGCGCCGGCTGGCCCTGGCCGGACGCGCCTCGCTCGGGACGGCCGCGGCGGCCGCGCTCCTGGCCACGGACCGCGCGGAGGCGACCCGGCATCTCACGGCCCTCGCCGACGCCGGCCTGGTCGACCACGTCCGCGGCGACCGCTACCGCCTGCACGACCTGGTCCGCGCCTTCGCCCAGGCCCGGCTCCTCGACGAGGAGGAACAGACCGAGCGCTCGGCGGCCCAGGAACGCCTGATCGTCAGCTACGCCGAGCTCGCCGACTCCGTGCTGCGGCTCGTCGACGGCAACATGTCGACCCGCTCGGACCGCTTCACCCCCCACGGTTTCACCTCCCTGGACGAGGCGCTGCGCTGGCTGGACGACGAATCGAGCTTCATCACGGCGACACTGCGGCACGCGGAGGGCGTGGCCCAGAACGCCGTACTGAGCCTGCTGGGCGCCCTGTGCGACTACTGCCTGCTGCGCGGCGACCTCTACCGGCTCGGTGAGATCAGCGAGCTGGCGCAGTCGGTCGGCCAGGACCTGCTCGTGCGGTCCGTGCAGTGGCGTACCGGCATCGCGGCCCGTCAGCTGGGCGAGCTGGACAAGGCCCGTACGACGCTCAGCTCGGTCGTCGACCTCTACCTCCAGGCCCACCACGACGCGGGCGCGGCGCGGGCCCTGTGCTCGCTGGGCATCACGCTGCACCACCAGGGTCAGCTGACGGAGGCGTCGGCGAAGCTGCGGGAGGCGATGGACCTCCAGGCCGCGCCCGAACTGGCCACGGACCGGGCTTGGACGATGCACGCCCTCGCCGCGGTGGAGCGCGACAGGGCGCATCTGGCCGAGGCCCTCGACCTGCTCACCCGCTCCCTGGTCCTGCACCGCGAGGGCGGCTCCGTGCACGGCGAGGCCTGGGCGCACTTCCAGCTGGGCCAGCTGAACCTGCGTCGCGGCGACGTCCCGCGGGCCGAGGCCGATCTGCGCGAGGCCCTCGACCTGTACGGCCGCACCCGCGACGTCCGCGGCGAGGCGTGGGCCCTGACCCAGCTGGCCCGGGCCCGGCTCGTCGCCGGGGATCCGGGCCCGGCGGCGGAGGACCTGCGCCGGGCGTCGGCGCGGCACCGGGACAACGAGGACGCGCGCGGTGAGGCCTGGACGGTGTACTACCTCGGCCTGGCTCTGGAGGAGACGGGCGACCTGGACCACGCCGTCCGCGAGCTGGAACGCTCCCGCTCGCTCTTCTCCCGCATGCGCGACGTCTACGGCCTGGCCTGTGCCCGCCACCACTCGGCCCGGGTGACCCGCGACCAGCGTGCGGCCCAGACCGGTTCGCTGCGCAACTCGGGCTTCGCCCGGCAGCTGCTGGTCGACGCGCGCACCGACTTCCAGCGCATCGGCGTCGCCCACGGCGAGGCCTGGACCTGCCTGGAGCTCGCGATCGTCGACGGGGGCAACGCCCGTACGCAGGCGGCGCTGGTCCTGTGCGACGAGGCGGCCGGCCTGTTCACGTCGTACGGCGACCGGCGCGGCGAGGACTGGGCCCGCTTCCTGCGCTGCACCCTGCTGCCGTACGCCGCCCCGGGCGGGGTCGAGGTCGGCACGGCGGTGGCCCAGGAGGAACTGGCCCAGCTGGCCCGGGCCGACCACCCCCTGCGCGACTCCCGGCTGACCGAGTGCCTGGAGGCCTACGCCCTGCTGCTGGAACGCGGCATCCGCCTGGAATCCGGCTGGCAGGCCTGGCACCTGGGCCTGGTACCGAGCCGACATGGCCGGGAGATCATGGGAGTGCCCTTGAACGAGGGATAGCCGGCGCACGGCGAGCGGCGAGCGGCGAGGGCCATGGTCCGGGGGCTCCCGCGCCGGACGGACCGCGCCGGACCGCGACCGCCTCACGTCGGCCGACTCGCGCCGGGGCCGCGACCGCCACGGCAGCGGGCGCCGGGGAAGGGCGTGGGCGTCGGAGCGCAGCATGGGCGCCCGGGTGGGGCGTGGGCATCGGAGTGCAGCATGGGTGCCGGGGTGGGGCGGTCTGCCCGCACCCCCGCGCACGTCCTCGGCCGCGGCGGTCCGCACGGTGGCACGCCGGTCCGCTCGCTCAGCGGCTCGTCCCACACCCCCCGGCACGCGCTCGTCTCACGTCGTCGAGGAAGGCTCCCCCGTCGCGGCCGCCTTCGTCGTGGCGGCGGGGGAGGACTGCTCCGGGTCCCCCGGCTCCTTGAAGTCGACCTTGCCCATGTGCTTGCTCATGGACTTCATCAGGCCCCACACGGCCACGGCCATCGCCGCGAAGACGATGAAGCCGAGGACGCCGGGGGTGACCTTGTTCTCGTCGACCTCCTTGGCGAGGGGGACGAGGTGCGTCATTGCCAGGCTCACGCTTGCGCTCATGTCAGGCATTGTCGCGGATGCCCGCAAAGAGGTCGTCCTCGGGGAGGGAGGTATCGACGCGGGACTTCGCCAGCTCGTACTCCTCCGTCGGCCAGACCTCCTTCTGGACCTCCATCGGCACCCGGAACCAGCCGCCGTCGGGGTCGATCTGCGTGGCGTGCGCGATCAGCGCCTTGTCGCGGATCTCGTAGAAGTCGGCGCACGGAACGTGCGTCGTGAGCGTGCGCTCCTTCTGGCCGAACTCGTCCCAGCGCTTGAGCCAGTCCCCGTAGGGCGACTCCAGACCGCGGTCGAGCATCGCGTGGTGCAGCGCCTCGGTACGCGGGCGGTTGAAGCCCTGGTTGTAGTACAGCTTCGACGGCCGGTACACGGGCCCGAACTCGGACTCGGGGTACTTGACGGCGTCGTCCGCGCCCTCGAACGCCACCATCGAGATCTTGTGGGTCATGATGTGGTCGGGGTGCGGATAGCCGCCGTTCTCGTCGTAGGTGGTGATCACCTGGGGACGGAAGGAGCGGATCTGCTTCACCAGTTCGCCGGCCGCCTTGTCGACGTCCTCCAGGGCGAAGCAGCCGTCGGGCAGCGGCGGCAGCGGGTCGCCCTCGGGCAGGCCCGAGTCGATGAAGCCGAGCCACTCCTGCTTGACACCGAGGATCTCGCGGGCCTCGTCCATCTCCTTCTTGCGTACCTCGTGGATGTGCTCCTCGATGTACTTGTCACCCTGAAGCTTGGGATTGAGGATGGAGCCGCGCTCCCCGCCCGTGCAGGTCACCACCAGCACGTCCACCCCCTCGGACACGTACTTCGCCATGGTGGCCGCGCCCTTGCTCGACTCGTCGTCGGGGTGGGCGTGGACGGCCATCAGTCGCAGCTGGTCAGTCAAGACTCAATCCTCGGTAAGTCGGCGCCCGGTGTGAACCGGCGCGATCGCAGGCTTCTATAGTGACCGAATCGGAAGGCGAATAATTCCGTGCCGGGAGGACGATCATGAGTACGGCGAGCACGCGGCTGCCCGAGGGCCGCTACGGCCGTTCCTCGGACGCGCGGACCGACCACAAGCTCAGGATCACCGGCGCCGTGCTGGGCGCTCTCCTGCTCGCCCTGGTCGGTTACTTCGCCTACCACTACGTCGGCCAGAACAAGATCAGCGCCGAAGTGATCACCTTCGAGGCGACCTCGGACGCGGCGGTACAGCTCCACCTGGAGGTCCGCAAGGACTCGGGTGCGAGCGGCTACTGCACGGTGCGCTCGCAGGCGGCCAACGGCGCCGAGGTGGGCCGGGCGGACTTCCGCTTCTCCGGTTCGGACACGCGCATCGACAGGACGGTCACGCTGCGTACGACGGCGAAGGGCACGACGGCGGAGCTGCTCGGCTGTCACGCCGACTGACGCCGCCCGACGCCGGAGCTGAAGCCGGGGTCCGGGCCGGGGTCGGGGCCGGTGGGTCCGCCGGAGTCGCCGGGCGGGCGGCATCCGCTGCAATACGTACACGCTGACCTGGGCCGACGTAATTCTGATGGCTTATGTCCTCCCCCTTCGGCCACTGAATTGTTAGGCTCGTGGTTTCGCCCATCACCTGAGGAACATGCTTTTGGTAGGGCGATGCTTGTATTCCCGGTACCGACGAGGAGCACCTGTGACCCAGACCAGCGAGTCCGTCACCTGGCTGACCCAGGAGGCGTACAACAAGCTCAAGGTCGAGCTTGAGTACCTTACTGGTCCTGCGCGCACGGAGATCGCCGCCAAGATCGCGGCCGCGCGCGAGGAGGGGGACCTTCGTGAGAACGGCGGGTACCACGCGGCCAAGGAGGAGCAGGGCAAGCAGGAGCTCCGTGTGCGCCAGCTGACCCAGCTTCTCGACAACGCCAAGGTCGGCGAGACCCCGGCGTCCGCGGACGGCGCGGTGGCGCCCGGCATGGTCGTGACGATCGCCTTCGACGGCGACGAGGACGACACCATGACGTTCCTGCTCGCCTCGCGCGAGTACGCGAGCTCGGACATCGAGACCTACTCGCCGCAGTCCCCGCTGGGCACCGGCGTGATCGGCCACAAGGTCGGCGAGGACGCCCAGTACGAGCTGCCCAACGGCAAGAAGGCCTCCGTTCGCATTCTCAAGGCCGAGGCCTACAGCGCCTGACCGGCCCTGCCCGTCACCCCCGCTGTGACCGGCCCCCGGCGCCCATGCCGCCGGGGGCTTCGTCATGCCCCGGGACGCTCAGGCCGTTGCCGAGCGGTACTTGCGGACCGCCAGCGTCCGGAAGATCAGGACGATGAGCACCGAGTAGATCAGCGAGGCCCAGACCGGGTGCTGCATGGGCCAGGCGTCGGACGTCGACTGCCCCGGGTTGGCGAACAGCACCCGGCAGGCCTGGACGGTGGCACTGAACGGGTTCCACTCGGCGATGTGACGCAGCCACGGCGTCATGTTGCCGGTGTCCACGAACGCGTTGGAGATGAAGGTCACCGGGAAGAGCCAGATCAGTCCGCCGGAGGTGGCCGCCTCCGGGGTGCGGACACTCAGTCCGATCAGGGCGCCGATCCAGGTGAACGCGTAGCCGAGCAGGAGCAGCAGCCCGAAGGCGGCCAGCACCCGGGCGGCGTTCGTACTGCCGTCGGAACCGACCCGCCAGCCGACCAGGAGGGCGACCACCGCCAGGACCAGCAGGGTGAGCGCCGTCTGCACCAGGTCGGCGAGGGTGCGGCCGGTGAGCACCGCACCGCGTGCCATGGGCAGGGAGCGGAAGCGGTCGATGAGGCCCTTGTGCATGTCGTCGGCGATGCCCGCGCCGGCTCCGGCGGTGGCGAAGGTGACGGTCTGCGCGAAGATGCCCGCCATCAGGAAGTTCGTGTAGTCGGTGGCGCTCGTGCTGCCGCCGATCTGCATGGACCCGCCGAACACGTAGGTGAACAGCACCACGAACATGATCGGCTGGATGAGCCCGAAGATGACCATCTCCGGGATGCGGGACATCCGGATCAGGTTGCGTTTCGCGATGACCAGGGAGTCGCGGACGGACTGTCCCAGCGGATGGGCGGGCTTGGGCGCCGCGCCGCGCACGGCGTCGGTGACGGCACTCACTTGACGGTCTCCTTCTCGCTCTTTCCGCTCTTTCCGCTCTGACCGCGCTGGTCGGTCCGACGGTCCTCTTCGCTCTCCTCGGCCTTGCTCTCGGCGACGTGCCCCGTCAGGGACAGGAAGACGTCGTCGAGGGTGGGGCGGCGCAGGCCGATGTCGTCGATCTCGATGCCGCGGCTGTCGAGCTCGCGGATGACTTCGGCGAGGAGCTTGGCGCCGCCGGCGACGGGCACGGTGAGCTTGCGGGTGTGCTGCTCGACGGTGGTCTCGCCCTTGCCGAAGCCGGCCAGTACCTCCGACGCCGTGGCGATGTGTTCGCGGTCGTGCACCACGACCTCCACGCGCTCTCCGCCGGTGCGCGCCTTGAGCTGGTCGGAGGTGCCGCGGGCGATCACCCGGCCGTGGTCGACCACCGCGATGTCGTGCGCGAGATGGTCGGCCTCTTCGAGGTACTGCGTGGTGAGCAGCAGCGTCGTGCCACCGGAGACGAGGCGCTTGATGACCTCCCACAGCATCTGGCGGTTGCGCGGGTCGAGGCCGGTCGTCGGCTCGTCCATGAACATCACGGGCGGTGAGACGACCAGTGCCGCGGCCAGGTCGAGGCGGCGGCGCATGCCTCCGGAGTAGGTCTTGGCGGTGCGGTCGGCGGCTTCCGTGAGGCCGAACTGCTCGAGCAGCTCGGCGGCCCGGGCCTTCGCCGCGCCCGCCTTCATCTGGTAGAGCCGGCCGACCATCTGGAGGTTCTCGCGGCCGGTGAGGTATTCGTCGACCGCCGCGAACTGGCCGGACAGGCCGATGGAGCGGCGGACCTCGTTGGGGTGCTTGAGCACGTCGAGGCCGGCGACCACGGCACGGCCGCGGTCGGGGCGCAGGAGCGTGGTCAGGCAGCGGACCGTGGTGGTCTTGCCCGCTCCGTTCGGCCCGAGCAGGCCCAGGACCGTGCCCTCGGGGACGTCCAGGTCCACGCCGTCCAGAGCCTTTACGTCGCCGAAGGTCTTCACCAGGCCTTCGGCGTAGATGGCACCTGGCATATCAGTCTCCACGTCATTGAGGATTCGTCGGAAAGCCTAGGTTTGTACTTTTCGTTCCGCCCGATGAGGGGTGGGGGGAGCGGCGCGAGACACACCATAACGCGATGTATCGCGTCTCACAACGGTCTTTCTCGAACGAGTGACGAAGGGTTTTCGAGCCGGCTCCACAGCCTGTTCGAAGCTGACGCGAAGCCGGCCGCGCAGCAAGCTCCGCGCGGGCCCCGACGGGGTCCCAAGGATCGCCGTTGGTCCCAGCAGGACCAGCACGACCAGCACGACCAGCAGGGCATCGAATTCGGACGATGCCGCCGCTTCAGTCGATGACGGTGTAACCCGCCTCGCGCAGGGCTCGGCCGACCTCGGCGCAGTGCTCCGGCCCCTTCGTCTCCAGGTGCAGCTCGACCTCCGCCTCGGTCAGCCCGAGCCGGGGGTCGGTCCGCAGATGGCTCACGTCCAAGACGTTAGCGTCGACCACTGACAACGCCCCCAGAAGCGCGGCGAGGGCGCCCGGCCGGTCCGTGAGCCGCAGGCGTACGGCCAGGTAGCGGCCCTGCGCCGCCATGCCGTGCCGCAGGACGCGTTCCATCAGCACCGGGTCGACGTTGCCGCCGGACAGGACCGCCACCACCGGGCCCTCGAAGGCGTCCGGCGCGCTGAGCAGCGCGGCCACCGGGCTCGCCCCGGCCGGCTCCACGACCAGCTTGGCCCGCTCCAGGCACAGCAGCAGCGCCGCGGCCAGCTCGTCCTCCGTCACCGTGCGCACCTCGTCGACCAGATCGCCGACGAGGGAGAACGGAACGTCGCCGGGCCTGCCGACCTTGATGCCGTCGGCCATCGTCGCCGGGGTGCGGATCGACACCGGCCGCCCGGCCGCCAGCGAGGGCGGGTAGGCCGCGGCCCCGGCCGCCTGTACGCCGACGATCCGCACGTCCGGCCGCAGCGCCTTCACCGCGACCGCGATGCCCGCCGCCAGCCCGCCGCCGCCGATCCCGACGACGATCGTGCGGACATCCGGGCACTGCTCCAGGATCTCCAGGCCGACCGTGCCCTGGCCCGCGATGACGTCGGGGTGGTCGAAGGGGTGGATGAACACCGCCCCCGTCCCGGCCGCGTACTCCTGCGCCGCGGCCAGCGTCTCGTCGACGACCTGACCGTGCAGGCGCACCTCGGCGCCGTACTCACGGGTGGCGCTGATCTTCGGCAGCGGGGCGCCCTGGGGCATGAACACCGTGGAGCGCACCCCCAGCAGCGCCGAGGCCAGCGCCACGCCCTGCGCGTGGTTGCCCGCGCTGGCCGCGACCACCCCGGCGGCCCGCTCCTCGGGCAGCAGCCCGGCAATGCGGACGTACGCGCCGCGCAACTTGAACGAGCCGGTCCGCTGGAGGTTCTCGCACTTGAAGTGCACCGGCGCCCCCACCAGCTGGGACAGGTGCCTGCTGCCCTCCATCGCGGTCACCCGTGCCACGCCCGACAGCATCTTCTGGGCCCCGCGCACATCGTCGAGGGTGACGGAACGCAAGGAGTCAGCCGTGCGGTAGCTCATGACTCCAGCATCGCAGTTCACAGGCGCCCACGACCGCTGTGACCAACCTCCGAGACCGGTTTCCGCAGCGTCGGTACGACCCGCCTTCCAGCCGCGTACTCTGTCCCCCATTCCAGCAGCCCCTTCATGAAGTGAGCCCCCGGCCATGCCCACAACACCTGAAATGTCGATGGACATGACGACCGTCGGTGACACCGGTCTTCTCGACACCTTGCAGCACGAGGTCGCGGTGTTCGCCCGCCGTGCCGAACAGACCCGGCTCGGCGGCGTCGGGCAGGTGCGCAACTCCATGGACCGCGCCGCGTACCTGCTGCTCAACCGCCTCGACAAGGAAGGCCCGATGGGCGTCAAGGCGCTCGCCGCGAGCATGGGCATCGACTCGTCCACCGTCACCCGCCAGGTGGCTCCGCTCGTCGACACCGGCCTGGTCAAGCGGACCTCGCATCCCGAGGACGGACGGGCCGTGGTGCTCCAGCTGTCCCCGCGCGGGCAGTCCCGGCTGGAGGAAGTACGGTCCTCGCGGCGCCAGTTGATGGCCGAGTTGACGGACGACTGGGCGCCGGAGGAGCGCGAGTCGTTCTGCGAGCTCCTCACCCGTTTCAACACCGCGCTGTCCACCCGGATGACGGCGCAGGGCGTACCGGGCGCGGAGCCGTCGTCGGCCGCTTCCTGAACCGGTGACACGCGCGCGTGCGGCGACTTCCGGGCGCCCGTGCGCGACTCTTGACCGAAAGCCCGCCCCTGGCCTCATATGAGACCGGGGCATATGGCCCTCCAGGGGGACGCCGTCAGGCGGGAGGCTCGGTGTGCGAGAGCGGCGTACGGCCCAGGAAGCGCGCCGGGCACGGGAGTTCGCGGCGTTCGTCGCCGGAGCGGGCGGGCGGTTGCTGCAGGCCGCCACACTGCTCACGGCGGAGGCCCCGGCCGACAACCCGCGCGCGCGGCGCCTGCTGACCCAGGCACTCGCACACACGTACGCCTGCTGGGACCGGCTGCACGGCGAGGACCCCTACAACCGGGCCCGTGAGTATCTGGCCACCCGCTTCGCCCATGGCGCCTGGCACCGGTACGCCGCCCTGCCGCTGGGCCGCGGCCGGCCGCTTCCCGCCGTCGGCCCGCTGGCACGGCTCACCCCCCAGGAGCGTCTCGTCCTGGTCCTGAGGCTCTACGAGGGTGTCGCGGAAGAGCAGGTGGCGGCGCTGCTCGGCCTGCCGACCGAGCGGATCCGCACGGTCTGCGACCGGGCGACGGCGACGCTTCTGCATCCGCCGCGGGGTCCGGCGCCCGCCGTGCGCCGGGCGAAGGCGGCGGCGTCGTGAACCGGCCCGAGCGGGAGGCCGCCGTACGGCAGATCATGGAGCGGACCGCGCCGCACGTGCCGCCGGAACTCCACGCGGACGTCGTACGCCGGGGCGGCCGGATACTGCGCCGCCGGACGGCCGCCCGGCGGCTGCTGTGGCTGCTGCTGTGCGCCGCCACGGTGGCCTTCACCGTCTGGGCGGTGGTGGCCCAGCCATGGGTGGAGCCGCCGTCTCAGACGACTCCACCCGTCAGCGGCTGGTGACCGGAGGCCGACCGCCGGTTCCTAGCCGAGAGCCTGCTGAAGGTCGGCGAGGAGATCGTCGATGTTCTCGATGCCGACGGAGAGCCGGACGAGGTCACCGGGAACCTCCAGCGCCGAGCCGACCACGGACGCGTGCGTCATGCGGCCCGGGTGCTCGATGAGGGACTCGACGCCGCCCAGCGACTCGCCGAGGGTGAACACCTTGGCGCGGTTGCACACCTCGACGGCCGCCTCCTCGCCCCCGGCGACCTGGAAGGAGATCATGCCGCCGAACGCCCGCATCTGCTTGGCCGCGACCTCGTGACCGGGGTGGTCCGGCAGACCCGGGTACAGCACGTTCGTCACGCGCGCGTGCCGGGTGAGCATGTCGGCGACCTTGGTGGCGTTCTCACTGTGCCGGTCCATGCGCACCGACAGCGTCTTGGCGCCGCGCAGCACCAGCCACGAGTCGAAGGGCCCGGCGACCGCGCCCATCGCGTTCTGGTGGTAGGCCAGCTCCTCGCCCAGCTCCGCGTCACCGGTGACCAGCGCGCCGCCGACGACGTCCGAGTGCCCGCCCATGTACTTGGTCAGGGAGTGCACCACGACGTCCGCGCCGAGTGCCAGGGGCTGCTGGAGGTACGGCGTGGCGAAGGTGTTGTCGACGACGAGACGGGCGCCCGCCTCCCGGGCGACCTGGGCGACGGCGGCGATGTCGGTGATGCCGAGGAGCGGGTTGGAGGGGGTCTCCACCCATACCGCCTTGGTCTTCGGGGTGATCGCGGCCCGCACGGCGGCGGCGTCGCCGGTGTCGGCGACCGACCACTGCACACCCCAGCGGGCGACCACCTTCGCGAAGAGCCGGAACGTGCCGCCGTAGGCGTCGTTCGGGATCACCACGTGGTCACCGGGGCTGAGCAGCGTACGCAACAGGCAGTCCTCGGCCGCCAGTCCGGAAGCGAACGCGAGACCTCGGCGGCCGCCTTCGAGGGCGGCGAGGTTCTCCTCCAGGGCGGTCCTGGTCGGGTTGGCGCTGCGGCTGTACTCGTAGCCGCCGCGCAGACCGCCGACGCCGTCCTGCTTGTAGGTCGAGACCTGGTAGATCGGCGGGACCACCGCGCCGGTGAGGGGATCGGCGGTGTTGCCCGCGTGGATCGCGAGGGTCTCGAAGTGCTGACTGATGTGCCTGTCGCTCATGAGCACCGAGCGTAGTCCGCTCGCGGGCCTCCTGCGGGACGGCGGCGGGCCGCGGGCGGACGCCGACCGTGCCGGACGGCCCGCCGCGGAGGTTTTTCCACAGGTGCGGGGGCGGGTTGGCCAATTGTCGGCGCGGTCTGGTTCGCTTGAGACATGGAGATTCTGTTCGTCCTGATGGCGCTGCTCATGGTCGGCTTCGTGCTGCTGCCGTACCTGCGGCGCAGGCGCGGCATGATCGAGCAGGTCCCGGCGGGCCACCCTGACGCCGCGGACCCCGAGACCTACGGGTTCGTGCGCACGGAGGAACTGGACATCCGTATGCCCGGCCCCGACCAGGACCTGCTGGACGTCCTGGACGTGGTGCAGCACACACAGGACTACCGGGCCGCGCAGCAGCTGCTGGCGGGCACGGAGACGGACGGCGAGCTGCGCTGGCAGCGCGTGCAGGCCTTCGCGGGCGCGGCGGCGCTGGAGCTCCAGCAGCGGCCGGGCGGGGTCAGCGAGACGCCGGGCGGACAGTGGCTGCGGGTGTGGCGCACGGAGGCGCCGAAGGACGCGGGCGGCGCGGCGGTGCACGCCGAGTTCCTGGTGCAGCAGGCGTGGCGGACGTCGACGCGGGGCACGGACGACTTCCGGATCATCATGGAGGAGGCGAAGGACGCCTGCGGTCAGGCGGCGCTGCTCGCCCCCGGTGACCCGATCCCGTACATCGTCGAGTTGTCGGTGGCCCGCGGCCTCCAGTACACGCAGAAGGAGTTCGAAGAGGTCTGGCTGAAGATCCTCGACCGCGCCCCGGCGCACATGGGCGCGCATCTGGCGGCTCTGCACTACTGGTGCGAGAAGTGGCACGGCTCGCGCGAACTGGCGAACTCGTTCGCGGAGGCGGCGGCCGCGAGAGCCCCCCAGGGTTCCCTCCTCGCCGCCATGCCGCTGTTCGCGGTCTTCGAGCACCTCCCCGAGGTGAACCTGGTCAGCAGCTTCTACCAGAGCGAGGTCGTGACGAAGGCGATGCACGGCGCGCTGTTCGCGGTGCACGCGGCCCGTCCCGACGACCCGATGCTGGCGCACGTCCGTCATCTGCTGATCTTCTTCCTGGTGCGCGCCGAGCGCTGGTCGGAGGCGATGAGCCAGCTCATACACGTGGACGGCCATGTGGGCGCCCTCCCCTGGACCCTCTCCCCCGACCCGGCCGGTGAGTTCGCCGTCTACCGGGCCCTGGCGGTGGCGGGCTACGAGGCGAACGGCGGCAGCCCGGCAACCCTGCCGCACTGAGCCAGACAGCAGCCGGGCCGAGGATCCGGGTCGGAGCTGAGGTAGACAGCAGCCGGGCCGAGGATCCGGGGCGGGCTGCGGAATCCGTCGGCCAGTGTGCGCGGGTGTCCGCCGACCAGTGTGCGCGGCTGTCCGTCCCGGGGACGCTGGGGGTGTCCTGCCCGACGGCGTCGTGCGTGCCCCGGAGTCGGCAGCCGAGCAGCCCGCGCGGAGGCGGGAGTTCGCCTCCGACGCGGCGTCGCTCGTGCGCCGGGATCCGTCCACCGTGAGCAGCGATTCCGGTATGACTTGCGTACCCATAGGGTGCACCCGTGACTGTCTCGTTGAGCCCTACAAGAGCCCGCGCCGCGCTCCGCACGACGGCGCGTGCCTCCGCCGAGTTGCTGATCATTCTGCTGATGCTCGCGGTGACTCTGTGGATCCTGGGGCGGATGTGGTCGGTCGTCTGGCCGCTCGTGGTCGGCCTGCTCCTGACCACGCTGACCTGGCCACCGACCCGGTTCCTGCGTCGTCGCGGCTGGCAGCCCGCCCTCGCCGCATCGGTCGTGACCGTGCTGTTCCTCCTGGTCGCCATGGGCGTCGTGGCGCTGATCGCGGTACCGGTGGCCTCGCAGTCCGGCGACCTGACCGACGGCGTGGTCGACGGCATCCAAAAGTTGCGCGAGTGGGCCGCCGGGCCGCCGTTGAACATCGGTGACGCCCAGATCAACAAGGCCTTCGACACCGCGGTCTCCCGCGCGCAGGACGGCCTCGGCAGCATGGTCGGCGCTGTCGTCACGGGAGTGAGCACCGTGGTGAACGGCTTGGTCACCGCCGTCCTGGCCCTGTTCCTGATGTTCTTCTTCCTCAAGGACGGCCCTCGGTTCCTGCCGTGGCTTGCCCAGCAGCTGCCCGGTCGGCTCGCCACCGACGTCCCGGCCGTAGCCGCGCGCAGCTGGGACACCCTGGGAGCGTTCGTGCGTTCTCAGGCGGCCGTCGGCCTGCTCGACGCCGTCCTGATCGGCCTGGGCCTGTGGATCGTGGGGGTACCGCTGGTGCTCCCGCTGGCGGTGCTGACCTTCGTCTCCGCGTTCGTCCCGATCGTCGGCGCCCTGTTCGCCGGTTTCGTCGCGGTTCTCATCGCGCTGGTCTCCAACGGCCTGACGGACGCGCTGATCGTGCTGGCCATCATCGTCGTGGTGCAGCAGCTCGAGGGAAACGTGTTCCAGCCGATGATCCAAAGTCGTGGGCTCGGCCTCCACGCTGCGGTGATCCTGCTGGCGGTGACGTTGGGCGGGAGCCTGGCCGGCGTCGTGGGCAGTCTGCTCGCGGTGCCGATCGCCGCGCTGATCGCGGTGGTCTGGAACTACGGGCGCGAGCAGCTCAGGGAACCGACCCCACCGGAGACCGACGCGCCGGACACCGGCGCTACCGCCCCGTCCTAGACCGCACCTCTGCGCCGTGCAACGGCCCAGCGCGACGGTGTCTGCCGTGGCTACACGCTCCGCTTCCGGTCGATCGCGCGTACAGCCCACTCGCAGGCCGCCCACCGTGCTCCGTCTCGTGTGCGCACGGCTCAGCGGACGGAGAAGTCCGCCGCCTCGGGGTTCAGGGTGGTGGTGCCGTCCTTCGCGGTGGCCAGGACGGCGATGTGCCAGATTCCGCGCGGGGACGACTCGGCGTCGGGACCGGTGACCTTGACGGTGTAGGTGCAGCGCACGGTGTCATCGTCGGAGGACGTGCAGACGGCCGTCTCCGCGGCGGCCATGTCCTTCTTGGTCAGCTTCTCCTTGGCGAAGGACGAGTTCTGCGGCCACGCCAGCACCTTCACGCTCTTCACCCCGGAGCCCGCCGTGACGTCGGTGACGAAGGTCAACGAGCCGTCGCGGTCGCCGTCGGGAGCCGTGTAGCGGGCCGTACTGTCCGCGAGTGCCGGAGGCTGCTCCCCGGCGTAGGCGAGAGCGAAGGCACCGGCACCGGCGAGGACGACTGCACCGGCGGCAATGGAAAGGGCGATACGACGGGACATGGGATTCTCCGCAACTGACTTCGAGTGGACGGGGCCGACGCTCTTCGACTGCGCCGCTTCACCGATACTCGCCGCGCACGTCCCTCCCGGGCATGAGCGCGCATACTCAACTCGGCGTGGGTACGACGCCGAGTTCGGCGGCGATCTCACGGATCTCGACCGCGTGCGGGGGTACAGGCGTACGGGCGCAGTGGCAGAACCGCCGACCTGCCATGGCACGCGCCGTTCGTCGCGGCGGACGGCAGTCGAGAAGCAGTGGCCTCCCCGCACCGGCCCAGCCCGGCCCGACCCAGCCCGGTCCCGCTCACGCTGTACGCCATGGAGGAACCCCGACGCGTGACCGTCCCGGCCTACGCGGAGTCCGGGTTCACCGGCCGCCGTACACCGGAAGTCGGCCTGCCCGCCGGACGCGACGGCCGTTTCCCCGCCGGGTGAGAGCAGGACCGGGTGACGCGTGGATCATCAAGCCGCGTTCACAGACCTCGTCCGGCGCAGCCGCTCTGGACCCAGATGGGCTCTACGCCACCTCGATGCCGAAATCCTGCACCAGTTCCTCCAGGCCGCCCGTATAGCCCTTGCCACCCAGAACGAAGTCCCAGTCCCCGTTCGACCGGCGGCGGAAGGAGCCGAGTACCAAGGCAGTTTCATGGGGCCGGCCGTCGGAGACTTCAAGTTGTCCCAGCTCAGCGAGTCCTGGGTCGAGCAGGCGGATGCGGGCGTCCGTGAAGCCGGAGAGGTCGGCGTCCGGGTTGACCTCTGGGTCGATGGCTGCCACGAGCATGAACCGGTCGGCCTCGTCGGGCAACCCGTCGAACGAGACACAGATCGCGGCCTTGTCAGGTGCGTTGGCGGGAAGCGCGCGCACCGAGCCGTCCGGCGTCTGGGGATTGTTGAAGAAGACGAAATGATCGTCGCTGAGCACCTGACTGCCACGACAGACGAGAGCGCACACGTCCAAGGCGACGCTTCCGGTCCACGACATACCCAAGACGTTGTAATCGTCGGGCAGCCGGGACTCTGCCCTGGACGGCCTCGCCTGTGCCGAGACCTGCCGACTGCCCTCTCCCAGTCGCCCACGCCGTCCATGGCGGTGCAGCAGATCGACGAGTTCAGCGCCCGAGACGAGTTCCAACGGCTTGCCGTTGGCGAATGTGTGTGAGCCAGGGCCGAATCCCGACGTCGTCACGAGGACGCCCTTGTTGGCGCCGGCATCCTGAACCGTTCCGTACAAGTCACGCACAGCGGTGGGCGGCACCGTGCTGCGATAGCGCTTCACCTGCACGACGATCTTGCCGCCTCGGATCGGCGTCGGATCCAGCGCGTCGACGTCCACACCGCCATCGTTGGATCGCTGGGTGGTCACCGCCTGCATCCCCATGGCACGGAAGAGATCGGCAACGAGATTCTCGAAGGCGATCGGATCCATCGCGAACAGGTCCGGTTCCTCATCGCTGCCGTGGGCGACAACGCGGTTCCCGACCTCTTGCGGCCGTCGGCTCGGCCGCACGGGCGTGAGTTGGTCCGGTCGCACCGAGAGCTGCCCGCGCAGTGCGTCGGCCAGGCAACTGCCCGCGTCCACCTGCGCCAGATGCAGGTCACGGAACGACGAGCGCGAGGCCATGACGGTTGCGAGGAAGATATGGCCCGGTCGACCCGTCGTAGGGTCATGCCCATCGACGAATCCGTTCAAGGCCACCGACTCAAGCGCACCAAGCTCATCCGCACCGAAAAGCTGGTGCAGAACAAGCAGCATGCACTGAGCCAGGACCTCCCTGTACAGAGCCCGGCGCTGGCCTGTCGGGCGAGGAGTCTCCTTGTCCTGGTCGGCCCCGGACACGTACCGAACGGCCTTCACCTCCGGCACGATGCCGTAGGCGGGCAACTCCCAGTCCAGCACCAACTGCCGTGCTGCCGGGTCGTAGGCGGCTGCCACCTGCCGTGGAAATCCTTCCGGCCATGCCGTCGAGGCGTAGAGAGCGGCAGAGAAGTACTCGATCACGGAATCGGGATCCCGGCGCCTTACGCCTTCAATTATCGCGCCGACGCCGGCGTTGTGCCGCCGTACATCAGCCAACTGGGCATCAACCCACTGCTGGTACTCCCTCTGGTACGAGGCCAGTTGTCGCTGCCGCTGAGTCTCCGCGGCCTGGGCAGCCTGCCAGTCACGCTCGAAACGCGCTCGTGCTTCGGCCTGCGCCTGGGCCCTGCGACTCGCAGTCCAGCCGCTCTGCGTCTGGTAGTGATTGAAATCCGGCATGGGCACCGGCTGCGCCAAGGGTCCCGGAGCGAAGGGCTGGACATCCTCGGCTCGCATGAGAGAGGCAGCTCTGAAGGCTGGAGCCTGACAGCCGGAGGCAAGAAGACCTTGCAACGACCCAACCTGCGCGTCCAGTTCCTCCGTGCGCCTCAGAGCCTCCGCCTGCCGGTACTCACGGTGGTTCTGGGCAGCTCGCCGCTGGTAGGCCCGCGCTTGCTGTTCCTGCTGTCTCCGCCGTCTGGCTTCAGCTTCCAGCTGACGCTGCTGCTGCCGTTGCATCTCAGCCCAGACGCCGACAGAACCAGTAGAGCGACGACTCATGTGCTGCAGGCCCTCCCCAGGACGGGGGCAGCCGGAACGTACTTTGGTTGTCCCCGCAACCAACCGTAACGAGACGACTCTATCCAGCAATCGCCGTCGCGTATATCCACTCGTCAAAGGTAGTGCGCTCGGGCATCCCCGCAGGTCAACGTGACTGGAGGGTAACCAAGCCCTCGCGGGCGCAGCATTCGAACCGGCGCATTCCTCAGCGCGATTCCGCTGCGCGCGCCGATGGCGCACAGGGCTGTGAACGAGACGTGACGTGGGTCATCAGGCAGCGTTCGCAGCCCCTCCCACGGCCGAAGCCGACAGGACTCCCAGGTCGAGGCCCACTTGCGGCGCATCCTTCTGCCCCGTGTGAGGGTAGGGCGCACGGGCAACTCGCGGGCCTGTCCCGCCTTCCGTACCATCGACGCCGTCGAGGCACGGACCCAGGCACTGCGCCTCAACGCCCTGCTGGAGGAGCGCGACGACGACTGAGCCGCTGAGGCCGCAGAGGCGGGCGAGGCGAGGTGGCTGCGTGGGGCTTCGTGGGAATCACGCGGGATCGCTGAGCGAACAGTCGCGGTCGCGGGTCGTTGTCGGGTGTGCGAGCCTGAAATCATGATCAGGGAGCGGAGTTGGTCCCCATGATCGGGTTCACCGTGTCGCCTGTGCGCATCGAGGCGTTTCTCGACCCCCGGTTGTCCAGGTGGATGTGGCTGGTGAAGTGGTTCCTCGCCATCCCGCACTACATCGTGCTGTTCTTCCTGTGGATCGCGTTCTCCTTCGTGACCGTCGTCGCGTTCTTCGCGATCCTGTTCACGGGCCGCTACCCCCGCTCGCTCTTCGGCTTCAACGTCGGGGTGATGCGCTGGAACTGGCGGGTCGCCTACTACGCCCATGCCGCGCTCGGTACCGACCGGTACCCGCCGTTCACCCTCGCCGAGGTGCCCGACTACCCGGCGCATTTCGACGTCGCCTATCCAGAGCGGCTGTCGCGTGGTCTGGTGCTGGTGAAGTGGTGGCTGCTGGCCATCCCGCAGTACATCGTCGTGGGGATGTTCGTCGGCGACTGGGGCTGGGGCTGGGGCGGGACGGACCGTTGGCACGGCGGTGGGCTCGTCTTCTTCCTCTCCTTCGTCGCCGTGATCATCCTGGCGTTCACCGGCCGCTATCCGGTGCACCTGTTCGACTTCCTGCTCGGCCTGGCCCGCTGGGTCGCGCGGGTGGCCGCCTACGCGGCGCTGATGACCGACGTGTACCCGCCGTTCCGTCTGGACATGGGCGCCCAGGACTCGCCGCCGACGCAGCCCCGGGCGCCGGCGGGCGATTTTGGACCGTAGCGCCCTCGACGCCGGAATTCGGTTGCCTCCGGTCGTCCGGTGGAGGCTCAATGGCGGACATGGCTGACCTCCGGGGCGCGTACGACGACCTGTTCGCCGCCGTGCCCACCGCGCTGGCCGCGCTGCTGGACGGCGGGGACGTCGGCGGCTCGGTGGCCGTCTTCGTAGACGGCGAGCCGGTGGTGGACGTCTGGGGCGGGTTCGCGGACGCCGCGCGCACCGTCCCCTGGCAGCGGGACACGATCGTCAACGTCTGGTCCGTCACGAAGACGATGACGGCGCTGTGCGCGCTGGTGCTGGCCGACCGGGGCGAGCTCGATCCGGACGCGCCGGTGGCCCGGTACTGGCCGGAGTTCGCCACGGCGGGCAAGGAGGCGGTGCTGGTACGGCACCTGCTCTCGCACACCGCCGGCCTGCCGGACTGGGACGGGCCGGTGGCGGAGATCTACGACTGGCAGGCCGCCACGACACGACTGGCCGCGCAGGCTCCGCAGTGGGAGCCGGGCAGCGCCGCCGGGTACCACTCGCTCACCCAGGGGTTCCTCGTGGGCGAGGTGGTGCGCCGGATCACCGGCCGCAGCCCGGGCGAGTTCTTCGCCGACGAGATCGCCGGACCGCTGGGCGCGGACTTCCGTATGGGACTGCCCGCGGAGCACGATCACCGGGTGGCGCCGACGGTCCCTCCGCCGTCCCGGGACGAGGACTACATCGCAGGCGCGGCCCGCAGCGCCCCGGCACGGACCGCGCCGAACCCGAGCTCCTCGACCGCCCCGAACGCCTCTTCGGGCCCTTCCGCCGCCACCGCCGCCACCGCCGCTGCGGGCCCTTCCGTCCCGACGGCGATCCGGCTGCGCGACGGCAACAGCGTGGCCTGGCGCCGCGCGCAGATACCGGCGGCGAGCGGCTTCGGCAACGCCCGTTCGGTCGCCCTCGTCCAGTCGGCGATGGCCTGCGGGGGGACCGTGCGCGGGGTGCGGCTGCTGTCGCGGGCGGGCTGTGACCGGGCCTGGGAGGAGCAGTTCAGCGGCGAGGACCGGGTCCTGGGCATGCCGATCAGCTGGGGTCTGGGCTACGGACGGTTCGGCGGCACCTACGGGTGGGGAGGCTGGGGCGGCTCGATGGTCATGATCGAGCCCGAGGCCCGCATGGTGGTGGCCTACGTGACCAACCAGATGCGCGAACCGGCCGAGGACACCCGGGGACTGGACATCGTGATGGCCGCCTACGACGGTCTGAAGGGGCTCCAGGCCGACGGCTGAAGCGGAACCGGCCGAGCCCGGCCGCCCGTCGTGAGTTACTTGCCCGAGTCGTCCATCAGCCCAGGGGGAAATGCGTTGAGCAGCGGTACGAAGAGCAGTGGTGGCCGGGTGTTCCTGATCGGCGGCGGGTGGGAGGAGACGACCGCCGGCGTCGTCCACGGGCCGTTCCTGCGCGCCGCCCGCGCCGCCCGCGCCGCCCGCGCCGCGTCGGAGGCGTCGGGGTCCGGCTCCGGGTCGGCGCCCCGCATCCTGTGCGTGATCGTCGACGAGGGCGACGGAGCCGAGCAGTTCGCCCGGTACGACGTCGCGTTGCGCAAGGCCGGGGACTGTACGCCCGTGCCGTTGCTGGTGCCGATCGGCAAGCGGTTCGAGGTCGGCGCGGTCACCGAGGACGTGGACGGGGTCTTCGTCTGCGGTGGGCTGACGCCCGCGTACCAGGAGGCGCTCGCCGAGGCCTCCGGTGCGCTGGCGTCGTTGCTTCTCGAACGCGGACTTCCGTACGCGGGGTTCTCTGCGGGCGCCGCGCTCGCGCCGCGGGACGCGGTGGTCGGGGGATGGCTGGCGAACGGGGTCGCCGTGTGCCCGCCGGACACCGCCGAGGATCTCGACGAGATCGAGATCCGGCCGGGACTCGGACTCGTGCCGTTCGGGGTGGAGAACCATGCCGCACAGTGGGGGACGCTGGGGCGGCTGGCCGCCGTCGTGGCGGGCGGGCGGCTCGCGCACGGAGTGGCGATCGACGAGAACACGCTGGTGGAGGTCGGGGGCGACGGCGCCGAGGGCCGAGCGCGGGTGGCCGGGCGCGGCCGGGCTCATTCCGTGCGTCCCGCTCCGGGCGGCGGAGTCCTCGTACGGTCCTACGGCGACGGCGAGTCGTTCCCCGTGAACTGAACCCCGGCCCCGGCCCCGGGCCCCGCCCTTCCCGGAGGGCCCTGGACGGGTCCGTCGTGAGACGTCCGGCTCCCTTCGGGCGACGGGGAAGGGCCCCCGGCGCGATGCGCCGGGGGCCCACTCACGATCGGGATGCCGCGAGGTCGGTGACGGGTCCGCGAGGACCGTCAGATCGTGGACGTGTCGATGACGAACCGGTAGCGGACGTCACTGGCGAGCACCCGCTCGTACGCCTCGTTGATCTGGTCGGCGTTGATCAGCTCGATCTCGGCGCCGAAGCCGTGCTCGGCGCAGAAGTCCAGCATCTCCTGGGTCTCCTGGATGCCGCCGATGCCGGAGCCGGCGAGGGTCTTGCGGCCGCCGATCACCGAGAACAGGTTGAGGGCGACGGGCTCCTCGGGCGCGCCGACGTTCACGAAGGCGCCGTCGGTCTTCAGCAGGGACAGGTAGGCGTCCAGGTTCAGCGGGGCCGATACCGTCGAGAGGATGAGGTCGAAGGTGCCCGCGAGCTCCTTGAAGGTGCTCTCGTCGCTGGTGGCGTAGTAGTGGTCGGCGCCCAGCTTCAGGCCGTCGTCCTTCTTGCGCAGCGACTGGGACAGGACGGTCACCTCGGCGCCGAGGGCGTGCGCGATCTTGACGCCCATGTGGCCGAGACCGCCCATGCCGAGGATCGCGACCTTCTTGCCGGGGCCGGCGTTCCAGTGCTTCAGCGGGGAGTACGTGGTGATGCCGGCGCAGAGCAGCGGCGCGGCGACGTCGAGCGAGAGGCCGTCGGGGATGCGGACGACGTAGTTCTCGTCGACGACGATCTTCTGCGCGTAGCCGCCGTAGGTGGGCTCGCCGTTCCTGTCGAGGGCGTTGTAGGTGCCGGTCATGCCGCCGCCCGTGCAGTACTGCTCCAGGCCGGCCTTGCAGTTGTCGCACTCCCGGCAGGAGTCGACCATGCAGCCGACGCCCACGCGGTCGCCGACGGCGTACTTGGTGACGCCGGGGCCGACCTCGGAGACGACGCCCGCGATCTCGTGGCCGGGCACCATCGGGAAGATCGCCTCACCCCAGCCCTCCCGGGCCTGGTGGATGTCGGAGTGACATATTCCGGCGAACTCGATGTCGATCAGGACGTCGAACTCGCGCACCGCGCGGCGTTCGATCGTCGTGCGCTCCAGCGGAGCCTTGGCGGAGGGGGCGGCGTACGCGGCAACGGTGGTCATGCCGGGGATCTCCTAGCGGGGGTCGTGTTCCGGCCTGCCTTCGGGCCGGGTACGAAGTCCAGCCTGCCCCATCGCACAACATTCACCCAGGTCACGCCACTGCGTACGTCTGCTGTGCCTACCACTGGCGGGGTCAGGCTGGTGTGCGTACGACCAGGAATACTGGACGGCATGGACGAACACCCCGAACCTCCCGGCGCCTCCTTGGACCGGCGTGCCGAGCTCAGCGAGTTCCTGCGCACCCGGCGGGCCAGGCTGAAGCCGGAGGACGTGGGGCTGCCGGACTTCGGGCGGCACCGCAGGGTGCCGGGGCTGCGGCGCGAGGAGCTGGCGCAGCTGGCCGGGGTGTCGGTGGCGTACTACACGCGCCTGGAGCAGGGCAACGGGCGGAACGTTTCGGCGGAGGTGCTGGACTCGATCGCCAGGGCGCTGCGGCTCTCCGACGCGGAGCACGCGCATCTCACCCACCTGGCGAAGCCGAAGCACAAGAAGAAGCAGTCCGCACCGCCCCAGCAGGTGCGGGGCCCGCTGCGGCAGCTGCTGGACACCATGGACTCGGTGCCGGCGTACCTCATCGGGCGGCGCACCGAGATCCTGGGCTGGAACCGGATGGCGGCGGCGGTCTTCGGTGACTGGGCGGAGTTGCCGGTGGCGGAGCGCAACTGGGCCCGGCTGGTCTTCCTGCGCCCCGACTACCGGGACCTCTTCGTGGACTGGGAGCAGAAGGCGATCGACATCGTCTGCGCCCTGCGCATGGACGCGGGCTGCTATCCGGACGACCCGCGGCTGTCCGCGCTGGTGGGCCAGCTGTCGGTGAAGAGCGAGGACTTCCGGCGGTTGTGGGCGACCCACGACGTCAAGGAGAAGAGCCACGGCGTGAAGCTGCTGAGGCACCCGCTGGTCGGCGAACTCTCCCTGAATTACGAGGGTTTCAGGCTGATGGGCGACGGCGAACAGACGATGGTGACGTACCACGCGGATCCGGGGTCGCCCTCGGCGGAGGGGCTGCGGCTGCTGGCGAGCTGGGGCGTCGACGCGACGCGCGCGGGAACGGACGCCCAGGCGCCGTCCGCCTGAGAGCACGCCGCCTGCACCGGCGGGCCCGCCCCCGGCCCCTCCCCGGGCTCCCCCGGCTCCCCCGTGGCTGCCGCCCTCGAATCCCCGAAGCCGCGCCCCCGCCCCGCCGTCAGCCCTGGTACGGCGGAGCCGCGCCCCATCCCCACGTCGGCACCGGCTGTTCGGCCGGCGGCTTGGCGTCCGGGCCGGAGAAGTGGACGGCGAGACGCGTGCCCCACTCCACGTAGGCGAGGAACGCCGAACGGAACTCGGCGTCGGTCGGCAGCCCCGCCTCGTCGGCCGCGTCCTGGATGAGGTTGACCCAGCGGCGGCGCTGCGGCTCGGTGATGTCCCGCCCGAAGTGCTTGGCCACCATGTGGCTGTGGCCGCCCAGGGTCGCCGAGTAGTTCTCCGGCCCGCCGAAGACCTCCGCGAGCCAGCGCGCGACGTGCTCGGCGTGCTCGGGGGCGAGGCCCGCGAAGACCGGCGCGAGCAGATCGTCCTGGAGCACCTTGGCGTAGAAGGCCTCGGTGAGCCGGGCGAAGGCCTCCGCGCCGCCCGCCCACGCGTACAGCGTGGGCACGGCGGAGCCCGGCCCGCGCACCGAGGTGGCCTTGTAGTGCCGCATCTCGTCGATGTGCCCGACGTACGGGCGGATCTCCGCGAGGAAGGCGGGGAACAGGTCCGAGGTGCGGAAGCCCTCGAGGTGGTCCTCGGTCGACGTCCAGGTGATCCGCAGGATGTAGTGGCCGAAGTCCTCCTCGCAGCGGGCGAGTTCGTAGTCGACGCAGTGCGGGGAGCCGGCCAGCTCACGTGCGGCCCGGGTGTACGCGGCCAGGAACTCCGCGGACCGCTCCTCGGCAATCCGGTACCGGATGTACTCGACCGTGGTGCGGGGCGTGGTTGTCTCGGGTGCCGTCATGGGACCACGCAAGCACGAACGACGCTCCGGAGGCTTGCCTTCCGGCCGCCGTTCGCTCAGCGCTCAGCGAACCGCCGACCGCCCGGCCCCACGCCCGGCCCAGCACGGTGGGCCGCCCAGTGGACCGCTCGGTGGCCCGCCCACCGGTCGTAGTACGTCCTGCTGCGACCCCGCCGGGCACTCCCGAGCCGCCGGAGGTGCGCGATCCCGGCGACCGGCGGAAAACAGCGGCCGGGTGACCCCGTGAGGTCACCCGGCCGAAAGCGCCCCGCCGGAAGCGTCCCGTCAGGAACACCCGGCCAGCAGCGGCTCGTCAGGAGCAGCACCGCAGGAGCAGCACCGCGTCGGAGCACCGCATCAGCAGCACCGCGTCAGGACGAGGCGGCGTTCTCCTTCACGGTGATCTTGCCCTTGCGGATCGTCGCCACTCGTGGGGCCTTCTTCGCGATCGAGGAGTCGTGGGTGACCATGATGAAGGTCAGCCCGTGCTCCTTCCACATGGTGTGCAGTACGTCCATGATCTCGTCGCGCATGCTCTCGTCGAGGTTGCCGGTGGGCTCGTCGGCGAGCAGGACCTTCGGCTGCTTCACCAGCGCACGGGCGATCGCGACGCGCTGCTGCTGACCGCCGGACATCTCGGACGGCAGGTGCCCGAGGCGCTCGCCCAGGCCGACGGACTTCAGCGCCTCGGCGGCCCGTTCACGCCGCTCCTTGACCTTCACGCCGAGCGGGACGAGCGCGGTCTCGACGTTCTCCTGCGCGTTGAGCGTCGGGATGAGGTTGAAGGACTGGAAGACGAAGCCGATGTTCTCGCTGCGGACCTTCGTCAGCCGGGCCTCGGAGAGCTTGGCCAGGTCGACGCCGTCGAGGACGATCTCGCCCTCGGACGGCCGGTCGAGCGCGCCGATCATCTGGAGCAGCGTGGACTTGCCGCCGCCGGTGGGGCCCTGGATGACGAGCCGGTCGCCGTCCGGGATGGTCAGGTCGACGCCGGCGAGGGCGTGGACCGTCTCCTTGCCCCGGGTGTAGCGCTTGGTGACGCCTCTGAGTTCGTACATGGGGACAACAACTCCTGGTGTGCGTATGAGGGGTGGGCGGTTCGGCTACTCGACGCGGCGCAGCGCGTCGGCCGGACGCAGCCGCGAGGCGCGCCAGCCGCCGAACGCGCCGGCGATCAGACCGCCGGCCACGGCGAGGCCCACCGCGATGGCGACCGTCGTGACGCTCACCGGTGCCGTCAGCGCCACGTCGAGGGTCTTGGCCGCCGCCTGGCGGCCGCCACCGCCGAAGCCGCCGCCACCGCCACCGGGGCCGCCCTGGCCCCCGCCGCCACCGCCGCCGCCCAACTGGGCCTGGAGGGTGGGGCTGATGGCGGTCACGACGTACGCGCCGGCCAGGCCCAGCGCGATGCCCAGGGCGCCGCCCAGCAGACCGTTCACCATGGCCTCGCCGACGACCTGGCGGGTGACCCGGCCGGACTTCCAGCCCAGCGCCTTCAGCGTGCCGAACTCGCGGACGCGACGGGAGACCGCCGAAGAGGTGAGGAGACCGGCGACCAGAAAGGCGGCGATCAGGACCGCGATGGACAGCCACTTGCCGACGTTGGTGGCGAGCGAGGAAGCCGTGGAGAGGGAGCCGGAGACGGTGTCCGCGAGGTCGGCGGAGGTGGTCACCGTGGTGCCCGAGACGTTCTTCTGGATCGTCGACTTGACGCTGTCGATCTTCTGGGAGTCGGTCGCCTTGACGTAGATCGTGGTGACCTTGTCCTTCGAGTCGCTGAGGGTCTGAGCCTGGGTCAGCGGAAGGTAGACATTGGCGGCGGCGTCACCGCTGTCGGCCGTGGCGATGCCGATCACCGAGAACTTGACCTTGCTGATGGTCAGCGTGGAGCCGACCTTGAGCGACTTCTCCTTGGCGTACGCCGAGTCGAGGACCGCGACCTTGCCGTTGTTCTCCGTGGTCTTGAAGGCGCGGCCGCTGGTGATCGTCGAGGAGGTCAGCGGGCCGAGCTCGGGCTCGGTGACGTCGGTGCCGTAGACGGAGTAGCTGTTGACGTCGAAGTCGGCGCCGCCGCCCCGCACTTCACCCTGCGGCTGGCCGTTGCCACCGCCGTTGCCGCCGCCCTGCTGGCCGCCGGCGCCGCCCGCGTTGTCGTTCTGCTGGAACTGGCCGCGGGTGAACTGGCCGTCCACCTTGAGGACCTGGAGGCTCAGTCCGCCGACGGCGTCGGAGACCCCGCTCTGCTTGCCGACCTTGGTGACGGTCGCGGTCGACAGGGTCTGGAAGCCCTGGACCATGACGCGGTCGGTGCTCTGCTCCGCGTCGGAGTCGCTGTCCTGCGCGTCGAACTGGAAGCGCGGACGGTCCGAGGCGCTCGCGGTGGGCGAGGCGGCCTTGGTGACGGTCATGTCCGTACCGAGGCCGTACAGGGACTGGAGGACCTTGTCCTGGGCCTTCCCCATGCCGGAGGAGACGGAGGTGACCACGATGACCAGTGCGATGCCCAGCGCGAGCCCGGAGGCGACGACGAGGGCCGCTTTTCTACGGCGGCGCAGTTCGCGCCTCAGGTAGGTGAAGAACATGGCCGCACGGTAGGTACCGCGCGTGATGAAGGGATAAGGCCGAAATAAGAGAACGATGAGAAGGCTGTGACCAACCCCGGAAACACCGGTGCCGCCCCTGGGGGCGGCACCGGAGAGCTGTGGGTGGACTGTCGGAGCGACCGTCAGGAGTGCGTCAGACGGCCGAACCCGCCTTCCACTGCGCCCAGTCCATGTTCCAGCCGTTGAGGCCGTTGTCCGGGGACACGGTCTTGTCGCCGGTGTTCTTGACCACCACGACGTCGCCGACGATGGAGTTGGTGTAGAACCAGTAGCCCGCCGTGCCCGAGTCGTTGGCGCCCTTGGTGTCGGACAGGCCCACGCAGCCGTGGCTGGTGTTCACCGAGCCGAAGATGGACTTCGCACCCCAGTAGTTGCCGTGCACGAAGGTGCCGGAGTTGGTGAGGCGGATGGCGTGCGGCACGTCCTTGATGTCGTACTCGCCCTTGCCGTCGTCATCGGTGAAGCCCACGGTCGCGCCGTTCATGCGCGTCTCCTTGAACTTCTCCGACATCACCATCTGGCCCTCGTACGTCTTGTTGTCGGGCGAGCCGGCGGAGATCGGGATGGTCTTGATGACCGCGCCGTTGTGCGTGACCTTCATCTGCTTGGTCTTCGCGTCGACGTAGGAGACCTGGTTGCGGCCGATCTGGAAGGTGACCGTCTTCTGCTGGACGCCGAAGACACCGTTGGCGCCCTCCACTCCGTCGAGCGCGAGCTTCAGCGTGACGGTGGAGTTCTCCTTCCAGTAGTCCTCGGGACGGCAGTCCATCCGCTGGGTGGAGAACCAGTGGCAGACGACCTCCTGACCGCTGGTGGAGGTGACCGTGACGCCCTTCTGCACGGCCGCCTTGTTGGTGATCTCCTTGTTGAAGTTGATCGACACGGGCATCCCCACGCCGACGGTCGAACCGTTCTCCGGCGTGAAGTTGCCTATGAAGCTGTTGTCCGGGGAGACCGTCGTGAAGGAGGCGTTCTCGTGTGCCACGAGGCCGCCCGAGTCCTTCGCCTCCGCCGCCACCTTGTAGGTGGTGGAGCGCTCGAGCTGGGTGGTCGGCTTCCAGCTGGTCTTGTCGGCGGAGAGCGTGCCCTCGACGGCCGTGCCCTCGGACGTGGTCATCGTCACCGCGGTGAGCGTGCCCTTGCTCACCGTGACGGTCGCCGAGTTGTTGATGGAGGCGTTGTCCGAGCCGTCCGCGGGCGTGATCTTGATCTGGGCCTCGGAGGACTTCTTGGCCGCCGCCTCGTCGGCCTTGGCCTGCGAGGAGCTGCCTCCGCCGTCGGCCGCGTCACTGTCGCCGCCGGAACACGCAGAAAGCACCAGAACACCGCCGAGCAGTGCGGACGCGGTCATCAGACCCCGGCGCCGCCTACTGTCCGTCATCACACGCTTCTCCATCGTCGCCGATTACCAGAACCCAGAGAGTCCCCGTCAAGACCATCAACGCTACGACCGGTTCCTCCCGTTCCACATTCCCGAAGGTGTGGGGCACACCACGTTCTCGACGCGGATGGTGCGGGTGTCGGTTCGTGCGTCTGCTGAGACGACGAAACCCCGGTCGGCGGTTGCCGTCCGGGGTCACGAGTTTCCCGGAACGCTCAGCCGATGCGGCCCTCTTCGCCGTCCGCCTCGTCATCCTCTTCGCCATCATCCTCGTCGAGGTCCCACTCCGGCGAATCCGGGTCGTGGTCGACCCGTTCGCTCGACCAGGACGCCTGCTGGAGTTCCACCCCGGGCACCTCTCCGACCAGGTCGAACGGGTCGACGAGGTAGGCGAGGGCCTCCGCGGTGTCTTCCGTCACAGCGCCTTCGGCGTGCGCGCGCTCGGCGTCCGGCAACTCCGCGTCGTCGGCGATCCGCCGCAGTGCCGCCGTCGTCACGGCGTCCTCGTCGTGCACCTCGAGGAGAATCTCTACTCTAATCCGCACAAAACGTGATGTCTCTTCAGTACTCATGGCCGGAGCGTACGGCTCACGGCCCCCGCGGCTTTCCCGCGACCCGCGACTTTCATTAGCATCGGACCACACGGCCAATTCGCCAGCGCCACAAGGGGATCGATATTCCGTGTCATCCGCTCGACGTTCGTTGCTGACCGCCACCGCCGCGGGGACCCTGCTGGGCGCCCTGTGGTTCGTCCCGTCCGCGAACGCGTCCCAGGACACCCCGGCCAGAACGGACACGACGACGCAGATCACGACCCAGGCACGGGCCGCGTCGACGACCACGACCGGCACCGACACCACCACCGGCACGGCCGACGGCACGACCGGGACGACAGCCAGGGCGGCTGCCGACACCACGGCCGATACTGCGGCCGACACCACGGCCGACGACGGCGTCCGGCTCGCCGACACCGGCAGTTTCGACACGACCCCGTACGTCGTCGGCGGAACAACGCTCCTCGCCCTGGGTGCGGGGTTCGTGGTTTATTCCGTTCGCCGGGAACGTCTGGGTTTTTGAATGAACTTGACTGTCCTTTGACAGGTTCTTCATAGTTCGCCTCATGAAGAGATCACCGGGGGCACGGCTGTGCGCCACCGCCGCAATAGGCGCACTGTCGCTCTCCCTCCTCACCGCATGCTCGGACGAGGGGTCCGAGGACTCCGCGGACTCCAAGGCGTCCGCCTCCTCGTCCGCCTCCTCCTCGGCTCCGGCCGCGAAGGCGCTCACCACCGCCGAGCTGGAGAAGCTGCTCCTCGCGCAGGGCGAGCTCAAGGGCTACAAGGCCGCCTCGGGCGACGACACCCTGCCGGCCTCCAAGACGGCCGTGAAGACCGACAAGCCGGCCTGCGACCCGCTCGCCTGGGCCACGGCCGCTCTCGCCCCGGGCGACACGGACGCGAACGCCAGCAACTCGGTCTCCGAGGACAAGGCGTCGACCGCCACCGCGCAGCCGGAGGACCTCGCGGACGCCTTCGACGTCGACATGACGTTCGTGGGTCTCTCCTCGTACGCGGGCGACGGCGCCGAGAAGGCCATGAAGGCCGTCTCCGACGGTGTGACGGCCTGTGCCGGCGGGTTCGCCCTGACGGCCGACGGTGAGAAGACCAAGGTCACCAAGGTCGCCGCGGAGAAGGGCGCCGCGAAGGGCGACGAGGTGGTGGCGTTCACCGAGGACGTCGACATGGACGGCGCGGGCACCGCCACCTTCCACACCGCGGTGGTACGCAAGGGCAACACCGTCGCGACGTTCTACACGGTGAACTTCGCCGCGATGGCCAAGGGCGGCGACATGGGCGCCGTCCCGGCGGCCGTGGTCGACGCGCAGATCGCCAAGCTGAAGTAGCTCCGTCCCCCGCACAGCGAAGGGGCCCCACCGCAGCCGTGCGGTGGGGCCCCTTCGCGCTAGCGCAGGGGTCCGGTGACCGGCTCCACCGCGGCGACGAGCCGTCCCTCGCGCACGAAGGCGTCCGCCGCCGCGAGGTCGGGCGCGAGGAAGCGGTCCGGGCCCGGGCCCTGGACGCCCGCCTTGCGCACGGCCTCGATGACCGCCCGGGTGGCCGGGGCCGGGGTCAGCCCCTCGCGCAGCTCCACACCGCGGGTGGCGGCGTACAGCTCGACGGCGATCACACGCGTGAGGTTGTCGACGGCGGTGCGCAGCTTGCGGGCCGCGGACCAGCCCATCGACACATGGTCCTCCTGCATCGCCGAGGACGGGATCGAGTCGGCGGACGCCGGCACCGCCAGCCTCTTCAGCTCGCTGACCAGCGCGGCCTGCGTGTACTGGGCGATCATCAGCCCCGAGTCGACACCGGCGTCGTCGGCGAGGAACGGCGGAAGGCCGTGGCTGCGGTTCTTGTCCAGCAGCCGGTCGGTGCGCCGCTCGGCGATGGAGGCGAGGTCGGCGACGGCGATGGCCAGGAAGTCCAGGACGTAGGCGACCGGCGCGCCGTGGAAGTTGCCGTTGGACTCGACCCGGCCGCCCCCGGTGCCGAGAGCCTGGGAGGTGTCCCCGAGCAGCACCACCGGGTTGTCGACGGCCGAGGCCAGCTCCCGCTCGGCGACGAGCCGCGCGTGCGCCATGGTGTCGCGGCCCGCGCCGGCGACCTGCGGCGCACAGCGCACCGAGTAGGCGTCCTGGACCCGGGGCGCGTCGTCCTGGTGGTGGCCGGTGAGTTCCGAACCCGCCAGCACGGCCAGCATGTTGGCGGCCGAGGCGGCCTGCCCCGGGTGCGGGCGGATGGCGTGCAGCTCGGGGGCGAGCACCTTGTCGGTGCCGAGCAGGGCCTCCAGGCTGAGCGCGGCCGTGATGTCGGCGGACTTGTAGAGCATGTCGAGGTCGGCGAGGGCCATGACCAGCATGCCGAGCATGCCGTCGGTGCCGTTGAGGAGCGCCAGTCCCTCCTTCTCGCGCAGCTCGACGGGGGCGATCCCGTGCTCGGCGAGCAGTTCGCCGGCGGGCCGTACGGTGCCGTCCGGGCCCTCCGCGTCGCCTTCCCCCATGAGGGTGAGGGCGCAGTGTGACAGCGGGGCCAGGTCGCCGGAGCAGCCGAGTGAGCCGTACTCGTGCACGACCGGGGTGATGCCGGCGTTGAGGATGTCGGCCATGGTCTGCGCGACCTCGGGCCTGACGCCGGTGTGCCCGGAGCAGAGGGTCTTCAGCCGCAGGAACATCAGCGCCCGCACGACCTCGCGCTCGACCCGCGGGCCCATGCCGGCGGCGTGCGAGCGGACGATGTTGCGCTGCAGCTGGGCGCGCAGCTCCGGGCTGATGTGCCGGGTGGCGAGGGCGCCGAACCCGGTGGAGACGCCGTATACGGGCTCGGGCTTGGCCGCCAGGGCGTCCACGATCTCGCGGGCCGCGGCGAGGGCCGCCACGGCCTCCTCGGAGAGCTCGATCCTGGCGCCGTCGCGCGCCACGGCGAGCACGTCGGACTCGGTGACCCCGGACGTCCCCACCACCACAGTGTGCATATACATATTCAGGAGCGTACGCAGTGAAGACCAGGAAGTCACCAGTGGGTACCGGGTTCACCCCTTACCGAATAGGTCACACCCTGGTCGCACCCTCAGCGCCGCCCCCTGAACCGCCGCCGCTCGCCGGCCCGCTCGTGGGGGGGCTCGTCGGCGAGGCGCACGACGGGATCGTCGGGACCTTCCCGCCCGGCGACCACCGGCCGGGCGGCCCGCACCGCCTTGGCCCGGTACTGGGCGGCGTCGGCCAGCCGGAACAGCCTGCGGGCGGAGGACACCGGCCCGATGGGGTCCTCGGTGGAGGCGACCCCGCAGGCCACCCCCTCCCCGAGCTCCAGCTCACCGGCCCGCCGGCAGAGCTCGTCGGCGACCTTGACGACATCGTCGGCGAGCGGCCCGACGGCCAGCAGACAGAACTCGTCGCCGCCGAGCCGGGCGGCCAGCGCGCCGGGCAGCATGGCCCCGCACAGCGACAGCACCGACCCGAACCGCTCCAGGAGCCGGTCTCCGACGGCGTGCCCGAGGGTGTCGTTGACCCGCTTCAGCCCGTTGAGGTCGCACACCACCAGGCTGACGACGATCCCCTCCGCGCGATGCCGCTCGACCGCCTCCTCCAGTCGTACGTCGACGGCGCGGCGGTTGGCCAGACCGGTGAGCGCGTCGGTGAAGGCGAGCCGGCGGGCCTCCTCGAGCCGCTCGGTCTGGGCGAGCCCGGCGGCGACGACGGCGGCGAGGACGGTGGCGAAGTCGGCGTCGGCCCGGTCGAAGACGGGAGTGCCCACGGAACGGGCGACGTACAGCTCGCCCCAGGCGCGGCCGTGCAGCACGATCGGCGCGACCACACAGGAGCCGCGGCCCCGGCGGCGCAGGGCGGCGACCCGCTGATGGCAGTAGCCGGGGCTCCCTGCGGCGGGCCCCTGAGCCGTCTCCACCCAGGCGTCGGGCTCCCCGCCGGCCACCCAGCGCTCGTGCAGGAACTCGGTGATCTCGGGGAACTGGTGCACCGGATAGGCCTCGCTCTCCGGGAACTCGTCCTCGTCGGCGGCCCGGTCCCCCACGTTCACCAGAACGCGCAGCCGCCCGAGGTCCCGCTCCCACACCGAGAGCGCGGCGAAGCCGCCGGAGAGCGCCCGGCAGGCCCCGAGTGCGGCCGCGCGCCAGGACTCGCGGGGGGTGTGCGCGGCCGCCATCCCCTGCGCGAGCGCCACCACGGCCACCAGGCGTCTGTCCTCACCCATCTCCCCAGGCTAGGGACATTCAGCCCGAAAGGGGACACCGAAGCGGTACGCAGAGTGATGAGCGCACGTCCGGTCGCGTGTCGCCGGCCCGCGGCTGCCTCACTCGCCCGGCCATTGCGGCTTCCGCTTCTCGTTGAAGGCCGCCACGCCCTCCGCCCGGTCCCCGGAGAAGGCCACCGCCCGCCACGCGGCGTCCTCGATCTCGAGCCCGGCCCGCAGCTCCAGTCCCTGCCCCAGGCGCAGCGCCCGCTTCGCCGCCCGCAGGCCCACGGGCGAGTTGCCCGCGATCCGCGCGGCCAGTGCCAGCGCCTCCTCCCGGTCCCGCCCCTCGTCCACCAGGACGTCCACCAGACCCAGGTCCCGCGCCTCGGCCGCCGCCACCCGGCGCGCCGTGAACACCAGCTCGGCCGCCCGCGCCGCCCCCACCCGGCGCGGCAGCAACTGGGTCCCGCCGCCGCCGGGGATCACGCCGACCGACACCTCAGGCAGCCCGACCACGGCCGTACCGTCCGCCACGATCACGTCGCACGCCAGCGCCAGTTCGAAGCCGCCGCCCAGCGCGAAGCCGTGCACCGCCGCGACCGAGGGCACCGGCAGCTCCAGCACCCCGGTGTACGCGGCGCGGGTGAGGGGCCGCTGCCGCAGCAGCTCGGCGTCGCTGAAGGAGTTCCGCTCCTTGAGGTCGGCGCCGACGCAGAACGCCCGCTCGTGCGTCGAGGTCAGCACCACCACCCGCACGTCCCGCTCCCCGCCGAGCGCCGCGCAGGCCCCGGCGATGGACCGCGCCATGTCGGTGGAGACGGCGTTCATGGCCTTCGGCCGGTCGAGGACCAGCTCGGCGACGTGCCCGCCGTCCCCGTGCCGCCGCACCAGGACGAACTCCCCGAACCGCTCCTCGCTCATGACACCGCTCCCGACACCGCTCACGACAGACACCCTCCGGTTAACGCGGGTTAACACCGCTCGTCCGATCATCCCAGCCGGGGCCGGGAGACGAAAGGGCGGCCGGTCCCCGCACCCCGCATGTCCGCCCCGCCGACCCGTTCGGGTGACATGCCGCCCAACTCGGTCCGCACCGCCCACAGGAGCGCATAACGTGCGTCCGCCCCGGCGCATCGGGGGCGCGACCGCATCGGGGAGGAACGCGATGACGAGCACGCCGGTGAGCACGTGGACCGGGCAGTACGAGACGGCTCCGCAGGACGGGGGGGAGCTCGTGGAGGACGCCGGGCCGTGGGCCCACCGCCCCCGGGGCCGACACCGCCGTCCCCGCCCCCGCAAGGTGCTGTTCGCCGCCGGCGGCCTCGCACTGGCCGCCGGGGTGCTGAGCCTCGTCCGGCTGACCCCCGACCAAGGGGGCGTCGGTGGCCTCGGCACCGCGGAGGCCGAACCCCGCCCGGAACCCGTCGCGGGCACCGACGACACCGACGTGGGCAGCGGCGCCGACACCGACCGCCCGGCCGGCCCGGCCGTCACCGTCGCGCCCTCACCGACCGCGCCGAGCGCGATGGGCGGAGCGAGCACCGCCCCGGCGCCCCGGGCAAGCCTGGTCCCGGGCGTCCCCGGGGCGCCGACGTCCGTCGCCCTCACCCCGGGCGCCACCTACACCCCGGCCGCGCCCGCGCCCCGCGCCCCCGCGTCCGGAGCGCCGGAAGGGCCCGCCGCGCCGCGGCCCACTTCGCCCCCGAGAACACCGGCACCCGCCCCGGCCACAACCGCGCCGACGCCCCAGCCGCAGCAGCCCGGCGATCCACGTCAGCCGGGCGTCTGCGTTCCCGTCATCGGCCTGTGCGTGGATCCGCTGGGCGCCGCCGTGCCGAGGCTCTAGCCTTCGACGTCGTTGCGCCGGGTCAGCAGCCAGGGCTCGACCACGCCGAGACCGCGCACCGGCCGCTGCCACATCGGCTGGAGCGCGAAGCGGTACTTCGGCGGCGCCTCGCCCTCCTTCTCGGCGGCGGCCGCCTCCTCCGCCGCCTCGGCCTCCGAAGCCGGGGCGTCGCCGGTGCGGATCAGCTCCTCGGCGAAGGCGCTGTCGACGAGGACGGCGTCCCGGGGAGCTATCGACGTCAGCCGGGACGCCAGGTTGACCGTCGTGCCGAAGACATCGCCCATCCGGGTGGTGACCGTGCCGAAGGCCATGCCGACGCGGAGTTCGGGCATCGTCTCGTCGTTGCTCATCGTCTCGACGAGCAGCAGCGCGATGTCGGCGGCGATGCCCGCGTCGTCGGCCGCGTACAGCACCTCGTCGCCGAGCGTCTTGATCAGCCGTCCGCCGCGCGCGGCGACCAGGTCGGCGGCGGTCGTCTCGAAGGCCTCGACGAGTTCGCCGAGCTCCTCCTCCTCCATCCGCCGGGTCAGCCGCGTGAAGCCGACGAGGTCCGCGAAGGCGACGGCCAGCCGCCGGTCGACCATCTCCTCGTCGTCGGCTGCCTGTACGACCCGGCCCGCCGAGGCGGCGAGCTGCCGGCGCCAGACGTAGACGAGGAACTCCTCCAGTTCGGGCAGCAGCAGCTCGACGATGGGATACGTGACCTCGGTACGGGTCATCCCCGGCTCGGGCGGCTCGGTCAGCCCCTCCAGGAAGGAGTCGATCTGCCACTCCGCCAGACGGGCGGTGGTCTGCCCCGTGGACCGCGCCACCTGCACGGCCATCGCCTCGCTCAGCAGCCCCGCCTCCACGAGACCGGCCAGCCGCCGCAGGGCGAGGACGTCGGCCTCGGTGAGCGCCCTGGCCTGCCCGATGTCGGCGAAGCCCATGGCCCGCCAGAAGCGCGACGCCAGCTCCATGGAGACACCGGCGCTGCGGGCGGCCTGGAACGGGGTGTAACGCCGCTCGGCGCCGAGGATGAGCTGTTCGAGGCGCAGGGCGAGAGGATGCGGGTCCTCACCGGGGTCGCCCGGCTCACCGGGTTCCGCGGCCGGCAGGTTTCCCCGGCCGTCCGCGCCCGCGCCGGAGCCCGTGTCGTCGACGGTCACGCCTGCTGCCCTTCCGATCTTCCGCGGTCAGGTATCGACCGGCCTCAACTCTACGGCAGGTGTGCGCCAGCTCACTCCGTCCGGTTCGGCGGGCTGACGCCGCCCGGCATCCGGGTCACGCCGGCCTCAGATGCACGATGTCCCCCGCGCCCACCGGCTCCTGTACCCCTTCCTTCGTGGCGATCACAAGCCGTCCGTCCCCGTCGACCGCGACCGCCTCGCCGACGATCGACCGGTCCCCCGGCAGCTCGGCCCGTACCGTTCGTCCCAGCGTCGCGCACCCGGCCGCGTACGTCTCCTGGAGACCGCTCGCCGCCGGGTCTCCGCCGGCCGCCCGCCAGCGCCCGTACCACTCCTCCAGCGCGCGCAGGACACCCCTCAGCAGCGGGTCCCGGTCCGTGACGAGCGCGCCGGCGAGGGCCAGCGATCCCGCCTGGGGCACCGGCAGCTCGTCCGCCCGCAGGGTGACGTTGAGGCCGACCCCGACGACCACCGACTCCTGTCCGGCCCGCTCCGCGAGGATGCCGCCCGCCTTGCGTTCCTCTCCCCCGACGGTCACCAGGAGGTCGTTGGGCCACTTGAGTGCCGTGTCGACGCCCGCCGCCCGGGACAGTCCCGTCGCCACGGCCACCCCGGTGAGCAACGGCAACCAGCCCCAGCGGGCCACCGGCACCTCGCTCGGGGTGAGCAGCACGGAGAAGAACAGCCCGGAACGCGGGGGCGCGGTCCACCGGCGGTCCAGCCGGCCGCGCCCCGAGGTCTGCTCCTCGGCGAGGAGGACCGCGCCCTCGCGCACCGTGCCTGCGCCCGCCGCGTCGACCAGGTCGGAGTTGGTGGAACCGGTGCTCTGCACCACCTCCACCTGCGACCACAGCCCGCCCTCGCGTACCAGCGCCCGGCGCAGCGCCGGGGCGTTGAGGGGCGGACGGTCCAGATCGGACCACCGGCTGGCGCCGTCGTCTGCTGCATCTCGCGGTGTCATGCAAGCCACCCTAGGTGTGTTGAATGCCGCACTGCCGATCCCCAGGGCCAGCACTACTCTACGGATGAGTAACCGTCCCCCCTTTTGAGCAGGCAGGGAGCCACATCCCGATGTCCGAGCCGGAAGAGCGCCACGAGATCCCAGGGATCGACATCCACACGACCGCGGGCAAGCTCGCGGATCTCCAGCGGCGCATCGAGGAAGCGACGCACGCCGGTTCGGCGCGTGCCGTCGAGAAGCAGCACGCCAAGGGCAAGTTGACGGCCCGTGAGCGGATCGAGCTGCTCCTCGACGAGGGCTCGTTCGTCGAGTTGGACGAGTTCGCCCGGCACCGTTCCACCAACTTCGGCCTGGAGAGCAACCGTCCGTACGGAGACGGCGTCGTCACCGGGTACGGCACGGTCGACGGCCGTCCGGTCGCCGTCTTCTCCCAGGACTTCACGGTCTTCGGCGGCGCGCTCGGCGAGGTCTACGGCCAGAAGATCGTCAAGGTGATGGACTTCGCGCTGAAGACCGGCTGCCCGGTCATCGGCATCAACGACTCCGGCGGCGCCCGCATCCAGGAGGGCGTCGCGTCCCTGGGCGCGTACGGCGAGATCTTCCGCCGCAACACGCACGCGTCCGGGGTGATCCCGCAGATCAGCCTGGTCGTGGGCCCGTGCGCGGGCGGCGCGGTGTACTCGCCCGCGATCACCGACTTCACGGTGATGGTGGACCAGACCTCGCACATGTTCATCACCGGTCCGGACGTCATCAAGACGGTCACCGGCGAGGACGTCGGCTTCGAGGAGCTGGGCGGCGCGCGCACCCACAACGCGGTGTCGGGCGTGGCGCACCACATGGCCGGCGACGAGAAGGACGCCATCGAGTACGTCAAGCAGCTGCTGTCGTACCTGCCGTCCAACAACCTCTCCGAGGCTCCGGTGTTCCCGGAGGAGGCGGACCTGTCCGTCACCGAGGAGGACCTGGAGCTGGACTCCATCGTCCCGGACAGCGCCAACCAGCCGTACGACATGCACACGGTGATCGAACACGTGCTGGACGACGCCGAGTTCTTCGAGACGCAGGCGCTCTTCGCGCCCAACATCCTCACCGGCTACGGCCGCGTCGAGGGCCACCCGGTCGGCATCGTCGCCAACCAGCCGATGCAGTTCGCCGGGTGTCTGGACATCACGGCCTCGGAGAAGGCAGCCCGCTTCGTCCGCACCTGCGACGCCTTCAACATCCCGGTCATCACGTTCGTGGACGTGCCCGGCTTCCTGCCCGGCGTCGACCAGGAGCACGACGGCATCATCCGCCGCGGCGCCAAGCTGATCTACGCCTACGCCGAGGCCACCGTCCCGCTGATCACCGTCATCACCCGCAAGGCCTTCGGCGGCGCCTACGACGTCATGGGCTCCAAGCACCTGGGCGCGGACCTCAACCTGGCCTGGCCGACCGCCCAGATCGCCGTGATGGGCGCCCAGGGCGCGGTCAACATCCTGCACCGCCGCACCCTGGCGGAGGCGGCGGCGAGCGGTGAGGATCTGGAGACGGTGCGCGCCCGGCTGATCCGGGAGTACGAGGATGCCCTCCTCAACCCCTACGTCGCGGCCGAACGCGGCTACGTCGACTCGGTGATCATGCCGTCCGACACCCGTCGGCACATCGTGCGCGGCCTGCGTCAGCTGCGCACCAAGCGGGAATCCCTCCCTCCGAAGAAGCACGGCAACATCCCCCTCTAAGGAGCCGCTGTGACGATCAAGGTCGTACGGGGCAACCCGACCCCCGAGGAGCTCGCCGCCGCCCTGGCGGTGGTCCGGGCCCGCGCCGCGGCGGCAGCGGCCACACCGTCCGGCGCGGAAGGCGCCAGGGACGCGTGGTCCGACCCCGCCCGCATCGCGGGACAGCGCCTGCCGCAGCCCGGCCAGGCCTCCTGGACCCGCACCTACTGGCCGTCCTAGGGGCAGCCGACCCGCTTTTCGGGGGCGCGGGGCCGTAGCGACGCACGGCCCCGCGCGGGAGTGATCGGCCCCACCGGCCCGCAGCCGACGAACACCCGGACATCCGGTGAACGGCTGCGGGCCCACAACGTGAGTACGGGTACTCAGGCGCAGTCAACCCGGCGTGCCGCACGCTGGTGACATGCTGTGGTCCGACCCCGAGAACGAGCCCCCCGAGGAACTCCGCGAGATGCAGGAGACCCTGCGGAGACTCGGCCTCTTCCTGGCGTTGGCCATGGTGGTGGCGATGCTCGTGCTGGGGCTCGGGTAGCCACGCCACGCCGCTAGGCTGATCGCATGCGCCGACTCGTCCTCGCCTCCCAGTCCCCCGCCCGGCTGAACCTGCTGCGACAGGCCGGTCTCGCCCCCGAGGTGATCGTGAGCGGGGTCGACGAGGACGCCGTCACCGCCCCCACCCCGGCCGACCTGGCGCTCGCGCTCGCCGAGGCGAAGGCCTCCGTGGTGGCCGCGAAGCCCGAGGTCAAGGGCGCGCTGGTGATCGGCTGCGACTCGGTGCTGGACCTGGACGGCGAGGCGCTGGGCAAGCCCGCGGACGCCGCGGAGGCCACCGCGCGCTGGAAGGCGATGCGCGGCCGGGCCGGGACGCTCCAGACCGGCCACTGCGTCTACGACACCGTCAGCGGGCGCTACACCTCCGCGACCGCCTCCACCGTCGTGCGCTTCGGCGAGCCGACCGACGAGGAGATCGCGGCGTACGTCGCCTCGGGCGAACCCCTCCACGTCGCCGGGGCGTTCACCCTCGACGGCCGCTCCGCCCCGTTCATCGAGGGCATCGACGGCGACCACGGCAACGTCATCGGCATCAGCCTGCCCCTGGTGCGCCGGCTGCTGGCGCACCTGGGCGTAGGGATCACGGAGTTGTGGGCGCCGTCGGAGGCGTGACCGGCGCCGGCGCGAGCGGCGGCCCGCCGCCGGCGCCCTTGCCGTCCTGCGGCTGCCCGGCGACAGGCCGCTCCTTGGCGTCGTAGGTCATCAGGAGCAGCACGATCAGGGCGAGGACGACCACCATGAACACGAACTGCGTCCAGCCCAGCAGACCCCACGCGAAGGCGCCCAGCAGGCCGTGCACGACCGCGGCGCTGATCAGCAGCACCCGGCCGAACCCGGCGGGCGCGCGGTCGCGCAGCGCCACCAGCAGGGCCACCACGGCGCACAGGCCGAAGTAGAGGCCGAAGAGGATCCCCCCGACCTTCGAGGACGTCGACATGACGTCCGGGTCCATTCCGGCCAGGGACATGTCCTGCCGGTCCACCACGACGCCCATGAACCAGTTCAGCGCGGCGACCCCGAGCGCCTCCGCGAAGAGCACGACCGCCACGATCCACGCCACCGGTCTGCGCACCACCGGTCCCACCCACTTTCGACCCCGCCCCGAGCAAGGATGCGGTTACCTGAAGTACGTTCGGAACATCCTGAACGCTACTAACGGGTAAACCCCGGGACAAGGGTTCTGCGCGCGGCAAAGAATCATTGGGCCATTCGTAGGGACTCCACAAAGAAACGGAGTGTGCCGCAGCACGTGCTCACAGAGACCTTGGCCACATCAGAGGGCTAGGGTTTGGCGGAGCAGTGCTGCGTACGGCGGTACTACAAGGGATTTCGCGGTCGAGTGAGCCTGGCATCACGCTCCGTGTGGGCAAGCTCACCTTTGGGGACGGGTCGATGAGGCGTGTCGGCAGTCCCTAAACTCGGCTTGTTTCAAGGAGGGAGCCTCAATCGTGCGCAAGGTGCTCATCGCCAACCGTGGCGAAATCGCAGTCCGCGTGGCCCGGGCATGCCGGGATGCCGGTATCGCGAGCGTGGCCGTGTATGCCGAACCGGACCGGGACGCTCTGCATGTCCGCGCCGCGGATGAGGCGTTCGCCCTGGGCGGTGACTCTCCTGCGACCAGCTATCTCGATATCGAGAAGGTGCTGAACGCGGCGAGGGAGTCCGAGGCCGACGCCGTTCATCCCGGCTACGGCTTCCTCTCGGAGAACGCCGAGTTCGCACAGGCCGTGCTGGACGCGGGCCTGATCTGGATCGGCCCGCCGCCGCAGGCCATCCGTGACCTCGGCGACAAGGTCGCTGCCCGGCACATCGCCCAGCGGGCGGGCGCTCCGCTGGTCGCCGGTACGCCCGACCCGGTCTCCGGCGCCGACGAAGTCGTCGCCTTCGCCGAGGAGCACGGCCTGCCGATCGCGATCAAGGCCGCCTTCGGCGGCGGCGGTCGCGGCCTGAAGGTCGCCCGGACGCTGGAAGAAGTCCCCGAGCTGTACGACTCGGCCGTCCGTGAGGCGGTCGCCGCGTTCGGGCGGGGCGAGTGCTTCGTCGAGCGCTACCTGGACAAGCCGCGGCATGTCGAGACGCAGTGCCTGGCCGACAGCCACGGCAACGTGGTCGTCGTCTCGACGCGTGACTGTTCGCTGCAGCGCCGCCACCAGAAGCTGGTCGAGGAGGCCCCGGCGCCGTTCCTGTCCGAGGCGCAGGTCGCCGAGCTGTACTCCTCCTCCAAGGCCATCCTGAAGGAGGCCGGTTACGTCGGCGCGGGCACCGTCGAGTTCCTCGTCGGCGTGGACGGCACCATCTCCTTCCTGGAGGTCAACACCCGTCTCCAGGTCGAGCACCCGGTGACCGAGGAAGTCGCGGGCATCGACCTGGTGCGCGAGATGTTCCGGATCGCCGACGGCGAGGAGCTCGGTTACGGCGACCCGGAGCTGCGCGGTCACTCCTTCGAGTTCCGTATCAACGGCGAGGACCCGGGCCGGGGCTTCCTGCCGGCCCCGGGCACGGTCACCACGTTCGCCGCGCCGTCCGGTCCGGGTGTGCGCCTGGACGCGGGCGTCGAGTCCGGCAGCGTGATCGGCCCGGCGTGGGACTCGCTCCTCGCCAAGCTGATCGTCACCGGCGCCACCCGTGAGCAGGCGCTCCAGCGGGCGGCCCGCGCCCTGGCGGAGTTCCAGGTCGAGGGCATGGCCACCGCCATCCCGTTCCACCGTGCGGTGGTCGCGGACCCGGCGTTCGCACCCGAGCTCACCGGCAGCCAGGACCCGTTCACGGTCCACACGCGCTGGATCGAGACCGAGTTCGTCAACGAGATCCCCGCGTTCTCGGCCCAGGCCGACAGCGAGGCCGAGGACGACACCGACCGCGAGACGATCGTCGTCGAGGTCGGCGGCAAGCGCCTGGAGGTCTCCCTCCCGTCCTCGCTCGGCATGAGCCTGGCCCGCACGGGCCTCGCGGCGGGCGCCAAGCCCAAGCGCCGCGCGGCGAAGAAGTCCGGCCCCATGGCCTCCGGCGACACCCTCGCCTCCCCGATGCAGGGCACCATCGTCAAGGTGGCCGTCGAGGAAGGCCAGGAGGTCAAGGAGGGCGACCTGATCGTCGTCCTCGAAGCCATGAAGATGGAACAGCCGCTGAACGCGCACCGCTCCGGCACCGTGAAGGGCCTGGCCGCGGAGATCGGCGCGTCCATCACCTCGGGCGCCGCGATCTGCGAGATCAAGGACTGACCCCGGCAGTCACCCGTGTCGAGGCGCCCGGCCCCCGGGCGCCTCGCCGCGTTCAGAGCCTCTGCCGGCCTGCGGGTGCGCCGGAACCATCCGACCCGCCCGCGCCACCCGGCCCGTCCGGGCGCCCCCTCTCCGGGAGTCCGAGGGCGAGGTCAGTTCAGGGCCGAACGGGGGTCCGGGGGCGGGACCCCCGGTCACCCGGCACCGACGACGCGCCCGAGGTCAACGACGACGCAGATCCGCGACCCGCGCACGCTCCGCGCCGGCGGACTGCTCGCCCATCATCGAAGCCGCCCGCAATCCCGCGGCAGCGCCCGGCACCTGCCCCCGGCGCGGTGCCGGCAGCGGCACGTCCCGACGCTGCTGCTGATGGCGCGCCGGGACCGCATCACCCCCCGGGCTCCCCGACGCCCCGGCCACGGCGATCTGCACCCCCTGATCCGCCAGAGCCTGGAGCTCGGTGCCCGCACGGTCGTCGTGCGCGGGCGGCTCGTCGGTCACCAGCCGGGTGATGACGTCCGTCGGCACGGTCTGGAACATCGTGTCCGTGCCGAGCTTGGTGTGATCGGCGAGGACGACGACCTCGGCGGCCGCCTGCACCAGCGCCCGGTCCACGGACGCCGACAGCATGTTGGACGTGGACAGCCCGCGCTCCGCGGTCAGTCCGCTCCCGGAGATGAAGGCCCGCGACACCCTGAGTCCCTGGAGGGACTGCTCGGCGCCGCTCCCCACGAGGGCGTAGTTGGAGCCGCGCAGGGTGCCGCCGGTCATCACGACCTCGACCCGGTTGGCATGGGCCAACGCCTGGGCGACGAGCAGGGAGTTGGTGACGACGGTCAGACCGGGCACCCGGGCGAGCCGGCGGGCCAGCTCCTGTGTGGTGGTGCCCGCCCCGACCACGATGGCTTCGCCCTCTTCGACGAAGTTGGCGGCGAGGTCCGCGATGGCGGTCTTTTCGGCGGTCGCGAGATGGGATTTCTGCGGAAAGCCGGATTCTCGCGTGAACCCGCCCGGCAATACCGCACCGCCGTGCCGGCGGTCGAGGAGTCCTTCTGCCTCCAGTGCGCGCACGTCCCGCCGTACGGTCACTTCGGAGGTCTGGACGACGCGGGCGAGTTCACGGAGCGACACGGCCCCGTTCGCTCGCACCATTTCGAGGATCAATTGGCGACGTTCTGCAGCGAACACGAAACTGACAGTAACGCGGACGACCGTCTGCTTTCAGCTCTTTGCGCCGAATAGTAGAAGTTGTTCGCACAGGGGGACGGGGAGTGGTATAGGGCCCAGTTCCGGCGCCTATGCCTCCCGCACGTCCGGCAACCCGGCGACGACCCGCCGTCAACTCCCCGTGACCAGCGGGGAGTCGAAACCGGTCGTCAGGCGTCGCCCGCCGTCTTCCGGGTGTGCAGCTGTCGCGCCACCTCCGCGATCGACCCGGAAAGAGACGGGTACACGGTGAACGCGTTCGCGATCTGTTCGACCGTCAGGTTGTTGTCGACGGCGATCGAGATCGGATGGATGAGTTCCGAGGCGCGCGGCGCCACGACCACACCGCCGACGACGATCCCGGTGCCCGGGCGGCAGAAGATCTTGACGAAGCCGTCGCGGATGCCCTGCATCTTGGCGCGCGGGTTGCGCAGCAGCGGCAGCTTGACGACCCGGGCGTCGATCTTGCCGCCGTCCACGTCGGCCTGGCTGTAGCCGACGGTGGCGATCTCGGGGTCGGTGAAGACGTTCGAGGAGACGGTCTTCAGGTTGAGCGGGGCCACCGCGTCGCCGAGGAAGTGGTACATGGCGATGCGGCCCTGCATGGCGGCGACCGAGGCCAGGGCGAAGACCCCGGTCACGTCGCCGGCCGCGTACACGCCGGGGGCGGTGGTCCGGGAGACCTTGTCGGTCCAGATGTGACCCGACTCGCGGACCTTGACGCCCGCCTCCTCCAGGCCCATCCCCTCGCTGTTGGGAATGGCGCCGACCGCCATGAGGCAGTGCGAACCGGTGATGACCCGGCCGTCGGACAGGGTGACCTCGACCCGGTCGCCGACCCGCTTGGCGGACTCGGCGCGCGAGCGGGCCATGACGTTCATGCCACGGCGCCGGAAGACGTCCTCGAGGACGGCGGCGGCGTCCGGGTCCTCGCCGGGCAGCACGCGCTCGCGCGAGGACACGAGGGTGACCTTGGAGCCGAGGGCCTGGTAGGCGCCGGCGAACTCCGCGCCGGTCACACCCGAGCCGACCACGATGAGTTCCTCGGGGAGCTCGCCGAGGTCGTAGACCTGGGTCCAGTTCAGGATGCGCTCGCCGTCGGGCTGGGCGTCCGGCAGCTCGCGCGGGTGGGCGCCGGTGGCGAGCAGCACGGCGTCGGCGGTGAGGGTCTCCTCGGTGCCGTCGGCGGCGCTGACGACGACCTTGCGCGAGCCGTCGAGGGACTGCATGCCCGCCAGCCGGCCCCGGCCGCGCAGCACGCGCGCGCCGGCCCGGGTGACGGAGGCGGTGATGTCGTGCGACTGGGCGAGCGCGAGCCGCTTCACCCGGCGGTTGACCTTGCCGAGGTCCACGCCGACGACCCGGGCGGCCTGCTCCAGCGGCGGCGTGTCGTCGGCGACGATGATCCCCAGTTCCTCGTACGAGGAGTCGAAGGTGGTCATCACCTCGGCCGTGGCGATCAGGGTCTTCGACGGCACGCAGTCGGTCAGCACCGACGCTCCGCCCAGACCGTCGCAGTCGACGACGGTCACCTCCGCGCCGAGCTGCGCGGCAACCAGCGCCGCCTCATAGCCGCCGGGTCCGCCACCGATGATCACGATCCGAGTCACGTACTCCATTGTCCCGCACGGGGGCCGGTGGTCCTGCCCCGGGGGCCGCGGGGGGCGCCACTGTTACGAGAGTGACGCGTGCGCGGGCTGCCGTACTCTCCTTGCATGTCGCTCTACGCCGCGTACGCCGGCAACCTCGACGCGCGGCTGATGACCCGCCGCGCTCCCCACTCGCCGCTTCGCGCCACCGGCTGGCTGAACGGGTGGCGGCTGACGTTCGGCGGCGAGCAGCTGGGCTGGGAGGGCGCGCTGGCGACGGTCGCCGAGGACCCCGGCGCGCAGGTCTTCGTCGCGCTGTACGACGTCGCCCCCATGGACGAGGACTCCCTGGACCGCTGGGAGGGCGTGGGCCTCGGCATCTACCGGCGCACCCGGGTACGGGTGCAGACGATGGAGGGGGAGGAGTCCGCCTGGATGTTCGTGCTGAACGGCTACGAGGGCGGGCTGCCCGCGGCCCGCTATCTCGGGGAGATCGCCGACGCCGCCGAATCCGCCGGAGCACCACACGATTACGTGATGGAGCTGCGCAAGAGGCCTTGCTGAGCGCGGCCGACCCTGGACTCGGAACATCCGCGCGCGCCGACGACTGATCGTCGCCCGGCGGTCCACGCCTCGTTGGAAACGACAAGACAACGATCGCCATCCCGTTGGCCCGGTCATCTACGCGCGTAGGCCCGAACCGGCTACCCTCATCGCGTGAACGCATCTCTTCTCCCGGACGACATCCAGGGCGACCCGCACGCCGCCGCCGACGCCGCCGCCGCGCGCCTGCGCGAACTGACCGGCGCCGAGACCCACGACGTGGCCCTCGTGATGGGCTCCGGCTGGGCGCCGGCGGTCGACGCCCTGGGCGCTCCCGACGCCGAGTTCCAGGTCACCGAGCTGCCCGGATTCCCGCCGCCCGCGGTCGAGGGTCACGGCGGCAAGGTCCGCTCGTACCAGATCGGCGAGAAGCGGGCGCTGGTCTACCTGGGCCGCACCCACTACTACGAGGGCCGCGGCGTCGCCGCCGTCGCCCACGGGGTCCGCACGGCGGTGGCGGCCGGCTGCAAGACGATCGTGCTGACGAACGGCTGCGGCGGCCTGCGCGAGGGCATGCGCCCCGGGCAGCCGGTGCTGATCAGCGACCACATCAACCTCACGGCGACGTCCCCCATCGTCGGCGCGAACTTCGTGGACCTGACGGACCTCTACTCCCCGCGGCTGCGCACGCTGTGCAAGGAGATCGACGCCACGCTGGAGGAGGGCGTCTACGCCCAGTTCCCCGGCCCGCACTACGAGACGCCGGCCGAGATCCGGATGGCCCGCACCATCGGCGCGGACCTGGTGGGCATGTCGACCGTGCTGGAAGCCATCGCGGCGCGTGAGGCGGGGGCGGAAGTGCTGGGTATCTCCCTCGTGACGAATCTCGCCGCGGGAATGACCGGCGAGCCGCTGAACCACGAGGAGGTTCTGCAGGCCGGGCGGGACAGCGCGACGCGGATGGGATCGTTGCTGGCCCAGGTGCTCGGACGGCTCTGAGCGCCGTCCTGGGGGCCGCCCCCAGGCCCCCGCTTCGGCCCTGAACGGGCCTTGTCCTCGATCGCCGGACGGGCCGAGTGGTACCGACCGGCGCTGACACGCAACCGGAGGCTGACCCACCGTGCACGACGATCTCCTCGCCCGCTCCCAGGCCTGGCTCGCGGAGGACCCCGACCCCGAGACCCGCGCGGAGCTGGAGAAGCTCATCGACGCGCGGGACGTCACCGAGCTGGCCGCCCGTTTCGACGGCACGCTCCAGTTCGGCACGGCCGGGCTCCGCGGGGAGCTCGGGGCCGGGCCCATGCGGATGAACCGCTCCGTGGTGATCCGGGCCGCGGCCGGTCTCGCCGCGTACCTGACGAAGAACGGCGGGACCGGCGGTGTCGTCGTCATCGGCTACGACGCCCGCCACAAGTCGGAGGACTTCGCCCGCGACACGGCGGCCGTGATGACGGGCGCGGGCTTCCGGGCGGCCGTGCTCCCCCGGCCGCTCCCCACTCCCGTCCTCGCCTTCGCCATAAGGCACCTGGGCGCGGTCGCCGGCGTGGAGGTCACCGCCAGCCACAACCCGCCCGCGCGACAACGGCTACAAGGTGTACCTGGGGGACGGCTCGCAGATCGTGCCGCCCGCCGACACCGGGATCGCGGCCGAGATCGACGCCATCGACGCCCTCGCGGACGTTCCGCGTCCGCAGGCCGGCTGGCAGACCCTCGACGACGCCGTCCTCGACGCCTATCTGGCCCGTACGGACGCCGTCCTCGCGCCGGACTCCCCCCGCACGGCCCGCACGGTGTACACGGCGATGCACGGCGTGGGCAAGGACGTCCTGCTGGCCGCCTTCGCCCGCGCCGGCTTCCCCGAGCCCGTCCTCGTCGCCGAGCAGGCCGAGCCCGACCCGGACTTCCCGACCGTCGCCTTCCCCAACCCGGAAGAGCCCGGCGCGATGGACCTGGCCTTCGCCGTGGCCCGCGAGACCGGCCCCGACCTGATCATCGCCAACGACCCGGACGCCGACCGCTGCGCCGTGGCCGTGGCCCACGAGGGCGACTGGCGCATGCTGCGGGGCGACGAGGTCGGTTCGCTCCTCGCCGCGCACCTCGTCCGGCGCGGGGCCCGGGGCACGTTCGCCGAGTCGATCGTTTCCTCCTCCCTGCTCGGCCGTATCGCCGAGAAGGCGGGCCTGCCGTACGAGGAGACCCTCACCGGCTTCAAGTGGATCGCCCGCGTCGACGGCCTGCGCTACGGCTACGAGGAGGCCCTCGGCTACTGCGTGGACCCCGACGGCGTACGCGACAAGGACGGCATCACCGCCGCCCTGCTCGTCACGGAGCTCGCCTCCGCCCTCAAGTCCGAGGGCCGCACCCTCCTCGACCTGCTGGACGACCTGGCCGTGGAGCACGGCCTGCACGCCACCGACCAGCTCTCGGTGCGCGTGGAGGACCTCACGGTCATCGCCCGCGCGATGCGGCGGCTCCGCGAGGTTCCCCCGGCCTCCCTCGCGGGCCTGGCCGTCACCAGGGCCGAGGACCTCACCCTGGGCACGGACACGCTGCCCCCCACCGACGGCCTGCGCTACACGCTGGACGGCGCCCGGGTCATCGTCCGTCCGAGCGGCACCGAACCGAAACTGAAGTGCTACCTGGAGGTCGTGGTCCCGGTCGCCACCCACGCGGACCTCCCGGCGGCCCGCGGCACGGCGGACGGCCTGCTCACCGCGATCAAGCGGGACCTGTCGGCGGCAGCCGGCATCTGACCGCCCACCGGTCCCGCTCCGGCACGGCGGGCACCGCGGCCACGGTCCCCCGGCGTCTTGGCCGACCTCGTCGACCGAACCCGCGCCAGTGCGCCGGGGCACCCCTCACGGATGCCCCGGCGCCGCACACGGCCCCGCACGACGACCCCCGGACGCCCGCCCGACGGTGACCGCCGCAGAAGGGCACCGTCGCGGCGGGGACCACCACCCGAGAAGGCACGGACACCGACCCGGCTGGGACCATCACCCGAGGGGCACGGACACCCACCCGGCGGGGACCATCACGGCACGGACGCTCCTCCGGCGACGCGGATCCGGCGGCGGCCATCGCGGCACGGCCACCCACCGGCCGGGGGCCATCACGCCAGGGACACCCACCCGGCGACGGTCATCAAGCCGGGAACACCCACCCGGCGAGGGCAATCACGCCGGGAACACCCACCCCGCGAGGGCAATCACGGCAAGGCCACCCACCCGGCCGGGGGCAATCACGCCGGGAACACCCACCCCGCGAGGGCAATCACGGCAAGGCCACCCACCCGGCCGGGGGCCATCACGCCGGGAACACCCACCCCGCGAGGGCGATCACGCCGCGCACACTCCCCCGGCGACGGCCGATCATGGCAAGGCCATCAACCCGGCGGGGCCGGGCTCACCACGGCAGGGACAACCACCCGGCCGGGGGCCGTCGCGGCACGGACACCCACGCGACGGGGCGGGGAGCACCGCGTCGGCAACAGCCCACGGCGGCGGCCATCACGGCAGGAACAGCGTCATCGCCGCGCCCATGACGCCGATGGCGACGACGATGACGATCCCGATCGGCCACAGCGCTCGTCCCCGCTGCCGCTCGTCGGCCAGGCCGGCCGGGCGCGCCGCCGGGTCCCGCCACATCGCGGTGATCTCGGCGGCCGTCCGCTCGTACGGGTGCAGCAGGCCGAACCTGGTCTCCAGCCGGGGCCAGCGGGGCGAGGCCACCCGCCACTCCTCGAACGACGCCTGCCGGCTCTGGATCCGCAGCCGGACACCCTCGCACTCCACGGCCCGGACGTGATCCCACGCAAGGTGGCGGGCCCCGCCCAGGCCGTTGAACCACAGGCCCTCGCGGTCGGCGGTGACCTGCCAGGCGAGCCGCCGGGGCAGCAGCGACGCGGCGAGCAGGAGGGCGCCCAGGGCGAGGGCGTACGTGGACCACCCGGAGGAGCCCTCCCAGTAGTACGCGAGGAACAGCAGCACCAGGCCGACGGCGAACCAGTCGGCCCATCCGGCACGCCACCGCCGCACTTCCACGGGGGCGGCCTCCAGCCCGGTCCGCTCGGCGACGACGACCGCGGCCGCGGCCCCCCGCAGCCGCTCCTGGCGGGCCTCCCGGAGGGCCCTCCCCCGCTCGGCCCGGGCCCGCCGCCGGAAGGCGACAGCGGTCACCGGCCGCACGGGTCCCACGGACACCTCCACCACCGGCGGCTCACCGGCCTTGTCCGCGGCGGCGAGGAGAACGACCTCGGCGCCGTCGTAGGGGGCCCCGTACAGAACGGCTTCCCGCAGCGGCCCGGCACGCTCGTCGTCGATCCGCGAGATCAGCTCCCGAACGTCCTCGTCGGCCTCGGCCGCGCCCTCGTCCACGTCGGTGTCGCCTGCCGTGTGCCCCTCGACCTCGGTGGTGGACACCGTGAACAGGGGGCGCAGCGCGGCGACGTCGTCGGCGGCGAAGACCTCGGTCTCGACCTCGTGGTTCTCCCGTACGAGCACGCGCAGCACCGGGACGGGCGCCCGGCGCAGGCCCGCGGCCCGGCGGCGGGCCAGCGCCGCGGAGTACAGCACGGTGAGGCCGAGCCCGGCGAGGCACCAGCCGGCCGCCGGAACCACCTGCCGGTCCTCGGCCAGGTCCCAGAGGTCCGCGGTGACGTACAGGACCCCGCCGCCGACGACCGTCACGAGCCCGGACCACAGCAGGAACGTGCCCCGCTCCATCCGTGCGCCCATGGCCCCGGAAGCCAGGGGCACCTCCGCGGTGACTCCGCCGGCGGCCTCCAGCCCCGCCGCCCGCTGCCGCCTCCGCGCGGTCAGCCGCACGCCCACGACCGTCCAGACGCCCACGAGCGCGGCCGACAGCCCCAGCCGCACGGGCCAGGCCAAGTCCCCCGTCGTCAGAGCGGCGGCAGCGGCGAAGGGCACGAGGACCAGGGCCGCCTCGGGCCGCAGCACGAGCCACACCAGGTGCAGGGCGATCAACGCGGCAGCCCAGGCGGGCAGTCCGCCGAACCGGTGCAAGAGACCGGCACCGGCCACGGCCACCGGCTGCAGTGCCACGAACACGGACGTCCGCGCCCGCACGGGCACCCAGCGCGGCGGCAGCCCCCGCGTCCAGCGCCCCGTCTGCTCGGCCTCCCAGGACCGGCATCCCCCGGGTATCGCCCCGTCGGGCAACCGCAGAACCTCAGCAGAATGTGTACTCATCGCTCCCCCGACCTACCGACCCACCAGATTCCCGGCCCAGCAGAACGGCCGTCTCGACCGGGGCACGTGCCGCGACCCTGTGATCCACCGCAACGCCCCGATCACGATCCGCCCCACCCACTCCGCCGACCTCGCCTTCGGCCCCCGAAGCCCCGCACCCCGGATCCCGGACCTCTGGACCTCCCGGCCTCCGGATCTCCGGACCCGCACGCCCCGCCCCACGCCCCACGCCCCACCCCCCAGCGCCGGCACCCGGCGCATCACCGACCTCACACCGCGCGTTCCACCGACCTCACAGCGCGCGTTCCAGGGCTCGCACCGGGCGCGGCGTCCTCATCCCACGGCCAGCAGGATCCCCAGCACGACGGCCCCCGCCACCGCCGGGCCGAGGATCTCCCAGGCCCAGCGCGCGGTCACCTCACCCTGTGCGGTCTCCGCCTTCTCGCGCGACTCCCACAGCTGTCGCAACTCGTCCATGACGCGGTCGGTCTCGGCGCGCACCGGCCCGTCCGGTACGGTGCCGCCGCCACGCAGCGAGCCGCCGCCGAGGCCGCCGAACCCGCCGCTGCCCCGCACCTCCTGGCCGCCGGTCCGCCCCGCCGCCGCCTTGGACTCCCGCCGGGTGGCCTTCTTGCGCGCCCGCAGCGAGACGGGGATGGACCACAGCTGGAACTTCTTCCCCGACACGGCGACGACCTCGTTGGAGTAGCCGGACCGCAGCGAGGCCACCTGCCCCCACGGCAGCACGATCACCCGGAAGGGGTTGCGCACCCGGAGCCGGTCCTGACCCGCGAACACCGCGGGCCGCAGCGTGAAGGCGACGATCAGGGGCACCAACAGGATCAGCGCCGCGAGCGCCAGCCACGGCGTGCGCCCCTCGCCCGTCAGGATCGCGTCGATGCCGAGCCAGCCCGCCAGGCCCAGCAGCAGCACGCCACCGGCCACGCCCGCGGGCGACCGGTAGACGCGGTCCTTGGTCTCGGGTGCCGAAGGCTGCGGCGCGGGTGACTGGTCTTCCGGGGTCGTCATGGCCCCGATTCTGCCCGACGCCCGGCGGCCCGCTCGTCCACGGCCCCGCCGTTCACGACGAGCACGGATGCAACCGCCGGGGTGTACAGCCGCTACGCGCGTAGATATGCTCGTCTGGTGACCATGCCCACCAATACACCTACCGCAGCCGACGCACTCACGGACGTCACGGCGTCCGACGGCTCGCTGCGCCGCTTCCTCCACGGGCTGCCCGGCGTCGACACGGTCGGCCTGGAGGCGCGCGCCGCCGCGCTCGGCACCCGTTCCATCAAGACGACCGCGAAGGCGTACGCCATCGACCTCGCCATCTCGATGGTCGACCTGACGACGCTGGAAGGCGCGGACACCCCGGGCAAGGTCCGGGCGATCGGCGCGAAGGCGGTCCACCCCGACCCGACCGACCGCACGACCCCGACCACGGCCGCGGTCTGTGTGTATCCGGACATGGTCGCCACCGCGAAGGTGGCCGTCGCCGGCTCGGGCGTCAAGGTCGCCTCGGTCGCCACCGCCTTCCCGGCCGGCCGCGCGGCCCTCGCGGTGAAGCTCGCCGACGTCCGCGACGCCGTCGCCGCGGGCGCCGACGAGATCGACATGGTCATCGACCGCGGGGCGTTCCTCTCGGGCAAGTACCTGAAGGTGTACGACGAGATCACCGCCGTGCGCGAGGCGTGCGGGACGGCCGCCCGGCTGAAGGTCATCTTCGAGACGGGCGAGCTGTCGACGTACGACAACATCCGCCGGGCGAGCTGGCTCGGCATGCTCGCGGGCGCCGACTTCATCAAGACCTCGACCGGCAAGGTCGCCGTCAACGCCACTCCCGCGAACACCCTTCTCATGCTGGAGGCCGTGCGGGACTTCCGCGCCCAGACCGGCGTCCAGGTCGGCGTGAAGCCCGCCGGCGGCATCCGCACCACCAAGGACGCGATCAAGTTCCTCGTCCTGGTCAACGAGACCGCGGGTGCGGACTGGCTGGACAACCACTGGTTCCGCTTCGGCGCCTCCTCGCTCCTGAACGATCTGCTGATGCAGCGTCAGAAGCTGGCCACCGGCCGCTACTCCGGCCCCGACTACGTGACGGTGGACTGATCACCATGGCATCCACGACTGCATCCGCATTCGAGTACGCTCCGGCCCCCGAGTCCCGCTCGGTCGTCGACATCGCCCCCTCCTACGGTCTGTTCATCGACGGTGAGTTCACCGAGGCGGCCGACGGCAAGGTCTTCAAGACCGTCTCGCCGTCCACCGAGGAGGTCCTGTCCGAGATCGCCCAGGCGGGCGAGGCGGACGTCGACCGGGCCGTGCGGGCCGCCCGCAAGGCCTTCGGGAAGTGGTCCGCGCTGCCGGGCTCCGAGCGCGCCAAGTACCTGTTCCGCATCGCCCGGATCATCCAGGAGCGCAGCCGCGAACTGGCGGTCCTGGAGACACTGGACAACGGCAAGCCGATCAAGGAGACGCGCGACGCCGACCTGCCCCTGGTCGCCGCGCACTTCTTCTACTACGCGGGCTGGGCGGACAAGCTCGACCACGCGGGCTTCGGCGTGGACCCGAAGCCGCTGGGCGTCGCCGGCCAGGTCATCCCCTGGAACTTCCCGCTGCTGATGCTGGCGTGGAAGATCGCCCCGGCGCTGGCGACGGGCAACACGGTGGTGCTCAAGCCCGCCGAGACGACCCCGCTGTCCGCCCTGTTCTTCGCGGACGTCTGCCGCCAGGCGGGCCTGCCGAAGGGCGTCGTCAACATCCTCCCCGGCTACGGCGACGCGGGGGCCGCGCTGGTCGCGCACCCGGACGTGAACAAGGTCGCCTTCACCGGCTCCACCGCCGTCGGCAAGGCGATCGCCCGGCAGGTCGCGGGCTCGCACAAGAAGGTCACGCTCGAACTGGGCGGCAAGGGCGCCAACATCGTCTTCGACGACGCGCCGATCGACCAGGCCGTCGAGGGCATCGTCAGCGGCATCTTCTTCAACCAGGGCCAGGTCTGCTGCGCGGGCAGCCGGCTCCTCGTCCAGGAGTCGATCCAGGACGAGCTGCTGGAGTCGCTGAAGCGCCGCCTCGCCACCCTCCGGCTCGGCGACCCGCTCGACAAGAACACCGACATCGGCGCGATCAACTCCGCCGAGCAGCTCTCGCGCATCACCACGCTCGTCGAGCAGGGTGAGGCGGAGGGCGCCGAACGCTGGTCCCCGGACTGCGAACTGCCCACCTCCGGGTACTGGTTCGCCCCGACGCTCTTCACGAACGTCACCCAGGCGCACACCGTCGCCCGCGACGAGATCTTCGGCCCTGTCCTGTCGGTCCTCAGTTTCCGCACGCCGGAGGAGGCCGTCGCCAAGGCCAACAACACGCCGTACGGCCTGTCGGCCGGCATCTGGACGGAGAAGGGCTCCCGCATCCTCGCGGTGGCGAGCAGGCTCCGCGCGGGCGTGATCTGGTCCAACACGTTCAACAAGTTCGACCCGACGTCGCCGTTCGGCGGCTACAAGGAGTCGGGCTTCGGCCGCGAGGGCGGCCGCCACGGCCTGGAGGCGTACCTCGATGTCCGATAAGACCGACAAGACCGAGCAGCAGCGACTCAGCGTCTTCAAGACCTACAAGCTGTACGTCGGCGGGAAGTTCCCGCGTTCCGAGAGCGGCCGGGTGTACGAGGTGACCGACGCAAAGGGCAAGTGGCTGGCCAACGCACCGCAGTCCTCCCGCAAGGACGCCCGTGACGCGGTCGTCGCCGCGCGCAAGGCGTTCGGCGGCTGGTCCGGGGCGACGGCGTACAACCGGGGCCAGATCCTCTACCGCGTCGCGGAGATGCTGGAGGGCCGCAAGGGCCAGTTCGTCCACGAGGTCGCCGACGCCGAGGGCCTGTCGAAGTCCAAGGCCGCCGAGCAGGTCGAGGCGACCATCGACCGCTGGGTCTGGTACGCGGGCTGGACCGACAAGATCGCCCAGGTCGTGGGCGGCGGAAACCCGGTCGCGGGCCCGTACTTCAACCTCTCCTCGCCGGAACCGACGGGCGTGGTCGCGGTTCTGGCCCCGCAGGAGTCGTCCTTCCTGGGCCTGGTCTCCGTCCTCGCCCCGGTGATCGCGACCGGCAACACGGCGATCGTGATCGCGAGTGAGCGCTCCCCGCTCCCGGCGCTGTCGCTCGGCGAGGTGCTGGCCACCTCCGACGTGCCCGGCGGAGTCGTCAACGTCCTCTCCGGCCGTACGGCGGAGATCGCGGCGCCCCTCGCCGCCCACCAGGACGTCAACGCGATCGACCTCGCGGGCGCCGACGACGTGCTGGCGAAGGAGCTGGAGATCGCGGCGGCCGACAATCTGAAGCGCGTCCTTCGTCCACAGCCTGTGGACGACTGGACGGCGACGCCGGGCACCGACCGCATGACGGCCTTCCTGGAGACGAAGACGGTCTGGCACCCGACGGGTTCGCTGGGCGCCTCGGGCTCGTCGTACTAGGGCGGCTCAACGGCCCACCGAGACGCGGAAGCCGCGCCACCCCTCCGTCCGGGGGCGGCGCGGCTTCCGTCCGTGCGGGCCGGCGTCAGCCGCCCAGCACCTTCGTCACGTCCCCCAGGACCGGGATCGAGCCGATGGACTGTGCCTGCGCCACCGGCCCGGTGAGCATCTGGGAGGTCAGCGGCTTGAAGTCCGCGAGCTGGGTGCCGACGCCGTTGTCGAGGGGGTCGACGCCGGTGCCCGCGAGGGGGTTGGGCTTGAGGCCGGAGACCGCGCCGGTGACGTACGCCAGGGAGCCGAGGGCCCCCTGTACGCCCGCCTGCGGGTCGAGGTGACCGATCGAGGTGGGGCGCGTCCGCACCACGTCGACGGCGGGTTCGCCGGTGGCCGCGGCCGCGGTCCCGGCGCCGGCGCCCAGCGCCACCCCGGCGGTCGCGAGGGCGGCGAGGGCGCGCCGGCCGGTGGTGGTCTGGGGGGAAGCGTGTCGGGCCATCGCGATGCCGCCTTCTGATGCGCAAGGTGATCAGGTCGACACGAAGGGTAGTTGAGGTGTGACGCGCGCATCAAAGCCGACCCGCGGGGTCGTTGACGCCCGGGGGGATGCCTCACACTGGTGTCCCGTGACCTCCCCTCCGCCCATACCGACGCGAGTCGTGCTGCTCTGCGGCCCTTCCGGCTCCGGCAAGTCCCTGCTCGCCGCCCGTTCCGGCCTTCCGGTACTGCGGCTCGACGACTTCTACAAGGAGCGCGACGACCCGACGCTGCCGCTCGTCGCCGGGAGTTCCGACATCGACTGGGACCACCCCGCATCGTGGGACGCGGACACGGCCGTCGCCTCGATCGTGGAGCTGTGCGGCACGGGCCGTACGAACGTTCCCGTCTACGACATCTCGCTCAGCGCCCGCACCGGCGAGGACGCGATCGACATCGGGCGGACGCCGCTGTTCATCGCGGAGGGCATCTTCGCCGCCGAGATCGTGAACCGGTGCCGTGAACTGGGTGTCCTGGCCGACGCGCTGTGCCTGAGCCGTGGCCCGGTGAAGACCTTCCGCCGCCGCTTCCTGCGCGATCTGAGGGAGGGCCGCAAGTCGGTGCCCTTCCTGTTGCGCCGCGGCTGGCGTCTGATGCGCACCGAACGCTCCATCGTCGCCCGCCAGACCGCGCTCGGGGCGCACGCCTGCGACCGCGACGAGGCCCTGGGCCGTCTGGCGGCGGCGGCCACCGGCCCCCGCACCCCGGCGGCCCGTACGGCCGCCTAGGGCGCTCGCACGGGCCGCACGCAGAAGCGGGACTGGATGGACCCCCCGGCCCTCCAGCCCCGCTTCCTCGGTGCTCCCCCGTGTCCCCCCGGGTGGTGCTTCCCCCGTGCTTGCGCGGTACCGCTCCCCGACGTCCCCCGTCGGGCCCCCCGGTACCGCTTCCCCCGTGTTTCCCCCGTTCACCGGCTCCCCTGAGCGGAGCCGGGCCCTTCCCCCGTTCACCCTCAGGCGACAAGCTCCCCGAAGGCGTCCTCCTCGTCACGGCCGAAGCTGAGGACCTCGTCCTCGCGCAGCCGGCGGAGCGACCGCCAGATGCTGGACTTCACCGTGCCGACACTGATGCCGAGGATCTCCGCGATCTCCGGGTCGGTGCGGCCCTCGTAGTAGCGCAGGACCAGCATCGTCCGCTGGAGTTCGGGGAGCCGGGCCAGCGCCTGCCACAGGACCGCGCGCAGCTCGGTGCCGCGCATCGCGTCCGTGTCGCCCGCCGTCTCCGGCAGCTCCTCGGTCGGGTACTCGTTCAGCTTGCGGCGGCGCCACGCGCTGATGTGCAGGTTGGTCATCGTCCGGCGGAGGTATCCGCCGACCGCGGCCTTGTCACTGATCCGGTCCCACGCCCGGTACGTCGAGAACAGCGCGCTCTGGAGCAGGTCCTCGGCCGCGAAGCGGTCGCCGGTGAGGTGGTAGGCGGTTGCGTACAGGGAGGCGCGGCGCTCCTGGACGTAGGCGGTGAACTCCGCCTCGGTCAGCGAGCGGCGCTCCCCCGTGTCCTCCCTGTACGCGGCTCCCCCGTGAGCCGCCTGTTCCCCCGTGTCGACCACCGTCATGAAGGCGGTGTGCTGACGCCCGGCGCCGCGAGCGCACCCCCGTCCCCCCGCACGTTCGAAACCGCTCGCGCGGGAGGGGCTCCCCTCGGCGCCGGACTTCTCGGAACCCCGGTGCACGTCGTGCAGACGCGTGACGACTGCGACTGCGTTGGTGCTCATACCGTGCAGCGTGTTCATCTCGCGCCCCCCGTCGTGGACTTCCGGTGTTCGGTCCTGCCCGGTCGGGCTTCGCTGTGGTTCCGCGTCGCCCTGTCCGTGACCAAAAGATTGCCCGGGCCACTTCATCGCCGTGTCCGCCGACTGTCACAGACCTGTCACAGGGCCCTGTCACGGCAACACCACAGACCGCCCACAGGCGTCCCCGGTACGGCAGTTGACCTGGTTCGCGCAGGTCACCGCGGGACGCTGCCGGGGTGGCTCCCGGCCCGGCGCCGGCACCGGACCACCCGCCGCCGACCCCCCGGCCGGCCCCGCGGCCGTGTGACCGCCGCCACCGGCGCCCCCACGCCCGGCCGCCGCTCCGGGACCGGAGGTGCACGACGAGGACGGCGCGATGCCGCGCGGGTTTGCGGCAGGTCTCCCGTCTCGGGCGGGATCCGCGGCCGGGCGGCGAGGGCCGGGCGGCCCTGTCGGACCGGCCCGACACCTCGGTCCACGCACCCGCGCGGAGCCGCTCCGGCCCGGCGAAACCGCAGGTCTGCGGGTTGCGGACCGCACCGGCGTACGGCACCCGCACGGGTGTTCGCGGGATGCGTCCGACCCCCTGCACCCGGCCCGCGCCACCGGAACCACCCTCCTCCGGCGCCTCACCACCGACCCACAGGTCGAACGACAGCCCCCTCATGGGCCAGAATGAGCCCGTGCCTTCCCTGTTGCTGATCGAGGACGACGACGCCATCCGTACGGCCCTGGAGCTCTCACTGACGCGCCAGGGACACCGGGTGGCCACCGCTGCCAGCGGTGAGGACGGTCTGAAGCTGCTGCGCGAGCAGCGGCCGGATCTCATCGTGCTGGACGTGATGCTGCCCGGCATCGACGGTTTCGAGGTGTGCCGGCGCATCCGGCGCACCGACCAACTGCCGATCATCTTGCTGACCGCGCGCAGCGACGACATCGACGTGGTCGTCGGGCTGGAGTCCGGCGCCGACGACTATGTCGTCAAACCCGTGCAGGGCCGGGTGCTGGACGCCCGGATCCGGGCCGTGCTGCGGCGCGGGGAGCGCGAGTCGAGCGATTCGGCGACGTTCGGCAGTCTCGTCATCGACCGCGCGGCGATGACGGTGACGAAGAACGGCGAGGACCTCCAGCTCACGCCGACCGAACTGCGGCTGCTGCTCGAGCTGAGCCGGCGGCCGGGACAGGCGCTGTCCCGGCAGCAGTTGCTGCGGCTGGTGTGGGAGCACGACTACCTGGGTGACTCGCGCCTGGTGGACGCCTGTGTCCAGCGGCTGCGGGCCAAGGTGGAGGACGTGCCGTCGTCCCCGGTCCTGATCCGTACCGTGCGCGGTGTCGGCTACCGCCTGGACGCCCCTCAGTGACCCAGTCGCAAGGGGGGCTCCGCGGCTGGTCCGCGGCGCGTAAGGGAAGACTCTCGCGGCTGCGTTTCACCAGCCTGCGGCTGCGGCTCGTCGTCGTCTTCGGGGCGGTGGCGCTGACCGCGGCCGTGTCCGCGTCCGGCATCGCGTACTGGCTCAACCGCGAGGCGGTGCTGACCCGTACCCAGGGTGCCGTGCTGCGGGACTTCGAACAGGAGATGCAGAACCGCGCGGGTTCGCTGCCCGAGCATCCCTCGCAGGACGAGCTCCAGCACACCGCCGGCCAGATGGCCAACAGCAGCCAGCGCTTCAGCGTGCTGCTGGTGGGCGAGGACGCGAGCGGCACGACCGTCTACGGCAACTCGGGCGGGCTGAGCGGGTTCTCGCTGGAGGACGTGCCCGGGTCGCTGCGTACGGCGGTGAACAGGCAGCAGGACGTCACGGGCGGCAACTCGTCGCCCTTCCATCTGTACTGGCAGCGGGTCGTCGACCACGGGACGCCGTATCTGGTGGCCGGGACGAAGGTGATCGGGGGCGGGCCGACCGGGTACATGCGCAAGTCGCTGGAGCCGGAGGCCAAGGACCTCAACTCGCTGGCCTGGTCCCTGGGCATCGCCACCGGTCTCGCGCTGATCGGGGCCGCGCTGCTCGCCCAGGCCGCCGGGACGACCGTGCTGAAGCCGGTGCACCGGCTGGGCGTCGCGGCGCGGCGGCTCGGCGAGGGCCGGTTCGACACGCGGCTGCGGGTGTCCGGTACGGACGAACTCGCGGATCTGTCACGGACGTTCAACCGGGCGGCCGAGTCCCTGGAGAAGCGGGTCGCCGACATGGCCGCGCGGGACGACGCCTCGCGCCGGTTCGTCGCCGACATGTCGCACGAGCTGCGCACGCCGCTGACCGCCATCACCACCGTCGCGGAGGTGCTGGAGGAGGAGCTGGACGCCGAGTCGGGCAGCATCGACCCGATGATCGAGCCCGCGGTGCGGCTGGTGGTCAGCGAGACGCGGCGGCTGAACAACCTCGTCGAGAACCTGATGGAGGTCACCCGCTTCGACGCCGGTACGGCGCGGCTGGTCCTGGACGACGTCGACGTCGCCGACCAGATCACCCACTGCATCGACGCGCGCGCCTGGCTGGACGCGGTCGACCTGGACGCCGAGCGCGGCATCCACGCCCTGCTCGACCCGCGTCGCCTGGACGTGATCCTCGCCAACCTCATCGGCAACGCGCTGAAGCACGGCGGGTCGCCGGTGCGGGTGTCGGTCTCGGCGGCGGACGACGCGGTCGTCATCTCCGTGCGCGACCACGGGCCCGGCATCCCGGAGGATGTGCTGCCGCACGTCTTCGACCGGTTCTACAAGGCGAGCGCCTCCCGGCCGCGCTCCGAGGGCAGCGGGCTCGGCCTGTCCATCGCCCTGGAGAACGCCCACATCCACGGCGGTGAGATCACCGCCGCCAACTCCCCGGAGGGCGGCGCCGTGTTCACGCTGCGGCTGCCCCGGGGCGTCCTGGAGGCGGCGGACCAGGGCGGCGAGGAGGACGATCGGGCCGCCCGGCCGGTGCGGTCCGTCCAGTCCATGCCCGTGCAGTCCGGGAAGTCCGCGCAGGACAAGGGGGACGCGTAGTGACCATGCGCCGTGCGACGGTACGACGGCTGCGCGCCGTTTCCTTGCTGGCCGGCCTGGCCGGTCTGCTCGCCGGCTGCGGGATCCGGGCGACCGAGGTGCCCACCGACTTCGGGCCGGCGCCCTCCCGGGCGCGCTGTTCGCTCACCGAGCCGGACGTGACCTCGCAGTCCGCCCGGGCGGGCGTGCCGGTGCAGGTGTTCCTGCTGTGCGGTTCGTCGCTGGTGACCGTCGACCGGTCCGTGCGGGTGCAGGACGGCGCGGCCGACTCCGAGCGGCGGGTGGTGGTGGCGCAGGGCCTGCTCGACCAGCTCGCCGAGTCGCCGTCGGCGGGCGAGAAGGAGGCCGGGTACACGACGGACGTGCGCGGCGGTATGACGGTCGGCGGGCCCGGTCCGAACGACCCCGACGACGCGCTGCGGCTGAGCGCCCGACCGGGAAGCCTGACCTCGTACGCCCTCGCCCAGCTCGTCTGCACGTTCTCCGACTCGGCGGCGGCCGAGGGCGACGGCTCGGTGATCCTGGGCGGCCCCGGCTCCGACCCGCTGCGCCGTTACGAGTGCACCGACGAGGTCCGCTCCCGCCCCGGGAGCGCGGAGCCCCCGTCCTCGGCGGTCACCGGCGGCAGCTGAGCCGGAGCGGGCGTACGGCCGGTGTGGCGGACGCCTCACGGCGCGTCCGGTGGCCGTGGTCGCCGCAGGTCACCGTCTGTCGGCCGGGGGCCGGCGGACGGGCGGGGCGGGTGCCGGGCGGCGGTGCCGGAGTACGGGCCGGAACCGATCGTGCCGGAGGGCGCGTCTTGGGGGGCGTGCAGCGTCAAGGCTCCATCGGCGGCAGCGCCGCGATCCGCATCCGAGCGACCGGGATTCTCCTCCTGGCCGCCCACCTCGTGTTCGTCGCCTGGGTCGCGCTGCGTCCGGTGAACGTTCCCTGGGTGGTACCGGCCAATCTCCATCCGCTCGACGGGATCCGGGCCGACCTGAGACTGGGCTGGCCCGAGGCGGCCCGGCGGATCGGCGAGGGGCTGGGGCTGCTGGCCCCGCTGGGTTTTCTGCTGCCGCTGGTGCACGGCAGGCTCCGGGTCTCGCCGCTCGCCTCCCTGATCCGTACGGTCACGGCGGGCGCCCTGCTGTCGCTGGGCATCGAGCTGTTGCAGACCGGGGTGCCCGGTCAGGTCGTGGACGTCGACTCGATGCTGCTGAACACCCTGGGCGTGGCGCTGGCGCACGTCACGGTGGTCCCGACGGCGCGTGCGTGGCTGCGCCGCAGGGACGAGCGCCGGGGGTGGGCCGCGGTCCGTCAGGAGGAGGCCGCTCAGGGTCTGACCCCGAGGATTACCAGGGTCGGGGTCGCACCGTAGAGCGACGTTTCGTCCCCTTCGTCACCGTAGCGTGGAAGGCAGATGGAGCGGCCGAAGGGGCCGCCTCCGGCAGACGCTCGCGAAGGAGCCGCAGATGTCCAGCCTCGCTCGCCCCACCAACGGCCGCATGATCGGCGGAGTGTGCGCCGCGCTGGCCCGGCGCTTCGGCACCTCCGCGACCACGATGCGTGTGATCTTCGTGCTCTCCTGCCTGCTGCCCGGCCCGCAGTTCCTGCTCTACATAGCGCTGTGGGTCCTGCTGCCGTCGGAGGACAAGGCGGCGCGCACCGCCTGGTGACGCCCGCCCCCGGCGACGCCGTCGGGGCGCGCCCGGTGTTCCCGGGTGCGCCCCGACGGCGTTTCGTGTGCGGGCGGAGCCGTTCAGCCCAGCGGGATGCCGTTCACCGGCAGGCCGTGCGTGGGCAGGCCCTTGAGCGGCAGACCACCGAGCAGACCGGCGACGGGCGCGGTCGGCCCCTCGGCGAGCAGCTTCTCGGCGACCGGCTGCGCGGCGGCCAGGCCCGCGCCGAGGGCCGGCTGAGCCTGCGTCAGCACTTCACCGGCCGCGGGCACCGCCGAGGTCAGGTTCTCCGCCGGCAGCGTCCTGGTGACACCGTCCAGGGCCTGCGTGGCGTCCGGGACGGCGGGTGCGGCGTTCGCGGCGCCCGCACCGACGGCGGCGAAGGCGGCACCGAGAGCGGCGACGCCGAGGGTCTTGGCAGCAGACTGCTTCATGATGAATGCGTCCTCGAATGGGATACGGGGAACTGAGCGGTTCTCGACCGTAAACACGGAGGGGGGTCGGCGGCAAACATCAAAATGCGGACGGATGGTGAACACCCGCCCGCATTCCGTACGCCGGAAAACCGCTACTCAGCCCTCCGTGGCCGTATAACCGCTGGTGGAGGCGGTCTGCTGGAACAGCCATTCGGACTTCAGCTCGGAATAACCGGGCTTGATCACGTCACTGATCATGGCAAGTCGTTCATCGAAAGGAATGAATGCTGACTTCATAGCATTGACAGAGAACCACTGGAGATCGTCGAGCGTGTAGCCGAACGCGTCGACCAGGTGCTCGAATTCCCGGCTCATGCTGGTGCCGGACATCAGACGGTTGTCCGTGTTGACGGTGGCCCGGAAGTGGAGCCGGCGCAGCAGGCCGATGGGATGCTCGGCGTAGGAGGCGGCCGCTCCGGTCTGGAGGTTGGAGCTGGGGCACAGTTCGAGCGGGATGCGCTTGTCGCGGACGTAGGAGGCGAGCCGGCCGAGCTTCACCGCGCCGTCGGCGGCGATCTCGATGTCGTCGATGATGCGCACCCCGTGGCCGAGCCGGTCGGCGCCGCACCACTGAAGGGCCTGCCAGATGGACGGCAGCCCGAAGGCCTCGCCCGCGTGGATGGTGAAGTGGTTGTTCTCGCGCTTCAGGTACTCGAAGGCGTCGAGGTGCCGGGTGGGCGGGAAGCCCGCCTCCGCGCCCGCGATGTCGAAGCCGACGACTCCCAGGTCTCGGTAGCGGTTGGCGAGTTCGGCGATCTCCAGGGCGCGGGCCGCGTGTCGCATGGCGGTGAGCAGGGCGCCGACCCGGATGCGGTGCCCGTTGCGCCGGGCCGTCCGTTCGCCCTCCCGGAAGCCCTCGTTGACGGCCTCGACGACCTCTTCGAGGCTCAGTCCGCCCTCGAGGTGCTGCTCGGGCGCGTAACGCACCTCCGCGTAGACGACACCGTCCTCGGCGAGGTCCTCCGCGCACTCGCGGGCGACCCGGACCAGCGCGTCGCGGGTCTGCATGACGCCGACGGTGTGCGAGAAGGTCTCCAGATACCGTTCCAGCGAACCGGAGTCGGCGGCCTCCCGGAACCAGATGCCCAGCTTGCCGGGGTCGCTTTCCGGGAGCCCGGCATACCCGGCGTCCCGGGCGAGGTCGACGATCGTGCCGGGACGCAGCCCGCCGTCGAGATGGTCGTGCAGCAGAACCTTGGGTGCCCGCCGGATCTGGTCCGGGCTCGGGGTGATGCCCGCCTGGGTGCTCTGGCTCGTCATTTCGGCACTCTAACTCCTACGCGCGTAGACGGCGCGCTGTACAACTCCGCCGATACGTAACGGTGACCGCCCGGACGGGTGGAGTACATCGGTGCTTCTGACACTGTTCTGTCATGGCACAGGATGTGACGCCGGTTCGGACGGTCCGGCTGGGGAAGGCGCTCGGCCCCGCTCCGACGGCGGTGAGCGGGGTAGTGCTGCTGCTCCCGGGCGGCGAGGAGGTTTCCGGCCGGAAGCCGTCCGCCGTGTGGGCGGCGGCCTCCGTGCGGGGGTTGGGGCGCAGGCTGGCCCGGGCGGGACGCGAGGACGGCCTCGCCGTCCACGCCGTGCACTACCGCTACCGCGGCTGGAACGGCAGCGAGGCGCATCTCGCGGCCGACGCGGCCTGGGCGGCCGATGAGGTCGTACGGCGTTACGGAGACGTCCCCGTGTGCCTGACCGGCGTCGACATGGGTGCGCGGGCCGCGCTGCGGGCGGCCGGGCACGAGGCCGTCAACTCCGTTCTCGCGATCGCTCCCTGGCTCCCGGAGGAGGACATGGCCGCGCCACCCGAACCGGTGAAGCAGCTGGCGGGGCGGCGGGTGCTGATCGTGCACGGCACGAACGACGAGCGCTGCGACCCCGAGCTGTCGTTCCGGCTCGCGGCACGGGCCAAGAAGGCGAACCGGGACGTCTGCCGGTTCGAGGTGCACTCCGACGGGCACGGGCTGCACCAGTACCGCGGTGAAGTCCTCGCGCTGGCCGAGGACTTCGTCATGGGCGCGCTGTTCGGCCGGGCGCTCTCCCGGCCGGTGGAGGACGCCCTGGCCGCCCCGCCGCCGCTCGGGCTGCGGATGCCGCTGGCCGTGGGGTTCGGCACCTCGTTACGGCGCCCGGGGCGCCCCTGAGGACCGCCCCGCGGGCATGCCCCTGAGCCACGCCCCTGGGCACCCCCCTTGAGGGACCGCACGCGCGTGTGCACCCTCCCCTCGCCTCTCACGCCTCACCCGGTAAGGCTCCGCCTCTCGGGCGCGATCCTTGGGCCCGGTCGTCCGGCACGGCCTCCGGGCGCGTCCGGCACGGTCCCAGGGCGCGGTCCCCAGGCGCAGTCCTGGGCGCCGTCCTCGGGCGCCGTCCTCGGGTGCGGTCCCGGGCGCCGTCCTCGGGCGCCGTCCTCGGGTGCGGTCCCGGGCGCCGTCCTCGGGTGCCGTCCTCAGTTCGGGAGGAGGTTGCCCCTTCTCGACAGCAGGAACTTCTTGAAGGCCGCCACGGGCGGGGTGTCCGGGTGGCCGTCCAGCCATGCCACGCCGATCTCGCGGGCGGCTCTCGGGGCCGTGACCGTCAGCTCGACCACACCGGGCCGGGCCACGGCGGGCGGCGGCAGCAGCGCCACCCCGAGCCCCGCCGCCACCAGTCCGCGCAGAGTCTCCGCCTCCTCGCCCTCGAAGGCGATCCGGGGCCGGAAACCGGCCTCCTTGCAGAGGTCGTCGGTGATGCGGCGCAGGCCGTAGCCCGGTTCCAGGGTCACGAAGGTCTCGTCGGCGGCCTCCGCGAGGCGGACCCTTCTGCGGGCGGCGAGACGGTGGTCGGCGGGAACGACCAGGCGCAGTTTCTGCTCGTCGAGGCGGCGGGCCACCAGGTCGGGGGCGTCCGGGACGGGGGAGGTCAGACAGAGGTCCAGCTCCCCCGCCCGCAGCCGCTCGAGCATCGCCTCGCCGTAGTTCTGGACCAGGCTGAAGCGGACGCGCGGGTGGTCGGCGCGGAAGGCGTGGATCAGTCCGGGGACGGTCTCCGCGCCCATGGTGTGCAGGAAGCCGAAGGCGACCTTGCCGGTGGCCGCGTCGGCGTCCGCCCGGACCTCGTCGGCGGCCCGCTCGATCTCGCCGAGGGCGCGCTCGACGGAGGCGAGGAAGGTGCGCCCGGCGGGGGTGAGGGAGACCGTGCGGCCGTGGCGGGCGAAGAGATCGACGCCCAGGTCCTGTTCGAGGCGGACCATGGCCCGGGAGAGCGTCGACTGCGGGACCTGCATCTCCTGCGCGGCACGCGTGACGTGCTCGGTACGGGCGACTCCGGCGAAGTACGCGAGCCGGGGGGCCAGCGTCCGCGACATGTCCGCCATGTCTTCTGTGTCACTGGACGGTGACAGGCGAGCCTCTGACCTCTGCTGATGCACCATGGGAACGATTATGACGATTCCATGCATTGGACGGATGAGCCGGGGCGTACGTAACTTCGAAGCATGTCTCCCGCCAGTACCGGGGCGTCCACGATCGTGGGCGCCGCGTCCTCCGCTTCCGTCCCCTCCGCTCCCCGCTCCGCCGACTCCCGACTGGCCCCCGGCGGCCCCGGCTACCGCCGGATGAGCTTCGCGCTCTTCCTCGCCGGTGTGGCCACCTTCGCCCTGCTGTACTCCACGCAGGCGCTCCTGCCGCTGATCTCCGACGACTTCGGGGTGGCGGCGGGTCAGGCGAGCTGGACGGTGGCGGCGGCGACCGGCGGACTGGCGCTGTTCGTGCTCCCGATGAGCGCGCTGTCGGAGCGCTACGGCCGCCGTACGGTGATGACGGCCTCCCTCGGCGTCGCGGTCGGCGTGGGCATGCTGGTCCCGTTCGCTCCCTCTTTGGGCACGCTGGTCGTGCTGCGGGCGGTGCAGGGCGCGGCGCTGGCCGGTCTTCCGGCGTCGGCGACCGCGTATCTCGCCGAGGAGGTCCGGCCGAAGGCGCTCGTCACGGCGATCGGCCTGTTCGTGGCGGGCAACAGCGTCGGAGGGATGAGCGGCCGGGTCATCAGCGGCTGGGTCGCCCAGGAGTGGGGCTGGCGGGTGGCCGTCGGGGTGATCGGCGCCCTCGCGGTGGCCTGCGCGATCGCCTTCCGCCTGCTGCTGCCGGCGCCCCGGCACTTCACGGCGGGTTCACTGGCGCCCCGCGTGCTGCTCGGCACGGTCCGCGAGCACCTCGCCGACCCGCTGCTGCGCCGCCTGTACGCGATCGGCGCGCTGTTCATGACGGTCTTCGGCGGCGTGTACACGGTGATCGGCTACCGGCTGACGGAGGCCCCGTTCTCCCTCCCCCAGGGCATCGTCGGCTCGATCTTCCTGGTGTACCTGGTGGGCACGGTGTCGGCGTCGACGGCGGGCCGGCTGGTCGGCCGGCTGGGCCGACGCGGCGCGCTGTACCTGGCGGGCGGCACGACAGCCACCGGACTGCTGCTGTCGCTGGCGGACTCGCTGATTCCGGTCCTGCTGGGCCTGGTCCTGATCACGGCGGGCTTCTTCGCGGGGCACGCGGTGGCCTCCTCGGCGGTCAGCAAGACGGCGACGAGGGGCCGCGCCCAGGCCTCCGCGCTCTACCAGTCCGCGTATTACATCGGCTCCAGCGCCGGCTCCACCGTCGGCGCCCTGGCCTTCCACTCGGGCGGCTGGGCCGGCACGGTCGGCGTGGGTGTCCTGGCGGTGCTCGGCGTCGTGACGATCACGGTGTTCGGGACCCGGGCGGCCCGCCGGCAGACGCTGGTCGCCGCACACTGAACGTCCCGCGGGCCCTCCCGCGGTCCTCCCCCTGCCCGGAGCCGGTTGTCAGTGGTGGCGCATAGCCTCCGCGCGACGACCGGTACGAGCAGGGGGTTTTTCGATGGAGTTCCGGATCGACCGCGGTGACCTCGTCGAGGCGGTGGCCCGGGCGGCCCACGCGCTGCCCGCGCGGACGCCGGTCCCCGTGCTGGGCGGGCTGCTGCTGGACGCGGCGGCGGGCCGGCTGACCGTGTCGGGATGCGACTTCGAGACGGCGGCGTGGATCGAGACCGACGCCGAGGTGGCTGCGGCGGGCCGGGTGCTCGTGCTCGGCCGCCGGCTCCTCGACATCTGCAAGGTGCTGCCGGACGGGCCGGTGCGCTGCGCCCTGGACGGCACCCGGTTCACGGTCGAGGCGGGCGGCACCGGCTTCGGCCTGTCGACGCTGCCGCGCGAGGATTACCCCGCTCCGCCCGAACCGCCGCGGACGTACGGCACCGTGGACGCGGCCGGGTTCGCGACCGCCGTCGCCCAGGTCGCGGTGGCCGCGGGCCGCGACGACACGCTCCCGGTGCTGACCGGCGTCCAACTGCGCCTCGAAGGCGCTGAGATGACGCTGTCGGCGTCGGACCGCTACCGGTACGCGGTACGGCGGCTGGAGTGGCAGCCGCGGGCGGCCGCCGAAGGGGTGGCGGAGGCGCTCGTACCGGCCCGGCGGCTGCTGGACGTGACCCGGTCACTGGCCCGGTGCGGGGTCGTCCGAGTGGGGCTCGACGGGGCCTCGGGGGCCGGCCCGATCGGGTTCGAGGGCGGGCGGACGCGGGCGGTGGTACGGCGGCTGGACGGACGGCTGCCCGCCTACGGGAAGCTGTTCGAGATGGCGGGGGCCGCGGTCGCCGAGGTGGAGCGCGGGGCGCTGACGGAGGCCGCGCGGAGGGTCGCGGTGGTGGCGGAGGCGAACAGTCCGGTGCGGCTGGACTTCTCGGCCGACTCCGTCCTGCTGCGCGCCGGCCACGGCGACGACGTGGCCGCGCAGCGGCTGCCCGCCGGGCTGACCGGCGCCGAGGAGGTGACCGTGGCCTTCAACCCGGCCTACCTGCTGGACGCGCTGGCCTCCTTCGAGGCGCCGAGACTGCGGGTGGAGCTGCTCGGGACCGGACAGCGGGCGCTGCTGGGCCCGGCGGACGCGCCCGGGGCCCACCGGCACCTGCTGATGTCCGTGAAGCAGCTGGTGTGAGAGCCCCTCCCCGCGCCGCTGCGCATGCTTCCGCCCGCATTCCACCCGCCTCCCGCCCCTCTTCCGCCCGCCTTCCCTCCTTCCACCTGCCTTCGACGCGTGCCTTCCCCCCGCCTTCGACCGTGCTTCCACCTGCCTGCAACGCGCCTTCTACCTGGGCCTTCGCCGACTCGGCGGGCCATTGTCAGTGGGCTGCGGTAGCTTCCGAAGTGCTGGGCGCGAAGACGCGTGACAGAACGGCCACAGGGGTGGGTGGACGATGGGCAACAGCACGGCGACGACGACCGGCATCGACGTCGCACTGGAGAAGCACCGGACGGAGCTGACCGGCTACTGCTACCGCATGCTCGGCTCCTCCTTCGAGGCCGAGGACGCGGTGCAGGACACCCTGATCCGCGCCTGGCGGAGCTACGAGAAGTTCGAGGGCCGCTCCAGTCTGCGCTCGTGGCTGTACCGGATCGCGACGAACGTCTGTCTGGACATGCTGGCGGCCGGCAACAAGCGGGCCCGCCCCATGGACCTGTCCGAGTCGACCCCGCTCGCTCAGGCAGCCCTGTCCCCCCGCCCCGAGAACACCTGGCTGGAGCCGATGCCGGACGCCCGTGTGCTGCCGACGGTGGAGGACCCGGCGGAGGCGGCGGTCGCCAAGGAGTCGGTGCGCCTCGCGTTCATGGCCGCGCTCCAGCAGCTCCCGCCGAAGCAGCGGGCGGTGCTGATCCTGCGGGAGGTGCTGGCGTGGAAGGCGAGCGAGGTCGCCGAGCTGCTCGACACCACGGTCGCCTCGGTCAACAGCGCGCTCCAGCGAGCCCGGGCGACCCTGTCCGAGCGGGAGACCTCCGGCGCGGACGCGGCGGTGTCCGACCCGCTGGACGAGGAGCAGCGGAAACTGCTCGAACGCTATGTGGCGGCCTTCGAGGGCTATGACATGACGGCGCTGACGGCCCTCCTCCACGAGGACGCCGTCATGACGATGCCGCCGTTCGACCTGTGGCTCACGGGACACGACGACATCACCGGCTTCATGACCACGCTCGGCTCCGCGTGCGAGGGCTCGCGCCTGCTGCCGGTCCAGGTCAACGGCCTGCCGGGCTTCGCGCAGTACAAGCCGGACCCGGACGAGGGCGGGTTCACCCCATGGGCGATCCAGGTCCTGGAGATCTCAGACGGCCGTCTCACCGGGTTCCACTTCTACCTCGACACCCAGCGCTGGTTCCCCCTCTTCGGCCTCCCCCTCCACCTCGAAGCGGAGACCGACGAGATCGAGCAGGGCGCGTAGGGCCGGATCGGGGGCGCGCAGCCGTAGGCGTCCCCCGGCCCGCCGGGCGGCCAGCTGAAGCCGCGCCAGCAGGTCGACGGCGATGAGCCCCGGCGGCCCGATCCCGGCCACGTCACAGACGACGACCGCGGCGCCGGTGGCCTCCATCAGCGCCCGCACGTCGTGGACGAGCCCTGTCACCCGGGGGCGGGTGACGGGGCCGGTCAGGGTGAGCACGGGCGGTGTCGTCGATTCCACGATCGGTAGACCGGCGCGGGGCGCCCAACTCATCGGAGCGGGCGGGCCGGGGTCGGGCGATCCGTTCAGGCGATGCGTTCCAGCACCACGGGGGACGCGGTGAAACCGGTGCCGGCCGCGCCGATGTCGTACGAGCCGGTCACCGCCTCGAGTGCGTACGCGAAGCGCTCGGGGGTGTCCGTGTGCAGGGTCAGCAGGGGCTGGCCCTCCGTCACCGTGTCGCCGGGCTTGGCGTGGAGTTCGACGCCCGCGCCCGCCTGCACCGGGTCCTCCTTGCGGGCGCGGCCCGCGCCGAGGCGCCAGGCGGCGATGCCGATGTCGTAGGCGTCCAGGCGGGTCAGCACGCCGGAGGCGCCCGCCTTCACGACGTGCTGTTCCTTCGCCGTGGGAAGCGGGGCGTCCGGGTCGCCGCCCTGGGCCGCGATCATGCGCCGCCAGACGTCCATCGCCGAGCCGTCGGCCAGCGCCTTCGCCGGGTCCGCGTCCTTCACGCCGGCCGCGTCGAGCATCTCGCGGGCGAGCGCGATGGTCAGTTCCACCACGTCGGCCGGGCCTCCGCCGGCCAGCACCTCGACCGACTCGCGGACCTCGAGGGCGTTGCCGGCCGTGAGACCGAGGGGGGTGGACATGTCCGTCAGCAGCGCGACCGTCTTCACGCCGTGGTCGGTGCCCAGGCCGACCATCGTCGAGGCCAGCTCACGCGCGTCCTCGATGGTCTTCATGAAGGCGCCGGTGCCGACCTTCACGTCGAGGACCAGCGAGCCGGTGCCCTCCGCGATCTTCTTCGACATGATCGACGAGGCGATCAGCGGGATCGCCTCCACCGTGCCCGTGACGTCGCGCAGCGCGTACAGCTTCTTGTCGGCCGGGGCCAGGCCGTCGCCCGCCGCGCAGATCACCGCGCCGGTCGTGTCCAGGACGTGCAGCATCTCCTCGTTCGACAGCAGCGCGCGCCAGCCCGGGATCGACTCCAGCTTGTCCAGGGTGCCGCCGGTGTGGCCGAGACCCCGGCCGGAGAGCTGCGGGACCGCCGCGCCGCAGGCCGCCACCAGCGGGGCGAGCGGGAGCGTGATCTTGTCGCCGACGCCGCCCGTGGAGTGCTTGTCGGCCGTCGGCCGGGACAGCGCCGAGAAGTCCATGCGCTCGCCGGAAGCGATCATCGCGGCCGTCCAGCGGGCGATCTCGCGGCGGTTCATGCCGTTGAGCAGGATGGCCATGTTGAGGGCGGCCATCTGGTAGTCGGCGACCTCGCCGCCGGTGTACGCGTCGATGACCCAGTCGATCTGCTCGTCGCTGAGCTCACCGCGGTCACGCTTGGTGCGGATGACGGAGACGGCATCCATCGACAACTGCGTCATGGCTTTCCTTCCGGTGGTGCACCGGAGTGCGGGTGCACGGTGGTGCGGCAAGACGTTGCAGAAACCGAGCGGCCCCTCTGCGCCGGTCAGAGGGGCCGCGCGGGACTTACTTGGTGAGGTGGCCCGGGCCGAAGGCCTGCGGGAGCATCTCCGCCAGCGGCAGGATCCCCGCCGGCGTCTCCAGCAGCAGCTGCGGGCCGCCGAACTCGTAGAGCAGCTGGCGGCAGCGGCCGCACGGGACGAGGATCTCGCCCCTGCCGTCCACGCAGGTGAAGTGCGTGAGCCGGCCGCCTCCGGTGTTCTGGAGCTCCGAGACCAGCCCGCACTCGGCGCACAGGCCGATCCCGTAGGAGGCGTTCTCGACGTTGCAGCCCGACACGATCCGGCCGTCGTCGACCAGGGCCGCCACGCCGACCGGGTAGCCGGAGTACGGGGCGTACGCCCGGGACATGGCGTCCCGGGCCACCGTACGCAGCTTCTCCCAGTCGACCGCGGCGGTGGGCGGGGTCACTTGCCCTGCCCCTTCCGGTACGGCATGCCGTCCGCCTTGGGCATCCTGAGGGACTGGGCGGAGAGCGACAGCACCAGCAGGGTGACGATGTACGGCGCGGCCGTCACGACCTGGCGCGGAACCTCGTCCGTGCCGACGTACCAGACGAACATCAGGGCCGAGACCAGCGCGGTGATCACGGCGGGCACGTACTTCTTGCGCCAGGCCAGGTAGGCCGCGCCGAACACCAGGACGATCGCGAGCAGCAGGATCAGCGCGTGCACGTTGGTCGTGCCGCCGCGCAGGTTGAGGCTGTCGGTGTAGCCGAACAGGCCCGCGCCGAGGGCGAGGCCGCCCGGCATCCAGTTGCCGAAGATCATCGCGGCGAGACCGATGTAGCCGCGGCCCGCGGTCTGGCCGTCGAGGTAGACGTTCGAGGCCACGATGGACAGGAAGGCGCCGCCGAGGCCGGCGAAGCCACCGCTGATGATCACGGCGATGTACTTGTACTTGTAGACGTTCACGCCGAGGGACTCGGCGGCCACCGGGTTCTCGCCGCAGGAGCGCAGCCGCAGGCCGAAGGCGGTCCGCCAGAGCACCCACCAGGTGGCCGGGACGAGGGCGACGGCGACGACGGTGAGCGGCGACAGGTCGGTGATCAGACCGCCGACCAGGCCGGCGACGTCCGAGATCAGGAACCAGTGCTTCTCGTTGAGCGTGTCCAGCCAGCCCGACAGGCCCGGTACGTCGAAGGTGCCCAGCGAGTCGATCGGCGGGGACTGCTTCGAGGAGCCCTGCGGGGCGCCCTCGAAGGTGAACTTCGACAGGTAGCGGGTGGTGCCCAGGGCCAGGATGTTGATGGCCACACCGGAGACGATGTGGTTCACGTTGAAGGTGACGGTCGCGATGGCGTGCAGGACGGCGCCGAGCGCGCCGCCGATGATGCCGAAGGCGACGCCCGTCCACGGGCCCCACTGGTAGCCGGCCCAGGCGCCGAACCAGGTGCCGAGGATCATCATGCCCTCGAGGCCGATGTTGACGACGCCCGCGCGCTCCGCCCACAGGCCGCCGAGACCGGCGAGGCCGATCGGGACGGCGAGGCGCAGCGCCGTGGACATCTGGCCGGTGGAGGTGATGCCGTCCGCGCCGGTGATGAGGCGGACGACGGAGGTCAGCACCAGCACGCCCGCGATGATCAGCAGGAGGACCGGGAGCGAGAAACGGCGGCCGCCCTTTCCGGGCTGCTTCGCCTTCGGCTTGGCGATGGTCGTGGTGCTCATCAGACCGTCACCTCCTTCTTGGTGTTCTGGGCGGCGGCGGCGAGCTCGGCGCCGACGCGCTTCTGCTGACGGCGCAGACCCCACTGGCGTACGGCCTCGTACGAGATGACGACCGCGAAGACGATGAGGCCCTGCATGATCGTGGCAATCTCCTTCTCGTACGCCACCGGGGTCGCGTAGTCGAGGGCGGGAGAGGCCTTGTCGAGGAAGGCGATCAGGAGCGCGGCGAAGGCGATGCCGACCGGGTTGTTGCGGCCGAGCAGGGCGATGGTGATGCCGGTGAAGCCGAGGCCAGTGGGGAAGCTCAGGCTGTAGGTGTGGGCGTCGCCGAGCAGCAGGGGCAGGCCGGAGAGGCCCGCGATGCCGCCGGAGATGAGCATCGCGGTGAGGACCATCTTCTTGGCGTCGACGCCGGAGGCCGCGGCGGCGGTCTCGGACTCGCCGGTGGCGCGCAGGTCGAAGCCGAAGCGGGTGCGGTTGAGGACGACCCAGTAGGCGATGCCGAGGGCGATGGCGAGGAAGACCAGGCCGTAGATCTCGCCGACGTCGGCGCCGAGGTCGATGCCGGGGACCCAGCCGGAGTTTTTCATGATGCCGGTGGTGTTGTTGTTGCCGACCTGCACGCCCCAGATGTTGTCGAGGGTGAGGTAGCCGATCAAGCTGGTGGCGATCGCGTTCAGCATGATCGTCGCGACGACCTCGCTGACGCCGCGGGTGACCTTCAGGACGCCCGCGATGCCGGCCCAGAAGGCGCCGGTGAGGACCCCGACCAGGAGCAGCAGCGGGATCTGGAGGAACGACGGCAGGGCGATGTTCGCGCCGACCACGGCGGTCATCATCGCGCCGAGGCGGTACTGGCCGTCGACGCCGATGTTGAACAGGTTCATACGGAAGCCGATGGCGACCGCGAGGGCGGCGACGTAGTACATCGAGGCCTGGTTGACGATCAGGACCTGGACGTCGGAGTAGCCGGCCTGCTCCAGCATGAGCGTGTAGGGCTCGATCGGGCTCTTGCCCGAGGCGATCAGCACGACCGAGGTCAGCAGGATCGCCGCGACGAGCGCGATGACCGGGCCGGCCACCGCGAGGAGCACGCGCTCCTTGTCGAACTTCTTCATCGGGCCTCGTCCTCCGGACCGGCGGTTTCCTCGGTGGTTCCCGCGTCGTCGACGTGTTCCAGGTGACCGGTCGCGGCGCCGGTCATGGCGGAGCCGAGCTCCTCCGGGGTGATGGTGGCGGGGTCGGCGTCCGCGACCAGCGTGCCGTTGTAGATCACGCGCAGGGTGTCCGACAGACCGATGAGCTCGTCGAGGTCGGCGGAGATCAGCAGCACCGCCAGGCCCTCCCGGCGGGCCTCGCGGATGCGGTCCCAGATCTGGGCCTGGGCGCCGACGTCCACACCCCGGGTGGGGTGGGCGGCGATCAGGAACTTCGGGCTGTGGCTCATCTCGCGGCCGACGATCAGCTTCTGCTGGTTGCCGCCGGAGAGCGAGGCGGCGGTGACGTCGATGCCGGGGGTGCGGACGTCGAACTCCTCGACGATCCGGCGGGTGTCGGCCTGGGCGCCCTTGATGTTCAGCCAGAAGCCCTTGGCGTTGGGCGCCTCGGTGACATGGCCGAGGATGCGGTTCTCCCAGAGGGGGGCCTCCAGGAGCAGGCCCTGACGGTGGCGGTCCTCCGGGATGTAGCCGACGCCGGACTCGCGCCGCTTGCGGGTGCTCCAGGGGGTGATGTCCTCGCCGAGGAAGACGATGCTGCCGGAGTCGGCGTTCTTGGTGCCGATCAGCGCGTCGATCAGCTCGGTCTGGCCGTTGCCTTCGACACCGGCGATGCCCATGACCTCGCCGGCGTGGATGGTGAAGCTGACGTCGTCGAGAGCCTTCTTGACCTCGCCGCCGAGAGCGACCTCGGGCGAGATCATGCCGCTGACCCCGCCGGCCGTGGGCTCCGCCTCGATGCCCAGGGAGGCGCCGCCGCTCGCGTACACGATGAGGTTGGCGACCTGGATGACGGGCTTGTCGGTGACCGTGGACTCGGCGGTCTCCGGGGTGGGCAGCTCGCTGCCGACCATCATCTCGGCGAGCTGGCGCGGGCTCGTCTCGGCGGGGACGGCCGTGCCGACGGTGGTGCCGCGCCGGATGACCGTGATCTCGTCGGCGACGGACAGCACCTCGCCCAGCTTGTGGGAGATGAAGATGACGGACAGGCCCTCGGACTTCAGCTCGCGCAGGTTGTCGAAGAGCGCGTCGACCTCCTGCGGGACGAGCACGGCGGTCGGCTCGTCGAGGATGAGGGTCTTGGCGCCGCGGAAGAGGACCTTGAGGATCTCCACGCGCTGCCGGTCGGCGACGCCGAGGTCCTCGACCAGGGCGTCGGGGCGCACGCCGAGCCCGTAGCGCTCGGAGATCTCCTTGATCTTCTTACGGGCGTTGCCACCGATGCCGTACAGCTTCTCGCTGCCCAGCACCACGTTCTCCAGGACGGTCAGGTTGTCGGCCAGCATGAAGTGCTGGTGGACCATGCCGATGCCGCGTGCGATGGCGTCGGCGGGGCTGGAGAAGCTCACCTGCCGGCCGTCGACGGCGATGGTGCCCTCGTCCGGCTTCTGCATGCCGTAGAGGATCTTCATCAGCGTCGACTTGCCGGCGCCGTTCTCGCCGACGAGGGCGTGCACGGTGCCTTTGCTGACGGCGAGGTGGATGTCGTGGTTGGCGACGACACCGGGGAAGCGCTTGGTGATCCCCGCCAGCTCTACCGCGATCGTCGACGGTGCGGTGAGCGGAGGGCTGCTGGACGCGTCGATGGCGCACTCTCCTTGGAAAAGGGGTCGCTCTACGCGCGTAGCGCCCCTGCTTTAAATAGTGCCCGGATCAGGTCGAACTTGATCGATCTCGATAAAGATCCCGATCAACTCTCGATCCGTTCCGAGCATTCTGCCGCGCGAACGGGGCGCGGGGAGGACATCCTTCCCGCGCCCGGTTCCGTGGCCGTAACGCTGCCATTACAGCGCCTCTTCGGCCAAGGCCTCTGACAGAAGGTCAGGAGGTCTTCACCGTGATGGTGCCGTTCTTGATGCCCTCTTCGGCCTTCTTGATCGCGTCCTGGATCGCGGTGTTGTCCGCGAAGGCCGGGTTCGAGTCCGACACGCTCACGCCGCCGTTCTCGAGGCTGCCGCGGACCACGCCGGTCGCCGGCTTGCCGTCCTCGACGGACTTGGCCAGCGTGTAGACCGCACCCTCGACGTTCTTCATGGCCGACGTGAGGATCGAGTCCTTGTACGCCTTCAGCGCGTCCTGCTTGTACTGGTCGGAGTCGACGCCGATCGCCCACACCTTGTTGGCGTTGGCGGCCTTGATGACACCCTGGCCGGACAGACCGGCGGCGGCGTAGACGACGTCCGCACCGGCGTCGATCTGGCCCTCGGCGGCGTTCTCGCCCTTGTCGGGGCTGGAGAAGCCACCCTCGGCGGCGGTCTCGGTCAGGTACTGCGACTTGACCGTGACACCCTTCTTGGTGTCCTGGACGCCCTGCTTGAAGCCGGCCTCGAACTTGTGGATCAGCGGGACGTCCACGCCACCGATGAAGCCGACGGTGTTGGTCTTGGTGGCCTTGGCGGCGGCGACGCCGGCGAGGTAGGAGGCCTGCTCCTCGTGGAAGACGAGGTCGGCGACGTTGTCGGCCTTGATCTGCTCGTCGTCGACGATGCCGAAGGTGGTCTTCGGGTACTTGGCCGCGACCTCCTTGACGGCCGGCGCGTAGGCGAAGCCGACACCGATCACCGGGTTGTAACCCTGCTTGGCGAGGCTCTCCAGACGCTGCACCTTGTCCGCGTCGGACTCGCCGTCCTGCGGCTCGACGGCGGTGGACTTGTAGCCGAACTCCTTGTCGGCCTTGTCCAGGCCGGCCGTGGCGGCGTCGTTGAAGGACTGGTCGCCCTTGCCACCGACGTCGTACGCGAGCGCGAGGCCCAGGTTCTTGTCACTGCTGCTGGAAGAGGACGACGTGGAGGAGCTTCCGCAAGCGGAAACGGTCACGGCGAGAGCTGCGGTGGCAACACCCGCAACCGCGATTCGGGACACCCGGCGCATGGAACTTGACTCCTTTGTGCACGCGCCCAAACCAGGCGCTGGTTCCGCCGCAGCGTAACGCGCGTAGACCAGACGGAAAAACCCTTCTGTCCGGTCCGTTACCGAGCTGTGGCCACAGTTGCGGTCAAGGTTACGGACAGCAGTACGCCCCTTGCGGGAAGCAAGGGGCGTATGGGCTGCAAGGACGCTCGGAAGGGCGTAGCCGAGGGCCTGTGGAACGGCTTTCGGACCGTTACTTGGTGTTTACCGTGATCTTGCCGTCGATGATGTCCTGCTTGGCCTTGTCGACGGCCGCGACAACGTCCGTCATCGCCTTGTACTTCGGGTTGCTGTCGGCGAATCCGACGCCGTCGTTGGAGAGGCTGCCGCGGACCACACCGGACAGCGGCTTGCCCTCGTGGACGGACTTCACGAGATCGTAGACGGCGCCGCCGACGTTCTTCAGCGCCGAGCCGAGGATGTAGTCCTTGTACGCCGCCAGCGCGCTCTGGCTGTACTGGTCGGAGTCGACGCCGATGGCCCACACCTTCTTGGCGGCGGCCTCGGTGATCACGCCCTGCCCGGAGAGACCGGCCGCGTGGTAGAGGACGTCGGCGCCCGCCTCGATCTGACCGCTCGCCGCGTCCTTGCCCTTGTCGGGGCTGGAGAAGCCGCCCTCCTGGGCGGTCTCGGTCAGGTACTGCGACTCGATCTTGATGTTCGGATCGACCGACTTGGCGCCCTGGACGTAACCGGCCTCGAACTTGTGGATCAGCGGGATGTCCACGCCGCCGATGAAGCCGATGTGCGCCTTCTTGGTGGCCTTGGCGGCGGCGACGCCGGCCAGGTACGAGGCCTGCTCCTCGTGGAAGACCAGGTCGGCGACGTTCTTGGCCTGGACCTGCTCGTCGTCGATGATGCCGAAGGTGATCTTCGGGAACTTGGCCGCGACCTCCTTGACGGCCGGCGCGTAGACGAAGCCGACGCCGATCACCGGGTTGTAGCCGGCCTGGGCGAGCTGGGTCAGCCGCTGCACCTTGTCCGCGTCGGACTCGCCGTCCTGCGGCTCGATGTCCTGGCCGCCGATCTTGAATTCCTTCTCGGCCTTCTGGAAGCCGGCGTAGGCGGCGTCGTTGAACGACTGGTCGCCCTTGCCGCCGATGTCGTAGGCGAGGCCGATGCCCTTGCCCGAGTAGCCGCCGCTGCTGGATTCCGAGTCGCTCGACTTCGAGTCGCTGCTGGACTTCCCGCAGCCCGCGGCGGCGAGCGCGACGACCGCGACGGTCACCGCGGCCCTGGAGAATCTCGTCCTCCGAGACATCAGACGCATAGCAAGCACCCCTTCATCCCCACGGCGCCGTGACCGGCCCGCTTTCCCCTTGATGGCGCCGTGCGGGAGGGCTCCCCCAACAAGCCTTTCCCGGTGGCGATTCCGGCGCACAGTAACGCGCGTAGACGCGCAGGGGAACGGGGTTTCTCCGGGCCGTTACCGATTCGTGCCGACGCCGGGTTACAGCCGCGTCCCCGGGGTTACGGGTGGGTGACACAAGGGGACGAAGGGGCGCCTTTCCGGCACCCCTTCGCCCGGGCTCCTCGCCGGGTTCCCGCAGTGGGCGACCTGGTCCCCTCAGTGGGCGCGCGTCGCCGCGTCCAGCAGCGCGGCCGCCGTGAAGAGCTCCACGCCGACGGTGATCGCGGACTCGTCCGCGTCGAAGTCGCCCTGGTGCAGGTCGCGCACGGTGCGCTCGCCGGGCGGGCGGACCCCGAGCCGGGCCATCGCGCCGGGCACCCGCTCGAGGTACCAGGAGAAGTCCTCGCCGCCGAGGCTCTGCTCGGTGCCCTCCACCGCCTCCTCGCCGCGCCGGGCGACCATGGCGTCCCGCAGCAGCCCGGCGACGTCACCGTCGTTGACGACGGGCGGGACGCCGCGCACGTAGTTGATCTCCGACTTGGCCCGGTGCAGGTTGGCGACCTCGTCGATCGCCGCGACGACGATGTCCGGGGCCTGCCGCCACGCCTCGATGTCCAGGCAGCGGACGGTCCCGGCGAGCTCGGCGTGCTGCGGGATCACGTTCGGGGCGTGCCCGCTCTCGATCCGGCCCCAGGTGACGGCCAGCCCGGCCCGGGTGTCGACGCGGCGGCCGACCAGCGCGGGCACGTCGGTGACGACCCGGGCGACGGCGGTCACGAGGTCGGTCGTCAGGTGCGGGCGGGCGGTGTGGCCGCCGGGCCCGTCCAGCGAGATCTCCAGCCGGTCGCAGGCGGAGGTGATGGCGCCCTCCCGCAGCCCGACCTTGCCCGCGTCCACGCGCGGGTCGCAGTGCACGGCGATGATCCGCCCGACCCCGTCCAGCGCCCCGTCCTCGATGGCGTCGGCGGCACCGCCGGGCAGGACCTCCTCGGCGGGCTGGAAGATCAGCCGCACGGGACGCGGGAGCCGGCCCTGCCGGTGCAGCTCGGCGAGGACGAGTCCGGCGCCGAGGACGACGGTGGTGTGCACGTCGTGCCCGCAGGCGTGCGCGCGGTCCGGCACCTTCGAGCGGTACGCGCACTCGGTCTTCGTGTCCGGGATGGGCAGCGCGTCGATGTCCGCGCGCATCGCCAGGACCGGAACGCCGTCGGCCCCGGCGCCCGCCACGCCCCCTCCGCCCACGGTCCCGATGTCACAGATGAGGCCGGTCCCCACGGCGAGTACGCGCGGCTGGAGGCCCGCCTTCTCGAGGCGGGCCTTGATCGCGGCCGTCGTACGGAACTCCTGGTTGCCCAGCTCGGGGTGCATGTGCATGTCGCGGCGGAAGGCCACGAGCTCTGCGCGCAGCGCCTCGGGCAAGGTGCCGGGAAGGGCTCCGGACAGCGCACCCGGAAGTGCACCGGGGAGCACGTCTTCCCCTGACGGATCGGCCTCGGACTCTCGGGACATCAGTTGCTTCACCCTCTGAAGGGTAGGACGCCGGGGCGGTCAACTGACCCGATCAACAAAAGTTCAACCCGTTAGGCGAAGAAAAGTTGGCCGCGCGGCGCATGGCTGCTGTGGTGGTTGGGTATACTTGACCGGCTTTTCGGCAGGCACCCACAGTTCTTCCTACCCTTCACGGATACCACGGACCGCTCGAGGCACGCTGGGTTTGTCCAACTACCGGAACCGATGCCGGAATCATCAACTCCGTGCAGCGAACGGGCCACGGTGGGCCACCGCACGGGTCCGTCCGTGCAGGGTGCCGTCATGGAGACGATGACGTGCGGGTGTGGCGAGGAGAACATTCCCGGGGTGCTGGCGAGGGGCGTGGCGGCGCTGGCGCTGACCGGGCTGGCGGCGATGGCCCTCACGGCGTGTGTGCTCGGGGGCGCGCTGTGGGCGTTCACCTGGTGGCGCGACAGGGCGTACGCCGAGCGCGAGGAAAGCTTCTTCGACGGGTTCGGCCGTTGGGAGGAGGAACGGACGGAACCGCCGCCTCCACGGGGCGGCGGCGGATAGTCGTCCTGGTCCCGGCCCTCCCGGGCGTCTCAGAGCACGCTCACCGCTGCCAGGCGGTGGACGTCCTTCGCCGTGCCCGTCACCCCGGACAGGAAACCCTGCGCTCTGGGCGAGGCGTGTTCCGTCAGCCAGGCCGGATCGATGTCGCAGACCGCGACGCGGACGTCGGTGCCGGACAGGGCCAGCGGCAGGGTGTGGACGACCGTCGACGGGAAGCTGAGGACGGTCCGGCCGATGGGACCGCGGCGGGCGATCAGTTCCAGCGGGAGGTCCGGGCGGACCACCTCCAGTCCGGTCTCGACGGCCAGCCGGTGGAGCTTCTCCGTGCTCTCCCGGCGGTGGGCGAAGTAGCGGGTCACGCCGTGGGCCCGGGCCAGGGTCCGGACCGCCTCCACATAGCGGTCGACGTCCACGACGCCGGTCTCCACCAGCGAGGTGCCGACCATGTCCGCGCTCTTCGTCACGCGCGGCGGGCCGAAGCGGGCACGGGTCCAGGCGAAGGCGTTGGACGTGAGCGTGACGCCGTCGGGGACCTCCTTCATGGGCATGGAGGAGAAGACCTCGACCCCGCCGTCCGCGCCGGGGGTCAGCCGGCGGCGGGCCGCGGCGGACACCGGGGCGAAGAGCACGTCGCGGGGGCCCGTGCGGCCGCCCTTGCGGTGCCAGCGGACGAGGCGTTCGCCGCGCGCCAGCTGGCCCACGAACTCCATCGTCGCCGTCCCGTCGTCCACCACGACCAGTTCGCCGGCCCTGGTGATGGTCAGCAGCAGCTGGACGTAACGGGAGAACGGGTCGCCCATCACCATCCGTTCCGCGCGCCGCAGCAGCGGGGCGAGGCCCCCGATCGTGCGGAAGGGCGCCAGGGCGCCGCCGCGGGCCTCCTCCCAGCGGACCGTGTGCCCTTCCCGGCGGGCCAGCTCGGCCGTACGGCGCAGCTGGCCGCGGGTCATCGGGTCGGTCGGGGACAGGACGACGAGGGTCAGCCCCGCGCCGGGCTCCTGTCCCGGCCGGAGGTCTTGGGCGTACGCCCACTCCAGGACGTTCAGGAGCTGCACCGGACTCTCGACGAAGGCGAGGGTGGGGGAGGTGTGGCCGGAGTTCTTCCCGGCGCGAGGGCTCATCGTCGGACGACCGTCCCGTAAGGCACTCGGAGGGGTATCGAGGTCACACCGCGACCGGTTCGCCCGCCGCCGCCGCGATCTCCGCCTCCGCGACGACGCCCGGCACACGGCGCAGCTTCTTCATGGGGCCGAGCTCGGACTCGTAGACCTTCTTGACGCCGTCGCCGAGGGAGGCCTCGATGGTGCGGATGTCGCGGACGAGGCGGGTGAGACCGCCCGGCTCGACGGAGGCGGCCTGGTCGGAGCCCCACATCGCGCGGTCGAGGGTGATGTGACGTTCGACGAAGGCGGCGCCGAGGGCGACTGCGGCGAGGGTGGTCTGGAGGCCGGTCTCGTGGCCGGAGTAGCCGATCGGGACGTTCGGGAACTCCTTCTCCAGCGTGTTGATCACGCGGAGGTTGAGCTCCTCGGCCTTCGCCGGGTAGGTCGACGTGGCGTGGCACATGAGGATGTTGTCGCTGCCCAGCACCTCGACGGCGTGCCGGATCTGCTTCGGCGTCGACATGCCGGTGGAGAGGATGACGGCGCGGCCGGTGCCGCGCAGGGCGCGCAGCAGCTCGTCGTCCGTCAGCGAGGCGGACGCCACCTTGTGCGCGGGAACGTCGAACTTCTCCAGGAAGGCGACCGCCTCGGCGTCCCACGGGGACGCGAACCAGGCGATGCCCTTCTCCTCGCAGTACTCGTCGATCTGCCGGTACTCGTCCTCGCCGAACTCGACGCGGTGGCGGTAGTCGATGTAGGTCATGCGGCCCCAGGGGGTGTCGCGCTCGATGTCCCACTGGTCGCGCGGGGTGCAGATCTCCGGGGTGCGCTTCTGGAACTTGACGGCGTCGCAGCCGGCCTCGGCGGCCGCGTCGATCAGCTTGAGGGCGTTCTCGATCTCGCCGTTGTGGTTGATGCCGATCTCGCCGCAGATGTAGACGGGCCTGCCGGGACCGACCTCGCGGGAACCGAAGCTGCGCAGACGGGAGTTGGTGCTCATGGCGGGGATTTCCTTACCTGGTGGGGGTGTCGAGAGAGGGTCCGAGGAGCCAGCCGGCGATCTCCCGGATCGCGCCGTCGCCGCCGGGGAGGGTGGTGACCGCGCGTGCGGCGCCGCGTACGACGTCGTGGGCGCTCGCGACCGCCACCGGCCAGCCCACGAGGGCGAAGCAGGGCAGGTCGTTGACGTCGTTGCCCGCGTAGAGCACACGCTCCGGCGCGATGCCCTGTTCCTCGCACCACTGCTTGAGCGCGAGGTCCTTGCGGTCGATGCCGTGCAGGACCGGGAGCCTCAGCTTCCGGGCCCGGGCGGCGACGACCGGGTTCTGTTCGGTCGACAGGATCAGCATCCGCAGGCCCGCCCTGCGCAGGGCGGCGATGCCGAGGCCGTCGCCGCGGTGCACGGAGACGAACTCCCGTCCGTCGGAGTCGATCAGCGCCCGGTCGTCGGTCTGGGTGCCGTCGAAGTCGAGGACGACGGCGTCGATGTCGGCGGCGGTGGGGAGGGAACCGGGCCGGTTCGTGTCGAAGAGGGGCGCCAGCGCCCTCGCCCGGGCCAGATCGTGCGGGTCGTCGATCTCCAGGACGCGGGCCGGGTCGGTGCGGACGAGTTCCGTGCGGCCGAAGAAGCGGTGGCCGTGCGCACGGAAGCCCCGGGTCTCCATGGCGTAGGCGGCGCCGGTCTCCAGGAGGTCCCGGGGGCGGTCCTGGCGGCGGGGGCGGAAGGACTTGTCGTGGTTGACCCCGAAGCCGCCGGCCGGGCCGGTACCCGCGTCGGCCTCCCCGCCGGCGTCCGCGTCACGCCAGACGAAGCCGTGGAAGGGGACCACCGTCACCGCGGTGTCGGCGCCCTGCTCGACGACGGCCGAGGCGACCCCGTCGATGTCGTCGCGGACGAGGAAGGGGCTGGTGCACTGCACGAGCAGGACGGCGTCGGCCGGGGAGCCGTGCAGCGCCTCGTGGGCGTCCAGGGCGTGCAGGACGGCCGCCTCGGAGGTCGCGGTGTCGCCGGCGATGGCAGCCGGGCGCAGCACGACCTCCGCGCCCGCCTCGCGCGCCGCGGCCGCGATGGCGTGGTCGTCGGTGGAGACGACGACGTCCGTCACGAGGCGGGTCGCCCGGCACTCGCGGACCGCGCGGGTGACGAGCGGTACGCCCCCCACCGGCGCGAGGTTCTTCGCGGGCACGCCCTTGGAGCCGCCGCGCGCCGGGATCACCGCGAGCACACGGCGCACCCCGGCTGGTGTGTCGGACATGGGTTTCTCTCCTTGACGGGTCACAGCTCCCCCATCCGCCGGATGACCGGGGCCACCCGCTGCACGCCGTGCCGGTAGGCGCCGCGCGCCGCCCGGCGCACGATCTGCCGGACCGGGCCCGGCTCCCGGTCGGCGGCGGGCGCGCCGGGCAGCGGGCTGCCGTCGGGGCCGAGGTGGTGGCGGGCGAGGATGCCGGGCAGATAGCCGGGCGCGGTGGCGGGCGTGTAGTAGGGGGTGAGGGGCGGAAGTCCGCCGGGGCTGCCGAGCAGTCGGACGATCCGCTGCCGCGCCGCGTCGAAGGCCGTCGCGTACGAGCCTGCCTCCGGCCCCCCGGCGGCGACGCCCTGGCGGGCCACCCACTCCTCGTCGGGGGCGGGCCGGTGCCCGGCGTCGAGCTGGTCCCAGGAGGCGAGGCAGCCGGAACCGACGAAGTGGTGGTTGCCGAGCGCCTCGCGCACTCCGAGATCGGTGAGGACGACCGTGGGGATCCGGCGGTGCAGGGACTCCAGGGCGGCGGTCGAACTGACCGTGACCATGAGGTCGGTGCGGTCGAGGACCTCGCCCATGTTCCCGTACGCCAGGCGGAAGTTGGGCGGCGGATCGAGCTTCTGCACCAGCTTCTGGTAGGGCAGCTCCTCGATGTGGGTGGTGTGCTCGCCCGGCTTGGAGCGGAGCTTCAGCAGCACCTCCCGCTCCGGGTGCAGACGCGCGTGCCTCACCAGCCGGTCGAGCAGGTACGTACGGTCCCTGCGGTTGTCCGGTACGGAGGGCTGCGCGGCGAAGACGACCGTGCGGGGGTCGTGTCCACCCGTGTACGGGGCGCCGCCCAGGAACGGCAGGGCCACTTCGGTCACCGACGTGGCGTCGGCGCCCACTCCCTCGTACACGGCGCGGAAACGCTCCGCGTCCTGGCGGGAGTTGGCGAGGACGAGGTCGGCGCCGTGCCGCAGCAGCAGGCCGTCGGCGAGCTTCTCGTAGACGACGCCGACATAGCCGGTGACGACGACGGGACGCTCGGTCCGCCCCTCCCAGATCCGCTTCAGGCCGTGCAGGACCGCCTGGACGCCGCCGCCGACCAGGGCGAGGACGAGGACGTCGTACGGCGTCCGCTGCATGACGCGCAGGAACTCCGGGGCGGTGACCTCGCTCAGCGAGTCGGCGTGCACGCCGACCTCCGCCAGCTGGCGGGGGGTGGGCGTGGCCCGGCCACGCAGCAGGAAACCGTCCAGGACGGGGGCGACGTGCGCGCCGTTCCCGGATCCGGCTTCCATGGAGGGCGCGATCCGCGTCGCGGTCAGCGCACCCCATTTCCATCGGGTGTCGGAATCCGCGAGGACGGCGATCCGTGGGGGGTTGGCAGTACTTGCTGGCACAGCCAAGACGCTAGAAAGCAAAACCCAGGCTTGGCCCAATCACCCCTCAACAGCAAGTTAACAGCGGACCACCGAACGCCGAACCGGCCCGGGAATCACCCAAAAGCGCGGGGGGTGCCCCGTTCCGACACATCGAGTTCACCCCCCGTATCCGCACAGGAAAGTTCTGCCGCCGGGGGCCCTTCTAGGGTTTCGCAGGTGCCCAAGCTTTCCGTGATCGTGCCGTTCTACAACGTTCAGCAATACGCGCCCGACACCCTTAAGAGCCTGCGTTCCAACGCACGCGACGACTTCGAGTTCATTCTGGTCGACGACTGCTCGACCGACGCGACCTCGGAACTCCTCACGCGCGCGGAGCGGGATCTGGCGGGCGCGGTGTTGGTCAGACACGAAAGGAACGGAGGGCTGGCCACCGCGAGAAACACCGGCATCGACACGGCGCGTGGCGACTACCTGACGTTCCTGGACGGCGACGACTGGCTGGCGCCGGGACACTTCCCCCGGCTCCTCGCCTCCATCGAGGAGCTGGGTTGCGACTTCGTCCGCACCGACCACGTGCAGTGCACCGGGCGGGCCCGGAGCATCCACCGCGTGCCGCACGGCCGGCGCGGGACGGTGCTGAACCCGCGGGAGGCGATCCTGCCCGCCGACCGGTCCACCTCGGTGGACTACGCCTACGCCTGGGCCGGCGTCTACCATCGCCGTCTCGTCGACCGCGGGCTGCTGCACTTCACCGACGGGCTGCGGACGGCCGAGGACCGGCCCTGGATCTGGAAGCTCCACCGGGAGGCGGACACCTTCGCGGTGGTGGGACTGCTGGGCGTCCACTACCGGCGCGGGGTGGCCTCTTCCCTCACGCAGATCGGTGACGTACGGCAGCTGGACTTCATCCGCGCGTTCGACCAGGTGATCGAGGAGACGGCACGGGACCCCGAGGGCGCGCAGCTGCTGCCCAAGGCGGTGCGCACGTACTGCGCGGTCATGGCACATCACCTCGGCTCGATCGAGAGGTTCGAACCCGCCGTGGCCCGGAAACTGCGCTCCCTGTGCGCCGCCGCCCTGAGGAGAATGCCGCAGGACGTGCTCGCGGAGGTCATGGACTCGATGGACGTACAGCGGGCGAGTGCGCTGCGGCGGGTACGGCGCAGGCCGGTGGCGGCACGGACGGTGGCCGTCTGATGCCTCGCACCACCCGTGTCTTCTGCGTCTCGACCCCGTACGGCGCCGCGACCCTGGCCGCGGCCCTCGACTCCGGGCTCTTCGAACCGACCGACCGCCGGCTGCTGCTCGTCACCAACAACGCGGTCAATCCCGAGATCACGCCGCCCGTCGACGCCATGCCGGGCTTCACCCGCATCCGGGAGCGCTTCGACGAGGTGCTGTCCTGGAACGAGACCATCGCGCCCTTCCACCCCGGCGGCTGGGGCCCCCGCGGGGACGACATCCCGATGTGGGAGCGGTACGTACGGCTGCTGTGGGACCTCGGCGACGACGAGGTCCACCTGGCCGTGGAGTCCATCCAGGCGAACCCGGCGCTGGCGCTGTGCCAGTTGTTCACCGGCGCGCCCGTCGACGTCTACGCCGACGGTCTGATGAGCTACGGCCCCACGCGCGACAAGATCGACCCGCTGGTCGGCACCCGGGTCGGCCGGCTGCTGCACCTGGATCTGGTGCCGGGTCTCACCCCTCTCCTGCTCACCGAGTTCGGCGTGCCCCCGGTCCTGGTCCCGTCCGAGGCGTTCCTCGAGGTGCTGCGGGAACTGGCCGAGGACGAGGACGACCTGCCCGCCGCACCCTTGGAGCGGCCGGCGCTGCTGCTGGGGCAGTACCTGTCGGCGCTGGGCCTCCTCGGCGACGCCGAGGAGGAGGAACTGCACCTGGGCATGGTGCGCGGCGCCGTGGCGCTCGGGCACCGCAGGCTCGTCTTCAAGCCCCACCCCACGGCACCCGCCCGCTGGACGCGGCTGCTGGAGGACGAGGCGAAGGAACAGGGCGCCGAACTCACCCTGCTCGACCCGCCCCTCCTCGCGGAGGTGGCCTACCAGCGGCTGCGGCCGGCCCTCGTCGTCGGCTGTTCCTCCACCGCGCTGCTCACCGCCGCCGGTCTCTACGGCCTCCCGGTCGCCCGGGCCGGCACCGACACCGTGCTGGCCGGGCTCGCGCCGTACCAGAACGGCAACCGGGTGCCGCTCACCATCGTCGACGTGCTGCTGCCGGACCTCGCGGACCGGTCGGCGGTGGAGACCTGGGCCATGCCGTCGGCGGAGCGGGTGGACGAACTGGCCGCGCTCCTCAAGGCCGTCGGCTTCGCCATGCAGCCCAAGATCTACCCGGGGCTGCTGGAGGAGGCGGAGCGCTATCTCTCCACGCATCTCGACCCGCACACCTGGCGCTACTTCACACGCCGGCGGCTGGCGGCGCTGGCCCTCCCCGGCGCCGTCCCGGACCGGCTCGCCTTCATCCCCCGCAACGCGACCGTCCGCCGCCTGGCGCGCCGGGCACGGGCCCTGAAGCGGGCGGGCGGCAAGCGGTAGCGGCGGTCACTGCTCCGGCGCGGCGGTCGCAGCCCCTGCGCGGCGGTCGCTCGACGACCGGAAACCGGCATGCCGGAAGGCTGTTCATCCGATCGTCATCCTCATGCCGCCGGTGAGTCAGCCGTCACTCATCCCCGACTTGTCGGAGGTGCGTAGCGTCCGGTCGTCGAGGCAACGGCCATGACCGTCCCACCCGACTGAACACGTCTCATGACTCCCACGGAAGGTCCCAGGATGAGCGCGGCTGACCAGGCGGCGGCACCGGCCCCGACCCCAGCACTCCGGCCGGACCTGCTCATCCCCGACCGGGCCCCGGTCCGGCCCCGCGCGGAGAGCCGGCTGCGTGCCCTGGACGGGCTGCGGCTGCTGGCGGCCCTGATGGTCTGCTTCTACCACTACGCCGGCAAGAACGGCGAGGTCGCGCAGTCCTGGCACCAGTCACCCGGCGAGAAGTTCCCGACGCTGTCGCAGTTCGCCACCTACGGCAGCCTGGGGGTGCAGTTCTTCTTCCTGATCAGCGGGTTCGTGATCTGTATGAGCAGTTGGGGCCGGAGCACGGGGGACTTCTTCCGCTCCCGGGTCGCGCGTCTTTATCCGGCGTACTGGGCGGCGATCGTCCTGGTCACCGCCGCCGGTCTGATCCTGCCGGTGGTGACCTCACCGCTGCGTCCGGACGAGATCCTCACCAACCTCACCATGCTCCAGCAGCCGATGGGCGTGCCCAGGGTGCTGGGAGTGGACTGGACGCTCTGGGTGGAGGTGCGCTTCTACGCCCTGTTCGCGCTGTTCGTGGTCTGGCGGGGCGTCACCTACCGCAGGGTGGTGGTGTTCTGCTGTCTGTGGACGCTGGCCGGCGTCCTCGCCCGGGTCGCCGACGACCCGCTGACCGACGAGCTGGTGATGCGGGACCACGCCCCGTACTTCATCGGCGGTCTGGCCTTCTACCTGATCCACCGCTTCGGCAACGACCTGCTGCTGTGGGGCATCGTCGGCTTCAGTTTCCTGCTCGGCCAGCGCTACTCGGTCACGGCCCTGTGGCACCCCGGGCCGCAGGGCCAGTTCCACCGCAGCCCGTACGTCATCCAGCTGATCGTCCTGGTCGCCTTCGTCGCCGTCGCCGCGGTGGCCCTGGGCTGGACGGGCCGGGCGAACTGGCGCTGGCTCACGGTGGCCGGGGCGCTGACGTACCCCTTCTACCTGATCCACGAGCACCTGGGCTGGTTCTTCATCCGGGTGCTGTACCGCGGCTTCGGCCTGAACGCGTGGCTGACGTTCGGCACGACGGTGCTGTCCATGCTCGGGATCGCCTGGCTGCTCCACCGCCTCGTGGAGAAGCCGATCGGGCCGCGGCTGAAGCGTGCGCTCGCCGCGCGGCGGGCCTGAGCGGCCACGACGGCGCCGCGCGACACGGCGTCGGCCGTCCGCGGCACCGTCGTGGCCGTTCGCGCGGTTCTCCGCGCCCCTGAGCGGGGCGCTGCGCGTCCCGCTCACCGGCTCAGCCACTCACCGCTGACGCGTCGTCGACCGGATCCGGCGTACGGCCAGGCGGACCGTCGGGTGGCGGCGCAGCGCCTCGGCGCGGAGCGGGTTGCCGCCGGGGAGGCGGAGGCTCGTGAGACGGCGGCGCTTGAAGTAGCGGCGGTACGGGGACGGTTCCGCGATGTTCGCGGCGAGCCAGGTGACCGTCTCCTCGCGCAGGCTGTGGTACTTGCGGGACTGCATGCAGTAGCCCACGGCCCGGATCAGCGGCGTCAGCTTCTCGGCAGCCCCCTCGAGTCCGAGCGGGGAGCCGATCGCCGCGTGCTCCGCGTCGGGCAGCGCCACGTCGATGATGGTGAGCGGGACGCGGTTGCTGTTCTCGTACGGCGTGATGCGGTCCAGGAGCAGTTCCGTGCCGACCCGGGCGACGGGAATGCCGTAGAAGGCGGCGGCGGTCATCAGGGCCGTGGAGAAGCAGCCGATGACGAGCTTCGGCTTCAGGAAGGCGAAGACCGTCTCGGCGAGGATCGGTTCGTTCAGCACGGTGAGCCGCACGCCGAGTTCCCCGGCGGCCGCCTCCAGGGACTCGCTGTACACGGCGGGCGCGCTCGGGTGCGGCTTGAACAGCACGTCCTGGTGACCCGCGCGGGCGGCGGCACGCAGCATGCGGACGTGCAGCCCCTCCTCCTCGTCCTGGGTGATCAGGTCGATCGCGGAGAGGTACTGACCGAGGAGTACGGCGGTGGCCGGGTGCTCGGCCGGGAGCCGCTCGGCAAGAAGGCCCGCGCCGGACTCGCCGATCTGCGCGAGGACGTCGACCATCGCCTCCCGGGGCACGGCCTCGGGCCGGACGCCGTACTCGGACAGGAGCATCGGCCGCAGGCCGGGGACCAGGTCGAGGTGGAGCACGCGGGTGATGCGGCTGCTCATGCCGTGCGGGATGCGGTTGCGGGTCGGTCCGTAGCTCATCAGGCCGTCCGCGTAGACGTGGATCGGGCTGTCCGCGAAGATGTCGGCGATCGCGCGCGAGGGGTTCGCCTGGATGGACTCGCAGGCGATCTCGACGAGTTCGTCGCCCAGGTCCCAGGCGAGGCGTACGGCCTTCTCCCAGAGCCGGGCGTCCTGGGCGCGCGGCGACCAGCCGGCCGGGTGGTGCGGGGCGATGAACTCGTTCCAGGAGTACACCTGGTCGAACTCGGGGCGCAGCTTCTCGAAGCCGGCCATGCGGTCCAGCGGGGTGCCGACCTCCGGCACGGCCGCGGTGTTGCTGACGACGAGGATGCGGCGGACGCCCTCGCGCGGGCCGAACCGACCGGCGCGGATCGCCGCGGTGACGGTCGCGGCCGCGTACTGGGTGGCCGAGCAGAACATCTGGATCACGCCGCCACACCCTTCATACCGCCGCGCACCCGGCGCAGCACCTGTACACGTTCCTCGCCCATTCCCACCACCGCCTCGCCCAGTTCCTCCTCGCTCATCGCGCCCAGCGCCTCGGCGGCCAGTCGCCTCAGCTTCGCGGCCACACCGCGCTCGAACCGGCGGCGGTCGATCAGCTGGTGCGCGATGACGACGCAGAAGTCGCGCAGCGCCTTCCCGCGCAGCCGGTCCGCCTCGGGATCGTCGGCGAGCTCGGCGAGGACGAGGTCGAAGGAGCGGAAGAAGTCCAGTTGGCGCACGTCGCCGATCTGGGTGAGCGAACTGGCGACGCCCCGGCGGTAGAAGACCCCGTGCAGGCCGGCGACCACGTACGACTCCGCCCTGCGGTGCAGGTCCCAGATCCACGGCCGGTCCTCGGCGGTGCGCAGCCCGTCGTGGAAGCGGAGCATGCCCCGGTCGAGGAGACGGCGGTGGTAGACGCCGGCCCAGGCGTACGGGTAGTCGACCATCGTGGTGTCGTCGACGGGGAGGATCGAGGTGCGCGGGTCTAGCGGGGTGTGGCGGCGGCCCTCGGGCGCCCGGTGAACGGCCCGCTCGACACCGGTGACCTGTACGTGGTCGGTGCGTACGAAGTCGACGTCGAACCGCTCGATGACGTCCACCAGCCGGGCCAGATAGCCCGGCGCCAGCCAGTCGTCACCGTCGAGGAAGGTGAGGTAGCGGCCTTCCGCGACGTCGATTCCGGTGTTGCGCGCGGTCGCCAGTCCGCCGTTCCGCTCGCGCCGGATCACCCGGCTGTTGCCGAGCCGCTCCGTCAGGGCGAGGAGCGCTGCGTAGGTCCTGTCCTTGGTGGACGCGTCCTCGACGAAGATGAACTCGAAGTCGTCCCGCGCATTGTTGACCAGACTGGTCACGGTCTCGGGCAGATACGACTCGATGTGGTAGCAGGGGACGACGACGGACAGGGTCGGTGTGTTGGCCACGTGTGCGCACCTGGATTCTCAGCGGAAAGTCAAGTGATCCTAAGAAGGCAGGATCGGCTTCCGTATGTCCCGTCGCCGACACCCCGGTGAATTCGGTGTGACATCCGGATCGGCTCGGAAAATGACAGATGAAGAACGGGTGCGCCGTCCCCTCCCCTTTTCCTCGCCCCGTATTCTCACGGAATTCGGTGCTACGTTCGCGCACGTGACCGACATATCCACCTCGCCTCTGCCCGCCGCGCGACGCGGGCAGAGCCCACCCGGACCGGCTCCGCGTCGCCTGCGCCTCACCTCTCCCGCGGGGTGGACCACCGCCCTCACCACCGCCGCGCTGCTGATCTACACGACTCTCACCGCGGGTGTCTTTCTCGATATCCGTTATGTGCTCGCCGCACTGAGGACGACCGGGGCGAGCGGGATCTCCCCTTCCGAGGTCTTCGCCCACCGGCCCTTCTTCTACCGCTGGTTGCTCGACGCTCTGGACTCCGTCACCGGCGGATCGAACGCGGTGCGCGAGGCCCTCCTGCGGCTCATCGGCGTCGTCCTGTGCGCGGCCGCCGGTCTGCTGCTGCACCGGGCCCTGCGCCGCCGTATGCCCGAGCGGGACGCGCTGCTCGTCTCGGGACTGACCGCCCTCACCCTGGCCTTCGCGCCCGTCATCGACTACCTGCAGCCGGAGTGGTTCGCGATCGTCTTCGCGACCGGCGCCACAGCCGCCGCGCTCGGCGTCCGCAGCCGCCTGCAGGGCGCCGCGCTCGCCGCGCTGCCGCTCGGTCTCGCCGTGCTGATGAAGTTCTCCACCGCGGGCACCGCCGCGATGGCGCTTCTCGTGGTCTTCGCCGTGGACCGGGCGCGGGGCGTGCTGCTCGCCGCCGCGACCGCCGTCGGCACCGGCCTGCTGTTCGCGCTCAGCGCCTGGTCGGGTTCGCGCGAGCTCCAGTGGCTGCGCGACATGCCGCACCTCAACGCGCACGCGCTGGGCAACGACCCGGTCGTCGTGTCGGACCTGCTGCTGCGGACCGCCCACTACCTGGGCGACCGGATCGCGGTGACGCCGGTGCTGGCGCTGCTGCCCGGCGCGCTGCTGCTGTTCGCCGCCACGCTTCCCTCGCGCCGGCAGCGCGTGCGGGCCGTGCTCGTCACCGTGCTGCTTCTGTTCGTCGGCCTGGCCGTCGTGGTCTACCAGGGCAACTGGTTCGCCTACCACGGCGAGAGCCTGCCGGTGATGGCCGCGGCCCTGACCGCCCTCGCGATCGGCCGCTGGTACGGCGCGCACGGCCGGCCTCCGCTGTGCCTCACCCTACTGGCCGTCCTGTACGGGGCGCTGGCCCCGCTGCTCGCCCTCGTCCGTACGGACGTCGACACGGACGTCGTCGCGTGGCTCGCCTCGGCGGCGGCTCTCCTCGCCGGGGCGGTGGACCTGCTGTGGGCGCGGGCACCGCGTCCGCGCGCCCTTCGGGTGCCGGTCGCGCTGCCGGTCCTCGCGGTGGTCGTGTGCCTGGCCGCGACCGTGTGGCCGCTGTCCGGGGTCCGGGTGATCGAGGGGCAGATCGTCACGACCAACGCCGAACTCAAGGCACAGGCACGGTCGGCGGCAGCGGCGGCCGGGCAGGTGGACGCCGAACTCCCGGAGGGCGCGCCCGTCCTGTACCTGACTTTCGGTCAGCAGGCCTACTACATCGGCCACCCGACCGCCTGCCGGTACCCCTTCCCGACCTTCTTCAACGTGCCCAAGCAGCTCACCGAGGTGCCCTCGCTCGAGTCGACCCGGGAGAACATGCGCTGCATCACGCAGGAGCATCCGGCCGCCTACGCCGTCTACCAGCCCAGCTGGCTGTCGCTGGGCGTCATCGACCCGCGGTTCGCCGCCGACATCCGCAGGGCGTACGAGTGCCCCGAGCCGGAGGGGCGGCAGCTCGTGGTGTGCACCGCGCGCCGCTGAGAGACGTACGGACCGCACGGCGGGCCCCGGCGGTGAACTCCTCCGCCGGAGCCCTTCTTCCATGAGGCGGGCCGGGTCAGGCGACGCCCGCGATGCGGGCCGCCTTGTGGCCCAGCTCGACCGAGTAGCTCTGCCCCCGGTCCTGCGGGTAGATCTGCGCCATCGTCGCGAGCGTCACCCCGCTGAGACGGGTCTCGTGGCCGGGGATCAGCGCCTTGTACTCGGGTGTGACCACGGGCTGGGCGAAGGGCGCCCGCGAGAAGTGCCAGTCCTGGATCCAGGAGCGGTCGAACTCCGGGTTGATCCGCTGGAGCCACGGCAGGAAGCGCTCCAGCAGCTCGACCGGCTCGGTGGTGAAGCGCCAGTCGTCCCGTTCGACGTAGTTGCCCACGTAGAGGATGTGACGGCCACCGTACCGGGCCGGGTCGATCATCTGCGTGTGCTCGACGACCGCCAGGAAGGGGAAGTCGGGTTCGTTGATGTTGAGCCAGTAGTACGGGATGGCGCTGCGGTCCAGCTCCAGGACGAAGCAGGTCGCGCCCAGGTACTGGTTGCGCCAGACGGCGTCGTCGGCCGGCGCGTCGGCGGCCTTGGCGAAAGCGGGCTGCGGAGTGGTGACGATCAGGTGGTCGAAGGCGTACGAGGCGCCGTCGGCGGTCCGCACGGTGACCTGGCCGCCGCCGTCCTGACGTATCGTCTCCATCCGTCTGCCGAACTCGACCTTGCCGCCGCGCTCCGCGATCCGGTCGGCGAGCCTCGTGTACACCCGCTCGAACCCGCCGTCCAGATAGCCGAGTTCGAAGGTGCGGCAGTGGACCCGCGCCCACAGCCAGGCCATCGACACCTGGTCGGCGCGCTCGCCGAACTTGCCCCGCAGCAGCGGCTCCCAGACGGCCTCGGTGGCACGCCGCCCGGCCCACTTGTTGAGCCAGCTCAGGGCGGTACGGTCGGTGAACCGCTCCCCGTCGCGCACGACCTTCAGCCATGCCGACGACAGTCCGAAACGGACACCGGCGGGCAGGCCGTACAGCGGGGAGGTCAGCATCTCCAGGGGGGTGCTGAAGGGGTGTGTCCGCCCGCCCCGGAACACACCGGTGGTGGTCCTGTGGAAGCGCAGGTCGCCGCCCAGGTCCAGCTCCTCGATGAGCTCGATCATCTGGCGGTCGCTGCGGAAGATGTGGTGGTAGTAGCGCTCCAGCGGCACTCCCCCGACGGGGATCGACGCGGCGAGCCCGCCGAGTTCGTCGGCGGCCTCCAGGACGGTGACCGCGTGGCCCTGCTTGACCGCGTCGTACGCGGCGGTGAGGCCGGTCGCTCCCGCGCCGATGACGCCGAGATTCATGCGAAACTCCACTTTCTGTTGAGCGCGAACTGGAAGGCCAGCACCAACGGCAGCGAGCCGGCCTTCACCAGGTTCGGATCGACGCCGAGTCCCCGGGAGAACACCGCGAGCAGGACGAACGTCAGGGCGATACCGGTCAGGCCGACGGCGTAGAAGCGCAGGTAGCGCAGCAGCAGACGGTCCCGCTTGCCGAACGTGAACAGGGCGTTCAGGACGAAGTTGTTGGTGATGCCGAGGCTGGTGGAGAGCACGTTGGCCACCTGCTCGTGCAGCCCGGCCACGTTGTAGAACAGCAGGAACGCGCCCAGGTCGAGGAGGACACCGCTGCCGCCGACCAGCGCGTAGGTGATGAGCTGCCGAAGGTCGCGGGCACGCGCGCCGGAGCCCGGTGGGGTGTCGCCCGGCGGACTGCCACCGCCCGGCGGGGAGCCGGTGTGCGTACGGGGGCCGGTCCGTACCGTGTCCTCAGTGGTCATCGCCGGTGCCGTCAGCGCGGGCCTGCGAGTCGTGCGAGATGATCTGCCGCACGGTGTACAGGGGCCGCCCCTGCACCTCGTTGTAGGTACGGCCGACATAACTGCCCAGGACGCCGAGCGACAGCATCTGCACACCGCCCATGAAGAGCACGACGACCATGAGCATCGTCCAGCCGGAGACCGTGATCTCGGGCCGCAGCACCTTCATGCCGAGCGCGTAGCAGATGCCGACGAGGGAGAGCGCGAGCACCACGAAACCCAGCCTGGTGATCATCCGCAGGGGTGCGGTGGAGAAGCCGGTCAGGCCGTCGATGGCGAGGCGCGCCATCTTGCGCAGCGGGTACTTGGTCTCGCCGGCGAACCGCTCGTCGCGGTCGAAGTGCACCTCGCTCTGCCGGAAGCCCATCGAGGCGACCATGCCGCGCACGAACCGGCTGCGCTCACGGAAGAGCCGCAGTTCGTCGGCGGCGCGCCGGTCCATGAGCCGGAAGTCGCCGGTGTCCAGCGGGATGTCCACCTCGGTGGAGGACCGCAGCAGGCGGTAGTAGGCGTGCGCGGTGGCCCGCTTGAAGAGCGTGTCCTGACGGCTGCGTCGGCGGGCGTGCACGATCTCCGCGCCCTCCCGCCAGGCGTCGATCAGCTGGAGGCTGACCTTCGGCGGGTCCTGGAGGTCGGTGTCCATGACGATCACGGCATCGCCGCGCGCCTCGTCGATACCGGCCGTGATGGCCATCTGGTGGCCGAAGTTGCGCGCGAAGTCGACGACCCGGACGCGCCGGTCGTTCTTCGCGATGTCTTCCAGGATGAGCGAAGTGCCGTCGGCGGAGCCGTCGTCGACATACACCAGCTCGAAGCTGTATTCGGGGCGTTCGCGCAGTGCCGCCACGAGCTCCTCGTGAAAGCGGCGGATCCCGTCCTGTTCGTCGAAGACGGGCAATACATAAGAGACGAGTGCGGCGCCACCCCGCTGACGGGGCAAGCGGGACTCCTGCACCCGGCTGGATATGTCAGGCATTCGGCGAAACTAGGTGCGCGATGTGAACGCGGTGAGAACGCGCGATGAGTGGTGCAATGCCGTGAATCGACAGACGGCTCCGGTCCCCGCCCCGGTCGGCCGACCGTCCGCCGATCCTGGATCTACCGCACCCCGTACCGCGCGGTGATGCCCGCCACGACGATCTCCAGCCCTTCGCCGAACTGCCGGTCGTAGTCCGCGAAGATCTCGGCGCCCGCCTTCGCCGACAGCGGGTAGTCGGCGAGCATCCGTGCGCGTTCCGCCACGTCGAATCCCTCGCGCCGCTCGCCCGGCCGCGGGTGCACGCCCTGCTCCTCGGTGACGAACCCGATGGTGTACGAGTACGCGGTCGACGAGGCGCGCACGGCGTCGGCGAAGGTGAAGCCGGCGGCCATGAACAGGCGCAGGGTCTCCTCCATCTGCACGGCGTGGTCGGCGCCGGTGAAGCGGGAGCCGCTGAAGACCTTGGCGCCGTCGCGGTAGGCGAGCAGCGCCGCGCGCAGCCCGTGGTTGGCCTTGCGGAGCCGGTCCTGCCACGAGTCGGCGGGGTCGAGCGCCGTCCCCGCGACCATCCGCCGGTACATCTCGGTCGCCATCTCGTCCAGCAGGGCCTGTTTGTCCTTGAAGTGCCAGTACAGGGCGGGCGCCTTCACGTCCAGCTCCCGGGCGATGGCACGCAGGGTCAGCCCGTCGAGACCCGCCTCGTCGAGCAGCCTGAGCGCGGTGTCCGCGACCCGCTTGCGGTCGAGGGGGGCACGTCGTTCGGTACTCACACTTGACAGCTTAACGCCGTTAAGGCCACTCTCGTGGACGACAGCACTTAACAGCGTTAAGGAGTTTTCCATGCGTATGGACGTGGACGTCCTGATCGTCGGCGCGGGCCCCGCCGGTCTCGCCCTCGGCATCGACCTGGCCCGGCGCGGAGTGGACGCGCTGGTGGTGGAACGGGGCGAGACCCTCGCCCCCGGCTCCCGCGGCAAGGGCCTCCAACCGCGCACGATGGAGGTCTACGAGGATCTCGGCGTCCTCGACCACATCCTCGCCGCGGGCGGCCCCTACCCGGTGGGCATGGTCTGGGCGGACGGCGAGCAGGTCGGCGAGCACGCGATGTTCGACCCGATGGAGGACGGCGAGGAGGGCTGCCGCTTCACCGTCCCCTGGATGGTCCCGCAGTGGCGCAACCAGGAGATCCTGCTGGCACGGCTGACGGAGCTGGGCGGGACCGTGGCCTTCGGCCGTGAGGTTCTGCGGCTCGAGCAGGACACCGAGGGGGTGACGGCGCACTTCCGCTCCGGCGGGCCGGTCCGCGCCCGGTACGCCGTCGCCGCGGACGGCGGCCGCTCGGCGGTGCGCCGTGCGCTCGGCATCGAGATGAGGGGCGAGACACTCGACCCGGACGCGGCCCTGGTGGCAGACGTGCGGATTCCCGGCCTGGACCGGACATGGTGGCACCTGTTCCCGCCGAGCGGGCCGGACTCGGGCTTCCTGGCGCTGTGCCCGCTGGCCGGGACGGACCATTTCCAGCTGGTGGCGCGGCTCCCCGAGGGGACGGATCCGGATCTGTCCCCGGACGGCGTCCGCAAGCTCGTCGCCGCGCGCACCCACCTCGCGCCCGAGGCGGTGACGGAGGTGCTCTGGTCGTCCGACTTCCGCCCGCGCGCCGCCCTGGCGGACCGCTTCCGCGAGGGACGGGTCTTCCTGGCCGGCGACGCGGCGCACGTCCACTCCCCGGCCGGCGGTCAGGGCCTGAACACCAGCGTCCAGGACGCGTACAACCTGGGCTGGAAGCTGGGTGCGGTGCTGAGCGGCCGGGCGCCGGAAGCCCTGCTGGACACCTACGAGGAGGAGCGCCGCCCCGTCGCCGAGCACGTACTCGGCATCTCCACCGCGATCCACCGGGACGAGGCGAGGCGCGGTGCGTCGACCCGGCAACTGGGCCTTGACTACCGGCGATCGTCACTGAGCGAGGAGACCCGGGAGAACCCCGGTCCGCCGGCCGCCGGCGACCGCTTCCCGGACCTGACGGTCGACGGCGTCCGTCTCTTCGACCGGCTCAGGGGCCCGGACTGGACCCTGCTGACCCTGGCGGACGGGGTGTTCCTGGTCCGCCCGGACGGCTATGTGGGCTGGGCGGGCGCCACGCAGGACGGTCTCGGGGCGTACCGCGCACGGGTCGGCCTCGACGGGTCGTCGCCGTCGAGGAGGCCGGGAACGGACGCGTTCCGCCCTTGATCGCCCCTCGGGGGAACCGCCCGGCTCAGAAGGCGTCCGACGGCACGTACGTCCCCCAGACCTCCCGGAGGGCGTTGCACACCTCGCCCACCGTCGCCCGGGCCCGCAGCGCGTCCTTCATCGGGTACAGGACGTTGTCCTCGCCCTCGGCGGCCTTCTTCAGGGCGTCCAGGGCCGCGTCCACCGCCGCCCGGTCGCGCCCGGCCCGCAGTTTCGCGAGGCGCTCGGCCTGCTGGGCCTCGATGGCCGGGTCGACGCGGAGTGGCTCGTAGGGCTCCTCCGTGTCGAGCTGGTAGCGGTTGACGCCGACCACGACCCGCTCGCCGGAGTCCGTCTCCTGAGCGATCCGGTAGGCGGAGCGCTCGATCTCCGACTTCTGGAAGCCGTGCTCGATGGCGGCGACCGCGCCACCGAGGTCCTCGACCTTCTTCATCAGCTCGACGGCCGCCGCCTCGACGTCGTCGGTCATCCTCTCGACGACGTAGGAGCCCGCGAAGGGGTCGACGGTCGCGGTCACGTCCGTCTCGTAGGCCAGCACCTGCTGGGTGCGCAGGGCGAGGCGCGCGCTCTTGTCCGTGGGCAGCGCGATCGCCTCGTCGAAGGAGTTCGTGTGCAGGGACTGGGTGCCGCCGAGGACCGCGGCCAGGCCCTGGACGGCGACCCGGACCAGGTTCACCTCCGGCTGCTGGGCCGTCAGCTGGACGCCGGCCGTCTGCGTGTGGAAGCGCAGCATCAGCGACTTGGGGTTCTTCGCGCAGAACTCCTCCCGCATCACCCGCGCCCAGATCCGGCGCGCGGCGCGGAACTTCGCGACCTCTTCGAGGATGGTCGTACGGGCCACGAAGAAGAAGGACAGGCGGGGCGCGAAGTCGTCGACGTCCATGCCCGCCGCCACCGCCGTACGGACGTACTCGATACCGTCCGCCAGGGTGAAGGCGATCTCCTGCGCCGGGGACGCGCCCGCCTCCGCCATGTGGTAGCCGGAGATCGAGATCGTGTTCCACTTCGGGATCTCGGCCTTGCAGTACTTGAAGATGTCGGCGATCAGCCGGAGCGAGGGCTTCGGCGGGAAGATGTACGTGCCCCGCGCGATGTACTCCTTCAGCACGTCGTTCTGGATCGTGCCGGTGAGCCGGTCGGCCGGGACGCCCTGCTCCTCGCCGACCAGCTGGTACATGAGCAGCAGCAGGGCCGCCGGGGCGTTGATCGTCATCGACGTCGACACCTTGTCCAGCGGGATCCCGCCGAACAGCACCCGCATGTCCTCGACCGAGTCGATGGCCACGCCCACCTTGCCGACCTCGCCGCTCGCGATCGGGGCGTCCGAGTCGTGGCCCATCTGGGTGGGCAGGTCGAAGGCGACCGACAGGCCCATCGTGCCGTTGGCGATCAGCTGCTTGTAGCGGGCGTTGGACTCCACCGCCGTGCCGAAGCCCGCGTACTGGCGCATGGTCCAGGGGCGGCCGGTGTACATCGACGGGTAGACGCCCCGGGTGAAGGGGTACTTGCCCGGCTCTCCCAGCTGCCCGGCCGGGTCCCAGCCGGCCAGGTCCTCCGGCCCGTAGACCGGCTCGATGGGCAGTCCGGACTCCGACTCACGCGTCATGGGTGTGATGCCTCCCGCTGAGCTATACCCGCTGCTTCGACCACTCGGGTCACCTACCGGTCGCCTGCCGACCGTGCTATCGGTTACCCGTCAGTACGGTCCGACCGTCCGACGGACTGTATCGGGGCGCGCGTACCCGGTGGAGAGGGCCACGCTGGGACCTTCCTCACAGACTGTTCGCGGCCGCCGGTCACCACGATGCCGCTCCGTTCGCGAGACGTCATCCCGGGGGAACATCCCAGGCATGCGGATGCGGAGATCGATCGCCGTCCTGACCGGCACGGCGGCTCTGGTGACGGTGTGCGGATGCAGTGCGCGGGCCCCGGGAGCGGACGGAGCGGCACGCTCGCCCGCCCCTGCCGGCGTCGGCCGGACGGCGTCGGCGCCGGCGTCGGCACCGGCCCGGGCCACCACCGACGACAAGCCGAGCGCACCGGCCACCGGCGCCCCGCCTCCCGCGGTCCTGTGGTCCCGGGGCGACGAGGGGCGCGACGTCCGCGAGCTCCAGGCCCGGCTGCGCCAGGTCGCCTGGCTCTTCGAGGGGCCCACGGGAACGTACGGCGAGCGCACCGAGGAGGCGGTGAAGGGCTTCCAGGACAAGCGCGGGCTGCCGGCGACCGGGAGGACGGACGCCGTCACCTGGCGGCGGCTGCTGGCGATGACGCACGAACCCGGGGAGTGGGAGCTGTACCTGATGGGCGGTCAGCCAGCCGCCGCGCCCGATCCCCGGTGCCGGTCCGGACGGGTGCTGTGCATCGATAAGACGACCCGGACCCTGCGCTGGATGGTCGAAGGGCGGACCCTGACGACGGTGCCGGTCCGCTTCGGCTCGCAGTACACGCCCACCCGGGAGGGCGTGTTCCACGTCTACTGGAAGTCCCGCGACCATGTGTCCACGCTCTACCACTCGCCGATGCCGTACGCGATGTTCTTCAGCGGCGGGCAGGCGGTGCACTACTCGGCCGACTTCGCCGCCCGCGGCTACGCGGGGGCCTCGCACGGATGCGTCAACGTGCGGGACGAGACGGCGATCGCGAGTGTGTTCGCACAGGTGAGGAACGGCGACAAGGTCGTCGTGTCCTGGTGAGCGCGGCGGCGCGAGCCGGGTGAGGGCGGGAGGTGTTCGGGGCGCGAGCGGGACCGGGGGAACGTGTCCCGCCCGCGCCGAGCGCACGAGCCGGAAGTACGGGGGGAACCCCGGCTCTGTGCAAGGGCCGATGACCAGTCGGCTCACTTCTTACTGCGCGCCGGCCGCCGAAAACGTCACACCCTCGGCGAAAGAATTTCGGGGACTCGCGAAAAGCGCAGGTCAGTGGTGGTGATCGGACGAATTTCCACCGGAGTGGGCCGAGTGGCCCGAGCCGCGGCCGGCCCGGCCGTCGCCCTCGTGGCCGCCGCCATGACCTCCGCCACGGCCGCCGTGTCCACGCCCCCGGTCACGGTCACCGTCGCGACCACGGCCCCCGTCGCCGTCGCCGTCGTCGTCGGAGCCGCCCTTGTCGCCCGAACCGGACCTGTCGCCCGTGGCGCCGCCGCCACGGCCTCCGCGGTCGCTCTGGTTCTTTCCGGTGTCCCGGCCGGTGGTGCCGTTCGGGTTGCGGTCGTCGCCCCGGGAGTTTCCGGCGGCGGTGCCGTCGAGGACGCCCGCGCAGTACTTCGGCACGCGCGTCGGGCCGCCCGCGAGTTGCTCCAGGGACTGGCGGCGCTCGGTGTCCAGGGCGCGCCCGGCGCTCAGGTCGCGGCAGGACGAGGTCACGCCGGCCGGCCAGGTGTCCCGGGGGTCCGGGGCGGCCGAGGGGGCGCCGCCCGCCTTTCCGTCCCCGGTGTCCTCGCGGCCGGTGGCACCCGCGCCGCCGTCCGGGGCCGCCGGGTCCTCGTCGCCGCCCGGGGCGTCGGGCGCGGGTGTGGCGAGCGAGCGGTCGTCCGGGGGCACGGGGGCCGGGACGGAGGCCGCGGGACGGGCGGGTTCGGCGCCGTCGAACGGGGTCGGCAGGACACCGGTCCCGGCCGCGACCCCGCCCACCATCCCGGCGGCGAGCGCGGCGGCCAGCCCCAGCCGTACGGGCCGGCTCCACCGGGCCGGACGCCCGGCTTCCGGGACACGACCGCCGATACGCACCAGTCCCGCGTCGGCGGCGTGCGGGACACGCGGCCGGCCGGTGGCGGCGTCCGTCGTCCCACCGCCGAGTCCGGCGGGACCCGTGGCGAGGCCGGCGAGAGCCGCGAGACCGGCACGGCCCGCGAGGTCGGCGCGGTCCGCGTGGGCCTTGCGGAAGGCGGCCAGGGCGGCGGCCTCGCCGGGCAGTTCCTCGTCGGCGGGCAGGGTCTCGGCGGCGGGCGCGGAGAGCGCGGCCAGCGCGGCGAGGGTCCGGGCGAGCCGCTGGGCCTCTTCCCCGGCCGCGGCGCCGACAGCGTTGTCGGGTGACTCACCGCGCAGCAGACGCTCCGCCGTTTCGCGATCGAGCCACCTGTCCTGCTTGTCGGCCATCACATGTCCTTCTGCGTCCGCGCGCGCATATGCGTCACACCGGCGGACGTCACCGCGCGCGAGCGCGGTTCTCGCTGAGACGGCAGCGCGTCGAGCACACCGGCCGTCTCGGGATCCTCACCGAGCAGTTCCGCGAGCTTCTTCAGGCCGCGGTGCGCGGCCGTGCGCACCGCACCGGGTCGTTTGCCGAGCGTCTCGGCGGCCGTCTTGGCGTCCAGGCCCATGACCACCCGCAGCACGACGGCCTCGGCCTGGTCCTGCGGCAGCCGGGCGATGAGTCCGAGGGTGCGGCCGGTGGCCAGTGCCTCCATGGCCTCGCCCGCGGTGTCGGACTCGGCGGGGCGGGCCGTCAGTTCCGTCTCGTCGGCGACCGTCGCCGGGCGCCGGCCGCGCATCCGTATGTGGTCCAGCGCGCGGTTGCGGGCGATCCGGGCGGCCCAGCCACGGAAGCGGTCCGCGTCGCCGCTGAAGCGGTCCAGGTCCCGGGCTATCTGGAGCCAGGCCTCGGAGGACACGTCCTCGGCGTCGGGGTCGCCGACGAGCGTGCGTACGTACCCGAGCAGCCGCGGGTGCACCGTGCGGTACACAGTCCGGAACGCGGTCTCGTCCCCGTCCTGTGCCGCGAGCACCGCGGCTGTCAGCTCCGCGTCGTCCCCCACGTCGTGGTTTCCTCGGTCGATGGTGCGCGGTTTTCTGGACCGCAGGTCGTTTGCGGTGGTCTGCCGCTTGGCCGTCCGGCGCGAAAGGCACGTTACGACCTGAAACAGCCGCACGTCCATGTCCGTAGAACATGCAACTAACTCGTGACGCGAGCGGGTGCGGTCGGGGTGTGACAGAAAACGCATCCATGGCGCTGTAGGGAGTACGGGCCGCCGCGCGGCCCGTGCCGCGCGACGGCCGGGGCCTCTCCTGTGGGGGGTGGCGGCCTCGGCCGTTGCTTTGGCGGCAACCGGTTACCGGCCCTCGGCCCCGCTCGTGGCGGCCTTGGCGCTCGTGGCGGCCTTGGCGCTCTTGCCGGCCTTGGGTGTCTTCCCGGCCTTGGCGGTCGCCTCGGTCTTCTGCGACCCGCCGGCCTTCGGAGTCCCGTCGGCCTTCGGGCTCTTGGCGGTCTTCGGTCCGCCCCCTGCCGACGCGGATGCGGAAACGGCCGCCGCTCCCTCTGCCTCCAGCTCTGTCGTGCAGTACGCCGTGACGTTCGCCGCGCCGCCCGCCGCGGTCACCAGGCGTTGCCAGGCGGTGGAGTCCATCGCCCTGCCCCGCCCACGGACCTTCTCGTAGGCACGGCAGTGCGCGTCGGTGTCCTCGGCGCCCACCGGGCGGTCCCGGCCCGCGGAGGCGTCCGGCCGCGGGCTCGCGGAAGCGGTGTCGGCGGGCCGGGCCCCGGTCGCGGTCGCCGCCGGTACGGGACGGCCCGCGCCCTCGGCGACACCGCCCGTGGAGGACGCGACGGCGGCGAACCCGACCCCGCCCAGCGCGAGGCCGGCGACCAGCACGGAGAGCGTGGCCCGCAGCGAACGGGCCGTGTGCCGCCGGACCCGGGGCCGCCAGTCGTCCCGGCGCCGGGTACGGGCCTGGTGCGCGCCCGCGTCGCGGGCGGCCCGGAAGGCGGCGACGGCCCTCCGCTCGCCGTCGCTGCCGGCGTCCTGCATCGCCTCCGGGCGGTCGCCGGGCCCTCGCGGACCCCGCGGCATGCGCAGGGCCCGGACGAGCAGCACCGCCGACGGAGGTCCCGCGGCCCCCGGCGCGTAGGCGGCGGCTTCGTCCTCGGCAGCGGTGTCCGCGGGGTGTGCGCGCCGACGGCTGTGGCCCGCACCGTCGTTCAGCCGTTCACCCATGTCCGTTTCCGCCTCTGTCCCGTCCGTCCGGTCAGGCCGTGCGACCTGGTGGCCGGGCCCGCCACTGATCCATACGGTTCGCAGCCCTCGCCGTTCATGTCGACTCCCCCAGCGTTCGGGGGCCGCCATCCGTCACACCTTCGGCCACACCCGCGGCGTCGAGCTGGCGGGCCAGCCGCTTCAGGCCCCGGTGCGCCGCCGTACGGACGGCGCCGGGGCGCTTGCCGAGCACGCGGGCCGCGGCGGGTCCGTCCAGCCCCACGACCACCCGCAGCAGCACCGCCTCGGCCTGGTCGCGCGGCAGCCCGCGGACCAGTTCCAGGGCGTGCTCGGTGGAGAGCGACTCCAGCGCCTCGTCGTGGGTGCTGGAGGGGCCGGCCAGGTCGAGGACGACGTCCTGGTCCAGCACCGCCGACCGCGGCCGGACCCGCAGCCGGCGCAGATGGTCGAGGGCCCGGTGCCGGGCGATGGTCGCGGTCCAGCCGCGGAACCCCGCGCCGTCGCCCTTGAACCGCCCCAGGTCGCGGGCGATCTCCAGCCAGGCGTCGGAGGCCACGTCCTCGGCGTCGTCGCCGACGATCCCGCGCAGGTAGCCGAGCAGTCCCGGCTGCACGATCCGGTACGCGACGGCGAACGCGGCCTCGTCACCGTCCTGGGCCAGCGTCACGGCCGCGCCCAGTTCCCGGTCGTACGCCTGCGCGCGCCGCGGTTCCCCTCCCTGGCCCAAGACTGTCCTCGTTCGTGCGGAGTCCGTTCCGGCACGCGACTCCCCCCGCCGGACCCCGGGTCCGAACACGGCCACGCCCTCAAGGTCATCAGCGCCGGGCCGCGCAGAAGTGTCACAGCGGACGAATGCACCACCGGGCCCGCGCGGCGCCGCCGCCCTCAGGCCGCGGCCAGCTCGCACCACACGGAAGCGCCATGGTGTACGCGGGTGGCCCCGTGTCCAAACTGGACACCGTGGTGCGCGACGGACCGAACGGCCCCGTGTTCATCGACACCGAGGCACAACTCAGCCGCTACCGAACACTCTTTCGTAGGGTAGAAGCAGTGTCACTCGAGCCCGAGCGTTCGCGTGCCTTCATCCATCGGCTGGCGAAGGAGCTGTAACGCATTGACCTGGAAGAAGTCTTCCTACTCCGGCGGCGGTCAGGGCGATGCCTGCGTCGAAGTCGCCCACCATCACCCCCATATAGCCATCCGCGATTCCAAGGCCCCCGACCGAGCCACCCTCAGCTTCCCGGCGGACACGTTCGTCGCGTTCCTCGACGGGCTCAAGCGGCGCTGAGCGGACCGGGGCGCCGAGGGTGCGGTTACCGCCGCCCCCGCATCGCGTCCCGGCACAGCAGCCGCAGGGATCCGTGGCCGCCGAAGCAGCGGCGGGACTCGTCGAGGGGTTCCCAGAGGCGGCCGTCGGGGGTGCGGACCCAGTGATCGCCGGCGGAGCCCCACCACTCCGCGCCGGTCTGCCGGACGATCACCTCGCCGGCGTAGGCGCCGAGTCCGCGCAGCACGTGCTCCACGGCGGTGTACGGCGAGCCCTCGCGCCGCAGCTCCTCGATCATGCGGTCGACACGCCACAGGCTCTGCGCGGAGTGGTCGAGATGGGGCCGGATGCCGTCGGGCGCGGCGGCCACCGCCTCCGCCGCCCAGCGCACGGGTTTCGCGGCGGCGGAGGGGCGGGGCGGCTGGCCGGTCTGGTCGGTCTGGTCGGTCGTCCTTCGCGTCACACTTGGAAGAGCGAGGTCGGCGCGGGTTGTGTCACTCGTATCCGGGGCCTTCGCGAGACCGGTGCAGGACCGACCCACCTCCCCCGCACCCCGCTCACTTACGTCCACGAGCCCGCCGATTTACCACCGCGCGCAGCACCCGGCGGCCTTCCGTGGACACTTCGAGGGCCCGGCGCAGTCCGCCCGCGCCGTGACCGGCGAGCACTTCCAGGACGGTGACCTGGCGGCGCAGTTCGGCGGTGACGAGGGGTGACATGCCCTCCGTGCCGCCTTCCCGGCAGGAGTCGACCGGGGAGGTGTCCGCGGCGGGGTCGAGGAGACGGTGGATCCGGAGCGAGGCGACGGAGCAGGCGTCGGCCCAGAGCCGTATGCCGGCGGCGCAGCGGTCGTCGGGAGCGGCGGCCAGCATCCGGCGGGCCAGGAGCTCCGCCTCGTCGCCCTCCTCGGCGGCCGACGCCAGCTTGCCGCGCACCTGTCCCAGCAGCTCGCCCCAGTCGGCGGCGTCGGAGGCCTCCGTGAGGTTCCCCCACAACGGCCGCAGGAGGTCGTCGGCGCCCCCGAGCAGGGGTATGCACCGATCCAAACAAGCCAGCCCACTGGCAGCCAGTCCGCGCTCGTCGGCCTGAGCGATCAGTCCCACCAGGCTCATGCACGCCTCCTCGCCAGGGCACCGATCTTACGGAGCCCGCACTTCCCCTTACTGCGTGCGACGGGTCAGGAGTGTCACAGGAGGCTTTTTCGGCCAAGCGGGAGCGGACCCGGGGACGAACGGACGCGGCGGTCGCCGCACTGCCCCGCGGCGCTCAACCGAGCCGGTCCGCCAGGGCCTTGAACTGCGTCCAGGTCAGCGGTGGCGTCCCGGCGTCCCACAGTTTCTGCGAGGTGGCCCGCAGCGGCATCCGGATCCCGGCCGCGATCTGGTCCTGCGTCTGCGAGTTCGCGAGGTCGCACCAGACCGAGAAGGAGCCGCCGAGGATCTGGGCGTCGTACTTCGCGGCGACCGGCGTGGTGCCGCGCAGCACCCGCGGGGTCCACTGCTGGTAGATCCGCTGCCCGGTGGGGTAGACGAAGTCGTTCGGTTCGCCGAGGACGTAGTACAGGTACTCGTCGTTGTAGTTGAGCATCCTGCGACCCGCGCTCAGGTAGTCCACGGGCGGCCGCGCCCCGATCTCCTTGCCCGTCCAGTAGGCGACCACGAGGTCGGAGGCCGGCTTGACGGACGTGCCGCGGAAGAAGCCGTCGTTCCACACCCGCAGCGTGCGGTCGTGGGCGCGCACGGTGTCGGCGCGGTCGTTGAGCCAGCCGGTGGTGAGGTCGGCGACGCCGGCGCCGGAGCCGTACCGGGCCGTCGCGGCGGCGGCGAGCTGCGGGTAGGAGGCCGCCGGGCTGGAGACCGTCAGGGCCTGGTACTCGTCACCGCCGAGATGCCAGTAGGCGCCGGGGAAGACGTCGGCGTACTCGTCCAGCAGGTCGTCGAGGAGGTCCGCGGAGTCGTCCTTGGAGATGTCGATCGCCCCGCGGGTCGCCACCCCGCTCGCGTTGCGCAGCTGGAGCTCGGGGTGGGCGGCGAGGACGGCGCCCAGGTGCCCGGGCGAGTCGATCTCGGGCACGACGGTGATGTGCCGGCTCGCCGCGAGGTCGACGATCTTCTTCACCTCGGCCTTGCTGAGGTGCTGGGCCGAGACGATCTCCGGGTGGCTGTCGGACTCGATCCGGAAGGCCTGGTCGTCGGAGAAGTGCAGACCTAGCTGGTTGTACTTCAGGTCGCCGAGCTCGCGCACCCGGTCCTCGATCCAGGCGGCGGTGAAGTGCTTGCGCGCGATGTCCAGCGTGAACCCGCGCTGCGGCTTGGCGGGCTGGTCGCGGACGACGCCCTCCGGCGCGGTCCCGCCGCCGTGCACCTCCTGCTTGAGGGTGCGGGTGCCGTAGAAGACACCGGCGTCGGAGGGCGCGCTGATGGTGACCCGTCCGCCGCGCACGGTCATGGTGTACGACTCCGGGTTCGCGCCCTCGTCGTCGTTGAGCGCCAGCCGCAGGTCTCCGGCGCGTACGTCGTCCTTCTCCCCGGCGTACGTCAGCCCCAGCTCGCCGGCGACGAGCCGCCCCTCGTCGGCGAGGCCGGCGTCGCTCACCACCACCCGGCGCGTGGACTGCGGCTTCCACCCCGGGCCGCGCGCCGGGGTGTGGGCGCTGACGGCGGGGATGGTGCGAGGGGTGGTGGAGAGGGCGTAGGAGCGGCTGGGCGTCGGGGTCGCGGCCTGCGCGGCGGCGGCGGGCGTCCTGGCGGCGGCCTGCCGGGAGGCGGCCGATCCGGCCGGTGTCGTGTCGTCGTCCGAGGAGGCCCACACGCCGACCCCGACGCCGAGCGCGGCGACCAGCCCGCCCGCCACGACTGCCCGCACCGCGACCTGCTGGTGCGGCTTCCTCTGCGGCGCCCGGCGCCGATGCCTGTGCCTGCTCACTCCGCCAACCGTACGACCCCCGGCCGCCCGAAGCGCGTCGAGCCCGACGTGACGGAGTCCACGACACGTTCCGAAACTCTCTCGTTCGAGTGAAATTCAGGCATCGGTCAGACACGCCCTGACCGCTATCGATAACGTATCGACACACCTTTCACTGCATCCCCTGCCACATCACACGTGACGCGAGGATCCACGCTGCCTGCGCACCGTCTCTCCCCTCTCTCCGGCCGCCTCGCCATACCGGCGCAGTCCCGGACCTCACCCGCACCCCCGCTCGGCGGTTTCAACACCGCCCCCGCCGACGAGGCGCACCGCCTCCTCCTCGCCTGCCTCCGCAGCCTCCGCTGGGCCCGTCGCATCGCCGACCACCGGCCGTACCCGACGCTCGACGCCCTGCTGGCGGCCTCCGACGAGGCCGCGTACGACCTGAGCCCCGGCGATCTGGCGGAGGCCCTGGCGGCGGAGTCCCTGCCCGGCCTGCCGGAGGACGCGTACGGAGCGGCGCACATGGCGCTGGACGCGGCCCACGCCGCCTACGAGGCCCGATTCGGACACGCGTTCGTCATCTGCCTCGACGGCGTCCCGGCGGACGAGGCCCCGGACCGCGTCCTGGAAGGCATCCGGTCACGATTGACAAACGATCCGGAGGACGAGCGGGTGATCGCGGCGGAGGAGCTGCGCCGCCTGGCGAGGCAGCGGCTGACCGGCTCGATCAGGGCTGCGGGGCTCTGACCTCAGCGGTCCGCCCCCGGCCGGACCGGTCACGACGGATCACAGACGGCACACAACCGCCCAAACCACCCCGGATGCCTCCGGCGCTCACCCATACGCGTGCCAGTTTGATCACACCGGTAGGCCCCCTGTAAGCCGAGCGCCCACGGCTGGCTACGATGCTGGGGGCCGGTGGACCGTACCCGGCCGGGCCCGTCCGACACCCCAAGCCGGCAGGCCCCAATCCCCGCTCCCGGAGGGTTCTTCCGTGCCGGCTGGAACGCTGTACCGCGGCCGGGAAGGAATGTGGTCCTGGGTGGCTCATCGAGTCACCGGCGTCCTCATCTTCTTCTTCCTGTTCGTTCACGTGCTGGACACCGCGCTCGTGCGTGTCTCCCCCGAGGACTACGACAAGGTCGTAGCCACCTACAAGACGCCGGTCGTGGCGCTGCTGGAGTACGGCCTCGTGGCCGCCATCCTCTTCCACGCGCTCAACGGCCTGCGCGTCATCGCCGTCGACTTCTGGTCGAAGGGCCCGCGCTACCAGAAGCAGATGCTCTGGAGCGTCGTCGGCCTGTGGCTGGTGCTGATGCTCGGGGCGATCTACCCCGTACTCGGCCACGCCGCTCGTGAACTGTTCGGGAGCTGAGACCGATGGCCACCACTGAAACCACCGCGGCCGGGATCGGCCCCGTCGAGGGCGGCTCCGTCTACGACGTGGACAACCCCGCGCCCCTCATCGAGGCCCCGCGCCAGCGCACCAAGAAGACCCCCCGGTCCACCCGGGGCAACTTCGAGATGGGCGCCTGGCTCTTCATGCGCCTGTCCGGCGTCGTACTGGTCGTCCTGGTCCTGGGCCACCTGCTGATCCAGCTCGTCCTGGACGGCGGGGTCTCCAAGATCGGCTTCGCCTTCGTGGCCGGCCGCTGGGCCTCCCCGTTCTGGCAGGTCTGGGACCTGCTGATGCTGTGGCTCGCCATGCTGCACGGGACGAACGGCCTGCGCACGGTCATCAACGACTACGCCGAGCGCGCGAACACCCGGCTGTGGCTGAAGGGCCTGCTCTACACCGCCGCGGTGTTCACCATCCTGCTGGGCACGCTGGTGATCTTCACCTTCGACCCGAACATCCGCTAGGCGCACGGGACCGAGGGACTGAGAGACACACTCATGAAGATCCACAAGTACGACACAGTCATCGTCGGCGCAGGTGGCGCCGGTATGCGCGCCGCGATCGAGTCGACGAAGCGCAGCCGCACCGCCGTGCTGACCAAGCTCTACCCCACCCGCTCCCACACGGGCGCAGCGCAGGGCGGCATGGCCGCCGCGCTGGCCAACGTGGAGGAGGACAACTGGGAGTGGCACACCTTCGACACGGTCAAGGGCGGTGACTACCTGGTCGACCAGGACGCCGCCGAGATCCTGGCGAAGGAGGCCATCGACTCCGTCCTCGACCTGGAGAAGATGGGCCTGCCGTTCAACCGGACGCCCGACGGCACGATCGACCAGCGCCGCTTCGGCGGTCACAGCCGCAACCACGGCGAGGCCCCGGTCCGCCGCTCCTGCTACGCGGCCGACCGCACCGGTCACATGATCCTCCAGACGCTGTACCAGAACTGCGTGAAGGAGGGCGTGGAGTTCTACAACGAGTTCTACGTCCTCGACCAGCTGATCACCGAGGTCGACGGGGTCAAGCGGTCCGCGGGCGTGGTCGCGTACGAGCTGGCGACCGGCGAGATCCACGTCTTCCAGGCGAAGGCCGTGATCTACGCCTCCGGCGGCACCGGCAAGTTCTTCAAGGTGACCTCCAACGCGCACACGCTGACGGGTGACGGCCAGGCGGCCGTGTACCGGCGCGGGCTGCCGCTGGAGGACATGGAGTTCTTCCAGTTCCACCCGACCGGCATCTGGCGCATGGGCATCCTGCTGACGGAGGGCGCCCGCGGTGAGGGCGGCATCCTCCGCAACAAGGACGGCGAGCGCTTCATGGAGAAGTACGCGCCGGTCATGAAGGACCTCGCCTCGCGTGACGTCGTGTCCCGCTCGATCTACACGGAGATCCGGGAAGGCCGCGGTTGCGGCCCCGAGGGCGACCACGTCTACCTGGACCTCACCCACCTCCCGCCGGAGCAGCTGGACGCGAAGCTCCCGGACATCACGGAGTTCGCGCGCACGTACCTCGGCATCGAGCCGTACACGGACCCGATCCCGATCCAGCCCACCGCGCACTACGCGATGGGCGGCATCCCGACGAACGTCCAGGGTGAGGTCCTCAGCGACAACACGACGGTCGTCCCGGGCCTGTACGCGGCCGGCGAGGTCGCCTGTGTCTCGGTGCACGGCGCCAACCGTCTGGGCACGAACTCGCTGCTGGACATCAACGTGTTCGGCAAGCGGGCCGGCATCGCCGCCGCCGAGTACTCGCAGAAGGCGGAGTACGTCGAGCTGCCGGAGAACCCCGCCCAGCAGGTGATCGACCAGGTGGAGCACCTGCGCGCGTCCACCGGCACCGAGCGGGTGGCGGAACTGCGCCGCGAACTGCAGGAGACCATGGACGCGAACGTCATGGTGTTCCGCACGGAGCAGACGATCAAGACGGCGGTCGAGAAGCTCGCCGAGCTGCGCGAGCGCTACCGGAACGTCTCGATCCAGGACAAGGGGAAGCGGTTCAACACCGACCTGCTGGAGGCCATCGAGCTGGGCAACCTGCTCGACCTGGCCGAGGTCATGGCGGTGTCGGCGCTGGCCCGCAAGGAGTCCCGCGGCGGTCACTACCGCGAGGACTACCCGAACCGCGACGACGTCAACTTCATGCGCCACACCATGGCGTACCGCGAGGTGGGCGACGACGGCACCGAGTCCATCCGACTCGACTACAAGCCGGTCGTCCAGACCCGCTACCAGCCGATGGAGCGTAAGTACTGATGGCAACCCCGACTCTCGACAAGGCGGACGCGGCCGGCGCCCCCGAGCCCGGCTTCGCCGACTCCCCGTACATCACGGCCACCTTCCGCATCCGCCGCTTCAACTCCGAGGTCTCGGCGGAGGCGGTCTGGGAAGACTTCCAGCTGGAGATCGACCCGAAGGAGCGTGTCCTCGACGCCCTCCACAAGATCAAGTGGGACCAGGACGGCACGCTGACCTTCCGGCGTTCCTGCGCCCACGGCATCTGCGGTTCGGACGCCATGCGGATCAACGGCAAGAACCGCCTCGCGTGCAAGACGCTGATCAAGGACCTCAACCCCGCGAAGCCGATCACGGTCGAGCCCATAAAGGGCCTGACGGTCCTGAAGGACCTGGTCGTCGACATGGAGCCGTTCTTCCAGGCGTACCGGGACGTCATGCCCTTCCTCATCACGAAGGACACCAACGAGCCCACGCGCGAGCGCCTCCAGACCGCCGAGGACCGCGAGCGGTTCGACGACACGACGAAGTGCATCCTCTGCGCGGCCTGCACGTCGTCCTGCCCGGTGTTCTGGAACGACGGCCAGTACTTCGGTCCGGCCGCGATCGTGAACGCCCACCGCTTCATCTTCGACTCGCGTGACGAGGCGGGTGAGCAGCGCCTCGAGATCCTGAACGACAAGGACGGCGTCTGGCGCTGCCGTACGACGTTCAACTGCACGGACGCCTGCCCGCGCGGTATCGAGGTCACGAAGGCGATCCAGGAGGTGAAGCGAGCGCTGATCACGCGCCGCTTCTGAGTCTCCCGGCTCGCTGAGCCCCACGACACGGCGAGGGCCCCGCTCCTTGAAGGAGCGGGGCCCTCGCCGTGTCGTCGCGCCGGGTCAGCCGCGCAGGACGCGACCCTGCTTGTCGGTGCGGTCGTTGCTGGTGAGGAACAGGATGCCGTCGACCAGCGCCCAGATGCCGAGGCCACCGCAGGTCAGGAGCTGGGCGACGCCCACGCCGACGGACCCGACGTAGAAGCGTCCGATACCGAGCGTGCCCAGGAAGAGCTGAAGGATACCGGCGACGATCTTGGACTTGTCGGAGTACGGACGACCCAGGGGGTCGACCCCGTAGGGAGCCTGCGGGGTGGGGACGGTCATGAGAACTGCTCCTGGGATGACTGCGGGAGGCCGGGGCGGCCTGCTCCGACATGGGGATCTCAGGAGGATGCGACGCGAGAACCACACGCGTCGACCGACGTCGACCGATCTCGACCCACGCCCCCGCACGGCTCCGCCATGCCAGGACGCCCCCCTGTGAACGGTAAGACTAGAGAAAACAGAGGGTAAAAAGGGAGTACAGACGATCCATCGTTCCTGATCCGTGATCAAAATCAGTCAACTACGTTCCGGACCACCGTCCATGCCACCGCGACACCGAGGACGACCGTCAAGGCCCTCGGCCCCAGGCTCGGACGCCAGGCGCGGCCGTGCAGACCCGCCCACATCCAGCGGCCCAGCATCGCGAGGGCGTACGGCGAGGCGAGCAGCAGGACCCGGTTGTCGAGCCAGGCCTGCGTGAAGTGACCGTGCATCAGGTCGTACACCATGCGGGTGCCGCCGCAGGCGGGGCAGAGCAGGCCGGTGAGGAACCGGAAAGGACACCGCGGAAGCCAGTGGCCGGGCTGGTGCGGGTCGGTGACGTACAGATACGCGGAACCGACCGCGCCGGCGGCGAGCACCGCGAGGGGAGCCGCCGCCGGGTGCCGCAGCGCGGCCGAACACCTCACGGAGAGGCGCTCCGTGTCAGCCACGCAGGATCCGCCCGTTGGCGTCGGTCTTGTCGTCGCTGACCAGCAGGATGATGCCGTCGATCAGCGCCCAGATGCCCAGGCCGCCGCAGGTGAACAACTGGGCGAGGCCGATGCCGACATCGCCCATGTAGAACCGGCCGACGCCGAAGCTGCCCAGGGTGAGCTGGAGGACGCCCGCGACGATCTTCGACTTCTCGGAGTAGGGACGGCCCATCAGGTCGTACCCGTACGGGGCTTGGGGGTCGCCGGTGAAGGTGCCGGGCGGTATGTAACCGGGCGCGGGGTAACCGGCTGCCGGGTAGCCGGGATGGGCGTAGCCCGGATAGCCGGGGTACGGCTGACCGGACTGGGGGTAGCCGTACGGACCGGGACCGGGCTGGCCCGGCTGGCCCGGCTGGCCCGCATCGTGCGGGCCGTGGGGGCCGGCGCCGGGGTAGCCGTAACCGGGCTGCGGCGGTTGCGGCGGCGGCTCGGGCGACTGCGGCATCGGCGGCTGCTGGGGCTCCTGAGGCTGCTGCGGCGTTTCGGACAAGGCGGTTTCCCCCGAGGTCAGGTGATCGGATCATCCGCAGATGAGACGAGTGCGGATGAATGCAGAACATCTTGCAGCAGAAATCGCGCCACGCGGAGACCGGGGTGCGGTTGACCGGTTTTCGGGCCCCCTACACCTAATCTGACGACATGTCAGATGACCAGTCGTACGAGCTGCTCGGTTTCGACAACGTCCTGCTGCCCGTCGGTGACCTCGGCGAGGCGGTCGGCTTCTACGAGCGGGCCGGCTTCACGGTGGGACTGCGGTTCGACGAGGCCGGGATCGCCCTGCTGAAGGTCGGGGGCGAGACGCCGGGGGTCCTCCTCCGGCACGAGGAGGCCCTGGGGCACCGGCCGCCGCCGTGGCCGTCCCCACGCCTCTGGCTGGAGGTGCCGGACGCGCGGGCGGCGGCCCGGCGGCTGGCCGGGGCCGGCATCACCCCCCTGGACCCGCCGTTCTCCACCTCCACCGGCTGGACCGTCGAGATCGCCGACCCCTGGGGGAACGTCATCGGGTTCACGGACTACCTCAAGCGGCCCGAGCTGGCGAGGCGTTAGGGCGGCGGGGCGGCGACGCCTCCCCCTCCGCACCCATCCAGTTGAACGTGTTCAAAACAAGCGCTACAGTCGCCCTCGACAGCGTTTTGAACGCGTTCAAGAAAAGGGTGGGGAACATGGACCGCACGGTCATCGCCTACGTCGTCTACCTGGTGGTCAGCATCGGCCTGACCGTCTGGGTGGCCAGGACGCTCAGTCGCAACGGACGGATCTTCCTCGCCGACGTGCTCCAGGGGAACGAGAAGCTCGCCGACGCCGTCAACCACCTCCTGGTGGTCGGCTTCTACCTCCTCAACCTCGGCTTCGTCGCCCTCTACCTGAGCGGCGACGACACCATCGAGGACACGCGCGGCATCTTCGAGGCCCTGTCGACCAAGCTCGGCGTCGTGCTGCTGGTCCTCGGCGCGATGCACCTGGCCAACGTGTACGTCCTCAACCGGATCCGGCGGCGCGGGGTCATGGAGCGGGAGCAGGTCCCGCCCGTCGCGCCGCAGGGCTGGGTCGCCCCTTCGGCGCCCACCGCCGGGGCGTGAGCACGATGGCCGCCGCTCAGGCCGCCCACGACCGGGGCGCCCAGCGCGTCCCGGTCCGCCGGCTCACCGTGCTCCACGACGCCGGATGCCCCCTGTGCGGCTTCCTGCGCGACTGGCTCGGCCGGCAGCCGCAGCTGGTGCCGCTGGAGTTCGTCCCGGCGGGGTCCGCGGAGGCGACCGCGCGCTTCCCCGGCCTCGACCACCGCGCGACCCTCGACGAGATCACCGTCGTCGGCGACTCCGGCCAGGTCTACCGGGGCACCGCGGCCTGGATCGTCACTCTGTGGGCGCTGCGCGAGTACCGTGCGATGTCCCACCGGCTGAGCACTCCCGCCGGGGCGAAACTGGCGCGGAGCGCCGTTCTCGCCGCCGCCAAGTGGCGCGACGGGCACGGGCGGGCCGTGGGCTGGGGCGGGGGCGTCTACCGCCGTGCCGACGGCTGGTCGTACGACCCGCGGCTGGGCTGGAGCTACCAGCGGCCCACCTGTGCCGACGGCGCCTGCTCCACTGGCTAGGCTCCTGTACGTGCCCGCGAACAACGACGGTCCCGCCGAGGCCGCTTCCCCGTCCGAGCCCCATGGGGCCGCCCCCGCGACCGAACACCATGAGGCCGCCCCCACGTCCAAGTCCGAGCAGACCCGCGCTCTGATCCTGGAGACGGCGATGCGGCTGTTCCAGGAGCGCGGCTACGACAAGACGACGATGCGGGCCATCGCCAAGGAGGCCGGGGTCTCGGTCGGCAACGCGTACTACTACTTCGCCGGCAAGGAGCACCTGATCCAGGGCTTCTACGACCGGCTCGCCGCCGAGCACCGGGAGGCCGTCCGGGACGTCCTGTCCCGGGAGACCGGCCTGGAGGCCCGGCTGGCGGGGGTGCTGCGGGTCTGGCTCGAGGTGGCCGAGCCGTACCACGAGTTCGCGGTCCAGTTCTTCAAGAACGCCGCCGACCCGGACAGCCCGCTCAGTCCGTTCTCCGCCGAGTCGGAGCACGCGCGCGTGGAGGCCATCGCCGTCCACAAGGAGGTGCTCGCGGGGTCGAAGGCCAAGGTCCCGCAGGAGCTGCGGGAGGTGCTGCCCGAGTTGATGTGGCTCTCCCAGATGGGTCTCGTCATGTACTGGATCTACGACCGTACGGAAGGGCGCGAGCGCAGCTACCGGCTGGCCGGCCGGGGGGCGCGCCTCACCGCGCGGGGCGTGGCGCTGGCCCGGTTCCGGGTGCTGCGGCCGCTCGTCCTCGAGGTCCACGACCTGTTCACGGACTTCCTGCCCGGCATGACCAACGCCCTGCCGGACCCCGCGAGGAAGAGCCCGCCCGGCCCGGCGGACTCCGCGGACCCCGCGGGCTCTTCCTCGGGTTGAGTCAGCCGACCTCCGCGCCCTCCTCCAGCTCCACGTCGAAGACCAGGGGCTCCCCCGCGACCGTCAGCTGCCGGGCGCGCCTCAGCAGGGGCGGGGCGGCGGTCGTCGACAGCAGATACGTCCCCGGGGCCGGGACGGAGAGGATGTAGGAGCCGTCGGCGAGGGAGGTCACGCGGTCCAGTTCCCGTCCGCCCTGCGACATCAGGGTGACCGTCGCGTTCTCGACCGGCCCACCCGCCGTGTTCCGGACGAAGCCGTGCACGACCGAGGCCGGTCCGTCGCCCGCCTCGGCCCCCGCCGGCGCCGCCGCCTCCTCCTTGGGCTCGACCGCGAGATGCGGCAGCCGCTTCTCCAGCCACCCGGGCAGCCACCAGTTGGAGTCGCCGAGCAGGTGCATCGCGGCCGGCACCAGTGCCGTACGCAGGATGAACGCGTCCAGCGCGACCGCGGCGGCGAGGCCGACGCCCGCCATGGCCGCGCCCGCGTCACCGCTGAGCACGAAGGCGAGGAAGACGCAGACCATGATCAGGGCTGCCGAGTTGATGACGCGGCTGGTCTCGGCGAGGCCCACCCGGACCGCACGGGCGTTGTCCCTGGTGTGCACCCACTCCTCGTGCATCCGGCTGACCAGGAAGACCTGGTAGTCCATGGACAGGCCGAAGAGCAGGGACAGCATGATGACGGGCAGGAAGGCGTTGATCGGCCCTTCCTTGCCGAGGCCGAGCAGATCCAGGCCCCAGCCCCACTGGAAGACGGCGACGAGGACACCGAAGGAGGCCGCGGCCGCGACCAGGTTCATCACGGCGGCCGTCAGCGGCACCACCAGGGAGCGGAAGGCGACCAGGAGCAGCAGGAAGCCGAGGCCGATGATGGTGGCGATGAACAGGGGCAGGCGGTCGCCGGTGACGGTGGCGAAGTCCTTGGAGACCGCCGTGACGCCGCCCACGTGCGCCTCGGCCCCGGCCGCCGGGATGACGTCGTCGCGCAGCCGGTCGATCAGGGTGTCGGTCTGCTCGGACTGCGGCGAGGTCGTGGGCACCACCTGGATGACCGTGACCCCGCTCGCGGGCGGCAGCGCGGCCACCTGGGCGACGCCGGGCGTCTGTTCGATGTCCTGGGCCAGGGCGGCCGCGTCGCCGCCGTCGACCACCACCTGGAGGGGACCGTTGAAGCCCGGCCCGAATCCCTCGGCGAGCAGGTCGTAGGCCTTGCGGGTGGTCGTCGAGGCATCGTCGTTGCCCTGGTCGGTGGCGCCGAGCCGGAGCGACAGCACGGGCAGCGCGAGGACGGCCATGACGACCAGCGCGAGCGCGGCGATCGTCCGCGGCCTGCGCTGCACGCCCATCGACCAGCGGGCGGCGGGACCGCTCGCCTTCTCCGGCTCGGGGCCGGTCGAGGCCAGCAGACGCCGCTGCTTCCGGTTCAGTACGCGCGCGCCGAGGAATCCGAGCAGCGCGGGCAGCAGCGTCGTCGCGGCGAGAACGCTCAGCACCACCGTCAGTGAGGTGCCGATGACGACGCCGTCCAGGAAGCGCAGGTTCGTCACCAGCATGCCGGCCAGGGCGATGCAGACCGTGCCGCCCGCGAACAGCACGGCCCGGCCGGAGGTGTTGAGGGCGGTGACAGCCGACTCCTCCGGGTCCAGGCCGCGCAGGACGCCCTTGCGGTGCCGGGTCACGATGAACAGGGCGTAGTCGATGCCGACGCCGAGGCCGATCAGCGAGGACAGCAGCGGGGCCAGGTCCGGGATGTCGGTGACATGGCTCAGCAGCTGGGTCGAGAACAGGCCCATGCCGACGCCGAAGACCGCCACGGCGAGCGGCAGCAGCATCGCGTAGAGCGAGCCGAAGGCCAGGAACAGGACGACCGCCGCCGCCGCGAGGCCGACCATCTCGGCGAGCCCGGTGGGCGGTTCCTGCACCCGTTGGACGGCCTGGCCTCCCACCTCGACCTCCAGGCCGTCCCGCCCGGCGTCCCGCGCGGTGTCGACGACGTCCTGGACGAGTTCCTTCGGGACGGCGTTCGCCTGCTCGGTGAAGGTGATCCGGGCGTAGGCGATCCGCCCGTCACCGCTGATCCCCGCCGTGTCCCCCGCGTACGGGCCGGTGACCCCGCCGACGCCCTTCATCTTCGCGATCCCGTCGAGCGCGGGCTGGATCCTGGACCGTACGTCCTGGTCCCGTACCGAGCCCTCGTCGACCTTCCACACGACGGTGTCGGTGTCGCCGGCGCTCGCCGGGAACGCCTTCTCCATCAGGTCGTACGCCTTCTTGGAGTCCGTGTCGGGGAGGGAGAAGACGTTCGCGTAGTCCGTACCCGCCGTCGAGGCCGAGAATCCCAGGCCGAACAGCGCCCCCACCCAGAGCAACAGGACCACCAGCCGGTGCCGATAGCACCAGCGTGCCAATGCCGCCACGCTCAATCTCCTTCTGCAGATCGTCGGTCGGTCCCCCGGGTCCTGGGCAACAGGATCGGCGGCGCGCGCACGCATGGACATGTGACGACCATGACTCTCAAGGAACTCCAAAGCGCGAACCGGCCCGATCGTGGGCGGGTCCGCCGATACTGGGGGCATGACGACGGCTTCCGGCACCGTGCTGGTCGTGGAGGACGAACCGAGCATCGCGGACGTCCTCGCCATCGCCCTGCGCTACCACCGCTTCGAGGTCATGGTCGCGGGCACCGTCCGCGAGGCCCTCGCCCTCGCCGACCGCACCCGGCCGGACGTGGCCCTGCTCGACGTGATGCTGCCGGACGGCGACGGCCGGGCGCTGGGCCGTGAACTGCGCTCGCGCAGGCCCGGCCTGGCGCTGGTGTTCCTCACCGCGCGGGACGCGCCGACCGAGATCGTCGGCGCCCTCGGCTTCGGCGACGACTACATCACCAAGCCGTTCGACATCGACGTGGTCGTCGCCCGCCTCACCGCCGTGCTGCGCCGTACCCGGCCGGCCGACGTCCTTCCGCAGCGGCCGCCGCTGCGCTACGGCGATCTGGAGCTCGACGAGACGACCTACAGCGCGCGCCGCGCGGGCCGCTCGGTCGAGCTGACCCCCACCGAGTACGCGCTGCTGCGGTTCCTGGTCCGCAACGGCGGGCGGATCGTGCCCAAGGAACAACTGCTGCGCCACGTCTGGCAGTACGAGCACACTCCGCCGGAGTCGACGGTCGTCGAGACCTACATCAGCTATCTGCGGCGCAAACTGGACGTCCTGGGACCGCCGGTGATCACCACCCGGCGGGGCGTCGGATACGGGCTGGCGTGAGGCGGATCCACCGGCCCGGCATCCACTCGCTGCGCGCCAAGCTGACTGCGGCGAACGTGGGGCTGCTCGCGTTCGGCATCGTCGTCGCGACCGCCGTCAGTCTGATGGGGATGCGGCACTATCTCCTCGACCAGGTGGACGCCGAACTGACCAAGATGCGTGACTCGCTGGGCAGTTCACAGCTGACCCTGCGCCAGATCGACTCGCTGTCCGTGCTGAGCGTCGTCAGCGACCGCCTCCTGCCGCAGAGCACGGACACGCAGGGCACGGACACCCGGCCGGCACCGGACTCGATCTTCACCGCCGTCGACGGCCGGGGCACGGCCCTGGCCGTCTTCGGCGTCCGGCCCACCGACGCCCAGCGCGGCCTCGCGGACGCGGTGCCGGACCCGCTCGCCCTCACCACCGACACCGAGCCGCACGACGTCACCGTGCACGGCGACACGTACCGCGCGACCGCGACCCGGCTGCCCGACGGCACCTACATCCTGCTGGCCACCTCCACCGAAGCCCTCCACAAGGGCATAGCGAAGGCCCTGAAGCTCGACCTCGCCGTCGGCACGCTGCTGCTGGTGCTGCTGGCCTGTCTGACCCTGTTCAGCGTGCGGCGGCGGATGCGGCCGCTGGAGGACATGGTGGAGACGTCGTCGGCGATCGCCGAGGGGGACCTGACCCGGCGCGTGCCCTCCAGCCACCACCCCACCCAGGAGGTCGAGCAGCTGCGGCTCGCCCTGAACTCCATGCTCCACCAGGTGGAGACGGCGTACCGCACGCGCGAGCACAGCGCGGCCCAGCTGCGCCGCTTCGTGGCCGACGCCTCGCACGAACTGCGCACCCCGCTCTCCGCGATCCGCGGCTACCTCCAGCTGTACGACCAGGGGATGCTGGTCGAGCAGGAGGAGCGCCGGCGGGCCTGGGACCGGATGAACGGCGAGGTGGACCGGATGGGCCGGCTCGTCGACGAGCTGCTCACGCTGGCCCGTCTCGACCAGCGGCCCGAACTTCGGCTGCGGGGCGTCGACGTGAGCCGTCTGGTGCGGGACTCGGCGCAGGACCTGCGCGCGCAGCAGCCCGGGCGGCCGGTCACGGTCGAGGCCGACGGGGCCGTGCTGGTGCGGGCCGACGAGTCGGGACTGCGTCAGGTGCTGGGCAACCTGGTGGCCAACGTGCGCACGCACACGTCGGCCGAGGTGCCGGTGCGGCTCGGGGTGCAGCGGGTGGACGGGGTCGTTCGGCTGTCGGTCGAGGACAAGGGGCCGGGGCTGGGACCGGAGGACGCGGCACGGGTCTTCGACCGGTTCTTCCGGGCCGGGGGCGGCGCGGGCAGCGGCCTCGGCCTGGCGATCGTGCAGGGGGTCGTGCGGGCACACGGGGGCGAGGTGAGCGTGCGGACGGCACCGGGCGAGGGCCTGACCGTCACGGTGACGCTGCCGACCCGCCCGAAGGCCGACACCTGAAAGCACCCCGGGCGAATGCCGTCCGTGGGATACCGCCGGGCGGTGCCGTCGGGCGGTCACCACCGGGCAGGCACCACCGGGGCGAGGCCGCCGGGCGGGTGCCGCCCAGGGGCCCCTGGGGGCCGCCGCGCAGGCACCTCCGGGCGAGGCCGCCGGGCGGGTGGTGTCGGGCGGGTGCCGTCGGGTGGGGCCGGGTCTAGGCGGGGGCCGTGACCAGGGCCCATACCGTCTTGCCGTGCCGGCCCCTGTTCCACACGCCCCACGCGGCGGCGAGGTGCTCCACCAGGTGCAGGCCCCGGCCGTGCTCCTCCGACTCCCCGACCGGCCGCAGCCGGGGATCGAGCCGGCCCTCGTCGGAGACCTCTATGAGGCAGGAGCCGTCACCGAGTGCGGTGACGGCCACCTCGAACTCGCGCTCGCTCCGGGGGTCCGGGCTCGAAGAGTCCGGGGAGCGTCCGTGGCGTACGACATTGGTGGCCAGCTCGGACACGACGAGGACGGCGTCGGCCAGCGCCGGGTCGTCGGGGCCGTGGCCCCAGTCCGCGAGATGGTCCCGCACCCGGCGCCTGGCGAGACCGACGGACGCCGGGTGCCGGGGCAGCCGGAAGGAGTTGCGTCTCAGCACGTCTGCTCCTCATCCCGTACACACCTCCGGCACATGGCGCCGCTCCGGGTGCCTGCCCGGTGTGACGGGGGCGCATGCCCGGCTCACGGGATCAAGTGTGCGAGCCGGTCGGGGAGCCGGCTCAGATCCAGTCGAGTTTCCAGAGACGGAACACACCGTTGCCGTCCGCCAGGAACTGACCGCCGCCGATGTCCGCGCTGGTGACGATGTACTCCTTGCGCTGCCACAGCGGGACGACCGGCACCTCCTCGGCGATGACCTGCTGGAGTTCGCGGAAGTCACCGGCGGCCCGGCTGCGGTCGGCGAACTGCCTGCTTCCGGCGACGTACTTGTCGACGGCCTTGTTGCTGAAGCCGGTGTTCATGGTGGAGTCGGTCCCGACGAGCGGACCCGCGAAGGTGTCCGGGTCGGGATAGTCGGCGACCCAGCCGACCGCGTACGCGTCGAGCTTGCCGGTGGCCCACCGCTTCTGGAAGTCGGTCCACTCGTAGCCCTTGACGTCCACCGTGAACAGACCGCTCGCCTCCAGTTGCCGCTTGACCTCCGCGGCCTCGGCCGCCGCGGCGCCGCTGCCCAGGCCGTAGCCGTAGGTGAACTTCACCGGGATGCTGACACCGGCCGACTTCAGGAGCTTGCGCGCCTTCGCGGCGTCGCGGTCCGGGTAGTTGTCGAAGAAGGAGGTGGTGTGGCCGGTGATGCCGGTCGGGATGAGCGAGTACAGCGGCTCGACGGTCCCGTCGTACACGCTCGCCGCCAGCTGTTCGCGGTCGATCAGCCAGGCCATCGCTTTGCGGACGTCCGAGTCGTGCAGCGGTGAGCCGGAGCGGGTGTCGAAGTACAGGTTGCGGGTCTCGGAGCCGTCGGCCTCGTAGACGCGCTGCTCGGGGTCGCTGGTGTCGAGGGCGGCCAGGACCGAGGGCGGCAGCTGACGGGTGGCGGCCTTGATCTGCTTGGCCTTCCAGGCCTTCTCGAGGGCCTCGGGGTCGGAGTAGTAGCGCAGCTCGACGGGGGCACCGGTCGACACGGCGCCCTCGTAGTGGGAGTTGGGCGACAGCAGGACCTTCTTGCCCTTCGTGTACCCGGTCAGCCGGTACGGGCCGGTGCCGTCGACACTGCTGCCGACGCGCAGCCCGTCCGCCGGGTAGCGGGTGCGGTCGACGATCGAGCCGGCTCCGGTGGCCACCTTGAACGGGAAGGTGGCGTCCGGCGACGACAGGTGGAAGGTCACCTTCAGGCCCTCGGCGTCCACCGACTTCAGGGTGGAGAACAAGGACGCCGGGCCCACATCCGAGTTGATCTTCTTGACCCGGTCGAAGGAGTACTTCACGTCCTCCGCGGTCACCTGGGAGCCGCCGGCGAACGTGAGGTCGTCACGCAGCTCACAGGTGTACGTGAGGAGACTGCCCGCGGCGAAGGAACAGCTCTTCGCCGCGTCCGGCACGGGTGAGACGCCGCCCGGCTCGTAGGTCAGCAACGACTGGAAGACGTTGCTGAACAGCGCCCAGGATCCGGCGTCGTAGGCGCCGGCCGGGTCGAGCGAGGTGATGGTGTCCGTGGTGCCGACCGTGATGGTCTCACCACCGCTGTCCTGCGACGGCAGCAACTGCCAGCCACCCACTCCGACGACCGCGAGAACCAGCAGCGTCAGGAGGATCCGCATGCGAACAGATCGCATGGTGATGCCCTGCCTCCCCAGGCCGCCAGAAGGGCCCAGTCCACAGAAAAAGTGCCGCTCCCCTTGGCGGCGGGCTCACCTAATCACACGTGTTTCGCCAGGGGGAAGAAGATTCGGGCGAGATGGGAAAGAACTTACCGACGCCGTGTTTCTGCCGGGTTTCACAGCCTCTGCACAGAGTTGACCGGCCGTCAGGCGTGCGTCGAGGCCAGTTCGACGACGGTGATGTCGGAGGGTGCTCCGACCCGGGTGGGCGGACCCCAGGCGCCCGCGCCGCGCGACACGTACAGCTGGGTGTCGCCGTAGCGTTCCAGTCCCGCCACCGTCGGGTTCGCGGCGGCCGCGAAGAAGTTGCCGGGCCACAGCTGACCGCCGTGCGTGTGGCCGGAGAGCTGGAGGTCGACGCCGTGCCGTACGGCGTCGTGGATCTGGACGGGCTGGTGGGCGAGGAGCACGCACGCGCGCGTGGTGTCCCGGTCGCCGAGCGCGCCGGCGAAGTCGGGCCCCTGGCCCTCGCTCTCGCCCGCGATGTCGTTGACGCCGGCCAGGTCGAACCAGGGCAGCTCCGTACGGGCGTTCTCCAGCGGGTTCAGGCCGAGCCGCCGCACCTCCTCGACCCACTGTTCGGCGCCGGAGAAGTACTCGTGGTTGCCGGTGACGAAGAAGCTGCCCTGCCGGGCCTTCAGCCGGGCGAGCGGGGCCGCCGCCGGGCCCAGGTCCTTCACGCTGCCGTCGACCAGGTCGCCGACGACCGCGATCAGGTCGGGCTGTGTCGCGTTGATCGTGTCGACGACCCGCTGCGCGAAGCCCCGGCCGAGGACCGGGCCCAGATGGATGTCGCTGACGACCGCGATCCGGTAACCGTGGGCGCCGCGCGGGAGCTTGGCCAGCGGCACCGTCACCCGCTTGACCCGGGGGCCGCGCAGCACGCCGTAGGTGCCGTAGCCGACCGTCCCGACGGCGGCCGCGGCGGCCGCGCCGCCCACCACCCGGGACACGAAGAGCCGACGGGAAGGGCCCGAAGGGGACTGCGCCGGACTCTCGGGCTCCGGGCGCTCGGGCGCCGGACCCCCGGGCGCCGACTTTCCGGACTCCGGCCCCTCGGCCGCCGGGTCCTCGGGGGTCGGCTCGGCGCGTTCCGGCCGTTCGGCCTCCGGTGTCTCGGCGGCCGGCCCTCCGATCGGGACCGGCTTCGGCTCGGGCCGTGCCGCGGAGGTCCGCGCGGGCGACCGCCTCTCCAGGAAGCGGCGCAGCAGCGGCCGTACGGCCTCGCCCACGATCACGCCGAGGAGCAGATAGACCGACAGGGCCAGCCACAGGAAGCCCGGCCAGGCCAGGACGCGCTGGAGCCAGAAGGGGGCGCCGGCGCGTTCGGCGACCAGGGCGCCGATCGCCAGCCCCCAGCCGCCCGCGATCAGCACCGCCCCGCCGCGGCGCGCCCGGCCGGGGCCGCGGGTGGTGTCGCGGAACAGCCTTCGCCACAGGTACCAGTTGGCCGCGACCAGCACGGTCAGGGCGAGCAGCGCGAAGACGATCACCACGGTTATGACGCCTGCCGCAGTGCGCGCAGGCCGCGCAACCCGATGAGCCCGACGGCCGTCCCCCATACGAAGGAGACGATTGCGAGCGTCAGGTGCACCCAGAAGTACGCCGTGGGATCGCCGTCGTCGAACGCGAGTCCGCTGCTGTCCTTGACCAGGTTCTTGACGAAAGTGATCCAGATGACCCAGCTCCACACCCCGAAGGCGAGCAGGAACCAGGAGACGGGGCGGCTGAGCTTCATGGGTTCAGTATCACCGGCGGTTGTCCGGTTCCGTGACCGGGGTGGGGTGGATGACGGGACATCCCGTCGTGTGCCAGGTACGTTCTCCGTCGTGCCCGCACCCATGATGCAGACCGTCAGGCGATTCCTGCTGGTCACCTCCGCGACCCTCGCGTCCCTCGCGCTCACCGCGCCCGTCTCGCTCGCGGCGCCGAGCCCGTCGCCCTCCCCGGCCGCGTCCGGGTCGCCGTCGGCGTCGGCCTCGCCCTCCGGATCGCCGGCCGCGTCCGCGTCGCCGTCGGTCACTCCCCCGGCGGGCATGTCGTCCGTGGGCGGCGCGCGGCTCGGGCAGGCCGGAACGCAGGTGGCGATCGCGGGCGGCGCGCCGGTGCTGCCGAAGGACCTCACCGCGCGGTCGTGGATCGTCGCCGACGCCGAGTCGGGGGACGTGCTCGCCTCGCACAACGCGCACTGGCGGCTGCCCCCGGCGAGCACGATGAAGATGCTCTTCGCCGACACCGTGCTGCCGAGGTTCCCCAAGAGCACCGTCCACAAGGTCGAGGCGAAGGACCTGGCCGGCATGGGGGCCGGCTCCAGCCTGGTCGGCATAAAGGAGGGCGAGACGTATACGGTCCACGACCTGTGGCTCGGCGTCTTCCTGCGCTCCGGCAACGACGCCGTGCACGTCCTGTCGCAGATGAACGGCGGGATCGCCGAGACCGTGAAGGACATGAACGAGCACGCCGAGGAGCTCCAGGCCCTCGACACGAACGTCGTCTCCCCGGACGGTTACGACGCCTCCGGCCAGGTCTCCTCCGCGTACGACCTGACGCTGTTCGCCCGTTCGGGACTCCAGAAGCAGGACTTCCGGGAGTACTGCTCGACCGTCACGGCCAAGTTCCCCGGCGAGACGACGAAGAACAAGAAGGGCAAGACGACCCGCGGGACCTTCGAGATCCAGAACACCAACCGGCTGCTGAGCGGCGACTACGACATCTCCCAGTACCCGGGCATCGCGGGCGTGAAGAACGGCAACACCACCAACGCGGGCGCCACCTTCACCGGCGTGGCCGAGCGCAACGGCAAGGTGCTGCTGGTCACGGTCATGCATCCGGAGAAGACCGACCACAACGAGGTCTACAAGGAGACCGCCGCGCTGCTGGACTGGGGCTTCCAGGCGGCCGGCAAGGTAAAGCCGGTCGGTGAGCTGGTCGCGCCGAAGGGCACCACGCAGGCCGACGCGCAGCCCGGCGCCAACCCGTCCTCCTCCGAGGCCGCCGGGCAGGCCGGTGGCGCCGGGAACGTGTCGGCGAAGCCGGTGGCGGGCGCGGTGACCGAGGACGGCTCGGGCGGCATGTGGATCGCGCTGGCGATCACCGGCGGTCTGCTGGTGCTGCTCGCGGGCGGCGGGTACCTCGTCAACCGCCGCTGGCCGCTGCCGGACCTGGTACGACGTCGTCGCTGACGTCGATGTCGCGGGGGCCGTCGGGGACGCTGCCCGTCGCCGTCCAGGCCGCGCAGTACAGGACCAGCTTCGAGGTGAAGTTGATCCACAGCAGCAGGGCGATGGGCACGCCGAACGCGCCGTACATGCTCTTGGCGGCCACGCCCTGCATGTAGCCGCTCAGCAGCAGCTTCAGGAGCTCGAAGCCGATGGCGCCGATGAGCGCGGCGACGACGAGACGGCGGCGCGGGGGTTCGACGCCGGGCAGCAGCGTGAGGACGTACAGCAGGAGCAGGAAGTCGGCCAGGACGGCGACGGAGAACGCGGCGACGCGCAGCAGGACGGTGCCCCAGCCCTCCTCGTCGATGCCGGACTGGTCGGTGATCCAGCCGACCAGCGCCGAGGCGACGGTGGAGATGGCGAGGGTGAGCAGGAGGGCGCCGCCGAAGCCGAGGAGCACGCCGGTGTCCTTGGCCTTGCGCAGAACGGGGTTCTCGTCGTCGTCGGGCCGCTCCCAGACGGCGCGCAGGCAGTCCCGCATCTGGCCGACCCAGCCGATGCCGGTGAGCAGCAGCAGCGCACCGGCGATGAGGCCGATGGCGCCCGCGTTCTCGACCAGTCCGTTGATGTCCAGCTGGTCGGAGATGCCGGGGACCTGGTCGGCGATCTTGTCCTGGAGTTCCTGCTGCTGGGACTCGCTCAGCGTGGCGGCGCCGATGGCGGCGGCCACGGTCAGCAGCGGGAAGAGCGCGACGAAACTGACGAAGGTCATGGCGGCGGCCAGCCGCGTCCACTTCACCCGGTCCAGTCGCTCGTACGACCGCCACGCGTGCGTGGCCATGAGGCGCGCGACCCACGGCCCGATGCCGGGGAGCTTCTTCAGCCAGTCCATGAGCCGACTCTGCCCCCGTCCGGAGGAACGACGCGGATATCGCCGATGCGGATCCCGCGGAACACCCTGGTTCGGGTACCCCGGGAACGCGGATCGGTGGCCGGTGCGGTGCCCCCCGGTCGCGGCACGCGCGCGTGGCTCACCAGTCGGCCACCGCCAGTGCGTACATGGCCAGCCAGGCCAGGGCGATCAGGGCGAGGGCGCGGTCGCCCAGGACGACCTCCTCGGGCTCGCCCGCGGTGCCCCGGTCGGCGAAGACGGCGTACCGCAGGACTCCCAGGATGAAGGCGACCACGGAAAGCTGACGCCAGGGCAGCACGCTCGTGTGCGGGACGCCGCCCTCCTCCAGGGCCCACAGGCAGTAGCCGAGGACGGCGACCCCGGCCGCCAGTTGCCAGACGAAGCGCAGGTAGCCGGTGGTGTACTCGGTGAGCAGCACGCGCGTGGCGCCCGCCGTGCCGGCCAGCTGGACGGCCTCGGAGTAGCGCTTGGCCGCGACCATGAACAGCGCCCCGAACCCGGTGGTGATCAGGAACCAGCGGGAGAGCGGGATCCCCAGGGCGAGTCCGCCCGCCATGGCCCGCATCAGGAAGCCGGTCGTGACGACGACGAGGTCGACGACCAGGACGTGCTTCAGGCTGACGCAGTACGCCAGTTGCATGCCCAGGTAGGCGGTGAGGAGCACCGCGACGGCGGGGTTCGTCAGCCAGGCCGCGACGGCCGGCGTGAGGACCGCGAGGGCGCCCGCGACGCCGTACGCGACGGGCACCGGGACCTGCCCGGCGGCGATCGGGCGGTGCCGTTTGGTGGGGTGGGCACGGTCGGCCTCGGCGTCCCGGGCGTCGTTGATCAGGTAGACGGCGGCGGCGCAGGCGGTGAACAGCGCGAAGACGAGGGCGAGTCGGGTGACCGCGTGCGCCGAGAAGAGCCGGCCGGCCGCGGCGGGGGCGGCGACGACCAGGACGTTCTTCACCCACTGTTTGGGGCGGGTGGTCCGCAGGAGGCCGCCGACGAGCGTGCCGGGGCGGCGGCTCGGAGGCCGGGGAGCCGGCGGGCGGTGCGTGCGCTGTTGGTGGAGCAGTGCCTCAGCCATGGTGGCCCTCCCTCATCCAGCGCGCCCCCCACCGCGCGGTGACCGCCCCCAGGGCCGCGCCCGCCGCCACGTCGGAGGGGTGGTGGACGCCGGCGACCAGGCGGGAGAGGCACATCGCGGCGGCGAGCGGCGCGGCGGCATGGACCCCGAGTGCGCCGTAGGCGACGGCCGCGGCCGCGGCGGAGGTCGCGTGCGAACTGGGGAAGGAGTGCCGTCCCGCGGTGCGTACGAGGTGTTCGACGTGGGCGGGGCGCGGCCGTCGGACGACGCGTTTCACTCCGATGCTGGCGGCGTGCGCGCCCGCGGTGAGCGCGGTGGCGCGCAGCCAGGCGCCGCGCCGAGCGCCGTCGACGGCTGCTCCCACGATGCCCCCGGCGAGCCACAGGGCGCCGTGCTCGCCCGCCCAGGAGAGGGCGCGCGCGACGCGGGCGACGCGTGGGTCCGCGCCCCGGGCGTGGAGCGCCGAGAGGATCCGATGGTCCAGGTCGTCCAGTTCGTCCATGGGGACTGACTGTTCACGCCCGCACCCTCGGAACTCCGGCAATATTGAGCGACATCCCATTAATCACCCATTTCGGGGAGTAATGCATGTTTCAAAATAAATCGCCCATATAGAGGCGATACGGTCACCACCATGCCTGCCGAGACCACCACCGAGCCCGTCCCCGTCACGGGATGGGGCCGCACCGCTCCGTCCGCCGCGCGGGTGATCCGCCCACGGAACTACGCGGAGGCCGTGGCGGCGGTCCGGGACTGCGGGCCCCGCGGAGGAATCCCCAGGGGTCTGGGACGGGCGTACGGGGACGCGGCGCAGAACGCGGGCGGGTCGGTGATCGACCTGACCGGCCTGGACCGGATCCACGTCATCGACGCCGACGACGGGAGCGTCCTGTGCGACGCGGGGGTCTCGCTGCACCGGCTCATGGAGGTCCTGCTGCCGCTCGGCTGGTTCGTGCCGGTGACCCCCGGCACCCGGTACGTGACCGTGGGAGGCGCGATCGGCGCCGACATCCACGGCAAGAACCACCACGTGTCCGGCTCCTTCGCCCGGCATGTGCTGTCCTTCGAACTGCTCACGGCGGACGGCACGATCCGCACGGTGGGCCAGGGCACCGACCTCTTCGACGCGACCACCGGCGGCATGGGCCTGACCGGCGTCGTCCTGACGGCCAGGATCCGGCTCCAGCCGGTCGGGACGTCCCTGATGTCGGTCGACACCGAGCGGGCCGCCGACCTCGACGACCTGATGGCCCGGCTCACGGCCGGCGACCACCGCTACCGCTACTCGGTCGCGTGGATCGACCTCCTCGCGCGCGGGGCGGCCACCGGACGCGCCGTCCTCACCCGTGGCGAGCACGCGCCCCTGGACGCCCTGCCCGCCCGCGCGCGCAGGGCCCCGCTCGCGTTCCGTCCGTCCCGGCTCCCGGCCGCTCCCGCGTTCCTGCCGAGCGGCCTGCTCACCCGCACGACCGTCGGACTGTTCAACGAGCTCTGGTACCGCAGAGCGCCCCGCGCGCGTACCGGCGAACTCCAGAGCCTGGCCGCCTTCTTCCACCCCCTCGACGGCGTGCCGCACTGGAACCGCGTCTACGGCCGCGACGGCTTCGTGCAGTACCAGTTCGTCGTCGGATACGGCCAGGAGGACACGCTGCGCCGGATCGTGGGGCGGATCTCCGCCCGCCGCTGCCCGTCCTTCCTGGCCGTCCTCAAACGGTTCGGGGACGCCGACCCCGGCTGGCTCTCCTTCCCCCGCCCGGGCTGGACCCTCGCGCTGGACATCCCTGCCGGACTGCCCGGCCTCGGCGCCTTCCTGGACGAACTGGACGAGGAGGTGGCCGGCGCGGGCGGCCGCGTCTACCTCGCCAAGGACTCCCGGCTGCGCCCGGACCTGCTCACCGCGATGTACCCGCGCCTCGACGACTTCCGCGCGCTGCGCGCGGAGCTGGACCCGCGCGGGGTGTTCGTGTCGGACCTCGCCCGCCGGCTCAACTTCCAGGAGTCACGATGAAGGACGCCTTCGGCCTCCCCCAGTCCCTGCTCGTCCTCGGCGGCACGTCCCAGATCGCGCTGGCCACCGCGCGCCGTCTGATCGCCCGCCGCACCCGCACGGTGTGGCTGGCCGGGCGCCCGTCGCCCGCCCTGGAGTCGGCAGCCGCCGCACTGCGCACGCTGGGGGCCGACGTCCACACCGTCCCCTTCGACGCGCTCGACCCGGGATCCCACGAGAGCGTCCTCGGCAAGGTCTTCGCCGAGGGCGACGTCGACACGGTGCTGCTCGCCTTCGGCGTCCTCGGCGACCAGGCGAACGACGAGCGGGACCCGGCGGCCGCGGTGCGCGTCGCGCAGACCAACTACACGGGGGCGGTGTCGTCGGGGCTGGTCGCCGCGCGGGCCCTCCAGGCCCAGGGCCACGGCTCCCTGGTCGTCCTCTCCTCCGTCGCCGGCGAGCGGGCCCGCCGCTCGAACTTCATCTACGGCTCCAGCAAGGCGGGCCTCGACGCCTTCGCCCAGGGGCTGGGCGACGCGCTGCACGGCACGGGCGTGCACGTCATGGTCGTACGCCCCGGGTTCGTCCGGACGAAGATGACGGCGGGGCTGCCGGAGGCACCGCTGGCGACCACCCCGGAGGCGGTCGCGACGGCCGTCGAGCTGGGGCTGCGGCGCCGCTCGGAAACCGTGTGGGTGCCGGGCGTGCTGCGCGTGGTGATGTCGGCCCTGCGCCACGCGCCCCGCGGACTGTTCCGCAGACTGCCGGAACAGGTGCGCCGACCGGACCGGCCGGTCGACGCGGCCCGGGTCGTGTCCGCGAAGTAGCGCCGTCTGACCGGGGGCAGAGCTCGCGGCGTCCGGTGCGCCCGATCGCAAGGCGGAGGGCCGGCCTCGTACCGGATGCGCGTGGGCGATCCCGACAACGCGGCGAGCGGGTGTGCCTGGCGTCGCGAGCCGGGCGGGACTTCGCGGACGGGGCCTAGCGCGTCGGCAGCGAGCCGCGGTCGACGTGGGCCGCCTGCGGGGGTACGACCGCGCCCCCGAAGGCGTAGTCGCGCAGTTTGCGCCAGACGCCGTCGGCACCCTGCTCGGCGAGGGCGAATCCGGTGCAGGACCACTCGGCGTCGTAGTGGGCGAGCTCGTCGAAGGCCCGGTCCATCGCCGCGTCGTCGATGCCGTGCGCCACGGTGACGTGCGGGTGGTAGGGGAACTGGAGCTCCCGCGTCAGCGGCCCGGAGCCGGACCGGATCCGCTGCTGGAGCCAGGCGCAGGTCTCGGCGCCCTGGACGACCCGCACGTAGACCACCGGCGACATGGGCCGGAAGGTGCCGGTGCCGGACAGCCTCATCGGGAAGGGCCGCCCGGCCGCGGCGACCTGGGTGAGGTGCGCTTCGACGGCCGGCAGCGCGCCGGCCGCGACCTCCGTCGGCGGCAACAGCGTGACGTGCGTGGGGATGCCGTGAGCCGCGGCGTCGCCGAAGCCCAGGCGCCGCTCCTGGAGCAGGCTGCCGTGAGGCTCCGGGACCGCGATCGACACGCCGATCGTTACGGTCCCCACGTCTTCTCCTGTCGTCATGTCGTCATGTCGTCATGTCGGGGTGTGTTGCCGGGTTCGTACTCAGTCGTACGGCTATCGACTGTACGGCCACAGCTGTGCTCTGGGCAGGCGCGGGGAAAGTGATGTGCAGCGCTCTGCCCTGAGGAACAGGAGTGCGGTGCGCCCCGAGTGCTGCGGAGCGCCGCTCAGTGCTTCGCGGGCAGGAATCCCACGCGCTCGTACGTCTGGGACAGCGTCTCCGCGGCGACGGCACGGGCCTTCTCCGCGCCCTTGGCCAGGATCGAGTCGAGCGTCTCGGGGTCGTCCAGGTACTGCTGGGTGCGGTCCCGGAACGGCGTCACGAAGTCGACGACGACCTCGGCGAGGTCCGTCTTGAGCGCGCCGTAGAGCTTGCCCTCGTACCGCTGCTCCAGCTCGGCGATGCCCGTGCCGGTCAGCGTCGAGTAGATGCCGAGCAGGTTGCTGACGCCCGGCTTGTTCTCGGTGTCGTAGCGGACGACCGTGTCGGTGTCGGTGACCGCGCTCCTGACCTTCTTCGCGGTCGCCTTCGGGTCGTCGAGCAGGTTGATGAGGCCCTTCGGCGTGGACGCCGACTTGCTCATCTTGATCGACGGGTCCTGGAGGTCGTAGATCTTCCCCGTCTCCTTCAGGATGTGCGGCTTCGGGATCGTGAAGGTCTCGCCGAAGCGGCCGTTGAAGCGCTCGGCGAGGTCGCGGGTCAGCTCGATGTGCTGGCGCTGGTCCTCACCGACCGGGACCTCGTCGGCCTGGTACAGCAGGATGTCCGCGACCTGGAGGACCGGGTACGTGAACAGGCCCACCGAGGCGCGGTCGGCGCCCTGCCTGGCCGACTTGTCCTTGAACTGGGTCATCCGGCTCGCCTCGCCGAAGCCGGTGAGGCAGTTCATGACCCAGGCGAGCTGGGCGTGCTCGGGGACGTGGCTCTGGACGAAGAGCGTGCAGCGGTCCGGGTCGAGACCGGCCGCGAGGAGCTGGGCGGCGGCCAGCCGGGTGTTAGCGCTGAGCTCCTTCGGGTCCTGCGGCACCGTGATCGCGTGCAGGTCGACGACCATGTAGAACGCGTCGTGGGTCTCCTGGAGCGCCACCCACTGGCGGACGGCGCCGAGGTAGTTGCCGAGGTGGAACGAGCCTGCGGTGGGCTGGATTCCGGAGAGCACGCGGGGTCGGTCTGAGGCCATGCGACTTATTGTCTCAGAGGTGTGGGAGTGGTTTCGGTGCCCGGGGAACCGCGCCGCCGTCGTGGTCGGCCGCGCCCCGTGGCGGAGCCGCACATGAATGCGGCCCCGCGCCCCCGAGCAGATTCACCCGAGGTTGATCTCGGGGTACAGCGGGAAGCCCGCGACCAGGTCCGTCGCCCGCTGGGCGATCTCTTCCGCCACCTTCGCGTCGAGCACGTGGGAGGCCTTGGACGGGGCGCCGGACTTGGTCGTGCCCGACTCGGTCGTGGTCAGGACCCGGTCGATCAGGCCCGCCACCTCGTCCATCTCGGCCGTCCCGAGGCCCCTCGTCGTCAGCGCCGGCGTGCCGATGCGGATGCCGGAGGTGTACCAGGCGCCGTTCGGGTCGGCGGGGATGGCGTTGCGGTTGGTGACGATGCCCGAGTCGAGCAGGGCCGCCTCGGCCTGGCGGCCGGTGAGGCCGTAGGAGGAGGCGACGTCGATCAGGTTCAGGTGGTTGTCCGTGCCGCCGGTGACCAGGGTCGCGCCGCGCCGCATCAGGCCCTCGGCGAGGGCGCGCGAGTTGTCGACGATGCGCTGGGCGTAGTCCTGGAAGGACGGCTGCCGGGCCTCCGCCAGGGCGACGGCCTTGGCGGCCATGACGTGCGGGAGCGGACCGCCGAGAACCATCGGGCAGCCGCGGTCGACCTGGTCCTTGAGGGAGTCGTCGCACAGGACCATGCCGCCGCGGGGGCCGCGCAGGGACTTGTGGGTGGTGGTCGTCACGATCTGGGCGTGCGGGACCGGGTCGAAGTCGCCGGTCAGGACCTTGCCCGCGACCAGGCCGGCGAAGTGCGCCATGTCGACCATGAGGGTCGCGCCGACCTCGTCGGCGATCTCGCGCATGATCCGGAAGTTCACCAGACGGGGGTACGCGGAGTAGCCCGCGACGAGGATCAGCGGCTTGAAGTCGCGGGCGGTGGCGCGCAGGGCCTCGTAGTCGATCAGGCCGGTGGCCGGGTCGGTGCCGTAGGAGCGCTGGTCGAACATCTTGCCGGAGATGTTCGGGCGGAAGCCGTGGGTGAGGTGGCCGCCGGCGTCCAGGGACATGCCGAGCATGCGCTGGTTGCCGAAGGCATGGCGCAGCTCGGCCCAGTCGGCCTCGGAGAGGTCGTTGACCTGGCGGACGCCCGCTTTCGCGAGGGCCGGGGCCTCCACACGGTCGGCGAGGACGGACCAGAAGGCGACGAGGTTGGCGTCGATGCCGGAGTGCGGCTGGACGTAGGCGTGGCGGGCGCCGAAGAGCTCGCGGGCGTGCTCGGCGGCCAGCGACTCGACGGTGTCGACGTTGCGGCAGCCGGCGTAGAAACGGCGGCCGACGGTGCCCTCGGCGTACTTGTCGCTGAACCAGTTGCCCATCGCGAGGAGCGTGGCCGGGGAGGCGTAGTTCTCCGAGGCGATCAGCTTGAGCATCTCGCGCTGGTCGTGGACCTCCTGGCCGATGGCGTCGGCGACGCGCGGCTCGACGGCGCGGATCACGTCCAGTGCGGCGCGGAAGGCGGTGGACTCGGTGGAGAGGGACTGCTGCTCGGACATGTCGTCGGCCTCCGGGGGCGTGGCGTGCGGTCACGGTTCTCGGTCTGGCCCAGGCGCACGGCACTCTTGTCGCTCACAGGCCGCTCCCCGATGGTCCGTCCCATCCCAGCGCGCCAGTCACGGCCCGCTCGCCAGCCTACCGGCCTCCCCCGATTCCCAAGGCCCGGCGTCCATCATGCGAGCGACGTCGGACCCGCACCGGACCACGCCTCCACCTGCCCCGGAGCGGCCGGTGGATCCGGGGGGCGGGGGTTCGGGGGGGTCGGGGGTCCAAGGGTTCATTGGGACTCGCGGGGGGGCCGAGGAGACTCGGGGTCTAGAGGATCACGTGGGGCAGGAAGCGGGCGTACTCGTCCGTGATCAGGCCGGAGGACTCGCGGATGCCGAGGCCGGCCGACTCGTCCTCCACCATCCACGCGCCGAGGACGACATGGTTGCCGTCGAACGCGGGGAGCGGCGCCAACTGCTGGTAGCAGCAGGCTTCGCCGGTGCGCGGTGCGGGATCGCCGCCCGGGGCGTGCACGGTGACGCCGGCGCCCTCGCGGCCCAGCAGCGGCTTGGCCACGTAGCCGGTGGTGGCCGCCAGTTCGCGGGGGCCGTCCAGGTAGGCGGGGAGGAGGTTGGGGTGCCCGGGGTACAGCTCCCACAGGACGGCCAGCAGCGCCTTGTTGCTGAGGAGCATCTTCCACGCCGGCTCGATCCACAGGGTCGTGCCGGTTCCGCCGCCGTTGTCGAGGGTGTCGAGGACATGACCGGCGAAGCGGTCGGTGGTCAGCCACTCCCAGGGATAGAGCTTGAAGCAGCTGCGGATGAAGCGGAGTTGCCGGTCGACGAAGCGGCCGGACAGCGGGTCCCAGCCGATCTCCTCCATGGAGATCCAGTCGGTGTCGAGGCCGGCCTGCTCGGCGGTCTCCTTGAGATAGGCGACCGTCATGAGGTCCTCGCCCAGCTCGTCCTCCGAGGAGTGCGCGAAGTAGAGCGGGCTGCCGGGCGGGAGCAGGGGGGCCTGCTTCTTCCAGGCGGCGGTGAGGCGCTCGTGGAGGGAGTTCCACTGGTCGGCGCCCGGGAATCGTTCCTCCATCCAGAACCACTGGGGGGAGGCCGCCTCCACGAGCGAGGTGGGCGTGTCGGCGTTGTACTCCAGGAGCTTCGCCGGGCCGGTGCCGTCGTAGCGGAGGTCGAAACGGCCGTACACGGACGGGAGTTCGGCGCGCCGGTGCCAGGCCTCGACGACCGCCGCCGCGATCCGCGGGTCGGTGATCCCGAGGTCGGCGAGGCGGTCGGACTCGACGAGGTGGGCGGCCGCCGCCAGGCACATGGTGTGCAGTTCCTCGACGGTCTCCTCCAGCGCCTCGACCTCGTCGAGAGTGAACACGTAGTACGCGCTCTCGTCCCAGTAGGGACGCAGGCGGCCGTCGGGGTGGCGGGTGAGGGGGTAGACGAGACCCTGTTCCTCGACGGTCCGCTGCCAGTCGGGGCGGGGTTCGATGCTGTGACGTCGCACGGTGCCGGTGTCCTGTTCAGCCGCTCGGGCGCTCAGCCGCCGGAGCTGCCCTTGCCGACACCGCTGCCGCTGTCGCTGCCGCTGCCGAACCCGTTCCGGTCCACTCCGCTGCCGCCGCTGCCGCCCCCACTGGTGCTGCTCGAGCCGGTCGAGCCGGTCGAGCCGCCGGACCCCTTGCCCGGCTTGGTGAAGGAGCCGCCGTCGACCCAGGAGCCCTTCTTGTCGCCGCCGTAGTACCAGGCGGCGTCGGTGGAGACCGTGGCGGACTTGCCGACCTTGCCGGACCCGGTGGACGTGCAGTTCTTGTCGGCGACGACCTTGTAGCCCTTGGTGAGGTTGTAGCTGTCGCGGTCGACGCACCGCTTGTCGGGGTCGGAGGAGCAGGCGGACAGGGCCGCCGCGAGCACTCCCATGCCGCCCAGTACGACCGTCCCCGAACGAAGTCTCCGCCGCGCGTCCGCCATGTTCCGTCTCCCCGTTGTCGCATCGCCGCTACGACGATTTCCGGCCGTCAGCCTAGACACCGTGCCGGGGGCGGCCGAAGGCGGCCCGCCCACGAGCCGTTCGCCTACAGTCCTTTCGTGCTCTTCGGAATGGTGTGCGCCCTCGGCGCGGCGGTCTGCTTCGGTACGGCGACGGTGTGGCAGGCGATGGCGGCGCGGGCGGCTGCCGACGGGACCGGCGGGGACGCGGCGCTGCTGCTCCGGGCGGTGCGGGAGTGGCGGTACCTGGCGGGACTCGGTCTGGACGGGCTGGGGTTCCTGTTCCAGATCGCCGCGCTGCGGTCGGTGCCGATCTACGCCGTCGGCGCGGCCCTCGCGTCGAGCCTGGCCGTGACGGCGGTGGTCGCGGCGCGGCTGCTGCGGGTACGGCTGAGCCGGACCGAGTGGGCGGCGGTGGCCGTGGTGTGCGCGGGGCTGGCGATGCTGGGTCTGGCGGCGGGGACCGAGGGCGAGGAGAGCGGCCCGCCGGCGCTGCCGTGGGTGATGCTCGGCGCGGCGGGCGGGGTGCTGCTGCTGGGACTCGCCGGAAGGCGGCTGACCGGGCGCGGACGGGCGCTGGTGCTGGGCCTCGGGGCCGGATGCGGGTTCGGGGTGGTGGAGGTGGCGGTGCGGCTGATCGACTCGCTCGCCCCGTCGGAGCTGCTCACCGATCCGGCGGTGTACGCGCTGCTGCTCGGGGGCGGTGCCGCGTTCCTGCTGCTGACCTCGGCTCTCCAGCGGGGCTCGGTGACGACGGCCACGGCCGGGATAGTGATCGGGGAGACGATCGGGCCGGCGCTGGTGGGCGTGGTGTGGCTGGGCGACCGTACCCGGGAGGGGCTCGGCTGGCTGGTGGTGCTCGGCTTCGCGGTGGCGGTGGCGGGGGCGCTGGCACTGGCCCGGTTCGGGGAGGCGCCCGCCGCGGCACCGGCGGCGGAGCGGGCAGGCGCCTGAGCCGCCGGTAGGGCGGTCGGCGCCGTGGTGCGGTCCCGCCCACAGGGGCGGGCCTCACCTCCGTCGAGGACCCGCACATCGCCGTTCGTCAGGGGGCGGCTGTCGGCGGCTGTCGCGGCTGTCGCGGCTGCCTCCGGGATGCCTATCCGGGAAAGGGGATCCCGGAGCCGTTCTCGCCGGAAGGAAGCGCCGCGCACAACGCGTCCAGCGCGCCGGACCAGGCGTGGTCCGGCGGGGTCCCGTAGCCGACGACCAGCGCGTCGAGGGGCTCGGTGACCGCGTCGGGGTGGCGGTGACGGGGGGTGAGGCCGTTCACCGCCAGGCCCTGGTAGGCGGCCGCCCGTACCGCCGCCTCCTCCGTGCCGGGCGGGAGCCGCAGGACGGCGTGCAGGCCCGCCGCGATGCCGGTGACGCGGATCGCGGGGGCGTGCGCGGTGAGGGCGGCGACCAGCGCGTCGCGGCGTCGGCGGTAGCGGGTGCGGGCCGCCCGCACATGGCGGTCGTACGCGCCCGACGTGAGGAACTCCGCCAGCGTCAACTGGTCCAGGACCCCCGAGGTGTCCACCCCGCCCTTGGCCGCCACGACCTCGTCCGCGAGGTCGGGCGGCAGCGCCGTCCAGCCCAGGCGCAGGCCGGGAGCCAGCGACTTGCTCGCGGTGCCCAGGTACACCACGTGGTCGGGGGCCAGTCCCTGGAGGGCGCCGACGGGCTGGCGGTCGTAGCGGAACTCGCCGTCGTAGTCGTCCTCCAGGACCAGCGCGCCGGTCCGCCGCGCCCAGTCGACGACGGCCGCCCGCCGGTCGTGGTGCAGGGGTACGCCCATCGGGAACTGATGGGCGGGGGTGAGCAGGACCGCGCCGGCGCCCTCCAACAGGCGGGTGTCGGTGCCGCGTTCGTCGACCGGTAGCGGGGTCATGGAAAGGCCCGCCGCCGCGAGCAGCTTCCAGTGCTCGTCCAGGCCGTACGAGTCGACGGCGATCGTGCGCACCCCGCGATCCCGCAGGACGGTGCTGAGCAGCCTCAGGCCGTGCGCGAACCCGGCGCAGATCACGACGTGTTCGGGGTCGACGCGTACGCCGCGGGCGCGGGCGAGGTAGCCGGCGAGGGCGGTGCGCAGCTCGACCCGGCCGCGGGGATCGCCGTAGCCGAGGGCGTCGGAGGGGGCCGCGGTGAGGGCGCGGCGGGCCGCCCTGAGCCACTCCGCGCGCGGGAAGGACCCGAGGTCGGGGGTGCCGGGGCGCAGGTCGTAGCCGGGCCGGCGGCGCTCGGGGCGAGGGCGCGCCGCGCCCGTGGGCGGGACGGTCCTCCCCTCGGCCACCCGTGTGCCCGAGCCCTGGCGGGCGGTGAGCCAGCCCTCGGCGACGAGGTCGGCGTAGGCGTCGGCCACCGTGTTGCGGGCGACACCGAGGTCGACGGCGAGCGAGCGCGAGGAGGGCAGCCTGGTCCCGGAGGGCAGACGCCCACTGCGGACGGCCTCGCGCAGGGCGTCCGTCAGGCCCCGGCGCAGGTGCGGTCCGGTCGGCTCCAGATGCAGGTCGACGCCGAAAGTGGCCCAGGATCTCGCCATGGAAATGGACCATACTCCTGGGCTGCCCCGCTCCTAGGGTCGAGGGCATGACGACGCACGCACACCCCACGAGCCCCGATGAACAAGTCCGCCACGCCCCCGAGCGCGCCCCCCGGCTGGACTGGGCCGCGCACGCGCCCGACGTCCTCAAGGCGATGCTCCGGCTCGACGCCGCCGCCCGGAAGGGCCTCGACCCGAAGCTGGCCGAGCTGGTGAAGGTCCGCGCCTCGCAGATCAACCGCTGTGCGCTCTGCGTCGACATGCACAGCAAGGACGCGCTGGCGGCGGGCGAGAGCGTCGAGCGGATCATCCAGCTCAGCGCGTGGGAGGAGTCGGCGCACTTCTACACCGAGAAGGAGCTCGCGGCGCTGGCCCTGACCGAGGCGGTGACCGTGCTCACGGACGGGTTCGTGCCCGACGAGGTCTACGAGCGGGCGGCCGAGCACTTCGAGGAGGCCGAGCTGGCGCAGCTGATCGCCGCGATCACGGTGATCAACGCGTGGAACCGGTTCGGCGTGACCTGCCGGCTGGTGCCGGGCCACTACCGGCCCGGGCAGCACGCGTGAGCCGGACGAACCTCCTCGACCGCGAGGTCGGCCGGGCCATGTCCTCGCTCAGCGCGGCCGCCAAGCGGGGTCTGGGCGACCCCGCGCTCGCCGAGCTCGTGGTGATCCGCGCCTCGCAGCTCAACCACTGCGCGTTCTGCCTCGACATGCACCTCACGATCGCCCGCGAGCACGGGGTGAGCGGGAAGCAGCTCGATCTGCTGAGCGCGTGGGAGGAGGCGGGGGACGTCTACGACGAGCGGGAGCGGGCCGCGCTCGCGCTGACGGAGGCGGTGACCGTGCTGACGGAAGGCTTCGTGCCCGACGAGGTGTACGAGCGGGCCGCCCGGCACTTCGACGCCGCGCGGCTCGCGCATCTCGTCGCGCTGATCACCGCCATCAACAGCTGGAACCGGGTGATGGTCGCCCGCCGCATCCCGACCGGGGGGTACACACCATGAGCGAGGTGGACGTCATGAGCAAGGTGGACGACTTCCGACGGCTGCACCACGGCCGGCTGCCGGGCGACCCGCTCGTGCTGCCCGGCCCCTGGGACGCGGCCAGCGCCCGGGTGTTCGCCGACGCCGGGTTCCCGGCGCTCGCGACGCCCAGCGCGGGCGTCGCCGCCTCGCTCGGGTACGCGGACGGGCTGACCCCGGCCGACGAGATGTTCGCGGCGGTCGCCCGGATCGTGCGGGCGGTGGACGTGCCGGTGTCGGCGGACGTCGAAGGCGGATACGGGCTGCCGCCGAAGGAGCTGGTGGAGCGGCTGCTGGAGACGGGCGCCGTCGGCTGCAACCTGGAGGACTCGGTCGACGGCGTCCTCAAGGACCCGCGCGAGCACGCCGAGTGGCTGGCCGAGGTGCGGCGGGCGGCGGGCGACCGGCTCTTCGTCAACGCGCGCATCGACACCTTCGCGCACGGCGACGGCGATCCCGCAGGTGCCATCGAGCGGGCGGCGGCGTACGTCGCCGCGGGCGCCGACTGCGTCTACCCGATCGGCGCCCCCACGGCCGTCCTGCCGTTGCTGCGGTCGGGCATCCAGGGGCCGCTCAACGTGGGCGGCCGGGTGGACGGCGAGGGCCCCTCGCCCGCCGGACTCGGCGAACTCGGGGCCACCCGCGTCACGTTCGGACCGGGCCTCCAGCGGCGGGCGGCGGCCGCCCTCCGGGAGATCAGCGCGGAGCTGATCTAGCGGCCGGTACGGCGGCCGGTGCGGCGCCCGCGGCCGCGCCCGGTGCTGGGGTCGAGGCCGTGAGGGTCAGGACAGCCACGCCTTCCAGGTCGACGCGTGGCTGTCCACCCACTTCTTCGCGGCCGCCTCCGGGGTGAGCTTCTGGTCGGCGATCATCAGGGACACCTCGTTCTGGTCCTCCGTCGTCCACTTGAACCTCTTCAGGAAGGCGGCCGCCTTGCCGCCGTCCTTCGAGAAGTCGGCGTTGAGGTACTTCTGGAGCGGGGTGTGCGGGTAGCCGCAGGCGACCTTGTCCGGCTCCGCGTCGCAGCCGTCCTTGTAGGCGGGCAGCTTCACCTCGGTCATCGGGACCTTCTCGAAGAGCCACTGCGGGGCGTACCAGTAGGTGAGGAAGGGCTTCTTCTCCTTGGCGAACTGCCGCATCTGGGTGATCTGGGCGGCCTCGGAACCGGCGAAGACGACCTGGTAGTCGAGCTTCAGGTTCTGCACCAGCGCCTTGTCGTTGGTGACGTAGGACGGGGAGCCGTCCATGAGCTGGCCCTTGCCGCCGCTCTCGGCGGTGCGGAACTGCGACGCGTACTTGTTCAGGTTCTTCCAGTCCGTGACGTCCGGGTGCTCCTTGGCGAAGTACGTCGGGACGAACCAGCCGATGTGTCCGGTGACGCCGAGGTCGCCGCCGTGCGCGATCGTCTTCTTGTCGTCGACGTAGCGCGCTTCCTGGTCGGGGTGGCCCCAGTCCTCCAGGATCGCGTCGACCCGGCCCTGGCTGAGCGCGTCCCAGGCGGGCACCTCGTCGACCTGCACGGTGTCGACGCGGTAGCCGAGCTCGTGCTCCAGCAGATACTGGGCGACGGCCACGTTGGCCTGCGCACCCACCCAGGACTGGACGGACAGGGTGACCGTCCTGGCACCCTGCGCGTTGGCGAAGGGCGAGGCCTGCTTGGTCATGTCGGCGGCGCCGCAGCCGGTGAGCAGCAGGAGCGCCGACGCCCCGGCGGTCAGGGCAGTGGTACGAAGTCGCATGTCACGCTCCCTTCTTCACACGGCGGTCGGCCGGCTGGGTCACCCGGTCGAGCATCAGGCCGAGGCAGACGATCGCGGCGCCGGCCACCAGACCGGTCGCGAGGTCGCCCTGGGCGAGCCCGAACACGGCGTCGTAGCCGAGCGCGCCACCGCCGACCAGACCGCCGATGATGACGACGGCGAGGACGAGGACCACGCCCTGGTTCACGGCGAGCAGCAGCGCGGGCCGCGCGAGCGGGAGCTGGACCTGGCGCAGTTGCTGCGCGCCGGTCGCGCCGAGGGACCGGGCGGACTCCATCGCCGCCGGGTCGACCTGGCGCAGGCCCTGGGTGGTGATACGGACGACGGCGGGCAGCGCGTAGACGACGGCCGCCGCGACCGCGGGGGCGCGGCCGACGCCGAACAGGGCGACGACCGGGATCAGGTACACGAACTGCGGCATCGTCTGGAACACGTCCAGGACCGGGCGCAGCAGCCGTTCGACGCGGTCGCTGCGGGCGGCGGCGATGCCGGTCGCGAAGCCGAGGACGAGCGTGACGGCGACGGCGGCCAGCACCTGGGAGAGGGTGTCGAGCGACGGCTCCCAGACGCCGAGCACGCCGGTCGCGGCCAGCGCGAGGACGGCGGTCAGCGCGGTGCGCCAGGTGCCGATCGGCCAGGCGATCGCGGCGACCAGCAGCAGCACCGCCCACCAGGGCAGGACCTGGAGGCCGTCCCGGAGGGGGTCGAGGACCCAGGTGGTGAAGTGCCCCGCCCAGTCGGCGGTGCCGCCGATCACGGGCACCCCGGAGTAGAGGTGGTCGGTCATCCAGTCGACGGCGTCGTTGACCGGGGCGGCGATGCTCACCGTCCAGGAGTCGGGCCAGTCGAGCCGGCCCGCCACGCGCCCGGCGAGCGCCACGGCCACGGCGGCGGCAGCGGCGTACAGCCAGGCGGCCCGGCCGTGGCCCGGTTCGCCGTCGCCGGCGTGCCCGGCGGCGGCCGTGACCCGGTCCAGGACGATCGCGAGCAGCACGATCGGGATGCCGGCGGCGAGCGCCGCGCCCACGTCGACCGAGGCCAGCGCCTGGTAGACGCGGTCTCCGAGGCCGCCCGCGCCGATCACCGACGCGATGACCGCCATCGACAGCGCCATCATGATCGTCTGGTTGAGGCCGAGGAGGAGTTCCTTGCGGGCCAGCGGGATCCGGGCGGTCAGCAGGCGTTGCCGGGCGGTCGCGCCCAGCGACTCCACCGCCTCCAGGACCTCCTTGTCGGCGCCGCGCAGCCCGAGCGCGGTGAGCCGGGCCATGGGCGGGGCGGCGTAGACGACGGTGGCCAGGACGGCCGCCGGGACGCCGATGCCGAAGACGAGCACGACCGGGAGCAGATACGCGAAGGCGGGCAGTACCTGCATCGTGTCGAGGACCGGGCGCAGGCCGCGGTCCAGGCGTTCGGAGAGACCGCCCGCCAGGCCGAGCACCACGCCCACGACGACCGACACGAGGACGGCGACGATCATCAGGGCCAGCGTCTGCATCGTCGGCACCCACATGCCGAGCAGACCGCAGGCCGCGAACGCGGCCGCCGTGCCGAGCGCGAGCCGCACCCCGGCCACCCGCCAGGCGACCAGCGCGGCCGCCGCGGTGACCCCGGCCCAGCCCGCGCCGAGCAGGACCAGGTACACGGCGCGCACCGAGAGGACCACGCCGTTGCTGAGGTAGCCGAAGAAGTAGAGGAAGAGCGGGTGGCTGTCGCGGTTGTCGACGATCCAGTCGCTGGCGCCGGTGAGCGGTGTGGTCAGGTCGACGGTGAGCGCGTGCGGCCAGGTGCCGCTGGACCACCGGGCGTCGGCCAGCGGGACGAGGATCGCGGCCGCTAGCGCGAGCAGCGCGAGCTTGCGGACGGCCTGGTGTTTGAGGACGCCCGGAAGGGCGACCCGGGGGGCGGTCGTGGTGAGCGTGGCCATCAGACCGCCTCCCTACGGGGCTCCGTTCCGACCGCGACGGATCCGGGCTCCCGTCCTGACGGGACGGACGGCGCGGACGGCGCGGGTGCGGAACCTGTTCCGGCCACGACGCCGAGCAGACGCTCGTGGTCGACGACGCCGAGGCACCGGCCCGAGTCCATCACCCGCACCGGGCCGCCCGACCGGGCGACCGCCTCGATCGCCTGGGAGACCGTGGCCTGCGGGGACACGGCCGGGCCGCCGCCCGCCTCCTCCAGGGAGGCGGGCCGCATGGCCGTACGGACCGTCAGGACCTGCTCGCGCGGCACGTCACGGACGAACTCGCGGACGTAGTCGTCGGCCGGGGAGCCGACGATCTCCTCGGGCGTGCCCAGCTGCACGACCTGCCCGTCGCGCATCAGGGCGATGCGGTCGCCCAGCTTCAGCGCCTCGCTGAGGTCGTGGGTGATGAAGACCATCGTGCGGCCCTCCTCGCGGTGCAGCCGGACGACCTCCTCCTGCATGTCGCGCCGGATGAGCGGGTCGAGCGCGCTGAACGGCTCGTCGAAGAGGAGCACCTCGGGGTCGACGGCCAACGCACGGGCCAGGCCCACGCGTTGCCGCTGGCCGCCGGAGAGCTGGGCGGGCCTGCGCTGTTCCATGCCGTCCAGGCCGACCTTGTCCACGACTTCCTGGGCGCGCGTGCGCCGTTCGGCCCGGCCCATGCCCTGGATCTCCAGGCCGTAGGCCACGTTGTCGAGGACCGTGCGGTGCGGGAGGAGGCCGAAGTGCTGGAAGACCATCGCGGCGCGGTGCCGGCGCAGTTCACGCAGCCTGGTGCGGTCCATCGCGCGGACGTCCTCGCCGTCGACGACGATGGTGCCGGCCGTCGGCTCGATCAACCGGGTCAGACAGCGCACCAGGGTGGACTTGCCCGAGCCGGACAGACCCATGACGACGAAGACCTCGCCCTTGCGCACGTCGAAGGAGACGTCCCGGACGGCGGCCGTGCAGCCGGTGCGCGAGCGCAGTTCGGCGGGTGGGAGCGCGGCGAGTTCCGGGTCGCCCGGGACGCGTTCGGACTTGGGGCCGAAGACCTTCCACAGGCCGTCGACCGAGAAGACGGGGGCGTCGGTGTCCGCGGTGGGCGGCTTACGGGTGGCGGGCATGATGGTCATCGCGCATCGTCTCCGATCAGGTCGACGGCTTTCTCGGCGACCATGAGCACCCCGATCATGGGGTTCACGGCGGGCATGGTCGGGAACACCGAGGCGTCCGCGATGCGGATGCCGTCCAGGCCTCGTATGCGCAACCGCGGGTCGACCACGGCCAGTTCGTCGTCCTCGGCCCCCATGCGGCAGGTGCCCGCCGGGTGGTAGACGGTGTGCGCGACCTTGCGGGCGTACTCGCTCAGCTCCTCGTCGCCCGTGATGTCCGGGCCGGGCGCCACCTCGCGCTTGAGCCAGCCGGCCAGCGGCTCGGTCTTCGCGATCTCGCGGGCGATCCTGATCCCGTCGACGAGGGTGCGGCCGTCGTGGTCGTCCTCGTCGGTGAAGTAGCGGAAGTCGAGGGCGGGCTTCACGGACGGGTCCGCGCTCTCCAGGTAGAGCCGCCCGCGGGACTTCGGCTTGGGGATGTTGGGGGTCATCGAGACGCCGTGCGGCGGGCGTTCGTAGCCCAGGCGCTCCGGGTTGTCCGTGAAGGGGACCTGGTAGAAGTGGAACATCAGGTCGGGTCCCGGGTGCCCGGGGTCGCGGCGCACGAAGAGACCGGCGTCGGAGTCCATCGCGGAGTTCTCGGGGAGCGGGCCGTGGGTCTCCCAGACGATCACCGACTCGGGGTGGTCGAGGAGGTTCTCGCCGACGCCCGGCAGGTCGAGCACGACGGGTATGCCGAGCGCGTCCAGGTCGGCCTTCGGACCGATGCCGGAGTGCAGGAGGAGGCGGGGCGAGTCCACGGCGCCCGCGCACAGCACGACCTCGCGGCGGGCCCGTACGAGGATCTCCTCGCCGTCCTTCGTGCGGACGTGCACGCCTTCGGCGCGCGCGCCGTCCAGCTCGAGCCGGTACGCCCAGGTCTCCAGCAGGATCGTCAGGTTGGGCCGCTCGTCCATCACCGGGTGCAGATAGGCGACCGAGGCGCTCGACCGCTTGTTGGTCTCCGGGTGGTAGGCGAGGTCGAAGAAGCCGACGCCGTCGTCGAAGGGCTTCTCGTTGAAGCCCTCGATCCGGGGCACTCCGGTCGCCTGCCGCGCGGCGTCGACGAAGTCGCGGGCGATGGCGTTCCGGTCCTTCTCGTCGACCGGGACGATGTTGTTCAGCAGCCGCGCGTAGTACGCCTCCATCGAGGCCGCGTCCCAGCCCTCGGCGCCGGCCGCCTCCCACTCGTCGAAGTCGGACGGCAGCGGCTTGAAGGCGATGAGCGTGTTGTGGGAGGAACAGCCGCCGAGGACACGGGCGCGGCTGTGCCGGATGTGGGAGTTGCCGCGCGGCTGTTCGGTGGTGGGGTAGTCGTAGTCGAGTTCACCACCGAGCAGGCCCATCCAGCGGCGCAGGGTGAGGACGTCGTCGCGGCCGACGTCGCTGGGGCCGCCCTCGATGACGGCGACGGTGGTGTCGGGGTTCTCGGTCAGCCGGGAGGCGATGACAGAACCGGCGGTTCCGCCTCCGATGACGACATAGTCGTAGACATGTGCGTTCTCTGGCATGGGGGGTACTCCAGGGGCGTGCGAAGTCTTCCGGCGGGCTGGGGCGGGCGGGAAGCCGGCCTGGGGAGGGATACCGGGAACGGGATACCGGCGCGGGGTGCCGGGCGGGGTGCCGGGGTCGGGATACGGGATGCCGGGGCGGGTTACCGGTCGGGGGTCAGCCGGCGAACCAGCGGACGGGACGCGGCGCGAGGTTCTGGTAGACGTGCTTGGACTCGCGGTACTCGGCGAGCCCGGCCGGGCCGAGTTCGCGGCCCACGCCGCTTTTTCCGAAGCCGCCCCACTCCGCCTGCGGCAGGTAGGGGTGGAAGTCGTTGATCCAGACGGTGCCGTGCCGCAGCCGGCCGGCGACCCGGCGCGCGCGGCCCGCGTCGGCGGTCCAGACGCCGCCCGCGAGGCCGTACTCGGTGTCGTTGGCGAGAGCGACCGCCTCGTCCTCGGTGCGGAAGGTCTCGACGGTGAGGACCGGTCCGAAGACCTCCTCCCGCACGACCCGCATCTCGCGGTGGCAGTGGTCGAGGACGGTGGGCTCGTAGAAGTAGCCGGACTCCGGCCGCTGCGGGGCGGGTTCGGGGCGCCGGCCGCCGGACCGCAGCACCGCGCCCTCCGCGAGCGCGGAGGCGACGTAGTCCTCGGTCTTGGCGCGCTGCTGCTCGGAGACGAGCGGACCGCATTCGACGCCGTCCTCCGTGCCCCGGCCGAGCCGGATCCTCCCGGCCCTGCGGGCGAGTTCGTCGACGAAGCGGTCCCGGACCGACTCCTCGACGATGAGCCGGGAACCGGCCGAGCAGACCTGGCCGCTGTGGATGAAGGCGGCGTTGAGGGCCTGGTCGACGGCGGTGTCGAAGCCCTCTTCGGTGGCGCAGGCGTCGGCGAAGACCACGTTGGGGTTCTTGCCCCCGAGTTCGAGCGCGACCTTCTTGACGCTCGGGGCGGCCGCCTGTGCCACCTTCGTGCCGCTGACCAGGCCGCCGGTGAAGGAGACCAGGTCGACGTCGGGGTGCTCGGCGAGCCGCGCGCCGACCGTGTGCCCGGGCCCGGTGACGATGCCCGCGACCCCGGCGGGCAGCCCGGCCTCGAGGAGCAGGTCGATGAGCGCGATCGTCGTCATCGGGGTGATCTCGCTCGGCTTGACGACGAAGGTGTTGCCCGCGGCGAGCGCCGGGGCGATCTTCCAACTCGCCTGGAGCAGCGGGTAGTTCCAGGGGGTGATGAGCGCGCACACACCGACCGGCTCATGGACGACGACGCTGTGGATGTCGGGCGAACCCGCGTCCACCACCCGGCCCGGGGCCTCGGCGGCGACGAGTCCGGCGAAGTAGCGGAAGGCGTCGGCGACGCAGTCGATGTCGACGCGGCCTTCCTCCAGCGTCTTGCCCGCGTCCCGGCTCTCCAGCAGGCCGAGTCGTTCGCGGTCGCGCACGAGCAGATCGGCGACGCGGTGCAGCAGGGCGGCGCGTTCGACGACGGGGGTACGCGGCCAGTCGCCCTCGTCGAAGGCGGCGCGGGCGGCCGCGACCGCCAGGTCGGTGTCCTTCTCGTCGCCCTCCGCGACCACGGCGAAGGGGCGGCCGTCCGCGGGGTCGAGGATCTCGCGGGTCGCACCGGAGACGGCTTCCAGCCACTCTCCGCCCGCGTGGATCGTCCGGTGGTCTCGCCGTTCCGGCTGTTCCGTCCTGTCGGCCATGATCGGTGTCGCCTTCCGTTCCTGTTCAGTCCCCCTGCGTCACCTGTGGGTCTGTCTCGGCGACGGCGTCCACATGCCCCCGCGCCCCCATTGCATGCGCAATCCATGGCCGAAAGTGCCCTGTGTCACTGACGTTGTGGACATAAGAATCCAAAACGTACGTCACCTCATACGCGGACGAACAGGTGCGGGAAGGGGAAGGTGCGGGAACGGGAAGGCATGGACGCCGCCGAAACCTTTGACTAAGGTCAAAGAACTATGGAGCCAGTGCAGAGGAAGCCGGCACAGACGGAGCCGGCACAGACGGAGCCGGGGCGGGCCGAGCAACCGCGGGCCGAGCACTCGGGGGCGGAGCACTCGGGGGCGGAACAGGTGGCGGCGGAGCAGGTGGCGGCCTTCCGTCGCTTCAACCGCTACTTCACGCGCCGCATCGGCGCCCTGGACGACCACTACCTCGGCCAGGACCGCCCCCTGGGCGAGGCCCGGCTGCTGTTCGAGATCGCCGACGCGGAGGCCGGGGTGTCCCTGCGCGCCCTGCGCGGCCGGCTCGGACTGGACGCCGGGTATCTGAGCCGGATGGCGAAGGCCCTGGAGGCGCAGGGCCTGGTCCGGATCAGCGTGCACCCCGACGACAACCGGCTGCGGATGATCGAGCCGACCCCGGCCGGACGCGTCGAGCTCAAGGAGCAGAACCGCCGGGCCGACGTGCGCACGGCGGAGCTGCTGACCGGGCTCGGCGAGGAACAGCGCGCGGAACTGACCGAGGCGATGGCCACGGCACGCCGTCTGCTGCGCCTGGCGGCCATCACCGTCGAGCCGGTCGACGGCGCCGCGCCGGACGCCCGCGCCTGCATGGAGGCCTACGCCGCCGACCTCACCGACCGCTTCGGCAGCTTCACGGCGTCCGATCTGGTCCGCCCCGCGGAGGTCTCCGGCGCGAGCGGCGCCTTCTTCGTCGCGTACGAGGAGGGACGGCCGGTGGGCTGTGGAGGACTGCGCACGCTGGAACCCGGCGTCGGCGAACTCAAGCACGTCTGGGTGCACCCTGACGCCCGCCGCCTCGGCCTCGCCCGGCGGATCCTCGACCGGCTGGAGTGCGCGGCGACGGAGCGCGGCCTGCGCCTGCTGCGCCTGGACACGAACGCGTCGCTCACCGAGGCACGGGCGATGTACCGGGCGTGCGGCTACCAGGAGATCCCGGCGTACGTCGACCACGTCTACGCCGACCACTGGTTCGAGAAGCGGCTCCCGACGTCAACGACCGCCGACTGACCCGGGCGACCCGGTTTCGCTCCGCGCAGCGCACGCGGGAAGAGGCTCCGTCAGGTCGGCGGGCGGCTGGGCTCCGGTCCGCGTTCGTCGGGTCCGTCCGGCGAGGCCGCCCACGTCGCCCGGCCCGAGACAGCGATCCCCGGGCGGCTCGGGCCGCCCGGGGATCAGTGGTCCGGAAACCTCAGAGGAGACCGAGGGCGCGGACCGCCTCGCGCTCCTCCGCCAGCTCCTGCACCGACGCGTCGATGCGGGCGCGGGAGAACTCGTTGACGTCCAGGCCCTGGACGATCTCGTACGAGCCGTCCTTGGTGGTGACCGGGAAGGAGGAGATGAGGCCCTCCGGGACACCGTAGGAGCCGTCCGACGGGATGCCCATGGAGGCCCAGTCGCCGTCCGCCGTGCCGTTGACCCAGGTGTACACGTGGTCGATGGCCGCGTTGGCGGCGGAGGCGGCGGAGGACGCCCCACGCGCCTCGATGATGGCCGCGCCGCGCTTGGCGACGGTCGGGATGAAGTCCTCGGCCAGCCACTTCTCGTCGTTCACGGTCTCGGCGGCGTTCTTGCCGGCGATCGTGGCGTGGAAGATGTCCGGGTACTGGGTCGCGGAGTGGTTGCCCCAGATGGTCAGCCGCTTGATGTCGGCGACCGTCGAGCCCGTCTTCTTCGCGAGCTGGGTCAGCGCGCGGTTGTGGTCGAGGCGGGTCATCGCGGTGAAGCGCTCGGCCGGTACGTCCGGAGCGGCGGCCTGGGCGATCAGGGCGTTGGTGTTGGCCGGGTTGCCGACGACCAGGACCTTGATGTCGTCCGCGGCGTGGTCGTTGATGGCCTTGCCCTGCGGCTTGAAGATGCCGCCGTTGGCCTCGAGGAGGTCGCCGCGCTCCATGCCCTTGGTGCGCGGGCGGGCGCCGACGAGAAGGGCGACGTTGGCGCCGTCGAAGGCGACGTTCGGGTCGTCGCTGATGTCGATGCCCTGGAGCAGCGGGAACGCGCAGTCGTCGAGCTCCATGGCGGTGCCCTCGGCGGCCTTCAGGGCCGGGGTGATCTCCAGCAGGCGCAGCCTGACCGGCACGTCCGCGCCGAGCAGCTGGCCGGAGGCGATGCGGAAGAGCAGGGCGTAACCGATCTGGCCGGCCGCGCCGGTGACGGTGACGTTCACGGGAGTGCGGGTCATGGCGTTCTCCGTATGACAGCTGTCGGTGGGGCGTCCCTGCCCCTGGTGGGACGTACAAATGATCGATCTCTTGGTATCAAGAGATCCAACCAGCGGTCAGGCTATCGCGCCTCCGCGATCCCGGGCGGCCGGGGTTGTGTGGCCCGTCCCACAGAGTGGCCCAGGGGGTAGGGGCGAGCGGCCGCGGCCCGACAGGGGGCGGCGGCCGCCGGTCCGGGAGAGGTGGAACCAGCGGCCGCCGTAGTGGGGGTACCGGGTCGTGCCGGACTCCCGTGGGGGTACGGTTCGCGTGCCCGCGGCGGAGGAGGGTATTCCTGCCCGTTCGGACTTTTTTGCACCGGGTCCGCCGACGCCGCCCGCCTCCCGTGCCCACCTCACCCGTCCGGCCCAACGGCGGGCCCGGCGCCCGGCCGTCTCACGGGGTGCAACCCTGCTCTCCCGACGCCAGGACCGCGCACACCGTCGCGTCCGCCGGGCTCTTCACCGCCACCATCGGGGTGTACGCGATCGTGTCGCCGGCCACCGTGACGGCGCCGGTCTGCCGTACCGGACCCACGGTCACCCGCACCTCGTCGCCCTGCGCGGCCCGGGTGATCCGGCCCCAGGCCGTCCCGCACGTGCTGCTGAAGCGGACCTCGACCAGGGTCGCCCCGACCGTCGCGGTCCTCGCCGTCGTCACGAGGCCGCCGCTGCACCCCATCTCCTCCGCGTCCCGGCCCGTGCAGTCGGAGCCACGGCACAGCACCCCGGGGGGCAGGGCGGTGCTCGGCGCGGCCGAGGCGGGAGAGGGCGGCCCGGTGGTGCCCACCGCCTGCTTCCGGTCCCCTCCGTCGGTCAGGAGGAAGGCGCCCACGACGACCGTCACCACCCCCACCACCCCCGCGAGGAACAGCGTCGTCCGCCGGGGGCCGGAACCACCCGGGGCGCCGCCGACCGGTATCCGCGCGTCCCGCGACGGCGGCATCGTCGGCGACACGCCCGCCGGTCCCGCGACGCCCGGGGTCACCGCGATCCGGCCCACATCGCGCTCGCGCACATCGGGCGGCGGCCCGAACTCTCCCGGCGCGGCCCGCGCCCGGGAGATCCGCACGGCCTCCATGGTCCGGTCGTGCCGCATCTCCGAGCTGCTCCACGCCCGCTCGGCCAGTTCCCACATGGTGGTGAGATGGAGGGGAGGCGTGCCCGTGACCTCGGCCAGTGCCACGACCGCGCCCTTGGGGGCGAGCAGCCGGCCGTTCAGATAGCGGTCCCAGGACGTCTTGCCGTAGCCCGTACGGTCGGCCACCACCGCGACGCTCAGCCCCGTGCGGTCCACGACCCGCCGCAACTGCTCGACGAACTCCCGTACCTGCGGGTCGAGTTCCCCGGGCAAAGCCTTCCAGCGAGGCATCGAACCCCCCTCCCCTCCGCCAGGTCCCCCATGGGCCACGTTAGACCTGATGACGAGACGATTCGGGACAGATACCCGAACGGTCAACGTATCGACACGAGAAGCGCACATCGGCACGACGAACGCACATCAGCCGAAGACGACCGCTCCCCCGACGGCGACGCACAGCAGGGCCAGCAGGAGCAGGGCCGCCCAGAGCAGCAGGCGTCCGGTGGGCCGGGCCGAGGCCGGTGGAGCGGGCTCCTCCAGCTGGTCCCACCAGGGGATCGTCGGGTCGTCACGGTACTCCTCGGCCGGGCTCGCCGGCACCGGCCGGGGCCAGGCCTCGACGGCCAGTTCCCAGCGCACGACGTGCCGTTCGGCGTCCGAGCCGACCAGCCCCGCCACCCGGCACAGCGCGGCGACGGCCTGCCGGGGCGGCGGCTGAACGGCGTTGAGATAGCGCTGCCAGGAGGACTTGCTGTACGCGGTGCGCGCGCCGAGCGAGGCCAGGCTGAGGCCCGTACCGTCCTTGAGCTGCCGCAACTGCTCCACGAAGTGCCGTACCTCCGACGGCAGCCCGTCCGGCAGCGGCTGCCAGGCGCCCATCCGGCCCACCTTTCCTTCGATCCGTTGGGGGGACGACGCGGGACGGCCGGACGGTTCCCATGGCGGGGGCGTCTGTGGCCGGGCGCGCACACCGTGGCGGAACGGTCACTTCCGTGCCACAGCCTCCAGGCGGCTGTTGAACAGGCAGCTCAGGAGGGTGGAACGTGGAACGCGTCGGCGGCCCGTCCTCCTCGGGGGATGAGGACGGGCCGCCGTTGCGCTGCGCGCAGCTCGGTTCAGCTGCTGACCGTGAAGTGCAGGGTGTCCTTCAGGAAGGGGATCTGGAGCCACGGGTTGGGCTGCGCCATCAGCGCGAGCAGGACGATGGCGGTGCCCAGCACGGTGTACGTCACGATGTCGGTGAAGCGGGAGCGTACGGCGAGCATGCCGACCCCGGGCAGCAGCCAGCGCAGCACCGCGCCGACCAGCAGGCCGACGCCGATCAGGATCGTGCCGATCCGGAACACGTCGAGCGCGGTCACCAGCAGACCGAGCGCGACGATGCCCAGGACGACGATGATCGGCCACTGCCGGGCGGCCAGCGCGTCGCCGGGCGCGGCCCGGCCGCCGCCCTCGGGGCGTGCGGTGTCCCTGGTGAACAGCGGGAAACGCCGGGTGGTGCGGCGCGCCACCCCGTCGGCGTCGGGCGCGCTGACCGGATCCCGCACCTCGATGTCGTCGGTCTCGTCGATCCCGTCGATGTCGTCCCTACCGCCGACGCCGTCGGTCGCCTCGGTGCCGTCGGTGACGTCGGTGCCGCCGCTGCTGATGCTGCTGGTTCCTTCGCGGTTTCCGGTCTTGCCGGAGGTCTTGTCAGTCGACACTGCGTTCCGCCGCCTCCACCACGTTGACGAGCAGTTGGGCGCGGGTCATCGGGCCGACGCCGCCGGGGTTCGGAGAGACCCAGCCGGCCACCTCACGGACGTCCGGATGGACGTCGCCCACGATCTTCCCCTCCGCGCTGCGGGAGACGCCGACGTCCAGGACGGCCGCGCCCGGCTTGACGTCCTCGGCCCGGATCAGGTGCGCCGAACCGGCCGCGGCGACGATGATGTCGGCCCGCTTCAGGTGCGCCGAGAGATCCCGGGTGCCGGTGTGGCACTGGGTCACCGTCGCGTTCTCGCTGCGCCGCGTCAGCAGCAGCGGCATCGAGCGGCCGATCGTGACCCCGCGGCCGACGACCACGACCTCCGCGCCCTTGGTCTCGACGCCGTACCGACGCAGCAGCGTCAGCACGCCGTTGGGGGTGCAGGGCAGCGGGGCGGGTTCGTTGAGGACCAGCCGGCCGAGGTTCGTCGGGTGCAGGCCGTCGGCATCCTTGGCCGGGTCCACGAGTTCCAGGATCCGGTTCTCGTCGATGCCCTTGGGCAACGGGAGCTGGACGATGTAGCCGGTGCAGGCGGGGTCGTCGTTCAGCTCGCGGACGACCGCCTCGATCTCCTCCTGGGTGGCCGTGCCGGGCAGCTCGCGCTGGATGGAGGCGATGCCGACCTCGGCGCAGTCACGGTGCTTGCCCGCGACGTATTTCTGGCTGCCGGGGTCGGTGCCGACGAGGATGGTGCCGAGTCCGGGCGTCACGCCCTTCTCCCTCAGCGCCGCCACCCGGGCGGTCAGATCGGACTTGATCGCGGCTGCGGTGGCCTTGCCATCGAGAATCTGGGCGGTCATGCACCCATCCTCCCGGATGACGGGCCCCCGGTTCCAATCCGCCCGGGTACCGGTCCGGGTGAACCCGGGCACCGGCGGGCCCCGATCCGGCCAAGCCCCTGGATCGTTCCGGCCATGATCGACAAGGTTGCACTTGCACAAAGCCTGCGGAATGCGGCTGGACAGGAGCACACCTGTCCAAGAACGATGGGTCCCCGCAGTATGCGGTCGGTGTTGGGGGGCAAACCGCTCATCTGAAGACGTTCCTCCGCGCATTCCGCGTCGTCCCCGCTTTTGTGCAACGGAGGAAATCGCCATGAGCTTCGGCCCGCCCAACGACCCCTACGGTCAGCCGCAGAACCCCCAGCAGGGGCAGCCCGGTTACGGCTACCCCCAGCAGGGCCAGCCCGGTGACGGCCAGCAGGCGCCGCAGGGCGTCCCCCCGCAGGGGTACGGCCAGCCGCAGCATCCCGGCTACCCCCAGCAGCCCGGCTACCCCCAGCAGCCCGGCTATCCCCAGCAGGGTCACGGTTACCCGCAGCAGCCCGGCTACGGCGGTCAGCCGCCGTACGCGAACTGGGGCCAGCGGTTCGGCGGCCTCGTGGTCGACATGCTGGTGTTCGCGGTGCCCTACGCCCTCGTCCTCATCGGCAAGGACACTCCGGCACTCCTGGCCATCGGCGCCGCCGCCCTCGTCGGCCTCGCGATCTGGCAGCTGATCCAGGAGGGCCGTACCGGTCAGACGGTCGGCAAGAAGGCCCTGGGCATCCGCCTCGTGCGCGAGATCGACGGCCAGCCGATGGGCGTCGGCATGGCGTTCGTCCGCCGCCTGGCCCACACCCTGGACAGCCTGGCGTGCTACCTCGGCTGGCTGTGGCCGGCCTGGGACGCCAAGAGGCAGACCTTCGCCGACAAGGTGTGCAGCTCGATCGTGATCCGCACGCACTGAAGTACGCACCGAAGCACGTCCGAAGCACGCCGGACGCACGCGCCGAGCCGCGGATGAACGCACGTCGGCCCCGGCCCCCCTCCTGAAACCAGGAGACGGGCCGGGGCCGCTGCTCGACCAGGGCAGACCGGAACAGGTCAGGCCAGGTCGGGCCGGCTCAGTGGAAGAAGTGGCGCGTACCCGTGAAGTACATCGTCACGCCCGCCTTCTTCGCGGCCTCGACGACCAGCTCGTCACGGACGGAACCGCCCGGCTGCACCACGGCCTTGACGCCCGCCTCGACCAGGACCTCGAGCCCGTCCGGGAAGGGGAAGAACGCGTCGGAGGCGGCGTACGAGCCGCGCGCCCGCTCCTCACCGGCGCGCTCGACGGCCAGCTTCGCGGAGTCGACGCGATTGACCTGTCCCATGCCGACGCCGACCGAGGCGCCGTCCTTGGCGAGCAGGATGGCGTTGGACTTCACGGCCCGGCAGGCCTTCCAGGCGAACGCGAGATCGGCGAGCTCCGACCCGGACAGCGCCTCACCGGTCGCCAGCGTCCAGTTCGCCGGGTCGTCGCCGTCCGCCTGGAGCCGGTCGGTGACCTGGAGCAGCGCGCCGCCGCCGACGGGCTTGAGCTCGACGGCGCCCGCGGGCCCCTGCGGCGCCCTGAGCACCCGGATGTTCTTCTTCTTGGTGAGGGCCTCGAGCGCCCCCTCCTCATAGCCGGGCGCGACGATGACCTCGGTGAAGATCTCGGCGACCTGCTCCGCCATCTCCTTGCTGACCGGCCGGTTGACGGCGATCACGCCGCCGAACGCCGACAGCGGGTCACAGGCGTGCGCCTTGCGGTGCGCCTCGGCCACGTCCGCGCCGACGGCGATCCCGCACGGGTTGGCGTGCTTGATGATCGCGACGGCCGGCTCGGTGTGGTCGTACGCGGCGCGGTGCGCGGCGTCCGTGTCCGTGTAGTTGTTGTACGACATCTCCTTGCCGTGCAGCTGCTCGGCCTCGGCGAGACCGCCGCCGCTGCCGTCCACGTAGAGCGCGGCGGGCTGGTGCGGGTTCTCGCCGTAGCGCAGGGTGCTCTTGCGCTCCCAGGTGGCGCCGAGGAAGTCGGGGAAGCGCGACTCGTCCACGGGCGCGTAGGAGGACGCGAACCAGGAGGCCACGGCCACGTCGTAGGCGGCGGTGTGCTGGAAGGCCTCGGCGGCGAGCCGCTTGCGGGCCGCCAGGTCGAAGCCGCCGGACTGCACGGCCGAGAGGACGTCGCCGTACCGCGCGGGGCTGGTGACCACGGCCACCGACGGGTGGTTCTTCGCGGCGGCGCGCACCATGGACGGCCCGCCGATGTCGATCTGCTCGACGCACTCGTCCTCCGAGGCGCCCGAGGCGACGGTCTCCCGGAAGGGGTAGAGGTTGACGACGACGAGGTCGAACGGCGCGACGCCCAGCTCGTCCAGCTGCTGCCGGTGGCTGTCCAGTCGCAGGTCGGCGAGGATGCCGGCGTGGACCTTGGGGTGCAGGGTCTTGACCCGGCCGTCCAGGCACTCGGGGAAGCCGGTGAGCTCCTCGACCTTGGTGACGGGGACGCCGGCGGCGGCGATACGGGAGGCGGTGGAGCCGGTGGAGACGAGCTCGACACCGGCCTCGTGCAGCCCGCGCGCGAGCTCTTCCAGACCGGTCTTGTCGTAGACGCTGACGAGCGCGCGACGGATGCCCCGCTTGCTGCTCTCTGCCGTGACAGTGCTGTCGGCGGTCACTGGATAACTACCTTTCGTCCCTCAATGCGATAGCCGTTGCGGGCGAGCCGCCCCACGACCTCGACGAGCAGCCTTCGCTCGACTTCCTTGATGCGCTCGTGCAGAGCGCTCTCGTCGTCCTCGTCCCGGACCTCGACCACCCCCTGGGCGATGATCGGTCCGGTGTCGACGCCGTCGTCGACGAAGTGGACGGTGCAGCCGGTGACCCGGGCGCCGTACGCCAGCGCGTCCCGCACACCGTGGGCGCCGGGAAAGCTGGGCAGCAGGGCCGGGTGGGTGTTGACGAACCGCCCCCCGAACCGCGCCAGGAATTCCTTCCCCACGATCTTCATGAACCCGGCGGAGACGACGAGGTCCGGCTCGTGGGCGGCCACCGCCTCGGCGAGCGCGGCGTCCCACTCCTGCCGGCTAGCGAAGTCCCCGACCTTCCGCACGAAGGTGGGAATCCCGGCGCGCTCGGCACGGGCGAGCCCCTCGATGCCCTCCCGGTCGGCTCCGACGGCCACGATCTCGGCGCCGTAGGCATCGACGCCGGTGGCCGCGATGGCGTCGAGGAGAGCCTGGAGGTTCGTACCGGATCCGGAGACCAGCACGACGAGGCGCTTGGCCACGGGCTTGGCGGCCACGGTGGGGGCCCTTTCTCGGGGAAGCGTTTGCACGGCCGGTTTATACATTCGTACGAATGCTTCGCGCCCCGGGATACGGGGAAGTCTACGAAGCGGCCGACCGTCAGCAACGATACCGGCACACCGGACGGCCCCCACGGGACGGGGGCGTGGCCGGAAGGTAGCGTCTGGGGCGAGCGGGTTCGGGAACGCGGTGGCCCTGTGGTGCGTTCTGCAAGTGACGGCCCAGCTAGGCAGTACCAGCCCAAAAACGTTCATTACCAGCCAAGCCGATCACCAGCCGATCACTAGGGGAAGACGCCCACTTGATGCCGGACCGCAGTCTGCGACGCCTCACGCTCCCCCCGCAGTCACGGCAGGGAGGGGAGCGCGGCGCCGTGCTGCTGCGAGAGCTCCCAACCTCTCCCCCCGACGCCCCCTCGGGCGACAACACGGGCGGCAACCCGCCCCCCGAGGACGACAATCCCTTCGCCCCGCCCCCCGAGGGCACCCCGGACCGGCCCTGGCAGCCCCGGCGTCCGGCGGGCGGCGCCCCCGAAGGCGGGCGCACCCCATGGGGCGGCCAGTGGAGCGACCAGCAGCCCGGCCGCTCTCCCGGCGGCTTCGGCGAGCGTCCCGGCGGCACCCCCGAGGGCGGCGGCCCCGGCACCGACCCGGGCAAGCGCTGGGACCCCACCGACCCGGCCCAGCGCCACGCGCGCTACGCCCTGCTCTGCGGTATGTGGGCCTTCTTCTTCGCTCTCTTCGGCTGGCCGTACGTGGCCCTGCTCCTCGGCGCGCTGGCCCTGAACTGGGGAATCAGCGCCCTGCGCGCCAAGCCCCGCACCCCCGACCCCGACGCCCCGCCCGCCCCGGAGCCCACCGGCCGCCCGCAGAAGACGGCCGCCGTCAGCGGCCTGGTCACCGCGTCCGTCGCCCTGGCCCTGGTCGCCGCCAGCTTCACCGCGCAGCTGGTCTACAGCGACTACTACACCTGCACGAACGACGCCCTCACCAACGAGGCCAAGCAGTCGTGCGACGACCTGCTCCCCAAGGAACTGAAGAACATCCTGGGTGCGAACGCGTGACCCTGCGAACCGCCTGACCCTCTGACGCACCGACCGGCCGCCGGGACCTCCGCGTGCCACTCCACGGCCCGCGCCGAGCCGACGCGTGGCACCCGCGTCTTCCCTGAGGCCCCGGACGGTCACTTCAGCCCGCCCGCGTCAGAGGACCAGGCCGTCCAGGCCGACAGGCCGTCCAGGCCGACAGGGAAGTCTGGGAGCGCAGCCCCCAGGGAAGGGTGGGGGCGGCGGGGCGAGATCCCCGAGGGTCACCGTCCCGCCCCCTCGGCCTCCTCCGGCCCCTCGCCCTCCCCCGCCTCCCGCAACGCCGCCCACCGAACCTCCCGGGCCACGTCCCCGTGCCACACCGGCTCCACGTGACTCAGGGGGTCGATGGGGATGGGGTCAGTGTGGTCCACGGGCTTCAAGGGATCCAAGGGCTCCAGCGGGTCCATCGGATCCAGCGAGGCCATGGGATTCCGAGGGCCGATGGAATTCCCCAGCCCGACAGGTTCGGGTGCGACAGCCGGTACGGGCGGCACCGCCGACATGGGCGCGACAGTCCCGACACGCGGCTCGGCGTCGGCGTACTCCACCGGCGAGAAGTCGTACAGCTCGGACCCATCGAGCTCACCGGGCCCACCAGGCTTACCGGGCTCATCGGACGACCCCGCCGGGCCGGTGGCAGCACCCACCGCCCGGGACCCCCTGCACCGCCACTCCCGCACCACCAGAGCCACCGGCACTCCCGCCCCCACGATCCACAACACCACCGCACCCCCCACCTGCCACCACACCGGCCCGAGCCGGGTCAACGCGGAAACCCCCAACGGCCCACCGGACAACCCGGCAAGCCCTCCCATCAGCACCCCGCACAACACACCCGCGAGCACCACGCCCCCCGCGGTCCGCCCGCGCGACCAGGCACCTCCGTCGCCTCTGTCACCCCCGCCACCAGCGCCGCCCGCTCCCCGAGCCACGAACACCCCCACCGTCACGCCGGCGACCAGCGGAACCACCCCCGGCGCCCAGTTCCACGGCGTCCCGACCCCCGCCTCCGGCACCGCCGCCAGCAGCGGAAACGGCGGCAGCGACAACGGAGCCGGGTCGGCGGCCAGCGGCGCGACCACATGTCCGGCGCCGAGGACGTACCCCGGCCCGAGGGCGTAGGCCGCCCCCCACACCGCCGCGTTCGGAACCAGCGCCACGCACAGCAACAGCACCGCGAACCGTCCCGACCAGCCCTCCGTCAACTGGAGGAACCCCTCACGGGCGACGCCCAGGTGCCATACCGAGGACACCGCCACCAGCGCCGCCCCACCCCCGAAGAGCACCGCCGCCCCGGCCCCCGCCGCACGCCCGGCGACCCCGAGCCGCTCCCGCCCGTCCGCCCCGAGCAGGTGCCGCCGCACGCCACGGGGCAACGCCAGGAGCACGCTGTCGACAGGCTCGCGGGGCCGGCCGTGGGCCGACCACACCCCCGCTCCGGCGGCCAGCACGGCGACCGCCGGCACGCACACCGCCGTCCAGGCCCACGACGGCCGCAGAGCGCCACCGGTGGCGGCGTAGCAGGCGACGCCCGCGCCGACGGCGAGGTAGCCGAGCACGACGCCCGCCCACGCCGTACGGGCACTCACCAGCACCGCGCCCTCGTCGTCACCGACGCCTGCGTCCACCGCGTCCCGCGCGGCGCGCCGCACCAGCCACACCGGCAGCGCGAGCACCAGCAAGGGAGTGACCCCGACCGGCGCCGGCATTCCGGACAGCGTGTCGACCCGTACCAGCTCCGCGCCGTGGGCCAGCAGCCACAGCGCGGCGGCGACATGCAGTGCGCCGTCCGGCCCGCTGTCGGGATACGGCGAGCTGATCCACAGCACCATCACGAGCACGGCGAACGAACCGAGCCCGAGCCCGGCGGCGAGCGCACCACCCAGGAGGCCGGCGGCCAGCCCGGAGGATCGGTCACGCATCCGGCTGAGCAGGGGCGACAACGACAGTCGGCGAGCGGTCATCTGGGTCACGCCCGTCATGCTCCCAACGACACGCGCTTTCCCGTCGTAACAGGCGAAGTTCCGTTGTGTCGCTCAATATACGTTTATGTACTTTTTCGTGGGAAGGGTTCCCCTGTGACACAGAGCCCTGCCCCACTCCCTCCCGCCAAGCAGCGCGGACACCTGCGCGAGGCGGCCTCGCTGACGCAGGCTCAGGTCGCCGAGCGGGTCGGCGTCAGCCGGGAGACGGTGCACGCGTGGGAGTCCGGCCGCACGACACCGCGCGGCCGAAGGCGGGAGGCGTACGCGAAACTGCTGGCATCGCTGACCAAGGCGGACATGGTGACGAACACCCAGGAGGCAGCGCCCCCACCCCCGGTGACGGTGTGCCTGAACAGCGACCCCCACCACCCCGAGACGCTCGAGATCCCCGCAACCCTGGGAGCCCCGGCAACCCAAGAAGCCCTGCCGGCCCCGGACACCCCGGAGACCCCAGACACTCCGGAAGCCCCGGAAACCCCGGAAGCCCTGGAAGCCCTGGAAGCCCTGGAAGCCCCTGGAGCGCAGCTCACGGGGGCCAGGGGCGCCGCCCTGACCCCGGCTCAGGCCTTCGACGCCCTCTACGCCTTCTGCGCCTCCGCCCTCGTACGGCAGGCATACCTGCTCTCCGGCCGCCGCGAACTCGCGCGCGAGTCGGTCGAGCGGGCGTTCCAACGGGCCTGGCAGCGCTGGCCCGAAGTGGCCGTGGACCGCGATCCGGCGGGCTGGGTGCGGGCGACGGCGTACGAGTACGCACTCTCCCCCTGGCATCGGTTCCGCCCCCGCTACCGGCACCCGGAGCCGCCCCCGGCCGACGCCGCCGACCGCGCGCTGCTGGACGTCCTGCTGACCCTCCCCGCGCCCTACCGTCGCACGCTCCTCCTCTACGACGGTGTCGGCCTCGACCTCCCGGAGACGGCGGCGGAGACGGAGGCGAGCACCCCCGCGACGGCGAACCGACTGCTGCACGCCCGCGAGGCGGTCGCCGCGCGGCTGCCCGAGCTGGCGAGCCCCGCCGCGCTGCACCGGCGGCTGGCGGAGGTGGCGTCCGCCGAACGGCTGCGCGCGGCCGGGCCGACCACCGTGCGGACGGGCAGCGAACAGCGGGCCCGCTTCTGGACCAGGGCGGCGATCGCGTTCACGGTCGCGATCATCGGCGCGACCGCACTGACCGTACGGACGGCCCCCACCCGGTACGAGCCCGCCGTACCCCCCGGCGAGACGGTGCAGGGCGTCCCCCCGCGGTCGGCCCCCGGCACGCTCTCGGACGCGGAGCTGAACCTGCGCGCCAAGCTGCGTTCCGATCTCCGGCACGGCCCGCAACGGCTGATCCCGCTGGCCGAGTGAACCGGGCCCGGCCGCGGCCCGGAAGGCCGGGAAACGCCGGTGGGCCCGCCCCCGCAAGGGGAACGGGCCCACCGTCACTCAGCCTGGAACTCAGCCGGCCGCGAGGATCTCGCGGGCCAGCTTCGCCGTCTCGGTCGGCGTCTTGCCGACCTTGACGCCGGCGGCCTCGAGGGCCTCCTGCTTCGCCTGGGCGGTGCCGGAGGAGCCGGAGACGATGGCGCCGGCGTGGCCCATGGTCTTGCCCTCGGGCGCGGTGAAGCCCGCGACGTAGCCGACGACCGGCTTCTTCACGTTGTCCTTGATGAAGGCCGCAGCCCGCTCCTCGGCGTCGCCGCCGATCTCACCGATCATGACGATGAGGTCGGTGTCGGGGTCGGCCTCGAACGCGGCGAGCGCGTCGATGTGCGTCGTACCGATGATCGGGTCGCCACCGATGCCGACGGCGGACGAGAAGCCGATGTCACGCAGCTCGTACATCATCTGGTAGGTCAGCGTGCCGGACTTCGAGACCAGACCGATGCGGCCCGGCTTCGTGATGTCGCCCGGGATGATGCCGGCGTTCGACTGACCCGGGGTGATGAGACCGGGGCAGTTCGGGCCGATGATCCGCGTCTTGTTGCCCTGCGAGACGGCGTACGCGTAGAACGCGGCCGAGTCGTGGACGGCGATGCCCTCGGTGATGACGACCGCGAGCGGGATCTCGGCGTCGATCGCCTCGACCACGGCGGCCTTGGCGAAGGCCGGCGGCACGAAGAGGACGGACACGTTCGCGCCCGTCTTCTCGATCGCCTCGGCGACCGTGCCGAAGACCGGGATCTCGGTGCCGTCGAAGTCGACGGACGTGCCCGCCTTGCGGGGGTTCACGCCACCGACGATGTTGGTGCCGTCCGCCAGCATGAGCTTGGTGTGCTTCATGCCCGTGGCACCGGTCATGCCCTGGACGATGACCTTGCTGTCCTTGTTGAGGAAGATAGCCATGGCTGTTCTGTCCCTCGTCCCTTACTTCGCAGCCGCGAGCTCGGCGGCCTTGTCGGCCGCGCCGTCCATGGTGTCCACGCGCTGGACCAGCGGGTGGTTGGCGTCGGAGAGGATCTTGCGACCCAGCTCGGCGTTGTTGCCGTCGAGACGGACGACCAGCGGCTTGGTGACTTCCTCGCCCTTGTCCGCCAGCAGCTGCAGCGCCTGGACGATGCCGTTGGCGACCTCGTCACAGGCGGTGATGCCACCGAAGACGTTGACGAATACGGACTTGACGTCCGGGTCGCCGAGGATGATCTCCAGGCCGTTCGCCATGACGGCGGCGGAGGCGCCACCGCCGATGTCGAGGAAGTTGGCGGGCTTGACCCCACCGTGCGCCTCACCGGCGTACGCGACGACGTCGAGGGTGCTCATGACGAGACCCGCGCCGTTGCCGATGATGCCGACCTCGCCGTCGAGCTTGACGTAGTTGAGGTTCTTCGCCTTAGCGGCGGCCTCGAGCGGGTTGGCCGACGCGTGGTCGACGAACTCCTCGTGTCCCGGCTGACGGAACTCGGCGTTCTCGTCCAGGGAGACCTTGCCGTCGAGGGCGATGACGTCGCCGGAGGCGACCTTCGCCAGCGGGTTGACCTCGACGAGAAGGGCGTCCTCCTCGATGAAGGTCTTCCACAGCGTCACGAGGACGCCTGCGACCTTGTCGGCGACCTCGGCCGGGAAGTTCGCGGCCTCGACGATCTCACGGGCCTTCTCGGGAGTCACACCCTCGTTGGCGTCGATCGGCGTCTTGGCGACGGCCTCGGGGCGGGTCTCCGCCACCTCCTCGATCTCCATGCCGCCCTCGACGGACGCGATGGAGAGGAAGGTGCGGTTGGCACGGTCGAGGAGGAAGGAGACGTAGTACTCCTCCAGGATCTCCGGGGCCGTCTCGGCGATCATCACCTTGTGGACCGTGTGGCCCTTGATGTCCATGCCGAGGATGTCCGTCGCGCGGGCGACGGCCTCGTCCGGGGTGGCGGCGAGCTTCACGCCACCGGCCTTGCCACGCCCGCCGACCTTCACCTGGGCCTTGACGACGGACTTGCCACCGAGACGCTCGGTGGCTGCGCGGGCCGCCTCAGGCGTGTCGATGACTTCACCGGCCAGCACCGGTACATCGTGCTTGGCGAAGAGGTCCCTCGCCTGGTACTCGAACAGGTCCACGCGCTTCCGTCCCTATCAGTGATCTCGCGGTTCGTCTGATGCGTGGGCGTGCCGCGAAGGGCAACGTGACGTCAGCCGTCTGTCACAAGAGAGGCGCACACGGTGTCCGAGCGCGCGGCATGTCCGTCTCGCAGGTTAGCGCTGCTTCTGGGAGGCCCCTAAATCGAGGGTCACACCTGAGCGGTGATACCTGTCACATGATGCCGGGATCACTGGCACCCCGTGCCGGATGTGAGGAGACCAGGAGCGGACGGGGAGGGCCTCACCGGGTTGGGGTTGGCCCGGTGAGGCCCCTGAACACCCCCTTAGGGGCCCTGGGCGATCGGTCCTCACCCCGATGAGGACCACTCGACCCCATCCGTGAGGTTTCGGTCGGACGGACCGGTGGCTTTCGGCCGTCCGGGGGCCTGCCGCCTCACGGAGTCAACCGGTCAGACGCGTGACGCGCTGCCGTTGTTCGTGGTTCGCCCGATCCGCGTACGGCCCACCCGGGAAGGCGTGGCACGGGGAAGGGAGCGGTGGGGAGGGGAGGGAGCCTGTCGCTAGCCGGGGAAGACGGGGATGTTCCGGTGCCGGTCGTGGACACCGGCCGCCTCGGAGCGCACGGCACAGCCGGGCACCAGCCGCACCGGTACCCGGTGGCACGACGTGACGGCATGCGTGTCGCCGTGCCGGGAGACACCGCCGTCGACCACCGACGCGGCGCCGATCAGCACGCCGTCCCGGCCACCCGCGGGTCCGCGGCGCACCGGCCCGGGAGCGCGGACAGCTGCGCGCACGCGACCGACGTCTTCGAGGTGATTGACGTGACCGACGTGACCGACGTGACCGACTTGGACGGACGCGACGCGGCGACCGGCGTCGACAGGACCGCCGATACCGGTACCCACCGGTCCGTACGACGCCGCAACCGCGCCGGCCGCCGCGTCCGGCGCTGTCACGGACGCGGTCACCGCCGTCGCCGCGTCGGCGGCCGTCCGGTCCCCGAGCCCGTCCGCGTCCGGCGGCGGGTTCGCCGCGGATCCCTGCGCGGACAGCCCCACGCCCGGCACCGGAAGCGTCCGCACGGAAACCGACGGAAGGGCGGAAAGTCCGGGGAGATCGGAGAGATCGGAGGGATCGGGAAGACCGGGCAGGGCGGGAAGACCGGGCAGGTGGGGCAGAGCCGGAAGGCCGCGGAAGGCTGGCAGGGCTGCCAGGACAGGAAGCTTCGGAGGAACGGGAAGCTTCGGGACGTCGGGCAGGCCGGAGACCGCGGAGAGCCTGGGAAGGTCCGCCGCCGCAGAAGGGCCGGGAAGACCGGCAAGACCGGGGAGGCGGGAGAGCTCGGACAGGGCCGGCACGGTCGGCGGCCTCGGCGGCGCCGAGACGGGAGGCGGCACCGAGACGGGCGGCGGCACCTGCGTCGAGAGCCGCTCACGCTGCTCCTCCTCGGCCGCCACCACGACATGACCGACCGCCGGAACCGAAATCAGCCCCTTGACCTGATGGTTGACCGCCCCCTCTACGGAGAGGAGAGGCGCGGACAAGGCTGATGTGGACCCCGCCGACGTGGAAGAGGCCGAGTTGACGCCCGCCGACGCGGACAGGGCCGACGCGGACAAAGCCGATGTGGAGCCCACCGACGCGGACAGGGCCGGCGCCGACAAAGCCGATGTGGACCCCGCCGACGCGGACCCTGCCGGTGTGGACGAGGCCCCCGCGGACAAGGCCGGTGCGGACAGGATCGGTGCGGACAGGGCCGGTGCGGAGAGGGCCGGTGCGGACTGGCTTTCCGCCGCATGCGCCTGTGCCCCGCTGAGGAACCCGAGTGCCAGCAACCCGCCGACCAGAAGCGCCAGTTGCGCCACACGTCGCCCGGCCGCGCCACGCAGGACGCGCAGAAGCCGCGGTGCGGCATCAGGCAGGGCGGTGGGCCGGATCAAGGTGGGAGCTTCCTCCCGTGCGGCGACGAGGTGCCCTCGATCCTCGCATGCGCGTCCCGCGTCGCGTCAGTCGGTGTCCGGCACGGGCAGCGGACGCTTCTCGATCGCCGCCGCCATGACGTCCGGGAACAGATCGGGCGTGCAGGCGAACGCCGGTACGCCCAGCGCCGCGAGCGCCGCCGCGTGCTCCCGGTCGTAGGCGGGCGCCCCCTCGTCCGACAGCGCGAGCAGCGCGACGAACTGCACGCCGGACGCCTTCATCGCCGCGACCCGCTTGAGCATCTCGTCCCGTATGCCTCCCTCGTACAGGTCGCTGATGAGCACGACCACGGTCTCGGCGGGCCGGGTGATCCGCGCCTGGCAGTACGCGAGCGCCCGGTTGATGTCCGTGCCCCCGCCGAGCCGGGTGCCGAAGAGGACGTCCACCGGGTCGTCGAGCAGGTCGGTGAGGTCGGCGACCGCCGTGTCGAAGACGACGAGCCGTGTGTTGATCGACCGCATCGACGCCAGTACCGCACCGAAGACCGACGCGTACACCACCGACGACGCCATCGAACCCGACTGGTCGATGCAGAGGACCACTTCCTTCTTCACGGACCGCGACGCCCGCCCGTACCCGACGAGCCGCTCCGGCACGACCGTGCCGTACTCGGGCAGATAGTGCTTGAGGTTGACGGCGATCGTGCGGTTCCAGTCGATGTCGTGATGGCGCGGGCGGCGGACGCGCGTGCCGCGGTCGAGGGCGCCGGTGAGCGCGGCTCGGGTACGGGTGGCGAGCCGCTTCTCCAGATCCTCGACGACCTTGCGGACCACGGCCCGCGCCGTCTCCTTCGTCGTCTCCGGCATCGCCTTGTTGAGCGAGAGCAGCGTGCCGACCAGATGCACGTCGGCCTCCACCGCCTCCAGCATCTCCGGTTCCAACAGCAGCGCGGACAACCCGAGCCGGTCGATGGCGTCGCGTTGCATCACCTGCACGACGGAGGAGGGGAAGTACCTGCGGATGTCCCCGAGCCAGCGGGCCACCGACGGCGCCGAGGCCCCCAGCCCCGCCGAACGCTCCCGCCCCGTCCGTGCCCCGCTCTCCTTCCCGTAGAGCGCGGTGAGCGCCTCGTCCATCTCGGCGTCCCGCCCGGAGAGTGCTTGGCCGGTGCCGTCGGCCGCGTCGCCCCCGAGCACCAGCCGCCAGCGCCGTAACCGCTCCTGCCCGGCCTCGACCCCCACTGCCCCGGTCGCCGCTGCGTTGACCGTCGCCGCGTTGACCGCCGCTGCCCCGGTCACCGCCGCGTCGCTCGGCGCAGCCCCGGTCGCCGCCGCGTTGACCACCGCTACCCCGGTCGCCGCTGCGTTGGTCGTCGCAGCCTCGGTCGTCCTCATGTGCCCATCCCCGCGAGCTCGTTGTCGTCCGCCAGCCCATGGACCGGCTCCGATCCCGACCCCGGCCCTGGCCCCCATCCCGATCCCGATCCCGATCCCGATCCCGATCCCAGCAGCAGACGTACCACCGGCAGGACCGCGTCGGCGCGTTCCTCGTCGAGTTCCGCCGCGAACCCGGGTGTCCCGGAGCCCGCGCCCGGCCCACTGCCCCGCTTGCCCGGGCCGCGCCGGACCAGCTCGCCCAGCGTTCTGCGCACCCCCTGTTCGTAGGCCGAGAACGTCCGCCGCAGCAACGGCAATACGTCCGTGAACGCCTCCGCCGGCACCGACGTGAGCCATCCGTCGACCAGTCCGAGCAGCCGTTCGTCGTGCATGAGGAGCAGCCCGCCCCCGGAACCGCCGCCGACGAAGCCCTCGATCCAGGCGGCCGCGTCCGACGGCGGTGTCCCCGCTGACAGGGCGAGCCCCATGAGCCGCGCCGCCTCGTCCTGGTGCAACTCCCCCTCGTCCAGGAGCAGCCGCACCGCCCGCCCCCGGATCACCCCCGGCACGGTGTCCCGCCCGGAGAGCACCCGCAGCACACTCCGCCAGCGCTCCCGCAGACCGCAGGGTCCCGGGCGGGGCTCCCCGTCGAGGTCCCGGTCCCGGTCGCCCGCCGCGGAGGCGCCCGGCAGCTCCCCGACCCCGCCGGGCTCCACGCCCCCGGCGCGACCCCCCGCTGCCCCGGGCACTCCTCCGGCCACCGTCGGTCCCGGTGCGGCGGCCCGTCCCGGAGCCGCTGCCGTCTCCTCCAGCATCCCCACCGCTGCGTGCACGGCGTCCACATGGCGCCGCATCCCGTCCGCCGCGTCCGCGTCCAGCGAGGCGCAGGCCGGGGGGAGGCCGACGAAGACCCGTTCGGCGAGGCCCGCGGCCACCTCCGCCAGCGCGCCGGTGTCGGTGCCGCGCACGTCGCCGTAGCGGAGCGAACGGACCAGCGCGGGCAGCGCCTGGGCGAGGTGGCCGACGTCCGTGTCGAGGGCCGCCCGGTCGGCGAGGACCCGCATCACCGTCGGAAGCGCTTCCGGCAGCCCGGCCAGGAGGCAGCGCTCGGCGAGTCCGGTCACCTCGGCGAGGTCACGCGCGGCGACGGCGTCCGCTTCCGCCTTGGCGGTGGCCGCGGCGAGCACGGTCGTCCCCCACACCCCGGCTTCGGCGGTCCGCACCGACAGCTCGGGCTCCCACCGCAGCCGCCATGTCTCCCGGAAGGTCCCCGTGCTGCCGGGCGAGGCGGCCGGCTCGCCCCACGCGATCCGCAGCAGCCGCAGCCGGTGCAGGAGCGTGCTGCGCTCGGCGTCGTTGTCCTTGCGCAGGTCCAGCGCCAACTCGCGTGCCGCCGCCTCCGGTTTCAGCCGCAGCCGGCGCTGAATCCGGTCGAGGTCACGCTGCAACGGCACGGCGGGCGCGCCGGCCGGCACCTCGCCCAGGACGTCCCCGACCACCAGCCGGTCGCGTACCAGCGCCAACGGAACGTCCGAGCCCTCGCACAGCACCGCACGCACGGCGTCGGTCGTCTCGCCCAGGCCGGGCAGCGGCCGGCCGCGCAGCGCGGCGAGCGTCTCGGCCAGCCGGACCGCCTCAATGACATGCGCCGGGGACACGATCCGGTCCTCCGCACGCAGCAGCATCGCCACCTTCGTCAGCCAGCGCTCGACCGGCCGGTCCGGCGCACCGAAGAGATGCGCGTACCAGCCCGGCGAGTCGATACCGGCCCCGTACCCTCCGGCCCGGGCAAGCCTGCGGTGGGTCCACGGCACCCAGGTCAGGTCGGCTCTGACCTTGGGCAGCCCCCTGAGCAGCGCGCGGTCGGCGGCGACGGCGACCTTCCTGCGGAGCGCGGGCACATGCCACGCCCCGCACACCACGGCCACGCCGTCCGGCCCGAACTCCTTTTCGGCGGAGCGGACTTGGATGCGCATGTAGGCCTCCCGCACGAGGTCCCGCTCCTCGCCGTCCCCCCGGGCTCCGGTCGCACCGGCCTCCCTCAGCGCCCCCATCGCCTCCTCGATCGCGGCGAACGGCGCGAACGGATCCTCGGCCCCCGTCGGCCGGTGCTCGACGACGTCCTCCCACCACCGCTCGGGATCGTCGTACCCGGCGACCGCGGCGAGCCGCCCGAGGGGGTCCCCCCGCATCCCGTCCCCGGCGCCGGGCGCGTCCTGCCCGCTCTCGCCTCCGCTCTCGCTCTGGCCCTCGCCCCCGCGATGTCCCCCGGGTTCCGTCCCCTCCTTATGGTCCTCCTCTGCCTTCTCCGCTCCCTCCTTCTTGCCCTTCTTCTCCCAGGCCAGGGTGTGCGTGGCCGGGAGGTCGATGAAGCGAGCGGGGACGCCGTGCTCCAGGGCCCAGCGGAGGGCCACCCATTCCGGGGAGAACTCCGCCAGCGGCCAGAAGGCGGAACGGCCGGGTTCGTCGACGGCGTGGGCGAGCAGTGCGACCGGCGGCCGCATGTCCTCGTCGGCGGCGAGCGGAATCAGCGTGTCGGCCTCGGGCGGCCCCTCGACCAGTACGGTCCGCGGCCGGGCGGCGTCCAGCGCCGCCCGTACCGCCCGCGCCGACCCCGGCCCGTGATGACGTACCCCGAGCAGCAACGGCCGCCCCGCCTCCGGGCCCCGACCGCCGCCCTCCGCGACGCCCGTCATCCCCTGCCCTCGCGCCTGCGGGGCCACCTCGTGTCGTCGTCCACAGCCACCCTCCACGCCTCACGGGCCCGCGCCCGAATGACCTCGTCACCGGTACCGGCGTCGCTCCTCCTGCTCCCGTTCACGCGCTCACCTCCCGGCAGGCGCGGTAGAAGTCGGTCCAGCCGGCGCGCTCCCGGACGACCGCCTCCAGGTACTCCTGCCACACGACCCGGTCGGCCGCCGGATCTCGGACCACGGCGCCGAGGACGCCCGCGGCCACGTCCCCCGCCCGCAGCACGCCGTCGCCGAAGTGCGCGGCCAGCGCGAGGCCGCCGGTGACGACGGAGATGGCCTCCGCGGTGGACAGCGTGCCGCTCGGCGACTTGACCTTCGTACGGCCGTCGGAGGTGACACCCGCGCGCAGTTCGCGGAAGACCGTCACCACCCGGCGGATCTCGTCGATCCCGTCGGGAGCGGCCGGCAGGTCGAGGGAGCGGCCGATCTGGTCGACGCGCCGGGCGACGATGTCCACCTCGGCCTCGACGCTTTCGGGCAACGGCAGCACCACCGTGTTGAAGCGGCGGCGCAGGGCGCTGGACAGTTCGTTGATCCCGCGGTCCCGGTCGTTGGCCGTGGCGATGAGATTGAACCCGCGGACCGCCTGCACCTCCTGCCCCAACTCCGGTATGGGGAGGGTCTTCTCCGACAGGATCGTGATGAGGGTGTCCTGCACGTCGGCCGGGATGCGGGTCAGCTCCTCCACCCGCACCGTCGCCCCCTCCGCCATGGCCCGCATGACGGGGCTGGGCACCAGCGCGTCCCGGCTCGGACCGTGGGCGAGCAGCTGCGCGTAGTTCCAGCCGTAGCGGATCGCCTCCTCCGGTGTGCCGGCGGTGCCCTGCACCAGCAGCGTCGAGTCACCGCTGACGGCCGCCGCCAGGTGTTCGGAGACCCAGGTCTTGGCGGTGCCCGGGACCCCGAGCAGGAGCAGGGCGCGGTCGGTGGCGAGGGTGGACACGGCGACCTCGACGATGCGGCGCGGGCCCACGTACTTCGGCGAGATCACCGTGCCGTCCGGCAGGACACCGCCGAGGAGATAGGTGGCGACGGCCCACGGCGACAGTTTCCAGCGGGCCGGGCGCGGGCGGTCGTCCTGGGCCGCGAGCACGGCGAGTTCGTCGGCGAAGGCGTCCTCGGCGTGCGGACGCAATGCTTCCGCCGAGTCGTTCCCACTCGGTTCCACGGACGTGGGTTCCGCCGTGGGATCTACGGACACGGACATGGCTGTGGCCCCCTCCAGCTCGGCCGGTTCGGCATCTGGTGTCCACCGTGCACCACGCCACTGACAATGCGATCCGACCTGCGAAAACGTCCTTCCGGCCGCCCTCGCCGGGCGGTCGGCGGGCGGCCGCCGGGTGCTCGCCGGACCGATTGTCAGTGGTGGGATCTACCTTCGATGGCATGACTCAGCAGGGGGTGCGCTGGACGGCGGACCAGGTGCTCGCACTGGCGCCTGACTCCACGTCACGCAAAGCGGGAAGCAAACTCGGCACGGCCGATCCGTGGTCGGGCACGGGCAGTTCGCGGGAGGGGGCGGTATGGGGCCTGTGCGAGGGCAGCGGCGGTACCCCGTACCGGACGGTCGTCGACACCGCGGACGGGGCCGGTCCGGCGTACAAATGCACTTGCCCGAGCCGCAAGTTCCCGTGCAAGCACGCGCTCGGGCTGCTGCTGCTCTGGGCGGACGGCGAGGGGGCTGTGGCGGCGGGACCGGTGCCGGACTGGGCCGAGCAGTGGATCGCGGGACGCAGGCGGACGGCGGGGAAGGGGGAGGCGGGTCCCACGGGTTCCGGGTCCGGCCCCGCCGATCCGGAGGGGGCGCGCCGCAGGGCGGAGCGGCGTGCCGAGCGGATCACCGCGGGGGCGACGGAACTGGAGGAGCGGCTCGCCGACCTGCTGCGCACGGGCCTGGCCGCGGCCGAGCAGTCCGGGTATGCGCTGTGGGAGGAGACGGCGGCCCGCATGGTCGACGCGCAGGCGCCCGGACTGGCGGCTCGGGTACGGGAGTTGGGTGCAGTTCCGGGGTCCGGTCCGGACTGGCCGGTGCGGTTGCTGGAGGAGTGCGCTCTGCTCCACCTTCTCGACCAGGGCTGGTTGCACCGTGCGGGACTGCCGGACGCCCTGGCGGCGACGGTCCGCGCCCGCGTGGGCCTGCCGTCCCCGCCGACGGGTCCGCCGGTCCGCGACCACTGGCTGGTGCTCGCCCAGTACGACACACCGGACCCGAGGCTGACGACCCGCCGCATCTGGCTGTACGGCACCGCCTCGGGCCGCACCGCGCTCCTGCTCTCCTACGGCGCGGCGGGCCGCGCACCGGAGCTCGCCCTGCCCGTCGGCCTCGCCCTGGACGCCGAGTTGTCCGCACACCCGGGCGCGGTACAGCAACGGGTATCGCTCGGCGAGCAGTTCGCCCCGCCGTTCCTCACCGGGAGCCGCCCCCCGGGCGGGACGACGACCGAGGCGACCGCCCGCTACGGCGAGACCCTGCGCCACGACCCCTGGCAGGACTCCGTCCCGGTGACGCTCGACAACGTCATACCGACCCCGGACGGCGACTCCTGGCAACTGGCCGACGCCGACGGCGACAGGGCGCTGCCGCTCACCCCCGCAGCGATCTCCCGCCCCGGCCTGTGGCGCCTGGTCGCCCTCTCGGGCGGCGCCCCCGTCAAGGTCTTCGGCGAGTGCGGCCACCGTGGCTTCACCCCGCTGACGGCCTGGCCGACGGGCCCCGGCGAGGCGGTACGCCTGTGCTGAACGAAGCCCGCAGCAGCGACCGGAACCACAACGACGGACCACGACGCGGGACCACGACGACGGCAGCAGAGGGAGGTTCCATGAACGCCGCCCGCCCCCTCACCCCACCGACCGCCTGGGAGGACCTGGTCACGGCCGCTCTCCTCGGAACGGACCGCCGTACGCCCCCGGGCACGGCTCCCGGCCGGGCCGCTCCGGCCGCCCTGTTGGACGCGGCGGCCGCGGAGACCGTACGCCGACGGGCCGGTCTGCGTCCCGGCCGGGCGGCCCCCCTGCCGGCGCCGGCCGCCGAGGACCCGCGTCCGGCACTGCCCGTCGCGGCGGCCCGCCGGCTCGCCTTCCTGCTGGCCGACCGACCCGGCAGCGGCTCGGGCGGCCGCAGAGGCACCGCACCGGATCTCATGGAGTTGCTGCCCCAGTGGCTGACGGCGGTGAACGCCCGGGGGTTCGCCGCACCCGCCGAGTCCCTCCCCGCGCTGCTGGACGCGGCGCGGGGGCGTACGGACCTGCGTCCGGCGGCGCTGGAGTTCGCCGGCCCGCGCGCCCTGTGGCTCGCCCGGCTGAACCCCGACTGGCGGTTCGCCCTGCGGGCGGCACCGGGCGGCGGCGCCTCGCTGCCGGGCCCCACGGAGACCGAACGCATCGAAAGGCTCTGGCAGGAGGGCCTGTTCGCCGAGCGGGTCGCCCTCCTGGCCACGATCCGCCTCCGCGACCCCGACGCGGCGCGCGAACTGCTCGCCGCGTCCTGGTCGGCGGAACGAGCCGAGGACCGACTGATGTTCCTCGACTCGCTGCGTGCCGGCCTCGGCCCACGGGACGAGCCCTTCCTGGAACAGGCCCTGACGGACCGGAGCCGCAATGTGCGGGCCACCGCCGCGGAGCTGCTCTCGGCGCTGCCGGGTTCGGCGCTCGCCGCGCGGATGGCGGTCCGGGCCGGCGCCTGCGTGGCCGTCGACCACACCGTCGACACGCCGACGCTCCTCGTGGAAGCCCCCCACGAGTGCGACGCGGCCATGGAACGTGACGGTGTGTCGGCCAAGGCGCCGCCCGGCCGGGGTGAGCGGTCCTGGTGGTTCGGGCAACTCGTGGAGGCTGCCCCGCTCGCCACCTGGAGGTCGCGCCTGGGCGGCCGTACGCCGGAGCAGATCGTTGCCCTGCCGGTGGCCGACGACTGGCTGGGCGAACTGCACGCGGCGTGGTGCCGGGCCGCCGTCCGGCAGCGCGACGCCGACTGGTCGCGGGCGCTGCTCGGGGTGCCGTCGGCGCCCGGCGCGGGCGGGCCGGGCGCGGTCTCCCTGGCCGAACGGGCCAAACTGCTGGGCACGCTTCCGGCGGCCGAACGGGCCGACTGGGTCGCCGGTTTCATCGCCGCCCACGGCCTCTCGGAGGCGTTCCAACTGCTCGGCGTATGCCCGGTACCGTGGGCGACACCGCTCGGCCGTGCCGTCGTCGACGCGCTCAACATCGCTCGGGACGCGGGCAGTTACCCCTGGAGCTTCAGCGGCGTCATGGGTTTGGCCGAACGCTGCCTCGACCCCGGGGAGGCAGCCCGCCTCGACGCCCTCCTGGCCGTACCGGACGAGCCGGAGGACGCCTCACCGGGCGCCGGCAGCTACTGGGCGGAGGCATTCCAACGGCTGGGAAGAACGCTCCGACTGCGGGCGGTGATGGCACAGGAACTGACCAGCCCCCCGGCCCCCACTTCCAGCCCACCCGACTGAGGAACACCGGTTCACCTGTCCCGCCGGCCCGACGGAGGACGCCGGTCCACCTCTCCCGCCGGCCCGACGGAGGACGCCGCTCCACCTGTCCAGCCGACCCGGCAGAGGAACGCCGGCCCGCCCATCCAGCCCGCCCGACCGGGGACGCCGACCAACGCGCTCAGCCCCCGACCGGGGGACGCCGGTTCACCTGTTGAGCCCGTCCGGCGATTGAGGACGAGGCCCGTTCAGGGCCGAACGGGGGTCTGGGGGCAGCGCCCCCAGGCAACGCCCACCCGAGCCACCTGCACATCCACGCGCAGACTCACCCGCACAACCACCCGTGAGAACCACCCGTGACATCCGCCCGCACGACAACCGGCTAGGCGCCGGCAGGCTGCCGCACGTTCGCTCGGACCCAGTCGACGATCGACGCGGTGGTCGCTCCCGGCGTGAAGATCTCCGCGACGCCCTTCTCCTTCAACGGCGCGATGTCCGCCTCCGGAATGATGCCCCCGCCGAACACCAGGATGTCCGCCGCGTCCCGCTCCTTCAGCAGCTCGATCACCGCGGCGAAGAGCGTGTTGTGGGCGCCGGACAGGATGGACAGACCGATCGCGTCGGCGTCCTCCTGGATCGCGGTTCCGACGATCTGCTCGGGCGTCTGGTGGAGCCCGGTGTAGATGACCTCCATACCGGCGTCGCGCAGCGCCCGCGCGATCACCTTGGCCCCGCGATCGTGGCCGTCGAGCCCCGGCTTGGCCACCACCACGCGGATCGGACCGGCTGCCACACCCATCACTGCCTCCATGAAGCGACTACGTCCATCCTCAACGGCACGGACACCCCGTGCCACACCGCCCGGGGAAGTGAACGAACGTTATCGCCAGCATCCCGCAAGCGGCAGTTTCACGGTGTGGACCGAGGGGGAAATCACACGAAGGGACATTTTCACCGCGCACCGTTCTCCCGCGCCACGGGAGAACGGTCGCACCGGGAGTCGCAAAGAGGTCGCCGTACCCACGCCGCCGGCCGCTGGCGTGGCGGCACGGCGCAACGGAAGGCACGATGGTCACGTAGGACAGGTAAGGCACGACAGCGGGGAGCCTCGTCGCCAGACCGGCAGGGTTCCTTGTGACGTCAGTGGTGTAACGGGTGTCACACAAGCCGTACACGCCCCGCGCTCCAGGCCCTGCCCGCCCCACTCCCTGCCGTGCCCGATCGACCTCCTCCACCGCGACTTCCACGAGGGCACACGGGGGACAGAGAAGTCCTCAGCGTGCCGACAGGAGGTCGGCCATGAAGGTCACCCGGGCACTACAGCCCTTTCTTCCGCTGTGTCAGCGTCTGTTGCCGGACCTGCGGACCCTTCCGGGCATCCTGAACCTCTCAAGCCTGCCGAACCTCCCAGGACTCCCCGGCCTGCCCGGCCTCCCGAGCAGACTGGCCGGACTCTCCCTGACCCTTCTCAAGGCGACGGCTCTGGACCTGGCGATCCTCGCGGGCCACCTGCTCCTCTACCCCTCCGGCATGGCGCAGGAGCGCCGAGCCGCCGCCCGGCCCGCGCTGCCCAGGGTGGCCGGTGCCGACGACCCCGCACAGCTGCCGACCAAGGGTCCGCTCCCGGTCGTCCTGCTGCACGGGTTCATCGACAACCGTTCCGTGTTCGTCCTGCTGCGCCGCAGCCTGGCCCAGCACGGCAGGCAGCGCGTGGAGTCGCTCAACTACTCCCCCCTGACCTGTGACATCCGGACCGCCGCCGAGCTGCTCGGCCGGCACATAGAGGAGATCTGCGAGCGCACCGGCAGTTCGCAGGTCGACGTGGTCGGGCACAGCCTGGGCGGCCTCATCGCCCGGTACTACGTGCAGCGGCTGGGCGGTGACGGCAGGGTCCGGACGCTGGTCACGCTGGGCACGCCGCACTCCGGCACCCGGGTGGCGCCGCTGGCGAACGCGCACCCGATCGTGCGCCAGATGCGCCCGGGCTCCGAGCTGATCGAGGAACTCTCCCGGCCGGCGCAGGGCTGTCGCACGCAGTTCGTCAGCTTCTGGAGCGACCTCGACCACCTCATGGACCCGCTGGAGTCGGCCTGCGTCGACCACCCCGACCTGTTGGTACAGAACGTTCGAGTGACCGGGATCGGCCACCTCGCCCTGCCGGTCCACCCGGCTGTCGCCACCGGCATACGGCAGGCCCTCGACACGGCACGTACGGGAGCGTCCGCCGGCGCGCGCACCGGCAGCCGAGCCGGCACCCGCACCGGCACTCAGACCGATGGCCTGACCGTGGCCTGACGCCGCCCCCGAGAGCGCCCCTGAGGACACTTCCACGGCGCCCGTGACGGCGTCCGACCTCCGATCAGCATCGAACGTCATTCGAACATAGGGCCAAACCCGCGCCCGCCGTCCCCCGAAACACGGCCGAATGCCCCTTTCCCGCAGGCATGAAACCTGCGGAAGATTGTCGTGCCCGCGTACTGCCGGGTACAGTCGCCGCACTGCTCTGGCAGCCCCTGTTGTCGGCGAAAGAGAAGTTGGTGAACGACCGTCACCCGTCGGGGATCATGACCACCCCGACCCCGGCTTCCGACGCCGTTTCGGCGCACTACGCGTCGTACGGCACCCAGGAAGCCCAGCACGACGGCTTCACCACGTACCCCGGTTACGAGAGCGGCGCCTTCGACACCGGCGCCCACGCCACCGGCCACTTCACACCGGCCGACCCGCTCTTCGGTGAACTCCCGGGCGACGGCACGAATCCCGCCACCGGCGCGTACGACAGCACCCAGTGGAGCACCGGCGGCCACCAGGCCCCGGACACGGGCGGTCACCAGACCCTGAACTACGACGGGTACGCGGCCCAGCACCACGCCTCGTACGACACGGGCGCGTACGACTCCACCGCCTGGTCCACCGGCCAGCACCAGCAGCTGAACGCCGTCCCACAGCAGGGCACGGCACCCGATGCCACCGGGCAGTGGGACGCGAGCGCCTGGCTCCAGCCCGACCGGTCCGTGAGCCCCGCCGACCAGACCCAGCAATGGGAATGGGGCACGCAGGCCTTCGACACCGGCGCCTACGACGCCACGCAGTGGAACTCCGACGGCGGCGAGGCCGGCCGGCACACCTCCGACGAACCGGAGCGGCAGGCCGAGGTCCCGTTCGACCAGCAGGCCACCGCCACCTTCGAACAGGTCGGACACGACGAACACGCCCCGGCCGAGGGTGAGTCGTCCGACGGCGTTCCGATGCCGCTCCTCGACGACCAGGAGGAGGCGGCCCCGGTTCCGGTCCCCGCGTCCGGCGGGCGGGCGGCCACCCGCAACGCGAACCGTTCCCGGCGCCGGATGCCCGCGAAGCGCTCCGCGCTGCTGACCGTGGCCGTCCCCTCGGCCTGTGTGATGGGGGTCGCCGGCATCGCCGCGGCCTCGGTCGGCACGCTGACCGGCGGCGACGACAAGGGCACGACGGCCTCCGCCTCGGACGCACAGCCGGTGAAACCGTCCGCCGCCAACAACAAGCTGGACGCCCAGCTCGAGACCCTCAGTGCCGAGGCCGACGACTTCGCCGACCGGGCCAGCCGGACGCAGGAACGTATCGACCTCAAGACACAGCAGGAAGCCGAGAAGAAGAAGGCGGCGGCCGAGGCGGCCCGCAAGGAGCGGCTGCGCCCCAAGTACGCCCTTCCGGTCGCTCAGCACGGCCTCAGCGCCTACTTCGGCCAGGCCGGCATCAACTGGATGTCCCAGCACACCGGCATCGACTTCCCCGTCTCCTACGGCACGACCGTGATGGCGGCGACCGACGGCACCGTACGGACGCAGTGGAACAGCGCCTACGGCAACATGATGATCGTGACGGCGAAGGACGGCACGGAGACCTGGTACTGCCACCTCTCCAGCTACCGCGTCTCCTCCGGGACGACGGTCAAGGCCGGCGACCCGATCGCGTACTCCGGCAACTCCGGCAACTCCACCGGCCCGCACCTGCACTTCGAGGTCCGGCCCGCGGGCGGCTCCGCGATCGACCCGCTGCCGTGGCTGCGCAGCCACGATCTCAACCCGACGTAGGCGCTCGCCCCGAGGCGAGCCCAGCGTGGCCGTGACCGCTCGCCGGGTGCGCATGAAGTGAGCCCCACCGTCGAAGCGGGGCCCCTTCGTGTGCGGACTACTTCATACGCGGAACTACTTCCCCTACGGAACTGCCTCACGCGCGGGACTACTTCCCCTGCGGAACTACCTCACGCGCGGGACTACTTCCCCTACGGAACTGCCTCACGCGCGGGACTGGTTCATGCGCGGGACCACCTCGTGCGCGCGACCACGACCACAGCCGCAGGCACGGCCGTGGTCGCTACAGCTTCTCCACCGGCGCGTACCGCAGCAGCAGGCGCTTCGGCTTGATGTCGCCGAAGTCGACCGTCGCCTCCGCGTTCGCTCCCGTGCCCTTCACGCCGACGACCGTGCCGAGACCGAACTGGTCGTGGGTGACGCGGTCGCCCACGGCCAGCGTGACCACCGGCTTGTCGGCGGACCGGCGGGTCGCGAAGCCGGACGCGCCCGCGGCCGAGGAACGCGAGCGGGACGAGGACAGCGACGCCGCCACGCCGGAGACGGGGCCGGAGGACACGGGCGCGGTCGCCCCCGTCCGCTTCCAGTCCACATGCGTCGGCGGGATCTCCTCCAGGAACCGGGAGGGCGGGTTGTACGACGGCTGCCCCCAGGCGCTGCGCAGCGCGGACCGCGTCAGGTAGAGCCGCTCCCGCGCGCGGGTGATGCCGACATAGGCCAGGCGGCGCTCCTCCTCGAGCTCCTTGGCCTGGCCGAGGGCGCGCATGTGCGGGAAGACGCCGTCCTCCATGCCCGTGAGGAAGACGACCGGGAACTCGAGTCCCTTGGCGGTGTGCAGGGTCATCAGGGTGATGACGCCCGAGCCGTCCTCCTCGTCGGGGATCTGGTCGGAGTCGGCGACCAGGGCGACCCGCTCCAGGAACGCGGAGAGCCCGACCGGCGCCACGGCCTCGCCCTCCGTCTCTCCCTCGGCCTCGCCGGCCTCCTGCTCGAACTCCAGGGCCACGGCGGCGAGTTCCTGGAGGTTCTCGATCCGCGTCTCGTCCTGCGGGTCGGTGGAGGCCTGCAACTCGGCGAGGTAGCCGGTGCGTTCGAGCACCGCCTCCAGGACCGTCGCCGGACCGGCGCCCGACTCGACGATCGTGCGGAGCTCCTCCATCAGCGCGTTGAACCGCTTCACGGCGTTCGTCGACCGCGAGGCCATGCCGTACGCCTCGTCGACGCGCTTCAGGGCCTGCGGGAAGCTGATCTTCTCCCGCTGGGAGAGGGCGTCGATCATCGCCTCGGCGCGGTCGCCGATGCCCCGCTTGGGCACGTTGAGGATCCGGCGCAGCGGCACCGAGTCCTCCGGGTTGGCCAGCACACGGAGGTAGGCCAGGACGTCCCGGACCTCCTTGCGCTCGTAGAAGCGGACTCCGCCGACGACCTTGTAGGGCAGGCCGACGCGGATGAAGATCTCTTCGAAGACACGGGACTGGGCGTTGGTGCGGTAGAAGACGGCGACATCGCCCGCCTTCGCGTCGCCCGCGTCCGTCAGCCGGTCTATCTCGTCGGCGACGAACTGCGCCTCGTCGTGCTCGGTGTCGGCGACGTAGCCGGTGATGCGCGCGCCCGCGCCCGCGTTGGTCCACAGGTTCTTGGGGCGACGTGACTCGTTGCGCTCGATGACGGCGTTGGCGGCGGACAGGATCGTCTGCGTGGAGCGGTAGTTCTGCTCGAGCAGGATCGTCGTAGCGTCCGGGTAGTCCTCCTCGAACTGGAGGATGTTGCGGATCGTCGCACCGCGGAAGGCGTAGATCGACTGGTCGGCGTCGCCGACGACGCAGAGTTCGGCCGGCGGCACGTCGTACTCGCCCGGGGGCACGTCGACGGGGTGCTCGGAGGTGCCGACCAGCTCGCGCACGAGGGCGTACTGGGCGTGGTTGGTGTCCTGGTACTCGTCGACCAGGACATGGCGGAACCGGCGGCGGTAGTGCTCGGCGACGTCCGGGAAGGCGCGCAGCAGATTGACCGTCGTCATGATCAGGTCGTCGAAGTCGAGGGCGTTCGCCTCGCGCAGCCGCGACTGGTACATCGCGTAGGCCTGGGCGAGGGTCTTCTCGAAACCGTCGGCCGCCTGGGCGGCGAAGTCCTCCTCGTCGATCAGCTCGTTCTTCAGGTTGCTGATCTTGGCGCTGAAGGACTTGGGCGGGTAGCGCTTGGGGTCCAGGTCCAGGTCCCGGCAGACCAGGGCCATGAGGCGCTTGGAGTCGGCCGCGTCGTAGATCGAGAACGACGACGTGAAACCGAGCTTCTTGCTCTCGCGGCGCAGGATGCGCACACACGCGCTGTGGAACGTCATCACCCACATCGCGTGCGCGCGCGGGCCGACGAGCGCTTCGACGCGCTCCTTCATCTCGCCCGCGGCCTTGTTGGTGAAGGTGATCGCGAGGATCTGCCCCGGGTGCACATGGCGCTCGGCGAGGAGGTGAGCGATGCGGTGGGTGAGCACGCGCGTCTTGCCGGAACCGGCCCCGGCCACGATGAGCAGCGGGGAGCCCGCGTGGGAGACGGCCGCGCGCTGGTTGTCGTTCAGCCCTTCCAGGAGCGCGGCCGCGTCCAGGACGGGGCGCGGGGCGCCGCCGCGGTAGTGGCTGTCCCGGTCCGGAGGCACGTCGAACTTCCCGCCGAACAGATCGTCCGGAAGCGACTCCGGTCCGTGATCGTCCTCGGGCGGTGGCGGGGGTTCCTCGTCGTGGGCACGGGGGCCCTGGAGGTTCGCCAGGAAGCTGTCGTCAAAGAGGCTGCTCATCGCTCTACGAGTCTAGGGGGCGCCACTGACAACCTGCCGCCGTCCCGGAAACATCCCTCACCTCACCCTGCGGCACACTCCTGTCACGATCGGCGACCCGCGCGGTCGCGACGTGGGTTCCCGACCGAAGGTCACGAAAATGTATCGGGCATATCGCCCATCAACCTTCACACGGACCACACGAGTTGGTTACCGTGCCGAGCAGGCCGTACGACCCCCACCGGCGAACCCCGCCGGACCGCACGGCCTCCGCCGAGTCCGACGCGTCCGCTCACGCCGACGGAACCGGGGACCCACCGGGGCCTGGGTGAATCGGCCCGACGCCCCCTTGGGGACGGGTCGTAGGGCAACCCTTCCGAGCCACCTGCCCGCACCCTCCCCCCAGCGCCTGGCCGGTCTGGGAGGGACCCACCGCTGACCCCGGCAGGCGGAGCACTGGAAGGAGTCGCCTCCCTTGGCGTCGCAGCACCGCAAGCCGCGCTCCGCGGGCACGCGCGTGGCGGGCATACGCACCCCCTCTCTCGCCACCGCCGCCCTCACGTCCGTGGCCCTGCTCTCCCAGACGGCGAACGCCGCTCCGTCGGACGACGGCAAGCCGAGTCTGGAGGAGGTCGAGAAGAAGGTCGACGACCTCTACCGCCAGGCGGAGTCGGCGACCGAGAAGTACAACGCCGTCAAGGAGAAGACGACCAGGCAGCGCAAGCGCGCGGACGGCCTCCTGAACGACGTCGCGCAGCGCACCCAGAAGCTCAACGAGGCGCGGGAGGAGCTGGGTTCGTACGCCGCGGCCCAGTACCGCACCGGCGCCTCCGCGCCCGACACGGCGTCGTTCCTGCTCGCGGACACCCCGCAGGACTACTTCGACCAGCACCACCTGATGAGCCGGCTGACCGACCGCCGGAAGGGCGCGGTCGACGACTACGTCACCGGGCAGTCCGCGACGATGAGGCAGCGCCAGGAGGCCAGCGAGAGCCTGGCGACGCTCACCGACTCGCAGAAGGACCTGCGGACCGCCAAGGCCACCGTCCAGAAGAAGCTCGGTGACGCGCGCGAGCTGCTGTCCCAGCTGACGGCCCAGGAGAAGGCGCGCCTCGCGGCGATCGAGAGGCAGCGGCAGGAGGAGGCCGCGCGCAAGGCGGCGGAGCTCGCCCGGCAGCAGGCGGCGGAGCAGGCGGTCGCGGCCCAGCAGGACAGCGGCGGCACGGCGTCGGGCACCGGGTCGTCCTCGACCGCCCCCTCCTCCGCCGAGGCCCCCTCGTACGCCACCAAGGCCGACAAGGCGCTCGCCTTCGCCCGCGCACAGATCGGCAAGCCGTACGTCTGGGGCGCGACGGGCCCCGACTCCTACGACTGCTCCGGCCTCACCCAGGCCGCCTGGAAGGCCGCCGGCGTCACCCTCCCGCGCACCACCTACGACCAGGTGAGCGCGGGCACCACGGTCGCCCTCGCCGACGCCCGGCCCGGCGACCTGGTCTTCTTCTACGACGACGTCAGCCATGTCGGCGTCTACATCGGCAACGGCATGATGATCCACGCCCCGAAGCCGGGCGCGTACGTCCGCGAGGAGTCGGTCTTCTACGACGGCGAGTCGGGCCTCCACAGCGTGATACGCCCGGCCTGAGGATTCTGAGGATCCTGAGCTTGCTGGGTTCCTGCGCTTGCCGGGGCCTTGAGGTCGCTGGGGTTCCGGATGACGGGCGGCACGCGCGCGTGGGGCCGCGTGGCACATGCGCGCCGGGCACGCGCGCGTGGAGCACTCTTCTGCGAGCCACGCCGGGCACGCGCGCGTGGGGCTTCGTTTCCGAGCGGCGTGACCGGCGTGACCGGCGCCTTCCCCGGCGTCGGCCCGCGCCTTGCACGCGCCGTGCACGCGCAGAATTCTGCGCACCCGCGCGCGTGCCCCGCTTCCGCAGCGCGCGGTGCTCCTTAGCATCGGCCGCATGCCCGGCTCCCCCGCCCTCCCGTCACCGGCGCCCTCCCCCGGCTCCCCACTGCGCGTCTGGTGGGCGCAGCGGCCACCGGCGGCGGGGGCGGCGGTCATGGCGACCGGCATCCTGTCGATCGGACTTCACCTGACGGGACACGACGTCCTGTCCCGCGTCGCCCTGGTGATGGCGGGCGCCGCTTGGGTGGCGCTGGCCGCGGACTTCGTCATACGGCTGGTGCGCAACCGCGAGCGGTGGCTGACGGAGGCGGGCACGCCCGGAGCGCTGACCGCGGTGGCGGCGACGACCGTGCTCGGCACGCGTGTCGCCGCGCTCGGCCGGCACACCCTCTCGGAGGCCCTGCTGGCGCTGGCGGCGGTGCTGTGGCCCGTACTGCTCGTGACCGTCGTACGGCGGTGGGAGCGGGGCATGCCGGGCTCGGTGTTCCTGTGCTGCGTGGCCACCCAGGGGCTCGCCGTGCAGGGAGCGGTCCTCGCCGAGGCGGAGGCGGCGGCCTGGCTCGCGCACACGGCGCTCGTGCTGTTCTGGCTGGGACTCGTGGAGTACGGCGTCGCCCTGGCCCTCTTCGACCCGCGGCAACCGGCCGAGGGCGCCGGGGACCAGTGGGTGGCGGGCGGCGCGCTCGCCATCTCGGCGCTGGCGGGGGCGGGACTGCTCGCGGCCGACGACGGGGGCCTGTACCTGTGGAACGCCGACGACAGCGGCGTGCTGCGCACGGTGACCCTGGCGCTGCTGGTGCTCTCCCTGGTCTGGTACGCCGTCCTGCTCGTCGCCGAGGTGCGCTGGCCGCGGCCTCGCTACGACATGTGCCGCTGGGCGACCGTGTTCCCGATGGGGATGACGGCGGCGGCGACGCTCTCCGTCGCCGCCGCCCTCGACGTGCCGTCGCTGAAGGGGCCGGGGCAGGTGCTGCTGTGGATCGCGGTGGCCGCGTGGTCGGCGGTCGCCGCGGCGGCTCTGGCCACGGCCCTGGCGTCCGTCAGGTCCAGAGCACCGCGATGAAGACGTTCGCCACGGTCAGCAGTCCGACCAGGCCGAACAGGGGCTTCTCCACCGTCTCGTCGTCCCGCTTCACATAGACGAGGCCGAGGATCACGATCAGCAGTGCCAGCTTCACACCGATCTTGATGTTGTTGACGTGCTGGTCGTCCGCCTGGTTCAGGCCGACCAGGATCACGCCGGTGACCAGCATCGTCGCCGCGCCGTGGAGCATAGCGGGGACGAAGCGGGCCGTGCCCCGGCCCATCGCCTTCAGCTGTGTGAGGAAGCCGCCGAGGAGCGCGGCGATGCCGATGATGTGCAGGCCGACGAAAAGATGGATGAGTACGTCCATGAAGCCGGATGCTAGCCAGCCGTGCCGGGGTCACCCGCCACCGGCCCTCCCGTTCGGCCTCAGGTGCATATATGCGTCCCATAGCACCGTGCCGCTCCGACGTGTCCCGAAATAACCGTTTCGGTCATCGCGGCGCGCGAAGCCGACGGCCCGGGCCCGGTTTTTCGGGCATGTGTGATCACGACGCGGTCCACTCGTGTCACTTCCGCACTTCGCGTTACCGGGCTGTCACACCCGGGCCTAGCGTCCTGCCCCAGGTGACCGGCTCCCCACCGCCGCCCGGGCCACGGGCGGCAGTCGGCCACCACCGCCGAGAAGGTCCGGCGGCGTCCCGCTCCCCCTGTGCGGGCCGTCGCCGGACGCGTCAGCCGCCCTCCGGGGCCGTCCGTCCGCTCCCCCGACGGCTCCCCGGAGGGTGTACGGGCGGACGAGGCGGTCGTACGAAAGGACGTGCAGTCCCACGTGGCAGCGCACCGCAAGCCCCGACAGCGCTCGCTCGGCGGCCAGACGGCCCGCACGGCGTTCACCCTCGCTCTCGCGGGCGCCGCGACGGCGACGGCCTTCGACGGGACCGGACAGGCCGAGCCGAACCTGACCCCGTCCCAGGTCGAGGCGAAGGTGGCGAAGCTCTACCAGGAGGCGGAGGCAGCCACCGAGAAGTACAACGGCGCCCGGGAGAAGGCGACGGCGGCCGAGCAGCGACTGAAGAGCCTGCGGGACGAGGCGGCGCGCAAGGAGGAGAAGCTCAACGCGGCGCGGGAGACGCTGGGTTCGATGGCGGCGGCGCAGTACCGAAGCACCGGGCTCGACCCGGCCGTGCAACTGGCGCTCTCCGACGACCCCGACCGGTACCTCGACGGCGCCGCCTTCGCCGAACGGGCCGGGGACCGCCAGTCGGCCGCCGTCACCCGAGTACGCAGACAGCTGCGGGAGATCGAGCAGCTGCGCGGCGCCGCGCGCGTCGAGCTGACCTCGCTCCGGACGCGCCAGGCCGAATTGAAGACCCACAAGAAGGCGATCACCGGCAAACTCGAGGCTGCGCGCCGCCTGCTGAACCGGCTGACGGCGGCGGAGCGGTCCCGGATCGGCGAGGCAACGAGCGGCGGCAGCGCGAGCGGCCGCGCCTCACGCTCCTCGACGGACGGACGCGACAGCCTCCAGACCCCGGGCACCGCCACCGCCGAAGCGCCCAACTCCCGTGCCGCCGAGGCCGTTTCCTACGCCTACTCCAAGCTCGGCAGCCCGTACGTCTGGGGCGCGACCGGGCCGAACGCCTTCGACTGCTCGGGCCTCGTGCTCGCCTCGTACCGCTCCGCCGGCGTCTCCCTGCCTCGCACCACCTACGCCCAGATCGGCGCCGGACAGCGCGTCTCCCGCTCCGAACTCCTCCCGGGCGACCTGGTGTTCTTCTACTCCGGCATCACCCACGTCGGCCTCTACATCGGCGACGGCCAGATGATCCACGCGCCGAACCCGTCGGCCCCGGTGCGGGTGGCCCCGATCGACGAGATGCCGTTCGCGGGCGCGACCCGGGTGGTGTGAGGGCCCGTGCAGGACCGCCCGTGTCGGACCGCCCGTGCCTCACACCAGCCGTCGCGCCGTCGCCCAGCGGGTCAGCTCGTGCCGGTTGGACAGCTGCAGCTTGCGCAGCACCGCCGAGACGTGCGACTCGACCGTCTTGACGGAGATGAAGAGCTGCTTGGCGATCTCCTTGTAGGCGTACCCACGGGCGATGAGCCGCAGCACCTCGCGCTCGCGCTGGGTGAGACGGTCCAGATCCTCGTCGACCGGCGGGGCGTCCGTCGAGGCGAAGGCGTCGAGGACGAACCCGGCGAGGCGAGGCGAGAAGACGGCGTCGCCCTCCTGCACCCGGAAGATGGAGTCCACCAGATCGGTGCCGGTGATCGTCTTGGTGACATAGCCCCGTGCGCCGCCTCTGATCACCCCGATCACATCCTCCGCCGCGTCCGACACGGACAGGGCGAGGAAGCGCACCGGCTGCTCGGCGTCGGACATCAACGGAGCGCAGCGGCGCAGCACTTCGACCCCGCCGCCGCCCGGCAGATGAACGTCGAGGAGCACCACCTCGGGCCGCGTCGCGGTGATCACCGTGACCGCCTGGTCGACGTCCGCCGCCTCGCCGACGACCTCGACCCCGGTCTGCTCGGTCTGGCCGATCTCGGCCTGCACTCCCGTACGGAACATGCGGTGGTCGTCGACGAGCACCACGCGCACATGGCGTCCGCCCGTGCCGCCGCCGGGTGCCTTCGTCGGCCCGGCCGCCTCCGCCGCTCCCCCAGTGCCGTTCGTGCCGGTCGTTTCGGTCGGGTCGCTCATGACGTCTTCTCCGCCCTCTCCATCTCCAGTTCGACCTCCGTGCCGCCGCCCGGGACGGCCCGCAGCCGCGCCGTGCCGCCGTGGCGCTCCATGCGGCCGATGATCGATTCTCTGACGCCCATGCGGTCGGCGGGTATCGAGTCGAGGTCGAAGCCGGGTCCGCGGTCCCGGACGGACACGAAGACCGTCCTGCCCTCGACTTCGGCGTAGACCTGCACGGCGCCGCCCTCGCCACCGTACTTGGCCGCGTTCACCATCGCCTCACGCGCGGCCTGCATCTGTGCCCCGACCCCTTCGTCGAGCGGACAGTCGCCGACGACGACGACCTCGATGGGGACGCCGTGCTTGTCCTCCACCTCGGCGGCGTTCCGCCGCACCGCGTCGGCGACCGTGGTGGGCTCGTCGGCCTCCTCCTTGCCGGTGCCCTCGGGTCTGTAGAGCCAGGTGCGCAGGTCGCGCTCCTGGGCACGGGCGAGGCGGCGCACCTCCCCGGCGTTCTCCGCGTTGCGCTGGATCAGGGTCAGCGTGTGCAGCACCGAGTCGTGGACGTGCGCGGCGACCTCCGCGCGCTCCTGGGCCCGGATGCGCATCAGACGCTCCTCGGAGAGGTCCTGGGTCATCCGGACCAGGTAGGGACCGGCGAGGAGCGTGATGCCGACGAGCACGGCGAGCGCCGCCTGGAGCACGGAACCGAGGTGGGCGGCCGAGCCCTGGAGGACGAAGATGCCGGAGACACCGGCCGTGACCAGCAGGACGCCGGCGCCCGCCCGCAGGAGCGTGAGCGTACGGCGTCTGCGGCCGACCTCGACCCAGCGGGCCCGGCGCGCGTTGTCCGCCTGGCGCCAGACCAGGGCGACTCCGGCGCCGACGAGGACGGCGGGCAGCAGATACGCCTTGGCGCCGCTGCCCAGGTTCACATTGCCCACGAAGACCATGGCGACGACGACCATGAGGAGCAGCGCGACGATCTGCCCCTTGTCCGGTTTGCGGGCCACGAGCCTGCGACGGCCGTCGGGTGCGGTCTCGGTGCCGACGAGCGCCGGGGGCTTCTGATCGCCGACCCCGCCGACCCCCAGCGGTACGAAGAACCAGAAGGCCGCGTAGAGCAGGGCGCCGAGACCGTCCGCCATGAACAGACCGGCGAAGACGAGCCGCACCCACACCACGGGCAGCCCGAGATGCCCGGCGAGCCCCCGCGCCACGCCACCGAGCCAGCGTCCGTCACTGCTGCGGTAGAGCTTGCGCGGCGGCCGCGGTTCGACGAGTGGCACTGCTGCGGCTTCCGGCATGCCAACGATGGTCACACGGGCCCCGGTCCCGGGCATCAGGGTTCGCCCCCGAGACGCCCCTGATCTCCTGGTTCCTCGGCCGTCGAACGCCTCCCCCGGCCCGGATCAGGGCCGATATCAGGGTCCGACCAGGGTCATTCCGGCTGCCGCGAGGGCGGCTCGCCCGCCACCATGGACTTATGACAGATCACCAGCACGCCGCGGACGCCGTGCCCAACGGGGGCACCGCGCCCGACGCGGCCGCCCCGTCCCCCGGCGCCCGGGGCACCGCGGGTGAGGATTCGCGGGCGCACGAGCGGGCGGGCGCGCATGAGCGGGCGGGCGCGCACGGGGAACAGGGAGAGGACGCGGAACGCCGCCCGTCGGCGGGCACCGGCGAGGGCGCGGACGACAGGACAGTGGTCGAGGCGGCCACCGAGGCCGCGACAGCCGCGGCGGCGGCCGGCACGGGAACCGGCGGCGGGACGGGAGCCGACGACGGTTCACCGGACGGGATCCGAGGACCGGGGCCAGGCAGGGGACCGGACGCCGGCCGGCGGTCCGGAGCAGACCACGAGCCGGTAGCGAGCCACCGAGGAACAGGCGAGGGACCGGGAGCGAGCCACCGACCCGGAACAGGCCACGAACCGGGAACGAGCCACGGACCCGGAAGAGGCAAGGGACCGCAAGCAAGCCGCGGGCCCGGAGCAAGCCAGGGGCCAGGCGGAAGCCCGGGACCCGCAGCCGGCGGCAGGTCGGCAGGCGGAAGCAGGGGGTCGGGAGGCCCGCAGGCGCCGCAGGAGGCCGCAGCTGTCGGGCTCGCGCCCAAGCTCCGGCGGGACCGGGAGCACAAGGTGCTCGCCGGGGTGTGCGCGGGCCTCGGGCGGCAGTGCGACATGGACCCGGTGATCTTCCGGATCACGCTGGCCGTGCTCTCCGCGACCGGTGGCATCGGCCTCATCTTCTACGGCTTCGCCTGGCTCTTCGTCCCCTACTCCGACGACGAACAGAACGAGGTGCGCAGGCTTCTGACCGGCCGGGTCGACGGCCAGGCCCTCGCGGCCGTGCTGTTCGCGCTGGTCGGCTGCGGGGTGTTCCTGTCGATGCTGAACAACGGCAGCGTGCTGGCCTTCGCCGTCGTCGTCTCCTTTCTCCTCGCGGGCGCCGGCTACTGGTCACGGCACCGGGACTCCTCGGACCCCGACCCGCTGGCCGCGCAGGCCGTGGCCGACGCCCCGCCGGAGGCCCAGGCACCGCCGGTCCCCTCCGCCTACCCGTCCTGGTGGCGCGACCCCATCGTCAAGGACGGCACACACGACGGCGGCACGGGCTATCTGTGGGGTCCCTGGGACGCCCGCGCCCGGGACTTCACGGCGACCATCGACGTCGACCTCGTCGGCCACACGCGCCGACCCGAGGACATACGGGCCCCGCACAAGCCGTACGCCGGGCCGCGCGGCCCGCGTTGGATCGGCGGCTGGCTCTTCCTGCTCGCCGCGCTCGCGGCCGGTCTCGTCACCCGGCTCACCTGGGACGACCACCCGCTGGGCACCAGCCTCCAGGCGGGACTCGCGGTCGCGCTCATGGTGCTCGGCGTGGGTATCGCGGTCAGCTCGTTCCTCGGGCGGACCGGCGCCGGGTCGGTGTTCCTGGCGATCGTCACGGCGGGCCTGCTGGCCGGTACGACGGTCCTGCCCAAGGACATCGGGACGCGGTGGGTCGACACGGTGTGGCAGCCGGCGGCGGTGGCGGACGTACGGACGGCCTACGACCTGGGCACCGGGGACGGCACCCTGGACCTGTCCCGGCTGGAACTCGCGAAGGGACAGACGGTGAGCACCAACGCCGAGGTGGGGGCGGGCCGGCTACGGGTGATCGTCCCGCCGGACGTGACCGTGAAGGTGAGGATCGACGTGGGGCTGGGAGACATCCAGCTGCCGGGCGACGACGAGAAGGATGTGGACGTGCAGCCGGGCAAGCACAAGGAGGTGACCCTGTCGCCGGTCTCGGGCGGCAAGGACTCCGGGACCATCGACCTGGACCTCCAGGTCGGGGTGGGACAGGCGGAGGTGGCCCGTGCTGCGTCATGAGTTCCAGCCCGGCAGGCTGGTCGCCGGCGCCTTCTTCACCCTCGCGGGCGTCATCTACGCAGGTGACGCGGGCGGCCTCTGGGAGACCCCGTGGTTCGTGGTGATCCCGGTCGTCACAGCCGGCCTCTGCCTGGCGGGCGCGACCGGCGTCGTGGCGAGGAGCATACGCAGACGCCGGAACCCGTCCCGCCGGACCACCCCGGCCGGGACCGGCCCGGACCCGGCCGCCTGACCGACCGCCCCCTGACCCCACGTCCCTCGACAACCGCACCCCTCTACCGCCCGTCAGCCACCCGCCGGCCGACCGGTCGGCCCCCCGCCCAGTCGGCCCCCCGCCCAGTCGGCCCCCCGCCCAGTCGGCCCTCCGACCGTCCGACGTCATGGTCCGAGGCGTCGGAGGGCTTCCGGTCGAAGGGCCTCACAGGGCCCCGGGCCTCACGGACACCAGGCGTCGAAGGGTCACCGGTCGTACGTCTCACAGGGCTCCGACCTCAAGGGCCAGGCGTCGGAGGGCCGCCGGCCCAAGGGTGTCACAGGGCTCCGACCCTCAAGGACCAGGCGTCGAAAGGCCGCCGGTCGAAGGGCCGCACAAGGCTCGGGCCCTCGGACCCTCAGGACCAGGCGTCGAGGGCCTCACAAGGCTCGGGCGCCCGATCGCTGTCGCCGCCTGGAGCGCCAGGCGGCGTCGAGGGAGAGGACGGGGGCGCCGGCGAGGACCAGGGGCAGCCAGGCCATCAGGTAGGCGAGATCGTTGCCGTAGTAGTACGGGTCCGAGGCCCAGCTCACCGTCAGCCACAGGCTGAGCGAGATCAGCGCGCCGCCGAGCGCGGCGAGTCGGGTGAGGACGCCCAGCAGGGTGCCGATACCGACGGCCAGTTCGCCGAAGGCCATGGCGTAGCCGAAGCCGACGGGGCTCTTCAGGGCCATGTCGACCAGGGCCGGGATGACCGAGGAGTCACGGACGGCGCGCATGGTGTCACCGATGGAGCCGGCGCCGCTGTCCTTCAGGAAGGCGCCGTCGGTGAGTTTGTCGAGGCCGGCGTAGATGAAGGTGACGCCCAGGAAGATGCGCAGGGGAAGGAGGGCGTACCGGGTGGCGGTGTCCCGCCAGTCGCGGCCGCCGCCTTCGAGATAGGGGGGGTAGGTATCCGTCCGCATGCCATGAGTCATCGCCCGTAGCCGCCTCTCGCCCGGTGGTGGGACCCCTCGACAGACCATACGTACGAAATGGGGGGTGCGCTCAACTGTTTGCACGAGCTGTCCGCACCACTGGTTCACTTCGGCCGGTCGATTCACTTCGGCCGGTCGCCCCGCCCGGGTCCGGAGTCCACTCCACCCGCCGGTTCAGTCCGTGACGTCGATCGCGTACCGGTTCGTCTCCGCACCGGCGGCCGTGACGACCTGCACGTCCACCCGGCCCGGTTCCACGTCCGCGGGGACGGGGACGGTGAGGACGGCGTCGGTGGGGTTGCTGAAGCCGCCGGTGACCGGCACCAGGGGGACGTGGACATGGACCGGGCCGATACGGACGACCATGCGGGAGAGCCGGTCGGCGGTCTGGGCGCCGGGTGGGACGAATCCGGCGCCGCGGATCTCGATGTCGTCGCCGGTGCGGATGGGGGCGTCGAGGTCGCCGGCCTCGCGGGAGCGGACGACGGAGAGGATGACGGGACGGCCGCCCTCCGCGTACTTGCCGGCGAGGTAGGTCGCGGCCGAGACGAGGACCACGACCGCCAGGCCCCAGGGAAGGTCGGGCAGCTGGTCGGGCCGGCGGGCCAGCCGGACCGCGGCGAAGACGAGGGCGACGGCGCCGATCACGACGTACTGGATGTCGGCGAAGGTGCCGCGGCCGGCGTCGTCGGTCAGCAGGTCGGCAGCCCGGGGGCGGTCGGCGCGGATCTTCTGGAGCCGCTGGCCGAGGACCCGCAGGCCGACCACCCGGCGCACCAGCACGGCGATCCCGCAGACGACGGCGAGGACGGTCACCACGCCGGCGCCGCGGGAGAGGTCGAGCCCGGCGAGCAGCGCGTCGCGTTCGGCGTGGCCGGAGGCGGCGGCGAGCCGGCCCACCAGGACCAGCACGGCGTAGGCCACGAGCAGTAGCCAGGCGACGGCGACTGCGCGCGAGGTGGAGAGGCGGTTGTCCTCGCCGATCACGGGGGCGAGCGCCCCGCCGCGCGTCCGGTGGAACCAGGAGGCGGCGGTCAGTGCTCCGGCGACGACGAGCGCGGCGATGAGTCCGGCGGTGCGGGCGTCGGTCCAGCCCGCGCCGATCGCGGTCAGTGACTGCGCCAGCAACAGGGCCACGACCGCCACCCACACGGTGACCGTCGTGCGGAGCCACAGACGGGACAGCCAGGCCTCGCCCTCGGCGCGGCCGCGTTCGGCGACGAGTTCGGCGGACTGGGTGAGCTCCTCGGAGACCCATTGACGGGAGGCCGAGACGGAGTGGGCGACGGCGGCCGGCAGGCCGTGTCCGGCCGCGAACCCGTCCCGCTGCACCAGGAACTCGGCCACCGCTCGCCGGTGTCCCGCACGGGCCCCGTGCGGGCAGTCCCCGCAGGTACAGCCACCCTCGTGGACGCCCGGCCCCCTGCGCGACTCCGTGCCCTGTCTCGCCTCCTGCACCGCCATGTCCGACGCCCGCCTTCCCCACGACCCGATCGGATGGCGGCCCTTGGGGGACCCGGTCCGGGTCCCGGCCGCCGCACTGTGAACAACTCCCCCGTAATGACAGCGAATTGTGCCCTACGGCACACCCCTTGTTCCCGGCAGGTCTGGTCAGCGCGGGTGAAGCGGGCGGGGCCGTGTTGACCCGGCTGCGAGAATTCCCGTATGGCCGAGATCATCCAGCGTGACGGGACCTGGGCCTTCGACGGCACATCGGTCAGGATCACGCCGGGACTCCACCGCTCCGTACCCCTGTTCCGGCAGACGTACGGGGAGATCACCGTGCCTCTGGAGGCGGTCGCCGGGGTCGTCTACGAAACCGAACGCAGGCGCGGGCGGCTGCGGATGCGACTGCGCGAGGGGGCCGATCCGCTGCTGCACGCGACCGGCGGCCGGCTGCCCGATCGGGCCGATCCGTACCGGCTCGTCGTGGACGTGGACCGTTCGGGGGTCGCCGAGTACCTCGCCGAGGAGATCCGGCACGCGCTGCTGCTCGACCAGATCCCGGGCGAGCCGACCAAGGCGTATCTCCTGCCGGGTCCGCCGGTTCCGGTCTCCGTGCGTTCCTCCGACGGCACCGTCTCCTTCGACGGCACCCGGGTACGGGTCGACTGGGCGGACACCTCGGACCGGGTGAAGCGGGCGACGGGCCCGCGCATGATCGACGTGGGCGATGTCGTGCGGGTCGAGTGGCTGCCCAACTCCGGCTACGAGGACGGCTTCCTGCGGTTCGTGACCCGCGAGACGGTTTTCTCGAGACTGCCGGCCGAGAAGGACCCGTACGCCCTGGATCTGTGGGGGAACGTGAGCCGCGATCTGCTGACGGCCCTGGTCGCGACGGCGGTCACCGCGCGTCTCCCGCACCCCTCCGCAGGTGCGGGTACGGAACACGTCGGCGAGGACGGGCACGGGCGGGAAGGCGCGTACGGGCACACGGTCCGTCGGCGCGGGCTCGCGGCGTCCGTCCCGCCCCCGGCCGACCACCACGACGTACTGCTGCGCCGACTGCGCGAGCTGGGCGAGCTGCACCGGGACGGGGTGCTCACGGACGAGGAGTTCGCACGGACCAAGGCGGTCGTCCTGCGCGGCTTCTAGGGCAGGGCCCGGTCCCGGACGGTCCCGGAGCGTGCGTCGGGTCAGGTGTGGCTGCGGGCCGGTTTCGGCTCGTGCTGCGGCACGTGGTCGTGCCGGGGAAGCAGCAGCGGGGTGGCCAGCAGGAGCACGCCGGCCAGGCCGATGGCCGTGCGGGGGCCGAGCAGGCTGCCCAGTACGCCCCAGGCGGCCGTCAGGAGCGCGGTCGTGGCCTTGGTCGTCACCGCCCAGGCGGTCAGGGTGCGGGTGACGCGGTCGGTCGTGGTGCGCTCGAGACGGTAGGTGGCGCAGACGGGGTTGAAGACCCCGCAGCAGAAGATGAGTCCGAGCTCGACGCCCGTCACCAGCAGCAGCCCGCCGGAACCCGGTCCGAGGAAGGCCAGCCCGACGGGCCAGATCGAGCGCAGTGCCCCGGACACGACCAGGACCCGGTGCTGTCCGAACCGGCTGACGAGCGGTCGGGCCAGCCGCGAACCGAGCAGTCCGGCGATCGAGGGCGCGGCGAAGGCCAGGCCGTACTGCCACGGTGCGAACCCGAGCCGGCCGAGCATCAGGACGGCCAGCAGCGGCTGGGTGGCCATCACCAGGCCGTTGAACAACGCGGTGTTGTGGAACAACGGTCGCAGTGTCGCGTCGGTGAGGATGTACCGCCAGCCGTCGAGCAGGTCCCGAGCCCGCAGACGCGTGGCCTCCCGGCGCTCGGGCAGCGGCTCGTGGCCGCCCATCGCGCGGATGCCCAGGGCCGAGAGCAGATAGCTGACCGCGTCGGCCACCACGGTCGCCACCGGACCGAGGAGCCCGATCGCGGCGCCGCCCAGCGGCGGTCCGATGATCGTGGTCGTCCAGGACGTGGACTCGAACCGGGCGTTGGCGACGAGCAGGTCCTCGGCCGGCAGCAGCGTCTTGAGGAACGCGCCGGAGGCGGCGCGGAAGGTGATGTCGGCCGCCGCGACGACGATCGAGACCAGCAGGAGCTGAAGGAAGGTGAGCACGTCGAGCGCGAAGGCGGCGGGGACCGTCAGCAGCGCCGTGAACCGCACCAGGTCCATCGCGATCAGTACCGGCCGCTTGCGACGGAACTCCACCCACGGGCCGAGCGGCACCGCCACGGCCGCACCCACCGCGGCCCCCGCGCCGGAGAGCGCGGCGACCTCGGCCGGTCCGGCGTGCAGCACCTCGATGGCGATCAGCGGGAAAGCGCCGAAGGCCAGCCAGGTGCCGAGCGCGCTGGTCCCGTACGCTCCCCAGAGCCACCCGAACCGCCGCCCCAGCCGGTGCCCGAGCGGACGCCCCGATCGCCGCTCCCGCCGGCGCCCGCTCCTCATGTCCGCCTCCGCCCCTCGCTCCCCGCCCGCACACCGATCCCCGGTCGGAAGCATCAAAGCGGGCCCCACCGGCGCGGAGCAAACAACCGCAGGGCCGACGGGTCACAACCAATGGTTGTGTCTCTAGGCTGTGGGCATGGACCTCGACACCGTTCGGACCTTCGTCGCCGCCGCCGACGCGGGGCAGTTCCAGGAGGCCGCCGCCGAGCTGGCGGTCACCCAGCAGGCTGTCTCCAAGCGCATCGCCGGGCTGGAGCGCGACCTCGGCGTGCGGCTGTTCACCCGCACCGCGCGGGGCGCCGTGCTCACCATCGACGGGCAGGCGTTCCTGCCCCACGCGCGTGAGCTGCTGCGCGTCGCCGAGCGCGCCGTCGCGTCCGTGCGCGCCGGCCGCCGTCCGCTGCGCGTCGACGTGATCGCCTCGCGCAGCGCGGCGTCGGGCCTGATGCGCGGCTTCCACCGCACGCACCCCGACATCGAGCTCGACGTCATGATGCTCTTCGACATCGAGACGGCCGTCGCCGCCATCCGGTCCGGGGCGATCGACGCCTCCTTCCGTGCCGTCGCCGTGCCCGGCCGGCCGCTCCCCGAGGACATCCGGTCCGTCCGGGTGCTCGACGAGTCGCTCCAGCTGCTCACCGGGCCTGCCCACGCGCTGGCGGGCGCGAGGTCGGTGCCCCTCGCCCGGCTCGCCGGGCACCGGATCTGGATGCCCGGCATCGTCCCCGGTACCGAGTGGGCCGTCTATTACGACGACCTTGTCGCCGAGTTCGGCCTCACCATCGAGGCGACCGGCCCCAACTTCGGCTCCGACGCCCTCCTCGACACCATCGCCGACACCCCGGCCCTGGCGACCTTCATGGGCGAGCAGACCCGCCTCATCTGGCCCGCCGGCCACGGCCTGCGCCGCATCCCGGTGACCGACCCGACGCCTGTCTACCCGCACTCACTCCTCTGGCACCGCGACAACGCCCATCCGGCGCTCGCCGCCCTCCGCGCCCACCTCACCGCCACGGCGACGGGCCACGACGCCACCGGCACCTGGGCCCCGCACTGGGTGACCCCGCACTGACCCCGCACTGACCCCGCAACTCGCACTGAACTCCTCAGCCGTGCACACACGGCCTGCGGGACAGGGCCGTCGGACACGGCCAGCGGACACGGCCAGCGGATACGGCCGGCGGACACGACCCCGAGGCAGGGGCTCAGCTCAGCAGGTCAGGCTCGCTCCGGCTGATGTCCTGCCACAACGGCTGGTAGTTGATCCATGCCACAAGGTCGCCGCCGAGCTGTTCCCTGGTCGCGACGGCCGCCCGGTGGTCGATCAGGACAGGTCGGCCCGCCGCCCGCGCGGTGAGCTGGACCTGGCTGGAGCGTTCCATCGACAGGAACCACCAGGCGGCCGCGTCCACCGAGTCGCCGACCGTCAGCAGCCCGTGGTTGCGCAGCACGAGCGCCTTGCGGGTGCCGAGCGCGGACGCGATACGCCGTCCCTCTCCCGCGTCGACGGCCACGCCGGTGTAGGCGTCGTAGAGCGCGTGGTCCTCGTAGAAGGCGCAGCTCTCCTGGGTGATGGGGTCGAGCAGCTCGCCGAGCGCGGCGAGGGCACGGCCGTGCACCGAGTGGCAGTGGGCGACCGCGACGACGTCCGGGCGGGCGGCGTGGACCTGGGCGTGCACCGTGAAGGCGGCCTGGTTGACGTGGTAGCGGCCCTCGACCACCTGTCCGTCGGCATTGGCCAGCACCAGGTCGCTGACGGTGACGTGCTTGAAGGGCATCCCGAAGGGGTTGACCCAGAAGCAGTCGTCGAACTCCGGGTCACGGGCGGTGATGTGCCCCGAGACGCCGTCCTCGAAGCCGAGCCGCCCGAAGACGCGTACCGCCCCCGCCAGCCGTTCCTTGCGGTGTCGGCGCTCGTCCTCCTCCGAGTCGTGCATCGGCGGCATCGCGAACCGGAGCCGGTCGGTGGGCAGTGGGGCAGGCGGCGTGGGCCCGTGCATCGGTCCTCCAGCACTGGGTTGCGTTACGACGCGGAAGTTACCGCCGGTCAGCACAAAAGGGCAGAGCCGTTATGTAAAGATGACGATTTCCGTCACCTCCGGAGCACACCTTGAGCCTCGCCGACCGCCACATCACCGCCCTCATGCGCCAGATCGCGACGCGCAACGCCATCGAGCTCGTCCATCCCTTCGCGGAGCTGGAGACGTTCGGGGCGCTGGTCTATCTCGCCGAGTGCTACGGCTTCCGGTACGAGAGCGTGCGCCTGGTCGGCAAGCACCGCGTCATGCACGTCCAGCTGGTGCGCGACCCGAGCCCCTGGGCGCGGCAGCGGGCCGCGGCGAACTCGGCGGCCTTCCCCGACCCGGGGCCCAGCCGCCCGGTGCCCGGCATGTACCTGGGCTCGCTCACCCCCGTCCCCGAGGTGCAGCCGGAGATCGACGTGATCACGGCGCTCATCCGGCACGACGCCCTCGGCGCGGCCGCCAACCGCAAGCAGCTGCTGGCCATCGGCTGGGGATCGGCGGTGCTGTTCCTGCTGATGGCCGTGGTGACCGGCGCGTACGCCGTCCTGCTCCCGCTGGCCGTGCTGATGCCGCTGTTCATGCTGGGCGCCCTCAAGGTCAACACGACCCGGCGCGCGAAGCTGGCCCAGCGGCTCATGGCCGCCGGCTGCACGCCCGTCCGGGACGCTGCGGGACTGGAGCGGTACGTCCGGCCGGTACCGCAGGGCTTCTGACCCACCGCCCGTAGATACCGGACAGCGGATGTCGGGTATCGGCGCCACACTCGCCGTATGACAGCGAACTGGGCGGCCTTCGCCGCTGCCGAACCCGCACTCGCGAAGCTCACCGAGGAACGCTTCGGAGCCTTCACGCATCACGTCCTCGCGACGCTGCGCAAGGACGGTTCCCCCCGCACCAGCGGCATCGAGGTCCGGTTCCTCGGCGGTGAGCTGTGGCTCGGCATGATGCCGGGCTCGCTCAAGGCCCTCGATCTGCGCCGTGACGCACGCTTCTGCCTCCAGGCCAACCCCGGCGAGGGCACCGGGATGGGCGGGGGCGACGTACGGATCGCCGGTCGGGCGGTCGAGGTGGAGGACGGGGAGGCTCGGGCGGCCTATGTGGAAGAGGTGGAACCGCCGCAGCCGTTCCACCTCTTCCGCACCGAGCTGACGGAGGTCGTACGGACCTACGTCGAGGACGACACCTATCTGGTCGCCCAGGTCTGGCAGCCCGGCGAGCCGGTGCGCACGCTCCGACGGACCTGAACCCTGTCCTCGGGAGAAGGCCTCAAGGGGCCGAGCGGCGAGCGACCCTCCTCCGGGCCCCAACGGTCCCCAGAAAGGGCCCGGAGGAAGGGCCTACTCCCACTCGATGGTGCCCGGCGGCTTCGAGGTCACGTCGACGACGACACGGTTGACGTCGCGCACCTCGTTGGTGATCCGGGTGGAGATCTTCGCCAGGACGTCGTACGGGAGGCGCGACCAGTCGGCCGTCATCGCGTCCTCGGAGGAGACCGGGCGCAGGACGATCGGGTGGCCGTAGGTGCGGCCGTCACCCTGCACGCCGACGCTGCGGACGTCCGCGAGGAGGACCACCGGGCACTGCCAGATCTCACGGTCGAGACCGGCGGCCGTCAGCTCCTCGCGGGCGATCGCGTCGGCGTCGCGGAGCAGGTCCAGACGGTCCTTGGTGACCTCGCCGACGATCCGGATGCCGAGGCCGGGACCCGGGAACGGCTGGCGCTGGACGATCTCCTCCGGCAGGCCGAGTTCCTGGCCGACCATGCGGACCTCGTCCTTGAACAGCTTGCGCAGCGGCTCGATCAGCTGGAACTCGAGGTCCTCCGGCAGGCCGCCCACATTGTGGTGCGACTTGATGTTCGCGGTGCCGCTGCCGCCGCCGGACTCGACGACGTCCGGGTACAGCGTGCCCTGGACCAGGAACTCCACCGCCGGACCCGCGTCCGCGATGATCTCCGCCTGGGCCTGCTCGAAGACCCGGATGAACTCGCGGCCGATGATCTTCCGCTTCTCCTCGGGGTCCGAGACGCCCTTGAGGGCGGTGAGGAAACGCTCCTCCGCGTCGACGACCTTCAGCTGGACGCCGGTCGCGGCCACGAAGTCCTTCTCGACCTGCTCGGTCTCGCCCTTGCGCATCAGACCGTGGTCGACGTACACGCAGGTCAGCTGGGAGCCGATGGCCTTCTGCACCAGGGCCGCGGCGACCGCCGAGTCCACGCCGCCGGAGAGGCCGCAGATGGCGCGCTTGTCACCGACCTGCTCACGGATGGCCGCGACCTGCTCGTCGATGACGTTGCCGGTCGTCCAGTCCGGGGTGAGGCCCGCGCCGCGGTACAGGAAGTGCTCCAGCACCTGCTGGCCGTGCGTTGAGTGCATGACCTCGGGGTGGTACTGGACGCCGTACAGCTTCTTCTCGTCGTTCTCGAAGGCGGCGACCGGGACGACGTCCGTGGAGGCGCTGACGCTGAAGCCGTCGGGGGCGGCGGAGCAGGCGTCGCCGTGCGACATCCACACGGCCTGCTCGGCCGGGGTGCCCTCGAAGAGGGTGGAGGACGCGCGGGAGACGCGCAGCTCGGTGCGGCCGTACTCACGGGCGCCGGTGTTGTCGACCGTGCCCCCGAGGCTCTGCGCCATCAGCTGGAAGCCGTAGCACATGCCGAAGACGGGGACGCCGGCCTCGAAGATCTCGCGGTCGAGGCGGGGGGCGCCCTCCTCGTACACGGACGAGGGGCCGCCGGAGAGGATGATCGCCGCCGGGTTCTTGGCGAGCATCTCCTGGACGGGCATGGTGCTCGGCACGATCTCGCTGTAGACCCGCGCCTCGCGGACTCGACGGGCGATGAGCTGGGCGTACTGCGCGCCGAAGTCGACGACCAGGACGGTGTCGGGGGCGGCGGCAGAAGGAGTCGCTGATGACACGGGGGCCTTCCGGCGGTGGGGCGGGGTCTCTGTGTAATCCGATTCTACCGAGGTGGACGTGGGACCGGTCCCGATGCCGGACCCACCACCCGCGTCTCAGGATGCGAGCCGCCTCGCGAACCGCCTTGGACCTCACCCGGAGACCCTGCATACTGGCCGCATGCTCACGCACGCGACCTTCCTGTTTACCTATGGCAACCGGCCCACCGGCTGCCATGGTCGTGCTGCTTGAGCAACTGACGAGCGACTTCCCAGGCGCCCCGGGCCGACAAGGCCCGGGGCGCCTGTCGTTTTCCCGGGTCCTGCCGCTCGGGGCACCCGTCACCACCACAGGAGCCCCCATGACCACCATCGACGTGACCGGCGCCCGCACCCCCGAGGCCGCCGACATGATCACCGGAGCCCGTGAGCGCATCGACTCGCTCGACGACCGGATCATCGGCCTGATCCAGGAACGGATGGCCGTCTCCGCCGTCATCCAGGAAGCGCGGATGACCTCGGGCGGCCGACGCGTGAACCTCTCCCGCGAGATGGAGATCCTCGGCCACTACCGGGACGCCCTCGGCAAGCCCGGCACGTCGCTGGCGATGACGCTGCTGGAACTCTGCCGCGGGCGCGTCTGAGGTCGGGCACCGGTTGTGCCCCCTTGGACGCCGCTCTCACCCGTACGGGCGCGTGACCGCCTCCCGGACGACCTCGTTGGTCCCGGTGTCCGTTCCAGCCAGGGGCGGGCCCGGAATAACCACGCGTGGCTCGCTGGAGCGATGAGGCGTACGGATCGTGCCGTGCGCCGTGGGACCTCGCTCCGGACAAGTGACCGGACGGCAGGGGACAGCAGCCCGGTCACCCAAGAGAACGGCCGGCCTCGGGGACGCCCGGGGCCGAGCCGACCGGCGAAAAATGCAAAAATGCACAAGGTCCGGGTCAAACGGTTGCGGGCGCCGCGCTCATCCAGCACGATGCGTAGAAAGCCCCGAACAGGCTCAACTCCCCCTCCGGGCAACCGCCTTCCGTGCGTTGCCCGCCCTGGCGAAGGTCCAGGCCAGCGGCGCGACCCCCCGGCGCCGCTCCCAGGCACCGGCGCTGCCCTGACGCCGGTGCTGACGATAGAGAAGGGCCTCGCGGATCCGTCCCGCGGGGCCCTTCGTCATGCCGCCACCACAGTTGACGGGCGCGGAGGCCTGAGGGGCACGCAGGTCTGAAGGGCGCGCAGATCTGAGGGGCACGCAGATCTGAGGGACACGCAGGGACGACGGGCACACAGCGCCCACGGGCACGGAGGGGCGATCCGGCCCTGGCGGTGTGACGGGCGTCATATAAAGATTCTGTGAGTCGCGCACAACTGTTCCCAGTGCTCGCCTGTCACACCTACCGAATCAAAGGCCACACCCACACCCCCATGCGGAAGGCCTCCCACCGGATCCATCGAGGTCTCCATGAAGCTTCGTCGCACGCTCGTCTCCGTGGCCGCCACGGCCGTCATCGCGCCGCTCACCCTGCTGGCCGCGCCCGCCGCCTTCGCGGAGGAGAGCGGTTCGCCGTCCGCCAGCGCGTCCGCGTCGGACGACACCTCCGCCTCGCCGTCGACCGGCTCGAGCGCCTCCGCCTCCGAGTCCGACACCTCGTCCCCGTCGGCGTCCGGCTCGCAGAGCGGCAGCGCCTCCGGCTCCCCGTCCGGCAGCTCGTCGCCCTCGGCGTCCGGCTCCGGCAAGGCCTCCACGAGCCCGTCGGCGAGCGAGAGCGAGGACGGGTTCGACCCGTACACGGACTGCAAGACCTTCAACCTGGACGAGAAGCTCACCGCCCATCTCAAGGGTCTGCCCAGCAAGATCGTCGCCGGTTCCGGCTGGCACGACTTCGAGTTCGTGGTCAAGAACGGCTCCGACCACGACCTGAAGAACGTGTACATCGACTCCTTCGTGGAGTACGGCGACGAAACGGACGAGTGGCTGTCCGAGGGCCTCGCCGTGCTCCAGGTCAAGGAGGACGGCAAGTGGACCGACAGCTTCCAGGACTACTACGAGGACGAGGACGGCAAGCAGGCCAACCTCACGAGTTCCTTCGTGGGTCTGCTCGACTCCCTGGAGAAGGGTTCCTCCGCCACCCTCGACCTGCGACTGAAGGTCAAGGCCTCCGCGCCCGCGGGCTCCTCGCTCGCCTTCAGCGAGGCCGTCTACGCGGGCGAGGACTCCCTCTGCTACGGCAACGGTGACCTCTACGACATCGAGATCCTCGCCGCCGGCAGCTCCGCGGACGGTGTCGACGACGCCGAGCCGAACGGTGACAAGCCGACCGACGGCGTCAAGCCCCAGGGCAGCGCCAAGCCCATCAGCGGCAGCCTCGCCTCGACCGGTTCGAACTCGGCGCTGCCGATGATCGGACTCGTCGGCGGAGTCGCCGTGGTGGCCGGCGTCGGCGCGGTGTTCGCGGTCCGTCGCCGCAAGGTCGGCACGCACGCGTAACGCGTATCGAGACCAGCGAAGGGACCTGCGCTCGGAGGGGGGCGCAGGTCCCTTCGCCTTTCGCCCTTCGTCTGGGCGGATCGCCTTCTGCTTTGGCCTGGGCGGATCGCCGACCGCTTTCGCCGGGCCGGATCGGCTACCGCTTGGGCGGGACGGCCGGCATGCCCAGGAACGGCAGGCGGAGCGCTCCGAACGCCTCGGCGGGCACCACCGGGCTGACCGGCTCCACCGGCTTCAGCCGCTCGTACGCCCTGCCCTGCGCCGGACGCGGGTCCGTCTCACCCTTGTTCGGCCAGTACGACATCGCGCGCTCGGCCTGGGCCGTGATGGTGAGCGACGGGTTCACGCCCAGGTTGGCCGAGACCGCGGCGCCGTCGACGACCGAGATGCCGGGGTGGCCGTAGAGGCGGTGGTACGGGTCGATGACCCCCGTCCGGCGCGAGTCGCCGATCGGGCAGCCGCCGAGGAAGTGCGCGGTGAGCGGCGTGCCCATCAGCTCGCCCACGTTGGATCCGGCGAAGCCGTTGATGTCGGCGGCGATCGCGGAGGCGGCCTCGGAGGCGGCCCTGATCTGCTTGGGGTTGGGGGCGCCGTGGCCCTGGCGGGCGGTGAGCAGGCCCTTGCCGACGCCGTCCGGTTTCAGGTACGTCGTCAGCGAGTTGTCCAGGGACTGCATCACCAGGCCGATGATGGTCCGCTCCGACCAGCGCCGGTTGGAGAGCGAGCGCAGGACGAGCAGCGGGTGGCGGGCCGCGTTCGCCAGCCACCCGGCGACCCTCGACGAGCCCTCCGCGTACGGCACCTGCAGGATCGACAGGCCGCCCATCGAGTTGGAGCCCTTGCCGTAGCGGACCGGCTCGATGTGGGTGCTGTCGTCCGGGTGGACGGAGGAGGTGATGGCGACTCCGCGGGTGAAGTCCACCTTCGCCGCGCCCGTCACCTTGCGATAGCGGCGGTCGTCGGTCTGCGCGCCGACCAGCGCCTCCGAGTTGGTGCGGGTCAGCTCGCCCAACCGGTCTGACAGGTAAGGGAGTTGGCCGTCCGCCTTCATGCGGTGCAGCAGCGTCTGGGTGCCGTAGGTGCCCGCGGCGAGCACTACTCGGCGGGCCTTGAAGACCCTGCCCTTCGCCTTGCGGCGGCCGTCGGTGGGGAGCGTGGCGACCGCGTAGCCGCCCTGCGAGTCGTCCGTGACGGACACGACCGTCGTCAACGGGTGCACGACCGCGCCCGCCTTCTCGGCGAGGTGGAGATAGTTCTCGTTCAGGGTGTTCTTCGCGCCGTGCCGGCAGCCGGTCATGCACTCGCCGCACTCGGTGCAGGCCTTGCGGGTCGGGCCGACGCCTCCGAAGTAGGGATCGGCGACCTGTTCCCCCGGCCCGGCCTTCGCCGTCCCGTCGGCGTCCTCGCCGTCGCCGAAGAACACGCCGACGGGGGCCATGTGGAAGGTGTCGCCGACGCCCATCCGCTCCGCCGCCGCCTTCAGATGCACGTCGGAGGGGGTCGTCGTCGGGTTGAGCCGTACGCCCAGCATGCGCCGCGCCTGGTCGTAGTACGGCTTCAGCTCCTCCTGCCAGTCGGTGATGTCACGCCACTGGGGGTCGTCGAAGAAGGGCTTGGGCGGTATGTAGAGGGTGTTGGCGTAGTTGAGGGAACCGCCGCCCACGCCCGCGCCGGCCAGCACCATGACGTTGCCCAGCAGATGGATCCGCTGGATGCCGTACATGCCGAGCCTGGGCGCCCAGAGGTAGTTCTTCAGGTCCCAGGAGTTCCTGGGCAGCGATTCCCGGGTGAAACGGCGGCCCCGCCTCCAGGACGCCGACCCGGTAGCCCTTCTCCGTCAGGCGCAGGGCGGTCACCGAACCGCCGAAGCCGGAGCCGACGACGAGGACGTCGTAGTCGTAAGCGTCCTGGGACACATGCTCTCCTCGTTGAGAACGGGTGGGGCGGGGCGTACTGGTGGGGCGGGGGACCGTAGGGCGGCGGCGGGGGCTCCTAGCGGAAGCGGAACGCCTTCATGAGCTTCAGGCTCCGGCTCATGAACTCCGCGTACTTCTCGTCGTCCATGCCCAGTGCCGGAGCCATCGGCAGGAGGCGCTGCTGGGCCACCGTCTGGGCCTCGGTGTACTTGAGGATGCCCTCGGAGCCGTGGCGGCGGCCGAGCCCGGAGTCCTTCATGCCGCCCATGGGGGACTGGACGCTGCCGTAGGCGGAGGCGTAGCCCTCGTTGACGTTCACGGTGCCGGCCCGCACCCGGGCGGCGACGTCCCGGCCGCGGCGGCCGTCCTTCGTCCAGACCGAGGAGTTCAGGCCGTACGGCGTGGAGTTGGCGAGCTCGACGGCCTCGTCCTCGGTCTTGAAGCGGTAGATCGAGACGACCGGGCCGAAGGTCTCCTCGGTGCAGACGGACATGGGTTCCGTCACGCCGTCGAGGATCGTCGGCTCGAAGAAGTAGGGGCCGATGTCCGGGCGGGCGACCCCGCCTGCGACGACCTTGGCGCCCTTGGCGACGGCCTCCTCCACGTGCCGGGTCACCGTCTCCAGCTGGCGTTCGCCCACCAGGGAGCCCATGTCGGCGCCGTAGGCCAGTGAAGTGCCCAGGCGCATGGCCTTGGTGCGGGCGGCGAAGCGCTCGACGAAGGCGTCCGCGATCGACTCGTGGACGTACAGCCGCTCGATGGAGATGCAGAGCTGGCCCGCCGAGGAGAAGCAGGCGCGGACGGCGCCCGCCGCGGCCTTCTCGATGTCGGCGTCCTCGAGGACCAGCATGGCGTTCTTGCCGCCGAGTTCGAGGGAGACGCCGACGAGACGGGCGGCGGCGCCCTGGGCGACCTCTCGGCCGGTGCGGGTGGAGCCGGTGAAGGAGACGTAGTCGGCGTGCCGGACGACCTCCGGGCCGACGACGGGCCCCTCGCCGAGGACGACCTGGAAGACCTCGGCGGGCAGTCCCGCCTCGACGAGCAGGTCACGGGCCCACAGGGCGGTCAGGCAGGTCTCCGTGTCGGGCTTCATCACGACCGCGTTGCCCGCGACGAACGCCGGGAGCGCGTCGCCGACCGACAGCTCCAGCGGGTAGTTCCAGGGGGCGATCTGGCCGACGACCCCGCGCGGGTGGCGCAGTTCGGTGACCTTCGTCAGCGTCGGCATGGCGCCCGCGTGCCGCTTGGGGCGGAGGTACGACGGGGCCTTGCGGCCGTAGTGCCGGGCGGCGACGGCCACCGCCTGCACCTCTTCGTGGGCGTGCAGTCGCGCCTTGCCGGTCTCCAGCTGGATGAGGTCGAGCACCTCGGCCTGGCGCTCCAGCACGAGGTCGTGGAAGCGGAGCAGGACGGCGGCGCGTTCCCGCACCGGCGTCCGCTCCCAGACCGCCTGCGCCTCGCGGGCCGCCTCGAAGGCCTTCAGCACGTCGTCAGGCGTGGACTCGGGCAGGTCGGCCAGCTTCCCACCGGTGAAGGGCGTGTGGTTGGCGGTACGGCCGGAGCCGGTCACCCCCTTGGTGAGCTGGGCTATCAGCTCGGGTGTGACCACGTCCGCGGCGGTACGGACGCCCTTGGGAGCGGGGGCGAGAGGGTTGGTACCGGTCGTGGTCTTCCCACTGAGCTCGGTGCCGGTCTTTTCCGGGGCCTGCGAGTCCGTCATGAGGCGCAGGGTATGACGTGGGGAGGACTTTGGGTACCCGCCGGTAATACCGTTTCACCGACCGCACACATGACGCCAGCGTTCACTGGCAACAAACCTGCTGATCAGGACGTTGTGCCCGGTCATTTACCGATTTCCAGGCGGTCCCGCGCCGCCTTGAACACCGCCGTGCCCTGCTTCTCCTCCGGGGTCCCCTTGGGCATGACGACGCGCAGCTCGTACATGCGGGCGTCGGCGGTGAGGACGAACAGTTCCATGACACGGGTCGGGGCGTCGTCCAGGGCGTAGGTGGTGTCGGCGAGGGCGGCCTCGGCGCCGTGGAAGGTGGTGCGGGTGGTCTGGGTGCGCGCGTCCGGGGCGTAGCCGTTCCAGGTGTCGTGCGTCTGGGCCGCTCTGGCCATCGGGGCGGCGGGCGCCTTGTCCCACAGGGTGAGGCGTACGTCGACCGGGCCCGCCGAGTAGACCACCAGCCGCGGTTCCTGATCCGCGCCGTCCTGCCGGGCCGACTGCCGGTACCCGCTCGGAAGGGACAGCACGGCGTCCAGCCCGGCCTCGCGGTGAGCGACCCACCGCGTGCCCGCGACGGCGGAGGCGGACGGAGTCGTCGACGCCGAGCCGGAGTAGGTCACCGGCCGCTCCGCCGCTCCGCTGTCGGTCCCGCCGAGCCGGTCGCTCCCCCACCAGGCGCCGCCGCAGAGCAGCCCGGCGAGCACGGCCAGGGTCAGCGAGCGACGCGTCGACGACCGCCGGAGGCGGCCCGCGCGGGCCGGTCCGGGCCCGGTGGCCGACGCCGGGTGGGGCAGCCGTGGTCCGGGGGCGTCGTTGACCGGCAGCGGCACGCTCGATTGCGCCGCTTCCGGCGGGGCCACGCCGACGCGCACCCTTCCCGCGTCCGGCCGGGCCGTCCTCACCCGCACCGTTCCCGCGTCCTCGCCGAACTCCCGTAAGACCAGCGCGTCCTGAGGCTCGACCTCACCGGCCTCCACCTCTTCGCCCGCCCTCTCCTCTCCCTGCTCCGCCTTCGTCACTTCGCCCGCCTTCTCCTCCTCTTCCTCCGCCTTCCCCTCCGCCCCCGTCTCCCCCGTCTCCCCCGTCTTCTCCGTCTTCTCCGTCTTCTCCGTCTTCACCACGTTCGCCGCTTCCCCCGTCCCGGGCTTCCCGGGTTTTCCCGGCGGGGGCCGGCAGGGGTCGGCCCCCGGTGACCGCGGCGAGTATCTCGGCGACCTCCGCCGGGCCGGGCCGCTGAACCGGGTCGCGGACCAGGAGCCGTACGACGAGGGGGCCGAGGGGGCCGGCCTGTTTCGGCTCCGGGGGGTCCGCGGCGATGATCGCGGCGAGCGTGGACTCCACCGTCGTCCGGCGGAACGGGGACCAGCCCTCGACGGCCGCGTACAGCAGGACGCCCAGGGACCAGAGGTCGGACGCCGGACCCCCGCCGCGTCCGGACATCCGCTCGGGCGCGACGAACTCCAGCGAGCCGACGAACTCGCCGCTGACGGTGAGGGATTCCTCGCCCTGGATGTGGGCGATGCCGAAGTCGGTGAGGACGACCCGGCCGTGGGGCTGCCCCGGCTCGGGCGGGATCGGCAGTGGGGGAGGTCCGAGCAGGACGTTGGCGGGTTTCACGTCCCGGTGGACGATGCCGACGGCGTGCGCGGCACGCAGGGCGCCCAGGACGGCGAGACCGATCCGGGCGGCCTCGGCCGGGTCGAGGGGGCCGCGCTTCAGCACCTCGTGCAGGGACTCGCCACGGACCAACTCCATGACGATCCACGGGAGTCCGCCCTCCACGCCGGCTCCCGTGCCCTCCTCCACCACCACGTCATGGATGGCGACGGCGTTGGGGTGGTCGACGCGCGCGGCGGCCCTGGCCTCCCGGTGGAGGCGGTGGGCGGCCCGGCGGTGGAAGTCGTCCTCGGGATCGCCGGGCAACCGGGGCTGCTTGACGGCGACCTCGCGATCCATGAGCTCGTCGCGGGCCCGCCAGACGGTGCCCATCCCGCCGGAGCCGATACGTTCCAGCAGCCGGTAGCGCCCGCCCACCGTCCGGTTTTCGGCGCCGCCGGGGCCCCCGTCGTTGCTCATGCCTCCATGACTACCACGATCCCCCGCACCCTCACCTGCCCAGGGCGAACCGTCCCGATTCCAGCCGTCGCCCCTCCACCGCGCCCTCCCCCGCGAGGTGTGCCGGTCTCACCAACTCCACTGACTTCAAGGCCCGTTCGCAGCACTCGTGCGTGCGCCGCGCGAAGCGACCCGTGGGCCACCGGCTAGAGCTTGTCGATCTCCAGGTTGGCGATCGCGGTACGGGCCACCTCACGGCCGCGCAGGGTGAAGTCGCCCTTGCCGGGGTAGCCGATCATCAGTTTGTACATGTCACCGCCGGAGGACTTGTAGTACAGGATCCTCAGCTCGCGCGGGGCCGGCTCCTGGGAGTCGGTGGTGGTGTAGCCGACCGTGTTCCCGGCGGCCTTGCGGTCGTGGAACGTCATGTTGTCGTCGGTCGAGGTGCGCGGCCCCTTGGGCATCTCGAGTTCGTAGCTGCCGGACTCCTTGAAGTCCCCGTCGTCGGCGTACATCTCGGCGGCCGCGGAGGCCTTGATCTCGTGGCCGGTGTCCTCCGCCTTGCGGCTCACCAGCAGGACGACCGAGATCGCGCCGCTCGGGTCGGTGTAGCTGACCCAGTGCTCGTCGGCGGCGGCGTTCTTCCCGGGTTCGCTGCGTACGTAGGTGTCGGGCACCGCCAGCGTCGCGGTGACCTCCTTCTCGTGCTCCGTCGTCCAGCCGTCCGGCAGCGGCCCCGCGAACGGGTCGGCGACCACCAGGTACACCGCCACCGCCGCCGCGACGACCGCCGCGCCGAGCCCGGTCCACACCGCGCGGCCGAACCGGCGCCGGGCGCGCGGGGCTTCGCCCTGCCGCACGACCTGGGTGGGCTGGGGCTGGGGCTGGGGTGCGGGCGGGTTCGCGGCGGCCTCCAGCAGGGCCCGCACCCGCGCGGCGGCCGGGCGGCGCGCCGGGTCCTTGTCCAGGAGTCCGTTGACGGCCTCGGCGAGCGGGCCCTGGGCGGCGGCGGGCGGCGCGGGCACCGCGTTGAGGACGGACTGGAGCGTGGCCGGGGTGTTGCTGCGGCGGAACGGCGAGACGCCCTCCGTCGCCGCGTACAGCACCACGCCCAGGGACCACAGGTCGGAGGCCGGGCCGGGTCGCTGGCCCAGCACCCGCTCGGGGGCGATGTACTCGGGCGAGCCGACGAAGCCACCGGTGTCGGTCAGGTTGGTCTCGCCCTCGATCTGGGCGATGCCGAAGTCCGTGAGGACGATCCGGTCGTGGCGGCCGAGGAGGATGTTGTCCGGCTTCACGTCCCGGTGCAGGATGCCCGCCGCGTGCGCCGCCTCCAGCGCGCCGAGCACCTCCAGGCCGACCCGGGCCGCCTCGCGCGCGCCGAGCGTGCCCTCCTGGAGGGCGTCGCCGAGCGAGCGTCCGTGGACCAGCTCCATCACGATCCACGGACGGCCGTCGACGACCGCCACGTCGTGCACGTTGACCACGGCAGGATGGTCCAGCCGGGCCGCGGCCCGCGCCTCGCGGCGCATCCGCTCGAACACGTTGGTCTGTTCACGTTCGGGAAGGTGGTCGGGTACGCGGGGTTCCTTGACGGCGACCTCACGGTCCACCGTCTCGTCCTTGGCGCGCCAGACCGTGCCCATGCCGCCGTGCCCGAGCTTGGCGAGCAGTCGGTAGCGTCCCGCGATGAGCCGCCCGACGCCCGGTTCCTGCGGCGGGACGGCCAGGTCGGGCAGCGCGGCCTGCTGCGGCGGCGCCGGCCTCGGCGGTTGCAGAACAAAACTCGTCGTCTCGTCGGCCTCGCGGCCGGCGCCCCCGTCGAAACTCATGACTCCATCCCTATCGCGCCGGACAGGCCGGTATCCACCGGCGGCGCACACCGGTCACAGACCCGTGACGCACAACGTTCCTTATTTCCCGTTTAGGTCGATACGGCGAACGTGTCGACCGCGACGTCGAAGTACTCCCGCGCCTCCCGCACCTTCCCGACCGGCGCCGACACCCACACGTCGTAGAGCAGCCCGCCCTCCTCCCAGCACAGGTCGTACGTGTGCCGGGGCCCCTCCGCCGCGCTGAAGCCGTCCCAGGTGAACTCCCAGAGGGCGGCGGGGCTCCGGCCGTGTGCCGTCTCGGTGACCCGGCCGTCGTGGTAGCCCGGGTTGGTGTCCGGACCCCCGGCGGCGGCGGACTCCATCACGGCGAGCGGGCCGCCGGGTGGTGCGGCGGCGACCTTGACGCCGAGCCGGAAGACCTGCCCCGGCGACAGGTAGAAGACCCGCTCGCCCTGGGGCACCCGCGTGAAGTCCTCCGGCACGGCGAGCGAGAACCCGGCGGGATCGACCGCCACCCGGTAGCCGGAGGGCGCGGTCGGCGTGCCGGGGCGGTCGTCCGAGGCCGCCGAGGCAGCGCCCGCCGTGGCGGACCCGGAGGGCCTGGAGGACGGGGTGGAGCCCGACGGCGAACGGGTGGCCGAGGGGGTCCCGGTGGGCGTGGGGCTCGCCGAGCCGCCCGCCGGGGACCCCGGCGCCGAACTCGTCGGGGTGCGCCCGCCGTCGCCGTCGCCGTTCAGCAGCAGCGCCGCCGCCGAGACACCCGCCCCCGCCATCGCGGCGACCAGCAGCGCGGCGACGAGCACCCCCCGGGTGGAGCGCTCCCTGGCCGGTGGCTCCCAACGCGGCCGGGACAGGTCCGCCTGGGTCGGCGTGTACCCCGCCGACACCGGGGCCGGCGTACGCCCGGTGTCCAGGTAGGCGCGCAGCAGCCGCTCCGCCTCGGCGGCGCCCAGCCGCCGGTCCGGATCGCGTTCCAGCAGCCCCCGCACGACGGGCAGCAGCGGCTCGGCCTGCGCGGGTGTCCGGATCTCGGCGAAGACGACCGCATGCAGGATGCCGCCCAACGAGTCGCGCCGGAAAGGCGACTCGCCGCTGAGCGCCGTGCACAGCAGCGCGCCGAGCGACCACAGGTCGGACTCCGCTCCGGTCCGCGCCCCGGACATCCGCTCCGGCGCGGTGTACTCGGGCGAGCCGACGAACGACCCGGTCTCGGTCAGCGTGGTGGCGCCCGCGACCTGCGCGATGCCGAAGTCGGTGAGGACGACGCGGTCGCTGTCGCGTTCGAGCAGGACGTTGGCGGGCTTGATGTCCCGGTGCAGGACCCCGGCGGCATGGGCGGCGCGCAGCGCCCCGAGGAGGGCGATGCCGATCCGGGCCGCCTCGGCCGGCTCGATCGGACCCCGCGCGGCGATCCGGTCGGCGAGCGATCCGCCGTCGATCAACTCCATGACGATGTACGGACGTTCGCCTTCCTCGACGACGTCGTGCACGACGATGATGTGCGGGTGGCTCAACTGGGCCACCGCGCGGGCCTCGCGCAGTGTCCGGTCGCGGCGGCCGCGGGCCTCCTCGTCGGAGAGCGTGTCGTCCCGGGTCAGCTCCTTGACGGCGACACGCCGTCCCAGCAGCTGGTCGGTGGCACCCCACACGACTCCCATGCCCCCGCGCCCGAGCCTCGCTTCCAGCCGGTAACGGCCCGCGATGACCCGTACGCCGTCCCCGTCCCCCTCGGTCCCCATGGACTCATCATGCCCCACCGGACACCACGCCTCCGGGGCGCCGTCCGGCCAACTACCGGGCCCCGGCCGACGCTACGAAGTGGGCTCCCGCCAGCTCTGTAGTACGGATTTGAACCGCTTGGCCGTCTCGGGCCAGTCCGCCGCGGGCGAGGACATGTAGATCGCGTACTCGGTGCCGTCGCGGGCCACGTACGTCTCCTCGATCGCGCGGCGCGGCCCGGGGAACTCCGTGTCCTTCGCCAGCGCGGTCCAGGTGTACTCCCATTCGGCGCCTTCGCGGTCCCGGTAGACGTTCTTCTCCAGGGTGACCCGGTCGTAGCCGACCAGCCGCTGGAGCTGCTGTTCGAGGTCGACCTGGTGCGCGTAGGGGTCGCTGAAGTCGGGGGACTTGTCGAGGGCGATGCGGAGGAAGTGCTCGCCGCCGTCGGGGGTGTAGTCGATCTGCTTGAGGTCGCCGTCGTCCTGGTAGACGTCCCGCTCCCAGCCCTTGGGGAGCGAGAGCCCGAAGCCCAGCGGGTCGTTGATCTCCTCCCAGGAGTCGTCCTGGGCGGGGGTGCTCGTCTCGGCCGACGTGCTCGGGCTCGGCGAGGTGGACGCCGACGCGGAGCCACCGGTGCCCTGCCGCCCCTCGTCCCACTTCTGCCACGCCACCGCCGTTCCCCCGCCGACCAGCGCGGCGAAGACGACCACGAGCGCCAGCACCCGACGACGACGAGGCGGCTGGGACCGCTGCGGCTGCCGTGCGACGTCCTGGCCGAGGTTCGTCGGCCCCACGGCGGTCGCGGCCGTCATGGGATGGCCGGGCACGGGCGTCGCCGCCTCCGGCGGCAGCGGGACGTACGCGGTGCCGGCCGTCGGGTGGGACGGCGGGTGCGCCACGGGGCGGTGATGCCCCGAAGCCCGGTCGGGACCGCCGTACTGCGTCGGCACGTACGCCTGCGCCCCGTCCGGGCGCCGCCCCTCGGCGGCCTCGGCAAGGAGTTGCTCGGTCTCGGCGGTGTCGGGACGGGTGGCCGGGTCCTTGCGCAGCAGGGCGGTGATGACGGGGCCCAGCGGGCCGGCGTGCCCGGCTTCGGCGGCCTCCTCCTCGACGACGGCCTGAAGAGTGGTCAGCGGCGAGGTGCGCCGGAACGGCGACCGTCCCTCGACCGCCGTGTACAGCGTCGCGCCCAGCGCCCACAGGTCCGAGGAGGGGCCGGGGTCCTGGCCGCGCACGCGTTCGGGGGCCAGGTAGTCGACCGAGCCGACGACCTCCCCGGTCCGGGTGATGGTGCTGTCGCCCTCGATCTGGGCGATGCCGAAGTCCGTGAGGAGGACACGGCCGTCGTGCGAGAGCAGCACGTTGCCGGGCTTGACGTCACGGTGCAGGACGCCGGCCGAGTGCGCGGCACGCAGGGCACGCAGCACCCACAGACCGATCCGGGCGGCCTCGGTGGGCTCGATCCGCCCGTCCTCCTTGACGGCGTCGGCCAGCGAGCGGCCCTCGACCAGCTCCATCACGATCCAGGGCCGGCCGTCGTGCTCGAGCACGTCGTGCACGGTGACCACGGCGGAGTGGTTGATCCGCGCGGCCGCGCGGGCCTCAGCTCTGGTCCGCGCCAGCAGCACGGTTCGGTCGCTCTCCGCGACGTAGAGCGCCGCCGTCAACTCCTTGATGGCGACGGCCCGGTGCAGCAGCTCATCGTGCGCACGCCACACCCGGCCCATACCGCCGCTCCCGATGGCGTCGGCGAGCCGGTAGCGACCCGCCAGGAGCAGGCCCTGCATCTGATTCACGTTGCCCCGCAATGCTCTTGACACAGCCAGCGTAAAGACCGGGCACCTTCCGGGGAACCGGCAGGGTGCCAAGGTGACAGCACTGTGACGGTTGTCGCCTCCAGGGCCGGGAGAGAACCGCACGCGAGCGGGCGGGACCGGACAGGACCGGGCGGGTGCTCAGCCGGTGTACTGGTACGTGGCCGACGCCTGCTCGAACAGCCGGGTGACCTCGTCCCGCTCCGCCTCCGGCCCCCTGACCTGCACGACGTGGTACCGCCCCGAGACGAGGATCGCGGCATTGCGGACGTACAGCTCCTGCCCGTCGCCGTCGGTCCAGGTGAACTGCCCCTCGGCCATGGTCCGGGCGCCCACCGTCGTCGTGCGCAGCCCCGAGGCCGTCGCCCAGCTGGAGTCACGGTACGGCTGGAGTTCGCTCTCCTTCTCCCGCTGGTAGACCATCGGGTCGCTGCCGTTCGACGACGCGCTGTCGCGTCCGGGCACGACGATCAGCTCGAAGTCGCCGTGCGCGTACACGACCTGGCCGCGCCCGTTCTTCGGGGTGCGGTCCCAGCCGTTGGCGACGGCGACCCGGAAGCCGGCGTCGTCCGCGCGGACGGTGAACCCCTCGGCGACGCCCGACCCGGACCCACCGGTCTGCGTCTGGGTGGCCTCCGCTCCCGAGGACGGCGAGGCGCCGGCGCCCGGCGAGGTCTGGTCGGGCCGGGGCTCGCTGCTCGCCTCGGGCGCCTGGCCGCCCGGCGCGCCGGTGGCCCCGGTCCGCCGTGAGCCGTCCGTACCGGCCGCGCCCTCGTCCGCCTTGGGCATGAACAGCACGGCGTACGCGATGGCCCCGGCCAGCACGAGCAGGATCAGCACCAGCAGGGTGCGGCCCAGGCTGCGGGGCGAACCGCTCGTCTCCGGCCGGTCCCGTTTGTGCCGCCCGTGGGTCGCGGGCAGACGGGCACGCCGTCTGCGCACCAGTTCGCCCCGGCGGCGGACGATCGGCAGCCGACGCGGATCGGTCGGCGGCGCGGCGACGACGTAGGTACCCGCCTCCGGCTCCGGCGCGGACCGCACCAGTGAGCGCAGCCAGCCCCGCAGTTCCTCGAAGCCGAGGCGCTCGGTCGGGTCCTGGCGCAGCAGCGACTCCACGACCGGTCTGAGCGGTCCGCACTCCTCGGCGAAGGCCGGCGGCTCGGCGCACACCATCTGCACCAGCTCGGCCGTCGACTCCTCGGGGTAGGGCGCATGTCCCTGTACCGCCCGGAAGAGCAGCGCGCCCAGCGCCCACAGGTCGGTCGCGGGACCGATCGGCGCGGCCAGCTGCCAGTTCTCGTGCACCGGCCCGGCCTGCTCGGGCGCCCAGCGTTCGGTGACCGGCCCGACCACGGCCATCCGGGCCTGCCGCGCCCGCTCCGCGGCCAGCGCGGTGCCGGGCCCGCGGCGCGCGACGCTCCCGGGCGCCCCGGCCACCGGCTCGTCCCAGCGGGCTCCGCCCGGGCCCTCCCCCGACGGTCCCGTGCCCTGCCCCTGCACGGGCACCTGGGCGCCGGGCACGGGCGTGAGCGAAGAGTGCGAGGCCGGCGGGACGGCGTGCGGTGCGCCGCCGGAGCCGGGGCCCGCCCGGTGGGGATGAGCGGGCTGTCCCTGGCCGTACCCGGCGGGGCCGGGCACGGGTGCGCCCGAGACTCCGTAGGGGTCGGCGATCTGCCCGGGGGGACCGCCTGCCGGGGTCCCCTGGCCGTCGTCGCCCGGGGTGCGGGCGCCCGGCAGGGCCGCACGTCCGTTCTGCTGCGCCTCCTGGGCCTCCTGCACCCGGGCCGCCGCCCGCGCTCCCGCGCGATAGGCGGCGATCGCCCCGGCGCGCGCGGCGCGGATGTCCCCGCCGGTCTCCGTCGGCGCCCTGCGGGCCACCGCCCCGGATGCCCCGCCGCCACCGGACGGCTCACCCGCCGGCACCGGCAGCGCACCCGATGCCCGCGCCTCTATGGCGGCCCGCCGCGCGGCCTCGGGGTCGACCGCACCGGCACCGGCCCCGCTTCCGCCGGAGCCGGCCCCGACGGAACCGCCGAAACCACCGAAGCCGCCGGAGCCACCGGTTCCGGCGGGTCCGCCGAGAGCGACCTGGCCGTCGGGTCGCGGCGCAGACACGGGGGCCCGGGGCCCGACGACGCTCCCGCCGTTGCCCGCGCCGCCGTTCCCCCGGCCCGCCACGCCCTGCTGACGCTCCGCGTCCGGCGCCGGGACCGGGTCGTACCCGCACAGCGCCTCTTCCGCCGCGCCCACCGCCAGGCCGGTCAGCATGACCCGCCCGTCGTCGCAGACGAGGACCGTACGCGCGGTGATGTTCCGGTGCACCCAGCCGTGCGCGTGCAGCACCCGCAGTGCCATGAGTACGTCGGAGGCCACCTCGGCCGCCCGGTACGGCGTCAGGGGCTTCTCGGCGAGCAGGGCCGCGAGCGGCCGCGCGGCCACCAGTTCACTCACTATCCACAGCGAGCCGCCCTCGGCGAACACGTCGAAGACCTGGTCGAGCCGCGGATGGTCGGGAATGCCCGCCGTCGCCTGCGCCGCCTCCATCGCCCGCCGGACGACGGGATCGGCGGGCCGTCGTGTCCCCTCGCCCAGGCCCCGGGGTCTGGGTCGCCGTGCCCCGCGCTCCCGCGCGGTGAACCCTTCGGGCAGTCCCTCCGCGTCGAGCACCTCGGCCTCGACCACCTCCGGCAACGGCACCTGGCGGACCAGGACTTCCTGCCCGCTGTAGGTGTCGAAGGCGCGTGTCTCGGTGAGTTCGTACTCGTCGGAGGGCGGCAGCGGCAGGCGGTAGCGGTCGACGAGTACTCGACCCGCGTAGTCGTCCACGTTGCCTCCCCCGGCCGCCCGGTCGGTCAATTCCGTTCGCGTTGCGTGCCGTTACAGCCGTATCCGGCCGTATAGCTGGATGCGTACGGTCCGCAAGCACTCACGATACGTGCCGGAGGCAACCCGCAAAGAGGGGATGCCAGATCTCACGCCCGAACACGGCTGCCCGGCGGCCACTACTTCTTGGGCGTGAAGGTGTCCGTCAGCGTCGTCCAGGTCGTCTGCCGCAGGTCGGTACCCCAGGCGGCGGACTTCGCCGTGTACATCAACGCGTACCCGAGAGAGTCGTCGACGACGAACCCGCGGTCGATGGTGCGGTACGCCGTCCCGCTCTCCGTGTAGGTGAAATCCCAGTCGGCCGTGTTCCAGCCGCGGTAGTCCACCGCCTCTATTCGGATCTTCTTGTACTGGGAGCGCGTCATGTAGCGCTCCTGGCTCTTCCAGTCGGCGACCGGGTCACCCTTGGGCGTGGTCGTCCAGGCGACGAGAAGTTTCTGTCCGTCGGGTCCGGTGAAGCGGTCGCCCGCGGAGTCCGAGGACCGGTACTTCCACCCCGCGGGCAGTCCGATCGAGTACCCCTGACCGCCCTGGTACGTCGTCGACGCCCGGGCGTCCCCCGAAGCGGTGACGCCGGATCCGGCGCCCCCGGCCGCGGAGGTCTCGCCCGACGTGGAACCGGAGGACGCGGCGGGCGCGGAGGCCTTCGCGGACGACGATCCGTCCGTACGGGTCCCGTCGTCCTCGTCCTCCTTGGTGTCGGCGCCGGTGCTCTCGGTGGCCGCCGCCCGGGAAGCACCGCCGTCCTTCGCACCGCCAGCGGTGTCGTCGCCTCCGCCGAGGGTGAGGGCCAGCACGGTACCGAGCACCGCGAGCACCACGACCACGGCGATGATCACCAGCGTCCGCTTGGGCACCACATCGGTCAGCGGCGCCCTGGGCACGTGCCGCGGCGGCAGATCCGGCGGCGTCATGACGGGCCATCCGGAACTCCGCGCACCGGAACCGGAACCGGAACGTGCCGCCGGTACGGACGCGGACGATGACGCGGACGACGCGGTCGACTGCGCCGCACCGGACGCCGGCCGGACGGCCGGACCCGAAGCCGGCCCGGTCGACGGGGCCGTGGCCGGACCCGTCGTGACCCGGGAGGCCGGGGCCGCAGGCGCGGCGGCGGACGGCGCGGAAGCCCCGGTACCCCGGGCCGCACCACCCTTACGCGTCTCGCTCTGCCGCGTCTCGGTCGCGCCCACGGAACCGGAAGCGCTCGTGCCGCTCGCCGACTTGGCGCGGGCCGCGGCCGCCGAGGTCGCGGCGCCCGCCGCCACGGCGGCCTTGCGCACGGACCGGAACGCGCCGCGCAGCTTCTCGCCCGCCTCCGCGCCCGCCGAACTCCCCTTGCTCCCGGCGCCGGCGCCCGGCAGCGCCGGCAACGGCACGACCTTCGTCGCGTCCGCCGGCTCGGCGTACCGCGGCTCGGGCGCGTGCAGCACCGCGTTGAACATCGCCCGCGCGCCGGCGTCGTCGAGCCGCCGTGCGGGATCCTTGGTGAGCAGGCCGTAGATGACGTCCCGCAGCGGACCCGCGTTCTTCGGCTCCTCCAGCTGCTCGGTCATCACCGCGGTGAGCGTGGCGATCGCCGAGCCCTTGTCGTACGGGGGCGAGCCCTCGACCGCCGCGTACAGCAAACCGCCGAGCGACCACAGGTCGGCCGCCGGACCCGGCTTGTGACCGCGGGCCCGCTCCGGGGAGATGTACGACGGAGCGCCGACGAGCATGCCGGTGGAGGTGATCGACGGGTCGCCCTCGACCTGCGCGATTCCGAAGTCGGTGAGGACGACCCGGCCGTCCTCGGCGATCAGCACGTTCGACGGCTTCACGTCCCGGTGCAGGATGCCCTCGCGGTGCGCCGAACGCAGCACGTCGAGGATGGCCAGCCCGACCTCCGCCGCACGCTTCGGCTCCAGCACTCCGTCCTCACGGATGACCTCGGCGAGCGACTTGCCCTCGACGAGCTCCATCACGATCCACGGCCGGTCGTCCTCCTCGACCACGTCGAAGACGGTCACCGCGCTGTTGTTGCGGATCCGCGCGATGGCCTTGGCCTCGCGCAGCGTCCGGGTGATCAGCCGGCGCTTCTCGTCCTCGTCGATGTTCCCGGGGAACCGCAGCTCCTTGACGGCGACCGTGCGTGCGAGGGTCTCGTCCTCGGCGCGCCACACCGTCCCCATGCCGCCGCGGCCGAGTACATCTCCCAGCCGGTACCGCCCGGCGAGGAGACGTGCGCTCTTGTCCTGACGGGATACTCCCGCCCGCTCCGCCTCCGACATGCGTCCCCTCATGCAACCCGCCCTGACAGAGCCTCCATTGTCCCCCACCCGACAAGTGCCCGACGCCCAGGGTGCCCCTGATGCGCTCCCGACCGCACTCAGGAGCGGTGCATTCCGGCCAGAAGGTGCAGCACGCTCCGGCCACGGAGCCCCACGAGCCCCTTTCGCGGGGCGGGGACCCGATGAAGTCGGGCGCGACCGGCCCTGGATGATGAGCCTGCCGGGGGAGGAGCGAAGAAGGGAGAAGCCGTGATGCGACCGCTTCGGAGCATGGTGGCCGTACCCGTGGCCCTCGCGCTCCTCGGCCTGTTCGCGACCAGTTCGCCCGCTGCTCCCGCACCGCCCACGGACTCCCTGCTCCCGCTGCTCCTCACCCGCGGCATGGCGCCCGCCGCCGCCCTGCTGGCCCGTGAGGAGGGCGGCACCCGCTACGCGGAGGCGGGCCCGGGCCTCTCCCGCTCCGACCATTTCCGGGCCGGCAGCATCACGAAGACCTTCCTCGCGACCGTCGTGCTCCAACTGGCCGCCGAGCACCGGCTGTCGCTGTCCGACACGGTGGAGTCGCACCTGCCGGGCCTGGTGCGCGGGGCGGGCAACGACGGGCGCGCGCTGACCCTGCGTTCCCTGCTCACCCACACCAGTGGCCTGTACGACTTCACGCGGGACACCGAGGGCGCCGTCCCCGTCCTCCCGATGCAAGCCGTCGGTATCGCTGTCACCCACCCTCCTGCCGACCGAGGCCGATTCGCCTACTCCAACACCAACTACGTCCTGCTCGGCCTGGTGGTCGAGCAGGTCACCGGCCGCTCGTACGCCACGGAGGCGGAACGGCGGATCATCCTTCCCCTGCGTCTGACGGGCACCTCCTTCCCCGGCTCCCGCACCTCTCTGCCCTCCCCGCACGGCCGCGCCTACGACCCGGACGGGACCGACGTCACCGATCTCGACCCGCGGGTGGCCGGGGCCGCGGGTGAGCTGGTGACCACGCTCAACGATCTGGACCGCTTCTACGCGGCGCTGCTCGGCGGCGAGCTGCTGCCCCCGCGCCGGCTGCGCGAGATGCTCGACACCCGTACCGCACACGGCTCGTACGGCATGGGCCTGTTCCCCGCGAAGCTCCCGTGCGGCGTCACGGTGTGGGGACACAACGGCCGGATCTCCGGAAGCTACGTGCGCAGCGCGGCCACCGTCGACGGTCGGCGTGTCCTCACCTTCCGGGTGAACACGACGGCGATAGCAGACCCCGCCCTCGAACCGGCCCTGCTCGCCGCCGAGTTCTGCCCTCGCAATCCGTAGAACGAGCCGATGCCGAACGGAGATCCCGGATCACCACACCCGTTCGAGTGAATCGCCACCCGGAGAACCGCCCCGCCCGGGCCGGAAGCCCGGCAGGTGGGGAGAGTTCAGGGGCAGAGGGGCAGAGGGGCAGAGGGGCAGAGGGGCAGACGGCCGTCCGGCCGGACGGCCGGAGAGCCAGACGGCCGGAGAGCCAGACGGCCGGAGGACCAGACCGCCGGAGAACCAGACCGCCGGAGAACCAGACCGCCGGAGAACCAGACCGCCGGAGAACCAGACCGCCGGAGAACCAGACCGCCGGAGAACCAGACCGCCGGAGGACCAGACCGCCGGAGGGTCAGACGGCCGGAGGGTCACAGGGGCACGATGTCCGGCGCTCCGAGGCGTGCCGCGTCCGCGGTCAGGTCGTCGGGCTGGCGCTGCGACTCCCGCTCGGCCTCCACCCGCTTCTCGTAGTGCTGGACCTCGCGCTCGATCTGGTCCTTGTCCCAGCCTAGGACCGGCGCCAGCAGCTCGGCCGCCTCCCGGGCGCTGCGCGTACCGCGGTCGAAGGTCTCGATGGAGATGCGGGTGCGGCGGGTCAGCACGTCGTCCAGGTGCCGTGCTCCCTCGTGGGAGGCGGCATAGACGATCTCGGCGCGCAGGTAGTCGTCGGCGGCCTGGAGCGGCTCGCCCAGCGTCGGGTCGTCAACGATGAGGTCCAGTACCTCCTCCGCCATCGCCCCGAAACGGTTCAGCAGATGCTCCACCCGCACCACGTGCAGGCCGGTCCGCGCGGCGATCCGCGCCCGCGCGTTCCACAGCGCCCGGTAGCCCTCCGCGCCGATCAGCGGCACGTCCTCCGTGACGCAGTCGGCCACCCGCTGGTCCAGCCCGCGCACCGCCTCGTCGACCGCGTCCTTCGCCATCACCCGGTACGTCGTGTACTTGCCGCCCGCGACGACCACCAGTCCCGGTACCGGATGCGCGACGGTGTGCTCCCGCGACAGCTTGCTGGTGGCGTCGGACTCGCCGGCCAGCAGCGGCCGGAGCCCGGCGTACACGCCCTCGACGTCGTCGCGGGACAGCGGCACCCGCAGGACCGAGTTCACATGCTCCAGCAGATAGTCGATGTCCGCGCTGGAGGCCGCCGGGTGGGCCTTGTCGAGGTCCCAGTCGGTGTCGGTGGTGCCGATGATCCAGTGTCGGCCCCACGGGATGACGAAGAGCACGGACTTCTCGGTGCGCAGGATGAGCCCGGTGGAGGAGCTGATCCGGTCCCTCGGCACGACGAGGTGGATGCCCTTGGACGCGCGGACGTGGAACTGCCCGCGCTCCCCCACCATCGCCTGGGTGTCGTCGGTCCACACACCCGTGGCGTTGACGACCTGCCGGGCGCGGATCTCGTACTCCCCGCCGCCCTCGGCGTCCTGCACCCGAGCGCCCACGACGCGTTCACCCTCACGCAGGAAACCCGTCACCCGCGCGCGGTTGGCCACCTTCGCCCCGTAGGCCGCGGCCGTGCGCACGAGCGTGGCGACGAAGCGGGCGTCGTCCATCTGGGCGTCGTAGTACTGCAACGCGCCGATCAGCGCGTCCTTCTTCAGGGCCGGGGCGACCCGCAGGGCGTGGCGGCGGGTCAGGTGGCGGTGCGTCGGCAGGCCCCGGCCGTGCCCGCGGGCCATGGACATCGCGTCGTAGAGCGCGACGCCCGAACCGGCGTAGAGCCGTTCCCAGCCCTTGTGCTGGAGCGGATACAAGAAGGGCACGGGTTTGACGAGGTGCGGAGCGAGTCGCTCCAGCAGCAGTCCGCGCTCCTTCAGCGCCTCCCGTACGAGCGCGAAGTCGAGCATCTCCAGATAGCGCAGGCCACCGTGGATCAGTTTGCTGGACCTGCTCGACGTGCCCGACGCCCAGTCGCGCGCCTCGACCAGCCCCGTGGACAGGCCGCGGGTCACGGCGTCCAGGGCGGTGCCCGCGCCGACCACACCGGCGCCCACCACCAGCACGTCCAGCTCCCGCTCGGCCATGGCTGCCAGTGACTCGGCTCGCTGTGTCGGCCCCAGTGTCGCTGTCCTCACCACTGCCTCCCGCTGTCGATCGCGCCGACCGCGCCCTCAGGGCGAGATCCGGTTCGTATCCCCCATGCCCAAATTCTGACCGCGTTGCCCGGCTTCAGCCACTACTCACCCCCAGCCTGTGGACAACTTCCACGGAACCTGGACCGGCCCTCCGGAAATCACGACGGAGGACACACCCGGTAACGGCCGGCCCGCACACCGCTCCGGCAGGCCCGACCGACACAACCGGCCAACACAACCGATCAATCCCGCATAACGGTCATATTTACTCCTAGTCTGACATTGCGCTCGCCCACTCTGTCCACCGGGCTTGCGCACCTGTCCCACCTCGGTTACTGGGAAGGACGGCATACGCCATGCCCGCAGATCTCGCCGTCATCGGACTCGGCCCGTTCGGCCTGCCCCTGGCCCAGGCCGCCGTGGCCGCCGGAATTTCGACCATCGGCTACCGCACCGGCCCCGAGGCCGGCTCCCTCAGTCCCGCCGAACTGCGCCGGATGCTCTCGGGAGGCTTCCGGCCCGCCACCAACCCCGCAGAGCTGGGGCGGGTGCGCACCGCCGTCATCTGTGCCCCCACCCCACGCGACGCGGACGGCGGACTCGATCTGAGCCAGCTCGAGGTGGCCGCCCGCACCCTCGCCGGACACCTGCGGCCGCACACCACCGTGATCCTCGAGTCGCCCGTGTACCCCGGGGCCACGGAGGAATTCCTGCGGCCGTTGCTGGAGGAGACCTCCGGCCTTCGCGCGGGCCGCGACTTCCACCTCGCCTACTCCCCCAGCCGGGTCGACCCCGGCAGCCGCGCCTTCAACCCCGCGAACACCCCGAAGGTGATCGGCGGCCTCACCCCGGCCTGCACCGAGTCCGCCGCCGCCTTCTACGGCCGTCTCACCGACAAGGTGGTACGCGCGCGTGGCCTGCGGGAAGCCGAGACCGTGCAGCTGCTGGAGACCAACTTCCGGCACGTCAACATCGCCCTCGTCAACGAGATGGCCGTCCTCTGTCACGACCTGGGCGTAGACCTGTGGGACGTCGTCCGCTGCGCGGAGACCAAGCCCTTCGGCTTCGAGGCCTTCCGCCCCGGCCCCGGCGTCGGCGGCCACTCCGTCCCCCTGGACCGCACCGGCCACCCCGGCAGCCCGCTGCGCATGGTCGAACTGGCCCAGCAGGTCAACAGCCGCATGCCCCGCTACGTCGTCCAGCGCGCCGCCGCCCTCCTCAACGAGCACGGCAAGTCGGCCCGGGGCGCACGCGTGCTGCTGCTCGGCGTCACCTACAAGCCGGACCTCGCCGACCAGCAGAACACCCCCGCGCGTGAGATCGCGATCCGCCTGATGGAGCTCGGCGCCGCCGTCAGCTACAACGACCCGCACGTCCCGTCCTGGAGCGTCCTGGACCGACCGGTGCCCCGCGCCGACTCTCTCTACGAGGCCGCCGCCGACGCCGATCTGACAATCCTCCTCCAGCAGCACCGGACGTACGACCTCCAAGGCCTGTCGGTGAAGGCACAGCTGCTGCTGGACACGCGGGGTGCCACTCCTACGGGGGCGGCGCACCGGTTGTGAGACGGGGCGCACGCGGCCACCCCGGGCTCCGGGGGCTGATGGCGTACGGCACGGCCCGCCGGTAACGTACAAACAGGTGGAGCCCACCGCAGCGGTCACTGCGGCAGGCTCCAGGATGGATCACGGAGTGTCCGCCCCTACTGTGTATGGGGGCGGCCGCTCACCATCCGAACAGGTGGAGCCCACCGCAGGGGCTACTGCGGCAGGCTCCAGGATGGATCACGGAGTGTCCGCCCCTAGTGTGTATGGGGGCGGCCGCTCACCATCCGAAAGACGCAAGATCCACCTCCTCCGGCACCGCACCGTCCGAAGACGGAGTCGGTCCCAGCGGGTGGGCTTGCGGTGACGTCCCACGGGCGCCCCCTTCCACGACGCCGTCATGACCCGGTGAACGGCACGTTCGGGAACTCGGGCCGGGCCCCGAGGGCCGGGGTCCGGAACCATGTCCTTGGAAGGGGGCACCCCACACAACTGGGGCGCCGACCCGGACGCTATCGCCCGCGAGCCCCCTGACCAGCCCGGTTCCGCCCCGGACGCAACCGGGCGCCCCCGTCCACGCCACACGCCCCGCCGCGTCCGGGCATGCGAAAGGGGCCGGTCATCTCACCGAGTGAGTGACCGGCCCCTGCCGACGTCCTACCGAAAAGCGCCTACTTCCGGTGCACGGAGTCCGCGACCGTCACCTCGACGCGCTGGAACTCCTTCAGCTCGCTGTAGCCGGTGGTGGCCATGGCGCGGCGCAGGGCGCCGAAGAGGTTCATCGAGCCGTCGGGCGAGTGGGACGGGCCCGTGAGGACCTCCTCGATGGTGCCGACCGTGCCGAGGTCGACCTTCTGCCCACGCGGCAGCTCCTCGTTGACGGCCTCCATGCCCCAGTGGTGGCCGCGGCCCGGCGCGTCGGTCGCGCGCGCGAGCGGCGAGCCCATCATCACCGAGTCGGCGCCGCAGGCGATCGCCTTGGCCAGGTCGCCGGACCAGCCGACGCCGCCGTCCGCGATCACGTGCACGTACCGGCCGCCGGACTCGTCCATGTAGTCACGGCGGGCCGCCGCCACGTCCGCGACGGCCGTCGCCATCGGGACCTGGATGCCCAGCACGTTGCGCGTGGTGTGCGCCGCGCCGCCGCCGAAGCCGACCAGGACGCCCGCCGCGCCCGTGCGCATCAGGTGCAGGGCCGCCGTGTAGGTGGCACAGCCGCCGACGATCACAGGGACGTCGAGCTCGTAGATGAACTGCTTCAGGTTCAGCGGCTCGTGCGAGCCGGAGACGTGCTCCGCCGACACGGTCGTGCCGCGGATGACGAAGATGTCCACGCCCGCGTCCACGACGGCCTTGGAGAACTGGACCGTGCGCTGCGGGGAGAGCGCGGCCGCGGTGACCACGCCCGAGTCGCGCACCTCCTTGATGCGCTGCCCGATCAGCTCCTCCTTGATGGGAGCCGCGTAGATCTCCTGGAGGCGACGGGTCGCGGTCTCCGCGTCCAGTTCGACGATCTCGTCGAGCAGCGGCTGCGGGTCCTCGTGCCGGGTCCACAGACCCTCGAGGTTGAGGACGCCGAGGCCGCCCAGCTCGCCGATGCGGATGGCGGTGGCCGGGGAGACGACCGAGTCCATGGGGGCGGCCAGGAAGGGCAGCTCGAACCGGTAGGCGTCGATCTGCCAGGCGATCGAGACCTCCTTCGGGTCCCGCGTACGGCGGCTGGGGACGACGGCGATGTCGTCGAAGGCGTACGCCCGGCGGCCGCGCTTGCCGCGCCCGATCTCGATCTCAGTCACGTGTGTGGCCTTTCCCTGATGCGTTGCAGCGTGTTCCAGTATCGCCGACGGGTACGACAAGGGCGGCCCCGGAGTCTCCCGGAGCCGCCCTCGGTACGCCCGACGCACGCTTCACGCGCGCGTAAGGGTCACTTACGGCTGTAGTTCGGCGCCTCGACCGTCATCTGGATGTCGTGCGGGTGGCTCTCCTTCAGGCCCGCGGAGGTGATCCGGACGAAGCGGCCGTTGTCCTGAAGCTCCGGCACCGTCCGGCCGCCGACGTAGAACATCGACTGGCGCAGACCGCCGACCAGCTGGTGGACGACGGAGGACAGCGGGCCTCGGTAGGGCACCTGTCCTTCGATGCCCTCGGGGATGAGCTGCTCGTCGGAGGCGACGCCCTCCTGGAAGTAGCGGTCCTTGGAGAACGACTTGCGCTCGCCGCGGGTCTGCATGGCGCCCAGGGACCCCATGCCACGGTACGACTTGAACTGCTTGCCGTTGATGAACAGCAGCTCGCCCGGCGACTCCTCGCAGCCGGCGAGCAGCGAGCCGAGCATCACCGTGTCGGCGCCCGCCACCAGGGCCTTGGCGATGTCACCGGAGTACTGCAGGCCGCCGTCGCCGATGACCGGGACACCGGCCTCCTTGGCGGCGAGCGCGGCCTCGTAGATGGCGGTGACCTGCGGGACACCGATGCCGGCGACCACACGGGTGGTACAGATGGAGCCGGGACCGACGCCGACCTTGATGGCGTCGGCGCCCGCGTCCACGAGGGACTTGGCGCCGTCACGGGTGGCGATGTTGCCGCCGATCACGTCCACCCGCGTGTGGTTCGACTTGATCTTGGCGATCATGTCGCCGACGAGCCGCGAGTGACCGTGGGCGGTGTCCACGACGATGAAGTCGACGCCGCGCTCGATCAGGGCCTGGGCCCGCTCGAAGGAGTCACCGGCGACGCCGACGGCCGCGCCGACCAGGAGTCGGCCCTCGGAGTCCTTCGCGGCGTGCGGGTACTTCTCCGCCTTGACGAAGTCCTTGACCGTGATGAGGCCCTTGAGGACGCCCTCGTCGTCGACGAGCGGAAGCTTCTCGATCTTGTGCCTGCGCAGCAGCTCCATGGCCTCGACGCCGGAGATGCCGACCTTGCCGGTGACCAGCGGCATCGGCGTCATGACCTCGTGCACACGACGCGTACGGTCGGTCTCGAAGGCGATGTCGCGGTTCGTGACGATGCCGAGCAGCCGCTTGTTCCCGTCGGTGACCGGGACGCCGCTGATGCGGAACTTGCCGCACAGCGCGTCGGCCTCGGCGAGCGTGGCCTCCGGGTGGATGGTGATCGGGTCGGTCACCATGCCGGACTCGGAGCGCTTCACGAGGTCGACCTGGTTCGCCTGGTCCTCGATCGAGAGATTGCGGTGCAGAACACCGACGCCGCCCTGGCGGGCCATCGCGATCGCCATACGCGATTCGGTGACCTTGTCCATGGCGGCGGACAGCAGCGGGATGTTCACCCGCACGTTCTTGGAGACGTACGAGGCGGTGTCGATCTCGTCGGGAGCCATGTCCGACGGGCCCGGCAGCAGCAGCACGTCGTCGTAGGTGAGCCCGAGGGTCGCGAATTTTCCGGGCACTCCGTCGACGTTGGCAGTCATGACACCTTCCCCAAATGGCCTTGATCGGTGCGGATGTCCATGCTAACGGGAAGCGCACCTCCCGAATTCCACGGTCGGACGTGACTACGGGCTTCGTAGGTTCGTACGGAAACGGTCGGCGCCCCGTTCACCGGCGCCCGTTCCGAAGGGATTGCTACGGACCGCTACTGCTCGGCGAGCGCCCGCAGTCTGCTCAGCGCCCGGTGCTGGGCCACGCGGACCGCGCCGGGTGACATTCCCAACATCTGGCCGGTCTCCTCGGCGGTGAGGCCCACGGCGATGCGCAGCAGAAGCAGTTCCCGCTGGTTCTCGGGCAGGTTGGCCATCAGCTTCTTGGCCCATTCGGCGTCGCTGCTGAGCAGGGCGCGTTCCTCGGGGCCGAGTGAGTCGTCCGGCCGTTCGGGCATCTCGTCGGAGGGGACGGCCGTCGAGCCCGGATGGCGCATCGCGGCGCGCTGGAGGTCGGCGACCTTGTGCGCGGCGATGGCGAAGACGAAGGCCTCGAAGGGCCTGCCGGTGTCCCGGTAGCGGGGCAGGGCGAGGAGAACCGCGACGCAGACCTCCTGGGCGAGGTCCTCGACGAAGTGGCGCGCGTCGCCGGGCAGGCGGGACAGCCGGGTGCGGCAGTACCGAAGTGCCAGGGGGTGGACATGGGCCAGCAGGTCGTGGGTGGCCTGCTCGTCGCCGTCCACGGCGCGATGGACGAGCGAACCGATCGTCCCCACGGCAGTGACCGCCTCGTCATCGCGCATCGGTCCATGGTGCACTGCGGCCGGACCGGCCGCGGCACCGTGCCCGTCGTTGTGCACCGAAGCGTTATGAGCAGGTGCGCCGGAAGCCATCCCCTGCGCCCTCCCCTCCCGCTCGACCGACTCGTCCCCGAGGAACTCCACACCTCAAGGATGCGGCATCCGCGACGAAACGAGCAGCGGGCACCCTGCGAGAGGCTGTACCGCTCCGGTCCGCCGTGCGGTGGAAGGGGTCCTCGTCCGGCCCTCGCACCGCGTCTGAGCAGGGAGTTCGGTCCATGACCCCGCTCCCCTCGGTGAATGACGGATGTCACCCGAACCCGGTCGGATCCACCGGACGGCCGGGGCCCGTCCCGCTTCGGACCGACCCGGGCCCCGTCCCGCTCCGACCGCTCCGAGCCCGACGGACGGGCGAGGAAGACGGACGGCGGGGACGGACGCGTGGGAGCGACCCCTAGCGGACCAGTCCCCAGCGGAAGCCGAGCGCCACCGCGTGCGCGCGGTCCGAGGCGCCGAGCTTCTTGAAGAGCCGGCGGGCGTGTGTCTTGACGGTGTCCTCGGAGAGGAACAGCTCACGGCCGATCTCCGCGTTGGAGCGGCCGTGGCTCATCCCCTCGAGGACCTGGATCTCACGCGCGGTGAGCGTGGGCGCCGCGCCCATCTCGGCCGAGCGCAGCCGGCGCGGGGCGAGCCGCCAGGTCGGGTCGGCGAGCGCCTGCGTGACGGTCGCCCGCAGTTCCGCGCGCGAGGCGTCCTTGTGCAGATAGCCGCGGGCGCCGGCGGCGACCGCGAGAGCGACACCGTCGAGATCCTCCGCGACGGTCAGCATGATGATGCGTGCTCCGGGGTCGGCGGACAGCAGCCGCCGCACGGTCTCGACGCCGCCCAGTCCGGGCATGCGTACGTCCATCAGAATCAGGTCCGAGCGGTCGGCACCCCAGCGGCGGAGGACTTCCTCGCCGTTGGCCGCCGTCGTCACGCGCTCGACGCCGGGCACGGTCGCGACCGCGCGGCGGAGCGCCTCTCGGGCAAGCGGGGAGTCGTCGCAGACGAGGACGGAAGTCATGGCCGCCCTCCGCAGCTGATGCGCGTCACCTTGTGCCTCCAGGCTGTTACGAATCGTCACCTGTGCGGTCGACCGTCTCGGACGCCTGCCCGAGCGTTTGTGTTTTCAACCGCCACCGCACTCTCAACGACGGTCACTCGAAAGAGTTACGGGGCCGCATGCATTCTTCGGCACTCTACGTGAGGGGGCGGATACGGAGGAGGCAACCACACGGACCCTCAAGCTTTCATCACAAGCGATGCCCCATTCGGCCCCATTTCTTCCCTTTTGCTGGTGTCTGAGGCTAGATTCGCAATGAGTCATATTTTCATCTCCTTAGATCGTAGTTGTACGGTCGTGGGCACCGTATCCGCTTTGAACGGCTACAAGGGGTCACGCAATGGCAGATTTCTCCCGCCTTCCCGGACCGAACGCGGACCTGTGGGACTGGCAGCTCCTGGCCGCCTGCCGCGGGGTGGACAGTTCGCTCTTCTTCCATCCGGAGGGTGAGCGCGGGGCGGCTCGGAGCGCTCGAGAGAACTCGGCCAAGGAGGTCTGCATGAGGTGCCCGGTCCGCGCGCAGTGCGCGGCGCACGCGCTGGCGGTACGCGAGCCCTACGGCGTCTGGGGCGGGTTGACCGAGGACGAGCGCGAGGAGCTGATGGGCCGGGCGCGCAATCGCCTGGTGTCGGCGTCGTCGGGCGCGAGAGACACTTCATCGAACACATGAAGGAACGTTTCTCCAAAACGCCCTGAAGCAGCGGTCCGGAAAACGGCGGGCACACGTGCGTGTGCCCGCCGTTGGCCGTTTCGGCTGAAGGCCTGCGGAGCCGAGGCGAGGGCTTGAAAGCCTGCGGTGCTGCATCCCTGTGGCGCTGGGGTGCTGCGATCCTGGGGCACTGCGGTGCTGCGGCCCTATCGCGCTGGGTGCTGCGGTGCGTGTGCTGTGTCTGCTGCCGTCAGCCGACGCGCGCCGCCGCCCTGCACAGTTGCTCCAGCGTGGCCGACACCGCCGGCACCTGGGCCAGGTCCGGCAGGGTGAGCGCGACGATCTCCCGCCGCACCGCCGGTTCCAGGGCCACCGCGCGGACACCGCGTGGCCGTACGGACTCGATCGCGAGCTGGGGCAGCACGGCGACACCGAGGCCCGCGCCCACCAGACCGACCACGGCCGGATAGTCATCGGTCGCGAAGTCGATGCGGGGTGTGAAGCCCGCACTCTCGCACACCTGGATCAGCTGACCGCGGCAGCGCGGACAGCCGGCGATCCACGGCTCGGCGGCGAGGTCGGCGATGGCGACGGCCTCCGAGGGCTCCGTGCGCGCGAGGCGGTGCCGTTCGGGGACGAGGGCGACCAGCCGGTCCGTCAGCAGCGGCCGGACGACCAGGTCGTCCCATTCGCCCTCGCCGGCCTGCGCGGCGTCGCCGGTGCCCGTCGCGCGTTCGTAGCGGAAGGCGAGGGCGATGTCGCAGTCGCCCTCACGGAGCAGCTCGACCGACTTCGGCGGCTCGGCCTCCTCCAGGGATACCCGGGTGCCGGGGTGAGCCGCGCGCAGGGCGGCGAGGGCGGTGGGGACGAGGGTGGAGCTGCCGCTGGGGAAGGAGACCAGACGGACCCGGCCGGCGCGCAGTCCCGCGATGGCGGCGACCTCCTCCTCGGCGGCGGTCAGTCCGGACAGGATGCCCGCCGCGTGCCGGACGAGGGCCTCACCCGCCTGCGTCAGGCGCATCTCGCGTCCGGTGCGGATCAGCAGAGGTGTGCCGACGGACGCCTCGAGGGCCTTCATCTGCTGGCTGACGGCCGGCTGGGTGCAGCCCAGTTCGCGCCCGGCCGCCGAGAAGGAACCGGTGGCGGCCACGGCACGCAGGACGCGGAGATGACGGGCCTCGATCATTCACCGAGCATAAGGGAACCTTGGACAGCCGCGCGAATAATGCGTCGACACTTTGACCCGCGGTCTCGTACCGTGCCGCTATGAGGCTTCTGTCTGTCAATCTGGGCCGCCCGAAGGCCGTCCCGTACACCGACCAGCCGCAGGGGCTGACCGGCATCGACAAACGGCCGGTCGAGGGACCCGTGCGGGTGGCGGCGCCCGGCCCCAAGGGGGTCGGGGCCAGTGGCGTGGCCGGGGACACCGTGTGCCACCTGCGCCATCACGGCGGCGACGACCAGGCGGTGTACGCCGTCGCGCGCGAGGACCTCGACGACTGGGAGCGCGAGCTGGGGCGCGCGCTGGCCAACGGCGCGTTCGGCGAGAACCTCACCACCACGGGTCTCGACGTCTCCGGAGCGCGGATCGGCGAGCGCTGGCGGATCGGTCCGGACGTGGTGCTGGAGGTGACCGCCGGGCGGATACCGTGCCTCACCTTCCAGGGCCACATGGGTGAGAAGCGCTGGGTCAGGAGGTTCACCGAGAAGGCGGCCACGGGCGCGTATCTGCGGGTGATCGCGCCGGGCGAGATCCGCGCGGGGGACGAGGTGCGGATCGTCCACCTTCCGGAGCACGAGGTGACGGCCCGGATGGAGTTCCAGGCCTCCACCACGCACCGGGAACTGCTGCCCCGGCTGCTCGCGGCGGGCGAGGCACTGCACCCGGAGGCGCTGGCGGCGGCCCGGAGCTATGTCGAGAAGTACGGAGTGCCCTCCGGGGACAGGGGCGGCGACAGTTCCTGAGGACAGGGCTGCGGGCGGGGCCCGGAACCGTGGCCGCGCCCGCAGCCCCGGCGAGGAACGGGTCCGGGGACAGGGTCGGGGCCAAGTCCGCTGCCGGGTCTGTGGTCTGAGTTCGCGTCAGCTCGGCGGCGTGGTTCGGCGGGGCGCAGGACGGAGCACGGGGGTGGCGTGCGCGGGCATGCGCACGAACCCTTCATCTTCGGGAGGCCGCGTGCAGAGAACGGACGCCCGTACTCCGGGTCACTAATCTTCTGCCATGACAACGGCTCTGATTACGGGTTCGACCGCGGGCATCGGTGCCGCGTTCGCGCGCAGACTGGCCTCGGACGGACATGATCTCGTCCTCGTGGCACGGGACATCAAGCGGCTGCGCGAGCAGGCGACCGAGTTGCACGACCGGCACGGCATCGAGGCTGAGGTGCTGACGGCCGACCTCGCCACGGACGAGGGCATCGAGGCGGTGGCCGCCCGGCTCGGCGACCGCAAGAACCCCGTCGATCTGCTGATCAACAACGCCGGCTTCGGCAACAAGGGCCGCTACCTCGACGTGTCCATGGCGGACGAGCTCAGGATGCTCAAGGTGCACTGCGAGGCGGTGCTGCGGCTGACCTCCGCGGCGACGGCGGCGATGCGCGAGCGCGGGCGCGGGGGTGTCGTCAACGTGGCCTCGGTGGCGGCCTTCGTGCCGCGCGGGACGTACGGGGCGTCCAAGGCGTGGGTCGTGCAGTTCACCCAGGGAGCGGCCAAGGACCTGGCGGGCAGCGGGGTGCGGCTGATGGCCCTGTGCCCCGGGTTCGTGCGCACCGAGTTCCACGAGCGGGCCGGGATGGGCACGGACAACATTCCGGGCTGGATGTGGCTGGACGCGGACAAGCTGGTCGCGGCGGCGCTGCACGACCTGGCCCGCGGGAAGTCGCTGTCGATCCCGGACCCGCGCTACAAGGCGCTGATGGGCCTGGTGAAGGTGACGCCCCGCTCGCTGCTGGGCGGGATCAGCTCGCGGACCGGCCGGAAGTACGGGCCCCAGTAGCGGCCTCGGCGGCGGACGGGTGACGTCGGCGCTCCGGTGGGAAAATGGGCGTGACGGGAGACCGGACCCAGGGGGGCCGGAGGCGGCGGCATGACGTTCGTACAGCTCATCGACTGCAAGACCAGCCGGTTCGACGAGATGGACCGGCTGATGGACACCTGGGTCGAACAGACCAGGGGCAAGCGGACCGCGACGCACGCGGTGGTCGGCAAGGACCGCTCGGACGCGTCGCACTTCATCGAGATCGTGGAGTTCCCTTCGTACGAGGAGGCGATGCGGAACTCGAACCTTCCGGAGACCGACAAGGTCTTCCGGGAGCTGGTGGCCCTGTGCGACGAGATGCCGACGTTCACGGACCTCGACGTCGTACGGGACGAGCAGCTGTACGCCGCGACGGCGCGGCGGTTCTTCGAGACGGTCGGCATGCGGGGTGAACTGCCGCCGCTGGACGGGCTGATGGCCGAGGAGTATCGCGACCACAATCCCGCCAACGAGCAGGACACCGTGGGAATGGACGCGATGCGCCGGGACGTCGGGATGTGGCGGAGCGGCTTCGACTTCGCCTTCTCCGTCGACGACCAGATCGAGCAGGGCGACCGCGTCTGCAACCGGTGGACCTGGCGCGGCACCCACAGGGGCGACTTCATGGGGCTCCCGGCCACCGGAAAGCAAGTCACCATGACCGGCATGACCATCTTCCGGTGCAGGGAGGACGGGAAGATCGTCGAGGCCTGGTGGGAGTACGACCTGCTGGGACTGATGGAGCAACTGGGGGCGCTGGACGCGCTGGAGCAGTAGGGACGCAGAGGCCCGGCGCCCCTTGTCCATGGGGTGCCGGGCCTCTGCCGTGCTCGCGACCTGGGTCAGTGCCTACCGGCCCGGGTCGTACCGACGTACTACGTCAGTGGGAGTGGCCGTGGCTGTGGCCCGCGGCGGCCGGCTCTTCCTCTTCCTTCTTCTCGACGACCAGGGTCTCGGTCGTCAGGAGGAGGGAGGCGATGGAGGCGGCGTTCTCCAGGGCGGAGCGGGTGACCTTGACCGGGTCGATGACGCCGGCCTTGACCAGGTCGCCGTACTCGCCGGTCGCGGCGTTGAAGCCCTGGCCCTTGTCGAGCTCGGCGACCTTGGAGGTGATGACGTAGCCCTCGAGGCCCGCGTTCTCGGCGATCCAGCGCAGCGGCTCGACGACGGCGCGGCGGACGACGGCGACACCGGTCGCCTCGTCGCCGGTCTTGCCGAGGCCGCCCTCCAGCACCTTGGCGGCGTGGACGAGCGCGGAGCCACCACCGGAGACGATGCCCTCCTCGACCGCGGCGCGGGTCGCGGAGATGGCGTCCTCCAGGCGGTGCTTCTTCTCCTTCAGCTCCACCTCGGTGGCGGCGCCGACCTTGATCACGCACACGCCGCCGGCCAGCTTCGCGAGGCGCTCCTGGAGCTTCTCGCGGTCCCAGTCGGAGTCGGTGTTCTCGATCTCGGCCTTGATCTGGCCGACCCGGCCCTGGACCTCGGAGGAGTCGCCGGCACCGTCGACGACCGTGGTGTCGTCCTTGGTGACGGTGACGCGGCGGGCGGAGCCGAGCACGTCGACGCCGACCTGGTCGAGCTTGAGGCCGACCTCTTCGGAGATGACGGTGGCGCCGGTGAGGACGGCCAGGTCCTGGAGCATCGCCTTGCGACGGTCACCGAAGCCGGGGGCCTTCACGGCGACCGCGTTGAAGGTGCCGCGGATCTTGTTCACGACCAGGGTCGACAGGGCCTCGCCCTCGAGGTCCTCGGCGATGATCAGCAGCGGGCGGGAGGAGTTGGTCTGGATGACCTTCTCCAGCAGCGGCAGCAGGTCGGCGATCGAGGAGATCTTGCCCTGGTTGATGAGGATGTAGGGGTCCTCGAGGACGGCCTCCATGCGCTCCTGGTCCGTCACGAAGTACGGCGACAGGTAGCCCTTGTCGAAGGCCATGCCCTCGGTGAAGTCCAGCTCCAGACCGAAGGTGTTGGACTCCTCGACGGTGATGACACCGTCCTTGCCGACCTTGTCCATCGCCTCGGCGATGAGCTCGCCGACCTGCTGGTCCTGGGCGGACAGCGCGGCGACGGCGGCGATGTCGGACTTCTCTTCGATCGGGCGGGCGGTGGCCAGCAGCTCGTCGGAGATGGCCCTGACGGCGGCGTCGATGCCCTTCTTCAGGGCGGCCGGGGAGGCGCCCGCGGCGACGTTCCTCAGACCCTCGCGTACGAGCGCCTGGGCGAGCACGGTGGCGGTGGTCGTACCGTCACCCGCGATGTCGTTGGTCTTGGTCGCCACCTCCTTCACCAGCTGGGCACCGAGGTTCTCGTACGGGTCGTCGAGCTCGACCTCGCGGGCGATCGTGACACCGTCGTTGGTGATGGTGGGGGCGCCGAACTTCTTGTCGATGACGACATTGCGGCCCTTGGGGCCGATCGTCACCTTGACCGTGTCGGCAAGCTTGTTGACGCCGCGCTCGAGGGCGCGACGGGCGTCCTCGTCGAACTTCAGGATCTTCGCCATGGGAGCGGTTCAGCCCTCTCGGAAAACGTGGGAGAAACGAACTGCGCCCCCAGCACCCGGCTTCACAAAGTCGCGGGGCCAGGAGCGCAGTTCACTGCAAAACTGGGTGAATTACTTCTCGATGATCGCGAGCACGTCGCGAGCCGAGAGGACGAGGTACTCCTCGCCGTTGTACTTCACTTCGGTGCCGCCGTACTTGCTGTACAGGACAACGTCGCCGACCTTGACGTCGAGCGGCAGGCGCTCGCCGTTCTCGAAGCGACCCGGGCCCACCGCGAGGACAGCACCCTCCTGGGGCTTCTCCTTCGCGGTGTCCGGGATGACCAGGCCAGAGGCCGTGGTCTGCTCGGCGTCGAGCGGCTGGACCACAATGCGGTCCTCGAGCGGCTTGATGGCAACCTTGGAGCTGGTGGTCGTCACGATCCGACCTCCCCCTTCGGAGATCTCACGGGGCTAACTGTCTGAGGTGGCGACCAGGTGGATCCGTCGTCGCGGGTGCCGGACCTGCCCGTCGCGTGTTGGCACTCTCCAGGGGGGAGTGCCAGCACTGAGACTATGACTGCGATTAGCACTCGGTCAAGCGGAGTGCCAATGCGGCGGCGCGTCGGCCGGTTTTCGGTGGGCCTGAGTGGCCTCCGCCGGCCGGTGCCGGTGTGCACGTCACCGGGTGCTGCCGCCCCCGGGCCCCCCGCTGCCGGCCCCGATGGGCCTCGTCCTCGTCGTCGTCCTCGTCCTCGTCCTCGAACGCCGGACGGGCTGGCGGCTGGAAGAGGGACACCCGGCCGCTCGGGGGCGGGGAGGGCTCTCAGACGTAGTCCTCCAAGCGGCCCACCGTCAGGCCCTGCTCCTGTACCCGTCGCAGCAGGCGCGTCGTCCGTTCCCGTAGGCCCGGGCCCGTCGACTCGTCCGGGGCCACGGCGATGACGTCGCCCGGGTGCAGGCGGTGCGGGCCGTGGGAGTACGTGAGGTCGGTGGACCCCATCGAGGCGCGCCACAGGACGATGGCCGCGATGCCGCAGTCGGCGGCGGCGCGTCGGGTGGTGGTGTCGTAGATGCCGTAGGGCGGGCGGAAGAGGCGGGGGCGCAGGCCGAAGCGGGCGCGGAGCTTGTCCTGCTGGCCGCAGATCTCGGCGCGCTGGCCGGCGTAGGGCAGGCCGCGCAGGGCCGGGTGGTCCAGGGTGTGGTTCTGGATGTTCGCGCCGACGGACCGGAGCCGGGCGAAGTGGGCGTAACCAGGGCCGACCACGCTGTCCGTGAGGAACATGCTCACCGGGAGGCGCAGCTCGCGGACCATGTCGACGAAACGGGGGTCGCGTTCGGCGCCGTCGTCGTAGGTGAGGAAGACGACCCGGTCGGCGGTCGGGACCTGGTCGACGACGGGCGGGAGGGCCGCTCCCGGACTGCCCGCCAGGGAGCGGGCGGGACGGCGCGGCGCGGGCGGCAGGGGCGCCGTCAGGCCCCAGCGGCGGTAGGCGTCCTGTCCGGCCGGGCCGTGCGGGCGGACCCGGGCGGCGGCCTTCTTGCCGAGCCGCTCGATCGGGTCGACGGACTGGGCGCAGCCCGCCAGGCTCGCGAGTGTCGTGAGGGTCGTCAGGATCAGCAGTACGGCCGGCAGCCCCCGCGTCCTCACAGGTAGTCCTCCAGTCGCGCCACCGCGTACCCCTTCGCCGTGACCTTGTTCAGGAACCGGCGGACCATGTCGGGCATCGTGCCCTTCCAGTCGCCGCGGCCGCGGAAGTGGCTCAGCACGATGTCCCCGGGGTGGAGGTCCTGGTCCCACTCCCGGTACTCCCAGTGGTCGACGAAGACCTCCTCGGCCCAGAGCGGGGCGTAGCGCACGCCGCAGGTCTTCGCGGCGCGCAGGGTGTCCTGGTCGTAGTTGCCGAAGGGCGGCCGGAAGAGGGCGGGGCGTTTGCCGTAGCGCTTCTCGATCACGCTCTGCATGCCGCAGATCTCGCGCTTCTGGCGGCTGTAGGAGAGGGCGGGCAGGTAGGGGTGGTGCAGGGTGTGATTGTTCAGCCCCACCCCACGGGCCTGCATCTCCTTGAAGTAGCCGTAGTCGTCCTTGATCAGGTAGTCGCTGAGGAAGGCGGTGTACGGGATCTTCAGCTCGCTCATCATGCGCAGGAACGCCGGATCCTTCTCGGCGCCGTCGTCGAGGGTGAGGAAGACGACCCGGTCCTCGGTCGGGATCGTGGTGAAGACCGGCGGGAGGCCGAGTTCCTCGTGATCGTCCACCTCGAAGCCCTTGCGGGTGGCGATCTCCGGCTTGTGCGCGGGCGGCGCCGGGGGTGTCAACGGGACCTTCTTCAGGCCCCAGCGCTTCGCCGCGGCGACCCGGGCCCGGTGCGCGGCGCGGAGCCTGGCGGCGTACGAGTGCAGGGCGCGGGCCGGCGGCGCCGCGGGGGGCGGCCCCGCCTTCCCGGGCTGCTGGCCCGGCGCGGGGCGGGCGGGGCGGCCGGCGCCCTCGTCGCCTCCCGCGCAGCCCGAGGCGACGGTGGCCAGCGCGAGGACGGCGATCAGGCTCCGGACGCCCGCGCGCCCGCGCACAGGCCCGCGCCGACGCGGCACCTTGGCGCAGCCGCGCTTGTCATCGTTTTGTACGACAGGTCCCATGGCACCGGATCCTCGCAGTCGCCGCCCTGGAACCCGATCCGACACCGCCGCCGCAGACCCACCATCCACCGACTGGCCCAAGGAGACCGGCGGCCGCGGGCGGTGACGGGTGCGGTGCCCGGCTGGTCGACAATGAGGTGGTGAACGACCTTGCTCCCCTCCTCACCGCCGAGGGCCGTGCCCTCCTCGACATGGTGCGTGACACGGCTCCCGCCGATGAACTCGCCGTCGCCACCCGGCTGCGGCGCGAGCACCCCGCCGATCTGGTGTCCGCGGCGATCGGCCAGGCCCGGCTGCGGCAGCGGGCGGTGCCGAAGTTCGGGGCCGACGACGCGGAGCGGATGTTCTTCACGCCGAACGGCGTGGAGCAGTCGACGCGGGCGAGTGTCGCCGGATACCGGGCCGAGCGGATGAAGGCGCTCGGCGTGACCTCGGTCGCCGACCTGTGCTGCGGGATCGGGGGCGACGCGATCGCGCTCGCCCGGGCCGGAATCCGGGTGCTGGCCGTGGACCGCGACCCGGCCACGGCGGAGGTGGCGCGCGCGAACGCCGAGGCGCTGGGACTGGGCGCGCTGATCGAGGTGCGGGAGGCGGACGTCACCGAGGTGGACACCGCGGGCTACGACGCCGTGTTCGTCGACCCGGCGCGCCGGGGAGGCCGCGGGCGCATCTTCGATCCCGAGGCGTACTCCCCTCCCCTGTCGTGGGCGGTCGGCGCCGCCCTCGCCGCCCCGCGCGCCGCCCTGAAGATCGCGCCCGGTGTGCCGCACGAGGCGATCCCGGCGGAGGCCGAGGCCGAGTGGATCTCGGACGGCGGGGACGTGAAGGAGGCGGTGCTGTGGTTCGGCACCGAGCCGGGGGCCGTGCGGGCCACCCTCCTCCCGGGGCCGCGGACGCTGCTGGGCGCCGGGCTGCCCGACCCGGACGTCCGGCCGGTCGGGCGGTATCTGTACGAGCCCGACGGCGCCGTCATCCGCGCCCATCTGGTCGCCGACGTGGCCCGGGACCTCGACGGCGGTCTGATCGACGGGACCATCGCCTACGTCACCGCCGACACCCTGCGCCCGACCCCGTACGCCACCGCCTACGAGATCACCGATCGGCTCCCGTTCAGCGTGAAGCGGCTGAAGGCGCTGCTGCGGGAGCGGGGGGTCGGAATCCTGACCGTGAAGAAGCGGGGATCGGCGGTCGAGCCGGAGGAGCTGCGCAGGAAGGTCCTGCCCAAGGGTCAGGGGCCGAACTCAGCGACCGTGTTCCTGACCCGGGTGGCGGGGGCGCCGACGATGCTCGTCGGGGCCCCCGCCGGGTCGGCCGTTACTGCCGGTGGAGCGTCTTGAGCGATGCCGCGTTCGGCTGGGCGCCGACCGCGCCGGGACGCTGCACGGTGGTGACCGAGGCGTCGCCGTCGGTGCGCGCGGCGAAGGCGCTCGCCGAGGTGCTCGGCGGGATGACGCCGTTGAAGTACGGGTGGTAGTCGACGTAGGCGCTGCCCGCGCCCATCGTGGCACCCACGGTGTTCAGCGCGGCCGGGGAGATCGAGCTGTTGATCCCGAAGGCCGCCGTGAAGTGGACGCTGGCCGTCTCACGCTGGAAGTAGCTGGTGAGTTCGGCCGACGGAGCGGCGGCGCTGGTGGTCCACAGCAGCGGCCCGAAGACGTTCATCGCCGAGGCCGCCGACACGCCGTCGCGCCAGGATCCGGAGTAGGCGAGGCCGGTCTGGCTCGGCGCGGACCACCAGAACAGGGCGATGGCCACCGAGATCGACGGGTCCGTGGTGCCCGAGATCGGGTAGTACGAGTACGTCGAAGGCCAGTGCGAGAAGCTCGAGTGGGTGAGGGCGTACTTCGCCGCCGAACCGACCGTGATGATCATGGTCTTGTCCGGGTTCAGGCTGTTGAGGTACGACTGCACCGACGCCGTCAGCTTGTTGCCGTTGGTGAGCACGACACCGCCCGCGCTCGCGGCGCCGTCGGAGCCGGCCGCGGCCGCCGCCGAGAGGGCCGCCCGGTACTCGGTGCCGCCGGCCAGGAAGACGTACTTCGGGGCGGAGGTGATGGTTCTGGTCACCATCACCGAGGTCGCGTAACGGTCCGCGCCGGTCAGTCGCACGGGGACGTAGCCGAGCGCCTTCACCTGGCTGAGGACCGTGTTGTCGAGTACGGACGTGCTGCCGACCAGGTACACGGGCTTGCCGGGCTTCAGCATCCGCTTCAGCTCGTTCTTCGTCGTCGAGGAGAGCCCGGTCTTCTGGGTCATCAGCACCGGGCCCTCCTTCCGGCCGGCCAGGGCGGGCGCGGTGACGGCGTACGCCGGGTCGTCCTGGTTGACCAGCACCGCGGACTTGGCGTCCATCAGGCCGGGTTCGGTGCGGCCGACGGTGTTCCAGGTCCAGCGGGAGGAGGCGGTGGCGGTGAGGTAGGGGGTGGCGCCCCAGATCCGCGCGGTGCTGTTCTTGCGCAGAGGCTGCCAGCTCGGGTTGCCGACGGAGTTGCTCTGCGTCGCGCCGCTGACCGGGGTCAGCTCGCCGGTCGTCGTGTCGACGTACTCGACGGTGTGCACGTCGTCACTGTTCGGCGAGGTGTGGGCGTCGAAGAGGATCCGCTTGCCGGTGGGCGACCAGGACGGGGCGGCGTACCGGCGCGGGCCGGTGGTGAGCTGCTTGACGTCGGTGCCGTCGGCGTTCGCCGTGAAGATCTGGGGGTTGCCGTCGGTGTCCTCGCGGACGAACGCCAGCTTGGTCCCGTCCGGCGACCAGGCGGGCTGCTCGGCGTCGGCCAGGGCGAGCTGGACCGTGTTCGCGGCGGCGCCGTAGACGTACACGCCCGCATCGGCGTCGCAGCTGCCCGCGCGGCGCTCGAACGCGACCAGACCCTTGACGTTCACGCTCGGTTCGGCGTCGCAGACGGTGGCCGGTTCCAGGTTCGCCGGCAGCAGCGGACCGGGCGCCCACGAGGCGTCGGAGGGGCCGTAGGCGAGCTGGCCGCCGCTGGCGAAGACGACGAAACGGCCGCCGTTCCAGAACGTCAGGTCCTCGTACGGGGCGCTGGAGCGCAGGCCCTGCGCCCAGGGCAGGGTGATCTTCTTGGTGCCGTTGGGCAGCACGCTGGAGATCTGGCCGGACACGCTGACCACGCGGCTTCCGTCCGGCGCCCAGGTGGCGTAACTCCCCACGTTGGGGATCGTGCTGGTGGTGCCGGTGACGGGGTCGATGAGCAACCCGCCGTCGTTGAGGATCTTGCCCTCGGTGCCCGGCCAGGGCCCTGCGTCGTCGGCGACGGCGCCGGGCGCGGTGGCCAGGGCGCCCGCGGCGGCGAGTGCCGCCACGGTGGCGAGCGCCGCGGTACGGCGGCGCGTGAACAGTCTCAAGTTGTCGACCCCCGGGGATCACATGATGTCGTCGGAGCCGCGCGTGGGCCGGGTCGGCGTCGTCCCCCGTCGCCCATTTCCCTCGGCCACACAGTCGTTTCACAGCGGCCGGATCACTCTAGATCGCGCTCGCCACAAAGGGAACGTGTTTACGGCCTACGAACGTTCGAATGGCCGGGGCTTGAGCTTGCGCGAGGACGGACTCGTCAGGTGCGGCTCGGGGTGCGGACCGCGTGCGGTGGGAACCGCGAGCGCGGGCTGCGCCATGGGGACCGTGGGGGTGCGTGCCGCGCGGCGGGAACCGTGAGAGGGCGGGCTGCGCGGCGAGGACGCCAGCGCGGGCTGCGCGGTATGAGGCTGTGGTGCCTCAACCCGGCAGGCAGTCGTCGGCCCGCGCCCGCAGCAGTTCCCGTTCCCGCTCGTTGCCCGTCAGCTCCGCCGCCCGCTCGAACTCGGCCCTCGCCTCCGCCGTCCGGCCCAGCCGCAGCAGAAGGTCGCCGCGGACGCTGGGCAGGAGGTGGTAGTCGCGCAGGGTCGGTTCGGCGACGAGCCGATCGACGATCTCCAGCGCGGGTTCCGGGCCGTCCGCCATCGACACGGCGACCGCGCGGTTGAGTTCGACGACGGGGGACGGGATCCGGGCGACCAGCAGCGCGTACAGGGTGGCGATGGTCCTCCAGTCGGTGTCCTCGTAGGTATGGGCGTGCGCGTGGCACGCCGCCACGGCGGCCTGGAGGGCGTACGGGCCGGGAGCGCCGGTCCCCACGGCGCCTGCCCGGTCGAGGGCGGCGATACCACGGGCGACGAGCATGCGGTTCCAGCGGCGCCGGTCCTGGTCCCTGAGGAGGACGGGCCTGCCGTCGGGGGCGGTGCGGGCGGCCGTGCGGGACGCCTGGAACTCCAGCAGCGAGACCAGGCCGTGCACCTCGGGCTCCTTCGGCATCAGCGCCGCGAGCTGCCGGGCCAGCCGCAGCGCGTCCTCGCACAGCGCCGGGCGCAGCCAGTCGTCGCCGGCGGTGGCCGCGTATCCCTCGTTGAAGATGAGGTAGATGACGTCGAGGACCGAGCCGAGCCGGGCCTCTCGGTCCGGTCCGTACGGCACCTCGAAGGCGATGTTCCTGCCGGCCAGGGTCTTCTTGGCGCGGACGATGCGCTGGGCGACGGTCGGTTCGGGGACCAGGAAGGCGCGGGCGATCTCGGGTGTGGTCAGGCCGCCGAGCAGGCGCAGGGTGAGCGCGATGCGGGCCTCGGCGGACAGCACCGGGTGGCAGGCGGTGAAGACGAGCCTGAGCAGGTCGTCGTCGATGGCGTCCGGGTCGGCGGGCTCCTCCGGCGGGACCGCCGGGTCCAGGCCGCGGCCGATCTCCTGGAGCTTGCGGGCGTAGTTCTCCCGGCGGCGGACCAGGTCGACGGCGCGGTGCCGGGCGGTGGCCGTGAGCCAGGCGCCGGGGTTGTCCGGCACCCCGTCGCGGGGCCACTGCTCCAGGGCGGCCACCAGGGCGTCCTGCGCCAGCTCCTCCGCGATGCCGACGTCCCGGACGACACGGGCGACGGCGGCGATGACCCGAGGGGCCTCGAGCCGGAAGACGGTCTCGATGGCGGCACGCGGGTCCGAGGGACTTCCGGGGTTCGAGGGGCTTCCGGGGTTCGAGGGGCTTCGGGGGGCCGAGGGGCTTCGGGGGGCCGAGGCGGGCTGTTGTTCCACAGCCCACCATCGAACACCCCGGCAGTCGTTCAGGCCAAGGAGGCCCAGCCCACCGCGAGGGTCCGGCCTCTCGAGCGGCTCAGCCCTCCGCGATCTCCCGCACCTCGCAGGTCACCGTCCAGTGCTCCTCGTGCGCCTTCAGGAACCTCTTGGTCCACTCGACGGCCTCGGCCATATCCTTGCACTGCATGAGCGCGTAGCCGCCGACGACCTCCTTGGACTCGGTGAAGGGGCCGTCGGTGAGGGAGAGTTTCCCGCCCTCCCAGTGCGCGCGGACACCCTGCGCGGACGGCGTGAGCCCGGCGGTGTCGAGCATGACGCCGGCCTTGGTGACCTCCTCGATCAGCTCGCCCATCCGCTGCATCAGCTCGGGGCTGGGGCCCTCGGCGGGGGCGGTGGCCTCGTCGATCTTCACGAGCGACAGGTAGCGGGGCATGGTGACTCCTCGGGTGCGGTGAGCCGGGTCCCTCCCGGCCTCTCATCCCTTCGTCGAACGGGGGACGACCGGATCGACACCGTCGCCGGATTTTTTCCCGGGAACTTTTCCGTCCGGTGTTTCCGCAGCTCACGCCCACCGCGAGCAGCGCGGCCGCGACCCGGCAGGCTGCGAACTGTCCGTCGGTCGGCCCCGGCCCCCGCCGCCCTGGCCACGTCACCTCAGCGACGCCCACAGCTCGCTCGCCGCCGGTTCCTGTGCCACCACCCGGTTGGGGTCGGAAGGGGCTGCCACCACGGGCATGGTCACCGTCTCGAGACGGGCGGCCGAGAGGCCCTTCAGGCTCTGGCCGAGCTCCATCAGCGCGGCGAGGGAGTCGAGGCCGGTGTCCGTCGTGAGGCTGCCGGTGACCGCGTCGGCGACCGTGTACAGCCGGGTGGGGCTGGTCAGCAGGTCGGTCGAGGCGATCTGCTCCAGCAGGGCCTTCACCAGCGTCTGCTGGAGGCCGATGCGACCGAGGTCGCTGCCGTCGCCTATGCCGTGCCGGGTGCGGGCCAGGGCGAGCGCCCGGGTGCCGTCCAGGTGGTGGGTGCCGGCCGCGAGGTGCAGGTGGCTGTCGTCGTCGTCGATGTCCTCGTCGGTGGTGACGGTGACCCCGCCGAGCGCGTCGACGAGCTTCGCGAAGCCCGAGAAGTCCACCTCGATGTAGTGGTCCATACGGACGTCGGTGAGGGACTCGACCGTCTTGACGGCGCAGACGGGACCGCCGACCGAGTAGGCGGTGTTGAACATCGCGCCGTACGCCACCGCCGTCGAGCCGCCGTCGGACAGCGGGCAGGAGGGGCGGGTGACGAGGGTGTCGCGCGGGATGCTGACGACGGTGGCCGTCGTCCGGCCCGCGTCGATGTGCACGACCATCGCGGTGTCGGAACGGGCGCCCGAGCTGTCGCCGCCGCCGAGCGCCTGGTTCTCCTCGCCGCTGCGCGAGTCCGAGCCGAGCACCAGGATGTTCACCGCCTCGGTGGGCAGCGGGGAGGCGGACGCCGAGCCGGACGGGGCCGGGGTCGTGACCGCCTTCGCGGGGCGGTTGTCGCCGAGCGCGTTGTCGATGTCGACGCTCTTGATGTTGTCGTCGAGGTGCCAGTAGGCCCAGCCCGCCGTCCCGATGCCCAGCACCAGGGCGGCGGCCAGCGCGAGACCGGCGGCCTTCAGCACTCTCGGCCGCCGGCCCGTCCGTCTGCCGGCGTCGTCCTGCTCCTCGTGTCGCGTCACGCACAGGAACGTAAGTCCGAATTATGAGCGGACTGTTAGGACGAGCGCCCCACGGCGAACTTCTTGTGGAAATCTCACGTTCCTCAGCCCAGCGTCACCGTCGGCACCGGATTGCTGCCGCTCCACCCGGCGTTGAACCCGAAGCTCACCGAACCCCCGTCCGGCACGGAGCCGTTGTACGAGGCGTTCACGCACGTCACGGCCGTCCCCGCCTGGGTGCAGCCGGCGTTCCAGGCCTGGGTGATCTGCTGGCCCGCGCCGTACGTCCAGGTCACCTTCCAGGAGGAGAGCGAAGCGCCCGAGCAGGAGATCGTCACGTTCCCGGTGAATCCGGTGTTCCACTGGCTGCCCACGCTGTACGCCGCCGTGCAGGCGCCGGTCGGCGGAGGTGTCGTCGTGCCGCCCAGCGCCTCCGCGATGCCGTAGTACGCCGGTTTCGGGGCGTAGTTCGCGTCGTACGGCGTCGCCGCCCCCTGTCCCGGGAAGGTGCTCTCCACCCAGGAGTCGGAGTCGGTGAAGCCCCACACGGTGAGGTTCACGCAGCGCGTCACCGCCACGCAGGCCGCGGTGACCGCCTTGTAGTCCGCCTTCTGCTGGGCCAGTTCGGCGCTGTCGGACGGGAGCGTCATCCGGATGTCCAGCTCGGTGATGGCCACGTCGACGCCGAGGTCGGCGAAGCGCTGGATGTTCTGCTGGAGGGTGGCGGGGACCTGACCGAGGATCAGGTGGGCCTGGAGGCCGACCCCGTCGATCGGTACCCCTCGCTCCTTCAGTGACTTGACCAGGTTGTAGAGGGCGGTGCTCTTCGCGTTGACGCCCTCGACGTTGTAGTCGTTGATGTACAGCTTGGCGGCCGGGTCGGCGGCCCGCGCCCAGGTCAGCGCGTTGGCGATGTAGTCCGCGCCGAGGCCGTTGTACCAGAGGGCCGAGCGGTAGGTGCCGTCCTCGTTGAAGGGCTCGTTGACGACGTCCCAGGCCGCGATCTTGCCCTTGTACCGGCCGACCTCGGTGTCGATGTGGTTGTGGAGCAGGGTGGTCAGCTGGGCGGACGTCCAGCTGCCGTTGGTCAGCCAGTTCGGGTTCTGGCTGTGCCAGACCAGGGTGTGGCCGCGCACCTGCTGGTCGTGGGCCTGCGCGAAGGCCACGATCTGGTCGGCCTCCGCCCAGTTGAAGGAGCCCTGGGTCGGCTCCACCGAGCCCCACTTCATGGCGTTGCCGGGGGTCAGCGAGCCGAACTGCGCCCCGGCGATGTCGCCGTAGGTGCCGGTGAGTTTGGAGCCGGTGACCGCCGTGCCGACGACCTTGCCCTTGGCCGCCCCGAGCTCGCGCAGCGGGGTGTCGGCGGCGTGCGCCACTCCGCTCAGAAGGGCGCCGACGGTGGCCGCCCCGGCGACCAGCGCGGCGAGACGTGCACATAGCGACGGACTGGAGGATCTCATTGCGGGTGCCTCCGAAAGTTTCGGTCGTGCAACCGATTGACTTCGGAGGAGTGTGGAGGTGTCCGCCACACCCGTCAATACGTCAACTTCCGGCCACTCGCGTTCCTACCGGGCGGGCGGCGGCCCCGTGCTCGTGCGCACCACCAGACTCGTCGCCAGCTCCACGCGCGTCGCCGTCGGTGCCTCCCGGGACGCGGCGCGCCCCAGCTCCAGCACCAGCCGCGCCGCCGCCTCGGCCATCTCCGTGAGCGGCTGCCGTACGGTCGTCAGCGGCGGGCCCACCCAGCGGGCCACCGGCAGGTCGTCGAAGCCGACCACGCTCACGTCCTCCGGGATGCGCAGTCCCAGCTCACGGGCCGCCTCGTAGAAGCCGAGCGCCTGGAGGTCGTTGCCCGCGAAGACGGCGGTGGGCCGGTCCGGGCGCTCGAGGAGCTCACGGCCGAGCCGGTAGCCGGTCTCGTGGTGGAAGTCGCCGGTCTTGATCAGCTGCTGGTCGACGGGGAGCCCGGCCGTCTCCAGCGCGGCACGGTAGCCGTCGATCCGGGCGCGGCTGCACATCATCTGCGGCGGGCCGCTGATCGCCCCGATCCGCCGGTGCCCCAGCTCGACCAGGTGCCGGGTCGCGGCGAGGCCGCCCTGCCAGTTGGTGGCCCCGATGGACGGCACGTCGGCGCCCGGGTCGCCGGCCGGGTCCATCACCACGAAGGGGATGGACCGGCTGGTCAGCAGTGCCCGCTGGGACTCGTCGAGTCCGGAGAGGACCAGCACGACACCGTGCGGACGGCGGGCCGCGACCTGGTCGGCCCAGGTCCGGCCGGGCGTGAGCCGTCCGGCGCTCTCGCTCAGCACGACACTCAGCCCGGCGTCCCGCGCCACGTTCTCGACGCCCCGGATGACCTCCATCGCCCAGGCGCTCTCCAGTTCGTGGAAGACCAGATCGATCAGGGGGGAGCGGGTCGCCTCGGCGCGGCGGCGGCGGTAGCCGTGGGCGCGCAGCAGTTCCTCGACGCGGGTACGGGTCGCGGGGGCGACGTCGGCGCGGCCGTTGAGGACCTTCGAAACAGTCGGCGCCGATACGCCGGCCTCGCGGGCGATCTCCGCGAGCGTCGCAGTCTGCGTCGGCCGCGCTTCTGTCCGCGTTTCCACGGGGTCCGAGGGTGTCATGGCGGCGATCGTATCGCCACGCGACCTCTTGACGAACCTATTGTGACGCCATAGGTTCCCGGAACATTCGAAGTAATGCTCGAAACATTCGTTCGCCTCGTTGTCCGCACCGACTGTCCACCTGGTGGCTCACCGACCTCTGACAGGAGTTTCATGACCACCGCCCCCTGGCGTGACCCCGCCCTGCCCGCCGCCGCCCGTGTCGACGACCTCCTCTCCCGGATGACCCTGGAGGAGAAGACCGCCCAGCTGTACGGCGTGTGGGTCGGCGCCGCGACGGACGGCGACGGAGTCGCCCCGCACCAGCACGACATGACCGCCGACTACGACTGGGACGAGCTGATCACCCGGGGGCTCGGCCAGCTGACCCGGTCCTTCGGCACCGCGCCCGTGGACCCCGCGCTCGGCGCCCGCGCCCTGGCCCTCGCCCAGCGGCGGATCGCCGCGGCCGGCCGCTTCGGCATCCCGGCCGTCGCCCACGAGGAGTGCCTGGCCGGCTTCACCGCCTGGCGGGCCACCGCCTATCCGGTCCCGCTCGCCTGGGGCGCCGCCTTCGACCCGCCGCTGGTGGAGGAGATGGGCCGGGCGATCGGCCGCGACCTGCGCGCGGTCGGCGTCCACCAGGGCCTCGCCCCCGTCCTGGACGTCGTCCGGGATCCGCGCTGGGGCCGCGTCGAGGAGACGATCGGCGAGGACCCGTATCTGGTCGGCACGATCGGCACGGCCTACGTCCGCGGGCTCGAGTCCGCCGGGATCGTCGCCACCCTCAAGCACTTCGCGGGGTACGCCTCCTCGGCGGGCGCCCGCAACCTGGCCCCGGTGCGGGCGGGCACCCGGGAGTTCGCCGATGTGACCCTGCCCCCCTTCGAGATGGCGCTGCGCGAGGGCGGCGCCCGCTCGGTGATGGCGGCCTACACCGAACGCGACGGCGTCCCGGCCTCCGCCGACCCCGAGCTGCTGACCCGGCTCCTGCGGGAGGAGTGGGGCTTCACCGGCACGGTCGTCGCCGACTACTTCGGCATCGGCTTCCTCCAGACCCTGCACCGGGTCGCCGGCACCCCCACGGAGGCGGCCCACCTCGCCCTGGCGGCCGGCATCGACGTCGAGCTGCCCACCGTCAAGTACTACGGCGAGGCACTGGTCGCCGCCGTACGCGCCGGCGAGCTCCCCGAGGAGCTGATCGACCGGGCCGCCCACCGCGTCCTGCTCCAGAAGTGCGAACTGGGGCTGCTGGACGAGGACTGGCAGCCGCCGAGCCCCGAGTCGGTCGACCTCGACCCGGCGGCCAACCGCGCCCTGGCCCGCCGGCTGGCGGAGGAGTCGGTGGTCCTGCTGGACAACCCCGACGGGCTGCTCCCCCTCGCCCCCGACACCCGCATCGCCGTGGTGGGCCCGCGGGCGGCCGACGCGCTGGCGATGCTGGGCTGCTACTCCTTCCCGTCCCATGTCCTCACGCACCACCCGGAGGTGGACCTGGGCATCGAGATCCCCACCGTGCTGGAGTCCCTGCGGGCCGAGCTCCCGGACGCCAAAGTCACCTTCACCGAAGGGTGCGGAGTCTCGGACCCGGACCCGTCCGGCTTCACCGAGGCCATCGCCCGCGCCGCCGAGGCGGACGTCTGCGTGGCCGTCCTGGGCGACCGGGCGGGCCTGTTCGGCCGGGGCACCTCCGGCGAGGGCTGCGACGTGGCCGACCTCAGCCTGCCCGGTGTCCAGGGCGCACTGCTGGACGCGCTGGTCGCGACGGGCGTCCCGGTCGTCCTCGTCCTGCTCACCGGCCGCCCGTACGCGCTCGGCCGCTGGCACGGGCGGCTGGGAGCGGTCGTCCAGGCGTTCTTCCCCGGCGAGGAGGGCGGTCCCGCGGTGGCCGGGGTGCTCTCGGGCCGGGTGAACCCCTCGGGCCGCCTTCCGGTGAGCGTGCCGCAGGTGCCGGGCGGCCAGCCCTGGACCTATCTCCAGCCGCCGCTGGGCCTGGCGGGCGAGGTCAGCAACCTGGACCCGACCCCGCTGTACCCGTTCGGACACGGGTGCTCCTACACGCAGTTCGCGTGGGAGGACTTCTCCGGCCCGGACGCGGAGATCGGCACGGACGGCTCGTACGACCTGTCCGTCACGGTCCGCAACACCGGCGACCGGGCGGGCGCGGAGGTCGTGCAGCTGTATCTGCACGACCCGGTGGCGAGCGTGACCCGTCCCGACGTACGGCTGATCGGCTACCAGCGGCTCGAGCTGGCGGCGGGCGGCGCGGCCCGGGTGGCCTTCCGCTTCCACGCCGACCTGTCGGCGTTCACCGACCGCGCGGGACGCCGGGTGGTCGAACCCGGGGACCTGGAGCTGCGGTTGGGGGCCTCCAGCGGACAGGTGCGGGAGGTGGCCCGGGTACGGCTCACCGGACCGGTGCGCGAGGTGGGGGCGGAGCGTCGGCTGCGCTGTGAGGCGGACGTCCTGCCGGACTGACGTGCTCGCGGGCGGCGTCGGCCGGTGGGACCGGACGCGGTGGAGCAGCGCCTTCTCACGCCGCCCAGCCGCCCCGGGACGCCTTGAGGCCCCGCGCCGCTCGTCTTCGTGGGCGAGGCGCCGCCGCTCACGTCGGGTCCGGCACCGGCTCGAACCGCCACCGGTGCACCGCCCGGCTGACCAAGGTCTCGTCGGGATCGGGGAGTTCGGGGAGGACGGCGTCGTAGTCGGCGTCCCACCAGGTGATGACCAGCACCCGGTCCTGGGGGGCGCGGAAAATCTCCCGGCGCACGGGCCCGGGCGCGAGTTCCTGCGCCCGCGCCCAGGCGAGCAGTTCCTCGCCCCGGCCGGTGACCGCCCGGGCCTCCCACATCAGGGCGACCGTCATGAGTAGAGGTTGCCCTCGCCGACCTCGTGCACGTGGTCGTGGTCGTGCGGCCGGCCCGGCACATGCGGCTCGGTCACCGGCAGCGAGGAGTCCGCCGACAGGTCCCAGCCGGACGCGGCGCGCCCCCGGGCCACCATCTCCGCGCCCAGGGCGGCCACCATCGCGCCGTTGTCCGTGCACAGTTTGGGGCGCGGGACGCGCAGCCGGATACCGGCCGCCTCGCAACGCTCCTGGGCCAGGGCCCGCAACCGGGTGTTCGCGGCCACGCCGCCGCCGATCATCAGGTGGTCGACGCCCTCGTCGCGGCACGCCCGTACGGCCTTACGGGTCAGGACGTCCACGACCGCCTCCTGGAAGGAGGCCGCCACGTCCCGGACCGGCACCTCCTCGCCCGCCGCCCGCTTGGCCTCGATCCAGCGGGCGACCGCCGTCTTCAGCCCGGAGAAGGAGAAGTCGTACACCGGGTCGCGCGGGCCGGTCAGGCCGCGTGGGAACGCGATCGCCGACGGGTCGCCCTCGCGCGCGTAGCGGTCGATGACCGGGCCGCCCGGGAAGCCCAGGTTCAGCACCCGGGCGATCTTGTCGAAGGCCTCGCCCGCCGCGTCGTCGATGGTCGCGCCCATCGGACGGACGTCGGAGGTGATGTCGGTGGACAGCAGCAGGGACGAGTGGCCGCCGGACACCAGCAGCGCCATCGTCGGCTCGGGCAGCGCGCCGTGCTCCAGCTGGTCCACGCAGATGTGGGAGGCGAGGTGGTTCACGCCGTAGAGGGGCTTGCCGAGGGCGTACGCGTACGCCTTCGCCGCGGAGACGCCGACCAGCAGGGCGCCGGCGAGACCGGGACCGGCGGTGACCGCGATGCCGTCGAGGTCCCTGGGGCTCACCCCCGCTTCCTTCAGCGCCCGCTCGATGGTCGGGACCATCGCCTCGAGGTGGGCCCGCGACGCCACTTCCGGCACGACCCCGCCGAAGCGGGCGTGCTCGTCGACGCTGGAGGCGATCGCGTCCGCCAGCAGGGTCGTGCCGCGCACGACGCCGACGCCGGTCTCGTCGCAGGAGGTCTCGATCCCCAGAACCAGGGGTTCGTCAGCCATTGTTCTCGGTTTCCTGTGTCCCTTGTACCGGGGTCGGTACTGATGTCGATGGATCGGTCAGCCGCATCACCAGGGCGTCCACGTTCCCCGGCTGGTAGTAGCCGCGCCGGAAGCCGATGGCCTCGAAGCCGAAGCGTTCGTAGAGCTTCTGGGCGCGCACGTTGTCGATGCGGCACTCCAGCATGACCTCGGCGCACTCGAAGGCGGTCGCCGCGCGCAGCAGCTCCGTCAGCAGGCGGCCGCCGAGCCCGGTGCCCCAGTGACCGCGGGCCACGGCGATGGTCTGGACGTCGGCGACCGCGGCGAAGCCGCTGTCGGACCCCGTGCCGGCCGCGGCCAGGCCCGCGTACCCGACGATCCGCTCGCCGTCGGGCGTGGTGTCGACCGCGACGAGATACCGCCGGGTCGCGTCGGGGCCGCGCGCATGGGCCAGGTCGGACCAGAACATGCCCCGTGACCAGGCGTCCTCAGGGAAGAGGTCCTTCTCCAGCTCCAGCACGGGTTCGATGTCCCACCAGCGCATCTCACGCAGCACGGGTCGGCCGGCCGGGTCGGCGGTTCCGGTCACTTGGGGGTGACCACCTTGTAGTTCTTCGGCACCTGGGCGTCCGGTCGGCGCAGGTACAGCGGGCGCGGGGCCGGCAGTTCCTCGCCGCGGGCGAGCCGCTCGGCGGCGAGCGAGGCGAGGGCGGCGGCGGAGACGTGCTCCGGCTCGTGCGCCTCGGGGAAGGTGTCCGGGTACAGCAGCGCGCCCGCGCCGACGGACGGCAGCCCGGCCACCGCGTCGGCGATGTCGGCGGGCCGGTCCACCGCGGGGTCCGAGACCCGGGTCCGGGAGTCGGCGTAGCGGGCCCAGTAGACCTCCTTGCGGCGGGCGTCGGTCGCCACGACGAAGGGGCCCCGCAGGTCGGACGCGTAGGCCAGGCCGTCGAGCGTGCACAGGCCGTGTACCGGGACGCCGAGCGCGAGCCCGAAGGTGTCGGCGGTCATCAGGCCGACTCTCAGCCCGGTGTAGGGGCCGGGGCCGATGCCGACGACGATCCCGGTGACGGCGTCGAGACCGCGCCCGGCCCCGGCGAGCAGCCGGTCGACGGCCGGCAGCAGCAACTCGCCGTGGCGGCGCGCGTCGACCTGACTCGAGGAGGCGATGACGTCCGTGCCGTCGTGCAGCGCGACGGTGACGGCGGGGGTGGCGGTATCCAGAGCGAGCAAGAGCACGCAAACAGCCTACGGCTCCCGTGCCCCGGACAGGGCCGCGCCGGTCGGAGGCGTGATGACTGCTAACGTCGCCGCGAAACGTGACGTACGGGACAGACTGGGTGGTCGCCGATGCCAAGCAACAGCTCGACTTTCGTCGCCGGGCTCACCTCGGCGGCCCTGGCGACGGTCGCGTTCCTCACCTTCCAGGCGTCGGCGAACGCGCCCGCCGACCTGAGCCGGCCGCAGCGCAGCGGAGCCCCCGCGAAGGCGGTGAAGGCGCCCCGGGACAAGCACCACCCCGCAGCGCTGCCGGCCGATTCGGGCGTCGGGGCGCGGGTCGTGTACTCGCTGGACGACGACCGGGTGTGGCTGGTCCGGTCGGACGGCGGGGTCGGACGGACGTTCAAGGTGGCTCCCGGCAGCGTGGACCCGCTCCCGGGCAACTACGCCGTCACCTCCCGGGCGGGTGCCGTCACCGGCACCGACGGCACCCCCATCGAGCACGTCGTGCGCTTCGCGACCGTGAACAACGTGACGATCGGCTTCAGCGCGGCCCTGGACGGCTCGCTGCCCGAGCCCGACCCCACGGTGAAGACGGGAGGCATCCGGCAGACCGTCGCGGACGGCGACGCCATGTGGGACTTCGCGACGATCGGACAGCCCGTCGTCGTGATCCCGTAGCCGCACGCCGGGGCCGGCCCCCGGGTATCTCGTGAACGTTCCGACGAGACGTCGGCAAAATGTTGCGTCGGGTGTCTTGTGCGTGGTCACATGGTATCAACTTCGTAGTTAGGTCTACCTAACCACGCCCGCCCCCGAACCTCAGGAGGCGTCCATGTCGGTCACCGAACCCAAGGGCCGGCCCTCTCGGCCGTTCACGCTCGCCGGTGTGTCCATGCGCGATCTGCTGGCCTCCTGCGCGGCCGCGGAAGCCGTCTCGACACCTCCGCGGCTGCCCGACCCGGCACTCACGGAGCGCCCGGTGGCGCGCCCCAAGGCGGCGTGAGCGCCGCACCGTCGCCCACACGCCGACGCCCTTGCGGCCGACCGCACGCCGACCATGCCGACGGGCCGGGTGAGGGCGGTCAGCCGGACAGGACCGACAGCACGCCGAGGTCCGCCGAGGTCCAGCGATCGCCGAGCCCCGTCACCGTGACGTGCCGCACCTCGTCGGTGGTGTCGCCGACGGCCCGGTGGATGAGGACCTGGAGCCGGTCGTCGGTCAGCTCCTCGACCTTGCCCTCGCCCCATTCCACGACGATCACCGACGCGGGCAGCGACACGTCGAGGTCGAGGTCCTCCATCTCGTCGAGCCCGCCGCCCAGGCGGTACGCGTCGACGTGGACGAGCGGTGGACCGTCCCCGAGCGAGGGGTGCACACGGGCGATCACGAACGTCGGCGAGGTGACGGCGCCGCGGACGCCGAGCCCGGCGCCGAGCCCGCGGGTGAGCGTCGTCTTGCCCGCGCCGAGTTCTCCGCTGAGCATCACCAGATCACCCGCCCGCAACAGCCCGGCGAGCCGGCGGCCCAGCTCACCCATCTGTTCGGGGGAGTCGATGCGCAGCTGGACGGACCGGCGTGATGCCGTGTTCTCTTCCATCATCACTCACTCGCAGTAGTACACTGATCACACCCCGCAAGGGGTCGGTTCGGCTGGACCGCGTCGAAGGCCGGAAGCCACCTCCGTCAGGAGGAGGCGGAGTCACAGCCGTTCACGGTAGCCGGGTTCGGTATCGCCCCTGTGCGGGCGAGCAGATCGGCGAGGCGGTCGGTGACCACTTCCGGGTGCTCCAGCATGACGAGGTGCCCCGCATCCGGCACCAGGACCAGTTCCGCGCCCGGCAGGGCGTCCGCGATCGCCTCACTGTGCTCGCTCGGTGTGACCAGGTCCCCGATCCCGGCGAGCACCAGCACCGGCATGTCGGTGAAACAGGCCAGCGCCTCGGTCTTGTCGTGATCCGTGAACGCCGGGTAGAACTCGGCGACCACGTCGATCGGCGTTCCCTCGATCATCCGCTCGGCGAACCGCGCCACCGCCGGATCCACGTCCCGCGACGCGAACGAGTACCGCTTGATGATCCCGGCGAACAGATCGGCGGTGGCCCGCCGCCCCTTCTCCACCAGGGCCGCCTGCTGTCCCAGTGCCTTCAGCACCCCCGGCAGCACCCGCCGCACCGCGTTCACTCCCGCGACCGGCAGCCCGAAGTTGACTTCGCCGAGCCGCCCCGACGAGGTACCGACGAAGGCGGTGGCGACGACCCGCTCACGGATCAGCTCGGGGTACAGCGCGGCCAGGGCCATCACCGTCATCCCGCCCATGGAGTGTCCGACGAGCACGATCGGCCCCTCCGGCACGGCCGCGTCGATCACCGCCCTCAGATCGCGCCCCAGCTGATCGATGGTGAGCGGCTCGCCGTTTCGTATCTGGGCGTTGCCGCGCCCGGACCGGCCGTGACTGCGCTGGTCCCAGTACACGGTCCGTACGACACCTCGCAGGGCCGCCCGCTGGAAGTGCCAGGAGTCCTGGTTGAGGCAGTAGCCGTGGCTGAATACGACCGTGACGGGGAGCGGGGCCCTGCGCCCGAAGAGCCTGCGCCGCCGGTTCGCAGGTCCGCCCTGCGGCTCGACGTCGTCGACCTCGTAGTACAGCTCGGTGCCGTCGTCGGCGTACGCCTTGTCGGGGGTGCCGCGCAGCGCGCCGTACGGTCCCGTCGAGTCGAGGGCGAGCCGGGCCTTCGCCCGCATGCCGCGCCCCACGGTCATCCGCTCCAGGGCGACACCCGCCGCGGCGCCCGCGGCGATCACGCCTATCGCGGCGCCGGCGACGCCGGTCGCCCGGCGCCACCCTCCGGCCGCCCCCGCGGCGGATGCGGCGACGACCGCCGAGGCGGCGCCCGCCACCGCCTCAGCGCTGCTCTCGCTCACGTACCGCTCCTCTTTGGCCGATGCTCGTGTACTGACTGCGGGTTACCCGCGTTGGTCACTCATTCACATAGACGCGAGGAACGCGCGCACCGATGCGCGTGACGATCTCGTACCCGATGGTTCCGGCCGCCTGGGCCCAGTCCTGTGCCGTGGGCTCACCGCGGTCGCCGGGTCCGAAGAGGACCGCTTCCGCGCCCGGGCCGGGCTCGTCGCCGCCGAGGTCGACGACGAACTGGTCCATGGCGATCCGTCCGGCCGCCGTACGCCACTTGCCGGCGACCAGCACCGGTCCGCTGCCGGAGGCGTGCCGGGGAACGCCGTCCGCATAGCCGAGGGGCACCAGCCCCAGGGTCGTCTCGCCCGGGGTCACGTAGTGGTGGCCGTAGCTCACGCCGTGGCCGCCCGGGACGTGCTTCACCAGGGCCAGCGAGGCCGCGAGGGTCATCACCGGGCGCAGCCCGAAGTCGGCCGCGGACCCCAGCTCGGGGCTGGGCGACAGGCCGTACATCGCGATGCCCGGGCGGACCAGGTCGAAGTGGGTCTCAGGGAGTGTGAGCGCGGCCGGGGAGTTGGCGATGTGCCGCACCTCGGGCCGCACGCCCTGCCGCTCGGCGTACGCCACCATCTCGTGGAAGCGGTCGAGCTGGAGGGCGATGGAGGGATGCCCGGGCTCGTCGGCGCAGGCGAAGTGCGACCACAGCCCGGTGACCCGGAGCAGCCCCTCGCCCTCGGCCCGCAGCGCCTCGCCCACCAGCTCGGGCCAGTCGGCGGGCTGGCAGCCGTTGCGCCCGAGCCCGGTGTCGGCCTTGAGCTGCACGCGGGCGGCCCGCCCGGCGGCCCGTGCCCCCTCGACGGCCTCCCGCAGCGCCCAGAGTGCGCTCACCGACACGTCGATGCCGGCCTCGACCGCCTCCCGCCAGGGCCCGCCCGGCGTCCACAGCCAGCACATGATCCTGACGTCCGCCGGCAGCCCGCCCGCCGCGCGCAGCGCCAGCGCCTCCTCGGGCGTCGCGGTGCCCACCCAGCGGGCGCCGGCCTCGACCGCGGCACGCGCACAGGGGACGGCCCCGTGCCCGTAGCCGTCGGCCTTCACCACGGCCATGAACTCCGCGCCGGGCGCTTTGGCGCGCAGCGTACGCACGTTGGCCCGCAGCGCGGCCAGGTCGATCTCGGCACGCGCGCGCGAGGGGGTGGCGGGCGGCTCGGCAGTCTCACTCATCGTGCCCAGTGTCTCAGAGCACCTGGACGGCCCCCTAGGTACCGGGCCGGTGCCCCCAGACGTAGACCCGGTCGCCCTGCTTCAGCACGCCCCACAGCCTGCGCGCGTCACCGACCGTGAGATTGACGCAGCCCATGGAACCGATGGTGGTGTGGATGCTGCCGTAGACGGCGTGGAAGGCCTGGCCGCCGTCGAAGAACTGCGCATAGGGCATCGGGGCGTTGTAGAGCGTGGAGACATGGTTCTTGTGCCGCCAGTAGATGGTGTGCCACCCCTTGCGGGTCGGGTGCACGACCCGCCCGCTGCGCATCGGCACGGGCCCGAAGAGGACCTTCGTCCCCTTCTGCACCCAGGTCAGCTGCCGGTCCAGATCGACGCAGGCGACCCGGTGGGTCCGCACCGGGCACTTCTTCCGGGCGTTGGGGTTCTTCCGCGCCGCGATGAGCTGCATCCGCGCCCAGGTGACGGGCCCGGCGAACCCGATCGCGGGCTCGATCCGCTGCTGCCGCTGAAAGGCCCGGATCGCCTTGCAGTCGGCGGCGGACTGCTTCCCGTCGACCGGCAGCTTGAGCCACCGCTCGACCGCCCGCTGGTACGGCCCGGTCCGCTTGCTGCAGGCGACCCGGGTCATCACCTCGTCCAGCGGCACGTACTCGACCAGCGCGTACGTCCCTTCCACCGCGTCGCGCGGCTCGACGGCGTCCTCGGCGGCGGTGGGCGCGTACACCCTCGGCGCGAGCGCCTGGTCGGGCGTGTCGACCTCCCAGGACGGAGGCGACGGAGGAGGAGCGGCCCGAGCGGGCGTCCCCAGGGGAAGCAGCGCGGCGGCGGCGAGCAACAGAGCCACGGTTCGTGTGCTGAACATCCGATCAGACAAGCGCGCCACCTCGGGCGCCCGTGGCTGCCGCGCGGCGGCTTCACCCTTTCAGCGGGGGTATTGCCAGTCCGTCCGGCGTGTGAGGACGAGACCGTCCCGGCCGAAAGGGGGCCCGGGCAGCCCCTGGGGACGGACTTGGGGGCGGGGGCGAGGAGAGCCGCCCCCTACCCCCGCACGTCACGCCACGCCTCCGCAACCGCCGCGGCCACGTCATGCGCCCCCACCGGCGCACCGTCCGCGGCGAACCTCCCCGCCAGCCCGTGCAGATAGGCCCCCGCACTCCCCGCGTCCAACGCGTTCAGCCCCGCCGCCAGCAACGACCCCGCCAGCCCGGACAGCACATCGCCGCTCCCGGCCGTGGCCAGCCACGCCGTCCCCGTCGCGTTCACCCGCACCAGCCCGGCCCCACCCGCGTCCGCGACCAACGTCGTCGACCCCTTCAGCAGCACCGTCGCCCGGTAGCGGGCCGCCAGCTCCCGCACGGAACGCAGCCGGGCCCCCTCCACCTCCTCCCGCGCCACCCCGAGCAGCGCGGCCGCCTCCCCCGCGTGCGGCGTCATCAGCGTGGGCGCGGTCCGCTCCCGCACCGCGTCGGCGTCCGCGAGGCGCAGTCCATCGGCGTCGATCAGCACCGGCACGTCGGCGGACAGCACCTCCGCCACCGTCTTGGCGTCGTCCCCGGCGCCCGGTCCGACGACCCAGGCCTGTACCCGCCCGGCCTGCCGGGGCCCCCGGTCGGACACCAGCGTCTCGGGAAACCGCGCGACGACCGCGTCCCCGGCCGGTCCCACGTACCGCACCGCCCCCGCCCCGCCCCGCAGCGCGCCCGCGACGGCCAGCACGGCGGCCCCCGGATACCGGGCGGACCCGGCGGCGATCCCGACGACGCCCCGGCGGTACTTGTCGCTCTCCCCGCCGGGCACCGGCAACAGAGCGGCCACGTCCGCATGCTGGAGGGCCGCCAGCTCGGGCTCGGCGGGCAACTCGCCCCCGAGCCCGATGTCGACGAGCCGCACCGACCCGGCGTACTCCCGCGCCGGATCGACGAGCAGCCCCGGCTTGTGCGTGCCGAAGGTGACGGTGAGGTCGGCGCGGATCGCGCTCCCGTGCACCTCACCGGTGTCGGCGTCGACCCCGCTGGGCAGATCGACGGCGACGACGGCGGCCCGGGCCTCGGCGACGATCGCGGCGAGCGAGGCCGCGTCCGGCCGCAGCCCGCCCTTCCCGCCGATCCCGACGATGCCGTCGAGCACGAGGTCGGCCCGCCGGACGACGGCTTCGGCGCCGGCCGGCCCGACCGGGTGCCCGCCCGCCCGCCGCAGGGCGGCCAGCCCCGCGGCGTGAGTGCGCTCGGGCGCGAGCAGCACCGCGGTCACCCCCGCACCGCGCCGGGCGAGCCGGGCGCCGGCGTACAGGGCGTCGCCCCCGTTGTCGCCGCTGCCGACCAGCAGCACGACCCGCCGTCCGTACACCCGCCCCAGCAGGTCGGCGCAGGCGGCGGCGAGCCCGGCGGCGGCCCGCTGCATGAGGGCCCCTTCCGGAACCCGGGCCATCAGCTCCCGCTCGGCACGACGGACGGTCTCAACGCGGTAGGCAGTACGCATACGGTCGAGTCTGCCCCGGACTCCCCCGTCACCGCACGCCGCCACCGCACGCCGTCGGCCGGCCGCGGCTCACCCCTCGGCCACCACCACCGCCGAGGCGACGCCCGCGTCGTGACTCAGCGACACATGCCAGCCGCGCACGCCCAGTTCGGCCGCCCGCGCGGCGACGCTCCCCCGCACCCGCAGCCGAGGCCGCCCGCTCTCCTCGACGAAGACCTCCGCGTCCGTCCACAACAGTCCGGGCGGCGCCCCCAGGGCCTTGGCGAGAGCCTCCTTCGCGGCGAACCGGGCCGCCAGCGAGGCGGCACCCCGCCGCTCGCCGCTCGGCAGCAGCAACTCGCTCTCCAGGAACAACCGCCGGGCCAGCCCCGGCGTCCGTTCCAGCGACGCCGCGAACCGCTCGATCTCGGCCACGTCGATACCGACCCCGATGATGCTCATGCCGAGCACCCTACGGCCGGACTGTCACAGCCTGCTGCTAGCCTGCGGCGACTTGATCAAGCCGGATCGCACCGGACGACGCCGCATCACCTCGGACGGCGTGCGGTCGCATCGGTGAAGAACCCGCAGCGCGCCCTGGGGGGCCAGCCCGCGCGCCGCGGACAGTTACGCCAGGGGGCGGAGGAATGACCAGCACCACCAACGGCATGGCCGGCGACGGACCCACGAACACCTGGGGACCGACCTTCGACCCGTACGACAACACACCCGAGCTGATCCCGCTGCGCACCGCCGCCCAGGCCGGACACTGGCCCACTCTGCGGGCCTGCCTGGCGGGCCTCGACTCGGTCGACAAGCTGTCCTCCGCCGTCGGCCTCGTCGCCGACATCCCGGGCGTCGAGAACTTCCTGGAGCGGGCGGCGGCGGAATCGCCCGGCGACCCGCTGCCGCGCACCCTGCTCGCCGAGCGGTACGTCTACATCGGCTGGGACATCCGCAGCGGCGCCCGCGCCCAGCACGTCTCGCGGGACCAGTTCACCCAGTTCCACGACTGGCTGCGCAAGGCCGAGCAGCTGCTGATCGAGGTCTGCGCCGAGCACCCCGCGTACGCCCCCGCCTGGACCGCCCGGCTGATGACCGCGCGCGGCCTCCAGCTGGGGCAGGCCGAGGCCCGCCGCCGCTACGACCGCCTCTCCGCCCACCATCCGCACCACTACCACGCGCAGGTGCAGCTGCTCCAGCAGCTGTGCCCCAAGTGGAGCGGCTCCTGGGAGGCGGCGCACGGCTTCGCCCGTGAATGCGCGACCGCGGCCCCCGACGGCTCGAACTCCGGTGCCCTGGTCGCCCTCGCCCACATCGAGCGCTGGCTGGACCTGGACACCGGCGAGGACGCGGCCTACATGCGGGGCCTGCCGGTCCGCGACGACCTGCGCAACGCCGCCCAGGTCTCGGTACTGCACCCGGACCACCGGCCCGACTGGAACTCGATCGGCGCGCACAACGCGTTCGCGTTCGCCTTCTCGCTCGGCAACCACTGGGAGTACGCGGCCCCGCACTTCGCCTTCCTCGGCGACCGCGCGTCCGAGTCCCCGTGGCACTACGTGCCCGACAAGAAGTCCGCGTTCCTCAAGTCCCGCAAGGCCGCGCTGGAATCCCGAGGAGGCGGCAACCGATGACCACCGACCTGCACGAGCACGAACACGACCACCACGCCGGCCTCGCCGCGCTGGCCGGGCTCGTCTCGCACACCACCACGCAGCACATCCCCACCCTCTACGCCCCCGCCTCCGGCAAGGAGATCACCGCCGGACTCTTCTTCCGGGTGGGCCGCGCCGACGAGACCCTGGCCACCGCCGGCCTCACCCACCTCGTCGAACACCTCGCCCTGCACCGCCTCGGCCTGTCCGATCTGCACTACAACGGCGCGACGGCGAACGCGTACACCCTCTTCCACGTCACCGGCAGCGAGGAGGAGGTGGTCAAGTACCTCAACAGCGTGTGCGCGGGGCTGCGGGACCTGCCGATGGAGCGGCTGGACACCGAGAGGGAGATCCTGCGCACGGAGGCGGCCGGCCGCGGCGGCCCGCAGCAGCAGATGCCGCTGTGGCGGTACGGCGCACAGGGCTACGGCCTGTCCAGCTACAACGAGCTCGGCACCTGGAGCCTGACCCCGGACCAGGTGCGGCACTGGGCCGAGACCCGCTTCACCAGGGACAACGCGGTGCTGTGGATCACCAGCGACCAGGTGCCCGACGGCCTGGACCTCACTCTCCCCCAGGGCACCCGCCTCCCCGCTCCGGCCGCGACCAGCGCACTGCCCACGACGCCCGCGTACATCAGCGGCGACGACGGCCATGTCGTCCTCACCTCGGTGCTGCGCCGCTCCACCGCGGCCGTCGTCTTCGCGGACGTCCTCGGCCGGGCCCTGTTCCAGGACCTGCGCCAGGAGGGCGGCTACTCGTACTCCGCGGAAGCCGACTACTCCCCGCGCGACGCCGACTTCGCCACCCTCACCGCGTACGCGGACTCCCTCCCGCAGAAGCAGGACGCGGTCGTCGGCGGCTTCGTCGACACCCTCGCCCGGCTGCGCGCGGGCCGCATCGAACAGTCCGAGCTGGACTCCGTGCGCGCCAAGCTCCTCAAGATGTACGACGCCCCCGACCTCGGCGCCGCCGCCCTCCCCTCGTACGCGCTGAGCCTGCTGCTCGGACACCGGATCCTCACCCCCGACCAGCACCGGGCGGAGCTGAACGCGGTGACGACCGACGACCTGCGCGAGGTCGCCCGGGAGGCGTGGGGCAACGCGCTCCTGCAGGTACCGGGCCGGGGCGTCGACTGGGCGGGCCTCACTCTCGCCCCGCAGCACTCGCAGGCCGCCCTGACCGGTACCCGCCACCAGTCCCTGGAGGACGAGGAGGTCACCCTGGTCATCGGCGCCGAGGGGGTGAGCCTGCTGACGCCGAGGGGCCCGGTCACCGTCCGCTACGACGCCTGCGCGGCGATGACCACCCGCCCCGACGGCGCCCGCACGCTGACCGGCCACGACGGCTTCTCGGTCACCGTGGAGCCCACCCTGTTCCGAGGGGTGACGCCGGAACGCATCGCCGCGCTGGACGCGGCCGTGCCCGCACAGGCGGCGGTCCGGATGCCGGCCCGCGAGCCCGACCACATCCCGCAGCCGCGCAAGCGGACCCCCCGTCCGCGTTCCTCCGGCAACGGCCGCTCCACCTGGGGCTGGACCGCCGCGCTCTGGCTCGTCGGCCTGCTCGCGGCGGCATGGGGCCTGCTGTGCGGGATCATCACGGCCGACGAGGCCTCGGCCACCGCCCCGGAGTGGGACGCGGTGACGGGCGTCTGGGTCCTGGAACTGCCCCTCGCGTTCGCGACCTGGAAGGTGTACGCGGCGAGAAGGCGACGCGCACGGAGCTGACGGGTCGCCCGTGGGGCCCCGACCGCCGCAGGCGATAGGGGCCCCACGGGCGCGGGCGCGGTCGATCCGCGGCTCCACCGCGTCGCGCGGCGACCAGCCACCACGCACCCGCACATCCCCACCCGCCGACGCCCCGCGCCCACATCCGCACCCGCACCCGCATCCCCACCCGCCGACGCACAGCACCCCGCCCCGCCCTACCCCCCGGCCGACGCCCCCGCCGACGCACAGGATCCGCCCCCCTCAGGCGCCCCCGCTCACTCCACCGTCACCGACTTCGCCAGGTTCCGCGGCTGGTCGACCTCGTTGCCCCGGGCCGTCGCCAGCTCGCACGCGAACACCTGCAAGGGAACCGTGGCGACCAGCGGCGACAGCAGCACCGGCGTGACCGGGATCCGCACCAGGTGGTCGGCGTACGGCACCACCGTCTCGTCCCCCTCCTCCGCGATCACGATCGTCCGCGCACCCCGGGCCCGGATCTCCTGGATGTTGGACACGATCTTGTCGTGCAGGACGGACCGCCCCCGGGGCGAGGGCACCACCACCACGACCGGCACGTCCTCCTCGATCAGCGCGATCGGCCCGTGCTTCAGCTCGCCCGCCGCGAACCCCTCCGCGTGCATGTAGGCGAGCTCCTTCAGCTTCAGCGCGCCCTCCAGCGCGACGGGGTACCCGACATGCCGCCCGAGGAACAGGACGGTGTCCTTGTCGGCGAGGGAACGCGCCAGCTCCCGCACCGGCTCCATGGTCTCCAGCACCCGCCCGACCGCGCCGGAGATCTGCGCGAGGTCCCGGACGACGGCCCGGATCTCGTCGCCCCACTTGGTGCCGCGCACCTGGCCCAGATACAGCGCGACGAGATAGCAGGCCACCAACTGCGTCAGGAACGCCTTGGTCGAGGCGACGGCGACCTCCGGCCCGGCGTGCGTGTACAGCACCGCGTCCGACTCCCGGGGGATCGTCGACCCGTTGGTGTTGCAGATCGCCAGCACCTTGGACCCCTGTTCCCGCGCGTGCCGCAGCGCCATGAGCGTGTCCATCGTCTCCCCGGACTGGGAGATGGCGATGACCAGCGACCGGGAGTCGAGAATCGGGTCCCGGTAACGGAACTCGCTGGCCAGCTCGACCTCGCACGGGATCCGCGTCCAGTGCTCGATGGCGTACTTGGCGATGAGGCCCGCGTGGAAGGCCGTACCGCACGCGACGATGACGACCTTGTCGACCTCCCGCAGCTCGGAGGCCGGGATCCGCACCTCGTCGAGCGTCAGCGCGCCAGAGGCGTCGACGCGGCCGAGCAGGGTGTCGGCGACGGCCTTGGGCTGCTCGGCGATCTCCTTGAGCATGAAGTAGTCGTAGCCCCCCTTCTCCGCGGCCGACGCGTCCCAGTCGACGTGGTACGACCGGACGTCCGCCGGGCGCCCGTCGAAGCCGGTCACCGTCACCCCGTCCCGCCGCAGCTCGACGACCTGGTCCTGACCCAGCTCGATCGCCGACCGGGTGTGCGCGATGAACGCGGCGACGTCCGAGGCGAGAAAGGCCTCGCCCTCGCCGACGCCCACCACGAGCGGCGAGTTGCGCCGCGCCCCGACCACCACGTCCGGCTCGTCGGCATGCGCCGCGACCAGCGTGAACGCCCCCTCGAGCCGTCGGCACACCAGCCGCATGGCCTCGGCCAGGTCGGCCGTCGCCGAGAACTCCTCGGCGAGCAGATGGGCCACGACCTCGGTGTCGGTCTCGGAGAGCAGCGTGTGCCCCCGCTCGGCCAGTTCGGCCCGCAGCACGGCGAAGTTCTCGATGATCCCGTTGTGCACGACGGCGACCCGGCCTGCGTTGTCGAGATGCGGATGCGCGTTGGCGTCCGTCGGCCCGCCGTGCGTGGCCCACCGGGTGTGCCCGATGCCCGTCGTCCCGGTCGGCAGCGGCCTGGCCGCGAGCTCCTTCTCCAGATTGACGAGCTTGCCCGCCTTCCTCGCGGCGGCGAGCCCTCCGTCGGCCAGAACGGCGACCCCCGCCGAGTCGTAGCCCCGGTACTCCAGCCGCCTCAGCCCGGCCATGACGACGTCCAGCGCCGACTGAGACCCCACGTATCCCACGATTCCGCACATGCGCGGCAGCCTACGATCGAATCCCGCCCGGAAAGAGCCTCCACGTGCCCGATTTCGGAAATTCCCACGGGTGTACGCCGCCTCGACGAGGCGTGACGGACCCCACCCGCCATCCTGTTCAAACTCCGTTAACAATGGACTGTGATCTCTCCGGTCTCCCCGATGCCCCGGAGCGCCCACCGGCCCAGGCCGGAGGCGACTCCCTTCGTCGACCTCACCCGATCCGAGTGGAGCGCGCTGCGCGAGAAGACTCCGCTGCCGCTGACCGCCGAGGAGGTCGAAAAGCTGCGCGGCCTCGGTGACGTCATCGACCTCGACGAGGTCCGTGACATCTACCTCCCGCTGTCCCGTCTGCTCAACCTCTACGTGGGCGCCACCGACGGCCTGCGCGGCGCCCTGAACACCTTCCTCGGCGAACAGGGCTCCCAGTCCGGCACCCCGTTCGTGATAGGCGTCGCGGGTTCGGTGGCGGTCGGCAAGTCGACGGTCGCCCGACTGCTCCAGGCCCTGCTGTCCCGCTGGCCGGAACACCCCCGCGTGGAGCTGGTCACCACGGACGGCTTCCTGCTCCCCACCAGGGAACTGGAAGCCCGCGGCCTGATGTCCCGCAAGGGCTTCCCCGAGTCCTACGACCGCCGCGCCCTGACCCGCTTCGTGGCCGACATCAAGGCCGGCAAGGGCGAGGTCACCGCACCCGTCTACTCCCACCTGATCTACGACATCGTCCCGGACCGCAGGCTCACCGTGCGCCGCCCCGACATCCTCATCGTCGAGGGCCTCAACGTCCTTCAGCCCGCGCTCCCCGGCAAGGACGGCCGCACCCGCGTCGGCCTCGCCGACTACTTCGACTTCAGCGTGTACGTCGACGCGAGCACCGAGGACATCGAGCGCTGGTACCTCAACCGCTTCCGGAAACTCCGTCAGACGGCCTTCCAGAAGCCGGACTCGTACTTCAGGAAGTACACCCAGGTCTCCGAGGACGAGGCCGTCGACTACGCCCGCACCCTCTGGCGCACCATCAACAAGCCCAACCTGGTGGAGAACATCGCGCCCACCCGGGGCCGCGCCACCCTGATCGTCCGCAAGGGCCAGGACCACAAAGTGCAGCGCCTGAGCCTGCGCAAACTCTGACGGCTACCCTGCCTCCATGCTGCACCTGCGCCTGATCACGCCGTCGGACAGAACCGACGACGTGATCCATGTGATCGAGAAGACCGTCGGCACCACCCATCTCGTGGTGGTGCCGGGGGCGGCCCGCAATCCGGCGGGCGATGTGGTCATGTGCGACGTGGCGCGCGAGGCGGGCGACGAACTCCTCAGCGAACTACAGCAGTTGGGCCTGGACAAGACGGGCTCCATCGCCGTGGAGAACATCGACCTGTCGCTCTCCCGGCGCGCCGACAAGGCCGAGGCGGAGGCGCCGGGCGAGGGCGCCGACGCGGTTCTGTGGGAGCACCTCACGGACGCCACCCACGAGGAGTCGACGCTCTCGGTCACCTACCTCGCGTTCATCACCCTCGCCACGATGATCGCGGCCTGCGGTGTGGTGCTCGACAACGCCGTCCTGATCGTGGGCGCGATGGCCGTCGGCCCGGAGTTCGGCCCCCTGGCGGGTGTGTGCACCTCGATCGTGCAGCGGGCTCCCCGGCTGGCCCTGCGCTCACTGATCGCCCTGCTGGTCGGCTTCGCGGTGGCGATGGCGGCGACGGTGGGCTTCAGCCTCTTCATGGACGCGATCGACCTGTTCAGCAAGGGGCAACTGGAGGCCGACCGGCCCCAGACCGGCTTCGTCTACGCCCCCGACGCCTTCTCGTTCATCGTGGCCGTCCTGGCGGGCGCCGCCGGCACCCTCTCCCTGACCTCGGCGAAGTCCGGCGCCCTGGTGGGCGTGGCGATCTCGGTCACGACGGTCCCGGCCGCCGCCAACGCCGCCGTGGCCCTCAGCTTCGGAGACATGGCACAGACCCGGGGCTCCACAGAGCAACTGCTGCTGAACCTGATGGGCATCATCCTGGCCGGCACATTGACGCTGCTCGCTCAGAAGTGGTTCTGGTCGAAGCAACGGCAACGGGCAGCCGCCGGGTAGCGCGCGTTCCTGTTTTCAGGGGCGCGGGGGGAACTGCGCGACAGGCCACGACGAACCCGCAGCCCGCAACGCACAGCACCCCCACCCCGAACCCCGCTCGAAGCGGCCGCGCCGACTGACCGAGCGCCGACTAACCCAGCGCCGACTTCACGACATCGGCCAGCCGCCCGGCGACAGACCGGGCCTGGTCGATGTCCGCGGCCTCTACCATGACGCGTACGAGCGGCTCGGTCCCGGAAGGCCGAAGCAACACCCGCCCGGTGGAGCCGAGTTCCCGCTCCGCCTCACCGACGGCAGTCGCCAGCTCGGCCGAGTTCCCGACCCGGGACCGATCGACGTCCGGCACATTGATCAGCACCTGCGGCAACCGCTCCATCACCGAGGCCAGCTCCCGCAGCGAACGACCGCTCTCGGCGACGCGAGCCGCCAGCATCAGCCCCGTCAGCGTGCCGTCACCGGTCGTCGCGTGGTCGAGGATGATCACGTGCCCGGACTGCTCGCCCCCGAGCGCGTACCCGTGTTCCTTCATCTCCTCCAGCACGTACCGGTCGCCGACGGCGGCCCGCACGAGCTGGATACCCTCCCGATCCATGGCCAGCTTGAAGCCGAGGTTGGACATGACGGTGGCGACAACGGTGTCGGACCGCAGCGCGCCCCGCTCCCGCATGGCCAGTGCGAGCACGGCGAGAATCTGGTCCCCGTCGATCTCCTCACCCGTGTGGTCCACGGCCAGGCACCGGTCGGCGTCCCCGTCGTGCGCGATGCCGAGGTCGGCCCCGTGCTCGAGGACCGCGGCCTTCAGTTTGTCCAGGTGCGTGGACCCGCACCCGTCGTTGATGTTGAGCCCGTCCGGCTCGGCGCCGATGGTCACGATCTCCGCGCCGGCCCGCGTGAACGCCTCCGGCGACACCCGGGCGGCGGCGCCGTGCGCCTCGTCGAGGACGATCTTCAGCCCGTCCAGCCGGTTGGGAAGCACGGCGATGAGGTGCGCGACGTAGCGGTCGAACCCTTCGCTGTACGACCGCACGCGGCCGACGCCGCTGCCGGTCGGCCGGCTCCAGGGGGCGCCGGTGCGGTGCTCCTCGTAGACGGACTCGATCCTGCCCTCGAGCTCGTCGGCCAGCTTGTGGCCGCCGCGGGCGAAGAACTTGACGCCGTTGTCGGGCATGGCGTTGTGGCTGGCGGACAGCATCACGCCGAGGTCGGCGCCCAGCACACCGGTGAGGTAGGCGACGGCGGGCGTCGGCAGCACGCCGACCTTCAGCACGTCCACGCCGGCGCTCGCCAGACCGGCCACCACGGCCGCCTCCAGGAACTCCCCGGACGCGCGCGGGTCCCGTCCGACGACTGCCACCGGCCGGTGGCCCGCGAACGTGCCCGCCTCGGCCAGCACATGCGCCGCCGCGACGGACAGGCCGAGCGCCATCTCCGCCGTCAGATCCGCGTTGGCGACACCGCGCACGCCGTCCGTGCCGAAGAGTCGTCCCACTTGTCCTCCTGAGGAAGCGTCAGTTTCAAAAGGCGTGCGGGTACGTCGGACGATCGACCGGTCGGGTCGGGTCGGTCCACGGCGGCTCCGCGTCCAGGCATTGGATGCCCTGAACATCCGATCACACAAGCCTTTGAGCACCTTGTGCCGTTATACGCCCACGGCTGCGAGAAAACGAACGCCCCGGCGACACTGTGGCGTGCCGCCGGGGCGTTCGGAGTACGTACGAGCGAACCGCACGGGCCCGTCCCGGAATACGTACGAGCAGGCAGCGAAGCTTAGCGCTTGCTGTACTGCGGGGCTTTGCGGGCCTTCTTGAGACCGGCCTTCTTGCGCTCGACCGCACGGTCGTCACGCGTGAGGAAGCCGGCCTTCTTGAGGGCGCCACGGTTGTTGTCGACGTCGGCCTCGTTCAGCGCGCGGGCGACACCGAGACGGAGCGCACCGGCCTGACCGGAGACACCGCCACCCGAGATACGGGCGATGACGTCGTAGCGGCCTTCGAGCTCGAGCACCTTGAAGGGCTCGTTGACTTCCTGCTGGTGCACCTTGTTCGGGAAGTAGTCCTCGAGGGTGCGACCGTTGATCTTCCACTTGCCGGTGCCCGGAACGATCCGGACGCGGGCGATGGCGTTCTTGCGACGGCCCAGGCCGGCGGCCGGCTGGGGCTCGCCGAAGCGGGAGGCGAGGGACTCCGAGGTGTACTCACCCTCGACGGGGACCTCGGACTCGGTGGTGTAGCTCTCGATGTCGACGAGCTCGGTCTCTTCGAGCGGCTGCTCGGCAGTGGTCTCGGCCACGGTTCTCCTCAGTTCTTTTCAGCTAGGGGTGTGGCCGGAATTACTGCGCGACCTGGGTGATCTCGAACGGCACGGGCTGCTGAGCCGCGTGCGGGTGCACGTCGCCCTTGTAGACCTTCAGCTTCGACAGCATCTGACGGCCCAGCGTGTTCTTGGGGAGCATGCCCTTGACGGCCTTCTCGACGGCCTTCTCCGGGTTGTTCGCCAGGAGGTCGTCGTAGCGCACGGAGCGCAGACCGCCCGGGTAACCGGAGTGGCGGTACGCCATCTTCTGGGTCCGCTTGTTGCCGGAGAGGTGCACCTTGTCGGCGTTGATGATGATGACGAAGTCACCGGTGTCGACGTGGGGCGCGTAGATCGGCTTGTGCTTGCCCCGGAGGAGGGACGCGGCAGTGGTGGCGAGACGGCCCAGGACGATGTCCTGAGCGTCGATGACGTGCCACTGGCGCGTCACATCGCCGGGCTTGGGGCTGTACGTACGCACGGTTCGTAGCCTTCGCTTCTTCAGTGAATTGGTCCTGACAAGGTCACCGAAGACGATCACGACAGCCCAGACCGCACTGCGGTGACGCAAGCCGCGTGCTGGTCGCTGGTCATCGGCCCGGTGGACCGGTGTAAGGGCCCGTCCCGTGAGAAGAGCAAGCCAATACACAACGAAGATGCAGGATACCCGGCTCTCGGGGGCCGGGTCAAAACGGGCCCTCTCACCCGATCACGCGTGGGCATGTCAGCCTCACCGGAAGCCGCCGCCGGAAACCCCGTTCCGGAGTGGCCTGCGCCACACTACCGGTCCCCGCCTGCGAATATGCCGCACCAACCACCCGGAGATGTCACGTTTGCCCCCACTCGCACCATGAACACCAAGGACTCCGGCGCCGGTTGGGGCGGAACAGCATCCCCCGCTCCCCGTCTAAGATGCGGCCCATGAGCTATGGGCAGGGGGGACCTCAGTCCCAGTGGGATCCGTGGAAACCGAACTCCCAGCAGCCGTGGACCAGCGGCGATGACGGCCCGACCCCGGACTGGGCCGCGCTCGCGGAGGCGTCCGAGACGCGCAACAAACGCCGTCGGCTGCTCTTCATAGGCGGCGGCGCGCTGGCCACGCTCGCCATCGGCACCGCCGTCGCCATGGCCGTGGTGTCGGCGAACGGCAGCGACGAGGCGAACCAGCCGACCTCCTCGGTGCCCGCGACCGACCTGCCCAGCGCGTCCACCACGCCCTCCTTCGCGCCGACCAGCGCCCCGCCCCCGCTGGACCCGAAGGAGTTCGTCGCCAGCAAGGCCAAGGACACCGCCCCCAACGGGCCGGACCTGCTCTTCCCCGGCACGCAGCTGACCATGGGCTCGGCCGTGTACAAGAAGGGCCCCAAGGCCGACAGCACCACCTGCACCACGGGCGTCCAGGGCACGCTGCCCAAGGTGCTCACCGCGAACGACTGCACCCGCCTCATGCGCATCACCTACACCAAGGACAACATCGCGGTCACGGTCGGTGTGGCGGTCTTCGACACCGAGGCACAGGCCCTCAAGGTCAAGAGCCAGGCCGACAAGCAGAGCATCGTCAAGGCCCTCACCGGCGGGGACGTCAAGGCCTTCTGCGACGGCGCGATCTGCCGCTCCACGACCAATTCCTACGGCCGGTACGCCTACTTCACCATCACGGGCTTCACGGACGGCAAGGACGTGACCACCAAGGACACGGCGGTCTTCACCGCCGGGGACGACCTCGCGGAGTTCGCCTTCCAGCGGATCCGCCAGCGCGGCGAGGCCCAGGCCTCGGCGGCTGCCGCGAACTGACCGCGGACACCGACGCGGGGCCGGGAGCTCAGCAGCACCCGGCTCCGGGCAGCGTCCGCCTGTTGCGCGCCTCCTTGTTGCGCGCGGCGAGCAGCTCGTCGGCCGGGTAGCCGACCTCCTCCAGCGTCAGCCCGTGCGGCCGTACGACATGCACGGCGGAATCGCGCACCCCCGCCGCCAGCACCTTCCCGGGCCACTCCGCGCTCCGGTGCCCGTCGCCGACGAAGAGCAGCGCCCCGATCAGCGAGCGCACCATGTTGTGGCAGAAGGCGTCGGCCCGGACGGTCGCGGTGACGACCCCGTCCTCGCCGCGCACCAGGCTCAGCTCCTGGAGCGTGCGAATGGTCGTCGCCCCCTCCCGCCGCTTGCAGTAGGCGGCGAAGTCGTGCTCACCGAGCAGCCGCCGGGCGGCCTCGTTCATGGCGTCGACGTCCAGGGGCCAGTCGTGCCAGAGGACGTGGCTGCGCAGCAGGGGGTCGACACCCCCCGGGTTGTCGGTGACCCGGTACGCGTACCGCCGCCAGATCGCCGAGAACCGCGCGTTGAACCCGGCGGGCGCCTCGGCGAGGGACCAGATCCGCACATCCTTGGCGAGCCGCCCGGCGAGCCGCTTGAGGAGCTTCTCCCGGTGCTCGGCCCAGAGGTCCTCCGGCAGATCGACGTGCGCCACCTGCCCGCGCGCGTGCACACCGGCGTCCGTACGCCCCGCCACGGTCAGCTCGTACGTGGTGTCCCCCGACCGGGTCACGGTCCGCAGGGCGTCCTCGATGTCCCCCTGCACGGTCCGCCGCCCGCCGGCCTGTCTGGCCCATCCGGAGAACCCGCTCCCGTCGTACGAGAGGTCCATCCGCACCCGTACGAACCCGGGCTCTGCTTCGTCACTCACCCCTGGATCCTTTCAAGCCTGACCTTCGGAGAACGCCTCCGCGAACGCCCTCCGCAAACGCGGAACGGGCCCACCCCGAAGGGCGGACCCGTCCACTGCGAGGCGGTGCCTCAGGCGTCCTTGGACTCCTCGGCCGGAGCCTCGTCGGCCGCAGCCTCGTCGGCGGGCTTGGCGTCCTCGACGACCTCGTCCTTCTTGAGGTCGTCTTCCTTGACCGCACGCTTGGTGGCGGCCTCGGCCTCACCAGTGGCCTGCTGCGCGACGGTCAGCGCCTCGACCAGCTCGATGACAGCCATGGGCGCGTTGTCGCCACGACGGTTACCGATCTTGGTGATGCGGGTGTAGCCACCCGGGCGGTTCTCGTAGCGCGGGCCGATCTCGGTGAAGAGCGTGTGCACGATGCTCTTGTCCGTGATCACCTGGAGCACCTGACGACGGTTGTGAAGGTCGCCCTTCTTCGCCTTGGTGACCAGACGCTCGGCGTACGGACGCAGCTTGCGCGCCTTCGCCTCGGTGGTGGTGATGCGGCCGTGCTCGAACAGCGACTTCGCGAGGTTCGCGAGAAGCAGCTTCTCGTGCGCGGCGCTGCCGCCCAGACGGGCACCCTTGGTGGGCTTCGGCATGGTGTTTCTCCTAGGTGTCTGCCCCGGCCGTATCAGGTACCGGGGTCAGTGTCCGAGCAGGCGATCGCCTGTCGAAGATCCGGGCGCCGTTCCCGGCGCGCCCGGAGGATCCGCGCCCCCGAAAGGGCGCGGGGACTGCGTGACCAGCCACAACGGTCCCGCAGCCGAAGTCGGACCGCGTCGCGGAGCGACTAGTACTGCTCGGTCTCCACGAAGCCCGCGTCCGCGTCGTCGTCGGCGCCGAAGGCGTCGGCGGCGGCGGTCGGGTCGAATCCGGGCGGGCTGTCCTTGAGCGCGAGGCCCATGCCGGCCAGCTTCGCCTTGACCTCGTCGATGGACTTCGCACCGAAGTTGCGGATGTCCAGCAGGTCGGCCTCGGAACGGGCGACGAGCTCACCCACGGAGTGGATGCCCTCACGCTTGAGGCAGTTGTACGACCGAACGGTGAGCTCGAGCTCCTCGATCGGCAGGGCGAGATCAGCGGCGAGAGCGGCGTCCGTGGGGGACGGGCCCATGTCGATGCCCTCGGCGTCGATGTTCAGCTCGCGGGCGAGACCGAACAGCTCGACCAGCGTCTTACCGGCGGAGGCCATGGCGTCACGGGGACGCATCGCCTGCTTGGTCTCGACGTCGACGATCAGCTTGTCGAAGTCGGTGCGCTGCTCGACACGCGTGGCCTCGACCTTGTACGTGACCTTGAGAACCGGCGAGTAGATCGAGTCGACCGGGACGCGCCCGATCTCCTGACCCAGCTGCTTGTTCTGCACGGCGGAGACGTAACCGCGACCGCGCTCGACGGTCAGCTCCATCTCCAGCTTGCCCTTGCCGTTGAGCGTGGCGAGGACGAGGTCGGGGTTGTGCACCTCGACACCGGCCGGGGGCGCGATGTCGGCGGCGGTGACCAGACCCGGGCCCTGCTTGCGCAGGTACATCACGACCGGCTCGTCGTGCTCCGAGGAGACGACCAGCTGCTTGATGTTGAGGATCAGGTCGGTGACGTCCTCCTTGACGCCCGGCACGGTGGTGAACTCGTGCAGCACGCCGTCGATACGGATGGACGTGACCGCCGCACCCGGGATCGAGGACAGGAGGGTCCGGCGCAGGGAGTTGCCGAGGGTGTAACCGAAGCCCGGCTCCAGCGGCTCGATCACGAACCGGGAGCGGAATTCGTCGACGACCTCTTCGGTCAACGAGGGACGCTGAGCGATCAGCATGTGGCGATCAGATCCTTCTTTCGTGGACGCCCGCTATTTGACGCCCGACGGAACCGTGCGCACTCACCGCACGGGTACTGCAAGGGTACGGGCGATACGGCCCTTTTACGGAGCCGTACCGCCCGAAAGCCTCAGACCGACACGCGGCCGTGTCCAGCCGACGTGAGCCGGTGCGTCAGACGCGACGACGCTTGGGCGGACGGCAGCCGTTGTGCGGGGTCGGGGTGACGTCCTGGATGGAGCCGACCTCGAGGCCCGTCGCCTGGAGCGAGCGGATGGCGGTCTCACGACCGGCGCCCGGGCCCTTGACGAAGACGTCGACCTTGCGCATGCCGTGCTCCTGCGCGCGACGGGCAGCCGACTCGGCGGCCATCTGCGCGGCGAACGGCGTGGACTTGCGCGAGCCCTTGAAACCGACGTGGCCGGCGGAGGCCCACGAGATCACGTTTCCGGCCGGGTCCGTGATGGACACGATCGTGTTGTTGAACGTGCTCTTGATGTGCGCCTGGCCGTGCGCGACGTTCTTCTTTTCCTTGCGGCGCACCTTCTTGGCAGCGCCCTGACGACCCTTGGGGGGCATCTACAAACTCCTACGGGGAGGTGGTCGGTCCTACAGCGAAGACCGCTGATGAAGCGTTGTCCGCTGAGGACTACTTCTTGCCCGGCTTCTTCTTGCCGGCGATGGCGCGACGCGGGCCCTTGCGGGTACGAGCGTTCGTGCTGGTGCGCTGACCGCGGACAGGCAGACCACGACGGTGACGGAGACCCTGGTAGCTACCGATCTCGACCTTGCGGCGGATGTCGGCCTGGATCTCGCGACGGAGGTCACCCTCGGTCTTGATGTTGGCGTCCACGTACTCGCGGATCGCGACGAGCTGCTCCTCGGAGAGGTCGCGAACGCGGGTGTTCGGGTCGACGCCGGTCGCTGCCAGCGTCTCCTGGGAGAGGGTCCGGCCGATGCCGAACACGTAGGTGAGGGCGACCTCCACACGCTTTTCGCGCGGGATGTCGACACCGGAAACGCGTGCCATTCAATGGCTCCAGTTGATCTTCGGAGGTCTTCCGCAGCACCGACTCCCATCCGCCGGCCTCCTCGTGAGGATTAGGTACGAATGGGTCCCCGGCCTCCGAGCCGGGGGTATCAGACGGGAGCACCCGTCTGGGCTCTGCGTATGAACAAATACTGCTCGCGTCGCGCGAAGTCTCTGCGATGTCGATGCAGAGGGTGTGATCTCTGAGCGATCAGCCCTGGCGCTGCTTGTGGCGCGGGTTCTCGCAAATGACCATGACCCGACCGTGACGGCGGATCACCCTGCACTTGTCGCAGATCTTCTTGACGCTCGGCTTGACCTTCATGGGATGTGAGGTTCTCCGGGTCAGTTGCCGGCCACCCCGCACGCGGAACCGCGCACAGGGCCTGGGCAAGATCTACTTGTAGCGGTAGACGATCCGGCCACGCGTGAGGTCGTACGGAGACAGCTCCACCACGACCCGGTCGTCAGGGAGGATACGGATGTAGTGCATACGCATCTTGCCGCTGATGTGTGCCAGGACCTGGTGGCCGTTCTGGAGCTCGACCTTGAACATGGCGTTCGGAAGAGACTCGACGACAGTGCCCTCGATCTCGATGGCACCTTGCTTCTTGGCCACGCTTCGCCCTTCGAATCGACTACCTTGATCGACTCCCCTGCGTTTCCCCTAGGGGCGCATGCAGACATGCGAGTGCACGAGAGCCGACGAGTCAGTCTACGTCAGGCTCCGCGGAAACACGAATCGTGAAGTCTGCCCAACGGCGGAGATCCTTAAGCAACGGGCTCCGCCCGTCCGGCGTTCGAGGACGAGGCCCGTCGGGGACCGGAAGGGGTGCCCGGGGGCACAGCACAGCCCCCGGGGACGGGACGGACGCGAAGGGGCGGCGGGGGCAGGTCACCCGGCGCCCACTCCGCAGGGCGGCCTCAGCCCAGCGGATCCGGCGCCGCCGTCACACCGTGCTCCGCCAGCTTCGCCTTGCCCCCGTCGACAGCCGTCAGCACCAGCGGACCCGCCTCGGTCAGCGCGACGGAGTGCTCCCAGTGCGAGGACCACGTGCCGTCGGTCGTGATGACCGTCCAGTCGTCCTCGAGGACCTCGGTCCGCGGGGTCCCCAGGGACACCATCGGCTCGATGGCCAGGCAGAATCCGGGAACCAGCTTCGGCCCCTTGCCCCGCCTGCGGTCGACGTAGTTCAGGAGGTGCGGGTCCATGTGCATCTCGGTGCCGATGCCATGGCCGCCGTAGTCCTCGATGATGCCGTAGCGCCCGCCGCCCGGCTTGGGCTGACGGCGGATGTACGTCTCGATCGCGCGGGAGACGTCGACCAGCCGGCTGCCCGCCTTCATCGCGGCGATGCCGGCCCACATCGACTCCTCGGTGACCCGGGAGAGCTCGACCAGCTCCGGAGCGTGCCCCGAGCCGACGAACGCCGTGTACGCCGCGTCGCCGTGCCAGCCGTCGACGATCGCGCCGCAGTCGATGGAGATGATGTCGCCGTCCTTGAGGACGACCTCTTCGGAGGGGATGCCGTGCACCACCACGTCGTTGACCGAGGTGCAGATCGTCGCCGGGAATCCGCCGTAGCCGAGGAAGTTCGACTTCGCGCCGTTCTCCGCCAGGACCTTACGAGCGACGTCGTCCAGGTCCTTCGTCGTCGCCCCCGGCACCGCGGCTTCGCGTGTGGCCGCGTGGATGGCGGCGACGACCAGCCCCGCCGCACGCATCTTGGCGATCTGCTCGGGGCTCTTGATCTGCACCATGGGGGGCCTGCGCTCTCCGTCACTCAGGTCGGTCGGGTTACGTATGTACACAACAGTACGGCCGTGGTGTCCCGGAGGACTCCACGGCCGTACGGAGAACGACGACTACTGGTCGTCGCCCTCGCGCTTCAGTGCCGCCAGCGCACGGGCGGTGACCTCTTCCACCGGACCCATGGCCTCGATGGTCACGACCAGGCCCTGCGCCTTGTAGTAGTCGATGATCGGCTCGGTCTGCGTGTGGTAGACCTCGAGCCGCGTGCGGACCGTCTCCTCGGAGTCGTCGTCCCGCTGGTACAGCTCGCCGCCGCAGACGTCGCAGACGCCTTCCACGGCGGCCTTCTTGTACGTCACGTGGAAGACGTGCGAGGAGTCGTTACGGCAGATGCGCCGGCCGGCGATCCGCTTGACGACCTCCTCCTCCGGGGCCTCCAGGTCCAGTACCGCGTCCAGCTTGATGCCCTCGTTGGTGAGGAGCTCGTCCAGCGCCTCGGCCTGCGACACGTTGCGCGGGAAGCCGTCCAGCAGGAAGCCACGCTCGGCGTCCGGCTGCTCCATGCGGTCCTTGGCCATGGCGATGGTGACCTCGTCGGGGACGAGGTTGCCGGCGTCCATGTAGGACTTCGCGAGTTTCCCGAGCTCCGTCTGCTGGCTGATGTTGGCGCGGAACAGGTCGCCCGTGGAGATGTGCGGAACGCGCAGCTTCTCGGCCAGACGTGTGGCCTGCGTTCCCTTTCCGGCGCCCGGCGGCCCGACGAGGACGATACGCATCAGCGGAGGAACCCTTCGTAATTGCGCTGCTGGAGCTGGCTCTCGATTTGCTTCACCGTCTCGAGACCGACACCCACGATGATCAGGATGCTGGTACCACCGAACGGGAAGTTCTGGCTTGCCCCGAAGCCAACCAACGCCATCGTCGGTACAAGAGCGATCAGACCCAGATACAGCGAACCCGGCCAGGTGATCCGGTTGAGTACGTAGGAGAGGTACTCAGCGGTCGGTCGGCCAGCCCGGATGCCCGGGATGAAGCCACCATACTTCTTCATGTTGTCGGCTACTTCCTCGGGGTTGAAGGAGATAGCCACGTAGAAGAACGCGAAGAAAACGATCAGCAGGAAGTACATGCTGATGTAGATCGGGTGGTCACCCTTGGTCAGGTTGGTCTCGATCCAGGTCTTCCAGCTGGAGGTTCCGCTGGAGAACTGGGCGACCAGGGCCGGGATGTAGAGCAGCGACGAGGCGAAGATGACCGGGATCACACCGGCCTGGTTCACCTTGAGCGGGATGTACGTCGAGGTACCGCCGTAGGACCGGCGGCCGATCATGCGCTTCGCGTACTGCACCGGGATACGGCGCTGGGCCTGCTCGACGAAGACCACCAGACCGACCATGACCAGGCCGACCAGGATGACGGTGCCGAACTCGATCCAGCCGCCCGCGAGCGTGCCCTGCTTCTTGATGGCCCACAGGGCCGAGGGGAAGGTCGCGGCGATCGAGATGAACATCAGGATCGACATGCCGTTGCCGATACCGCGGTCGGTGATGAGCTCACCGAGCCACATGACCATGGCCGTACCGGCGGTCATGCAGATGACCATGGTGATGGTCGTGAAGATCGCCTGGTCCGGGACGATGCTCGAAGCGACCGTGCAACCGGAGAACAGGGCGCCGCTGCGGGCGGTGGCCACCAGGCCGGTGCCCTGGAGGATGGCGAGCGCCACGGTGAGGTAGCGGGTGTACTGCGTGATCTTCGCGGTGCCGGCCTGGCCCTCCTTCTTGAGGGCTTCCAGACGCGGGATCACCACGGTCAGCAGCTGAAGGATGATGCTCGCGGTGATGTACGGCATGATGCCCAGCGCGAAGATCGTGATCTGGAGCAGCGCGCCGCCGCTGAACATGTTGACCAGACCGAAGAGGCCCTGGTTGCCGGACGCCTCGTCCACACACCGCTGAACGGACGTGTAGTCGACACCGGGAATCGGAATATGTGTCCCGAGCCGGTAGATGACGATGATGGCGAGCGTGAAGAGCAGCTTCTTGCGCAGGTCGGGCGTCCTGAACGCCCGGGCGAACGCGGTGAGCACGGTGCCTCCTGCGACCCCCACGCATCTGCGTCAAGGGTGACGGTCTTGAGGGTCCAATAAGAACAACGACAACGACAACGACATGTGTAACGGTCGACTGCCGCTCAAGGTGCCCCATGGGAAGCATCTTGTGAAAGTGGGCAGCGGAGGTCACCTTACCGGCGAGAGTGCCGCCCTAGGAACGACCAACCGGGGATACCCCATATGTGGGGTATCCCCGGTCGGGATCGCTCAGGTCATCGAGGCGCCTGTGGTGTTCAGACGAGCTCGGTGACGGTACCGCCGGCGGCGGTGATCTTCTCCTTGGCGGAGCCGGAGACGGCGTCGACCGTCACCTGCAGCGCCACGGAGATCTCGCCCTGGCCGAGGACCTTGACGAGGCTGTTCTTGCGAACGGCGCCCTTGGCGACGAGGCCCTCGACGGTGACCTCGCCACCCTCGGGGTACAGCGCCGCCAGCTTGTCGAGGTTCACGACCTGGAACTCGGTCTTGAACGGGTTCCTGAAGCCCTTGAGCTTCGGGAGACGCATGTGGAGGGGCATCTGCCCACCCTCGAAGCGCTCCGGAACCTGGTAACGGGCCTTCGTGCCCTTGGTACCACGACCGGCCGTCTTACCCTTCGACGCCTCACCACGACCCACACGGGTCTTGGCGGTCTTGGCGCCCGGGGCGGGACGGAGGTTGTGGATCTTGAGCGGGTTGTTCTCCGCCATGATCAGTCGACCTCCTCAACCGTCACGAGGTGGCGGACGGTGTGCACCATTCCGCGGAACTCGGGGCGGTCCTCCTTGACGACCACGTCGTTCAGGCGCTTGAGCCCGAGCGAACGCAGCGTGTCGCGGTGGTTCTGCTTGCTGCCGATGTACGACTTCGTCTGCGTGATCTTGAGGCGGGCCATTACGCACCAGCCCCGGCACGCGCACGAAGCAGGGCCGCGGGAGCGACGTCCTCGAGGGGCAGACCGCGGCGGGCCGCGATCTCCTCGGGACGCTGCAGGCCCTTCAGGGCCGCCACGGTCGCGTGCACGATGTTGATCGCGTTCGACGAACCGAGCGACTTCGACAGGATGTCGTGAACGCCGGCGCACTCGAGCACAGCACGCACCGGGCCACCGGCGATAACGCCGGTACCGGGGGAAGCAGGCTTGAGCAGGACGACGCCCGCGGCCTTCTCGCCCGTGATCGGGTGCGGGATGGTGCCCTGGATACGGGGGACCTTGAAGAAGTGCTTCTTGGCCTCCTCAACACCCTTGGCGATGGCGGCCGGCACCTCCTTGGCCTTGCCGTAACCGACACCGACGGTGCCGTCACCATCGCCCACCACGACCAGCGCGGTGAAGCTGAAGCGACGACCACCCTTCACAACCTTGGCGACGCGGTTGATCGCGACGACGCGCTCAACGTACGCGGTCTTCTCGGCGGCGGCGTTGCCACCGTCACGGCCCTTCCGGTCCCGCCGCTCGCCGCCACCGGCACCGCTTCCGCGGCGCTGGGGTCCAGCCATTGGATTACCTCTCTCTTTTTCCGCTAGCTACGCAGCGACCTAGGTCGCTAGCGCGACGGGCGACTCAGAACTTGAGTCCGGCTTCGCGGGCGGCGTCCGCCAGGGCGGCGATGCGCCCCGCGTACTGGTTGCCGCCACGGTCGAATACGACAGCCTCGACACCGGCGGCCTTGGCGCGCTCGGCGACCAGGGCGCCGACCGACTTGGCCTGCGCGGACTTGTCGCCCTCGCCGCCGCGGATCGTCGTGTCCAGGGTCGACGCCGACGCCAGGGTGTGACCCTTGATGTCGTCGATGACCTGGGCCACGATGTGGCGGTTGGAGCGCGTCACGACGAGACGCGGACGCTCAGCCGTACCCGAGATGTGCTTACGGATCCGGATGTGGCGACGCTTGATCGCGGCACGCTTGTAAGCGTCGCCCTTGAGGATCTTCTGTCCGTATGCCATGGCTTACTTACCCGCCTTTCCGACCTTGCGGCGGATGACTTCGCCCTCGTACTTGACGCCCTTGGCCTTGTACGGGTCGGGCTTGCGCAGCTTGCGGATGTTGGCCGCAACCTCGCCGACCTTCTGCTTGTCGATGCCCTCGACCGAGAACCGCGTGGGGTTCTCGACCTTGAAGGAGATTCCCTCGGGGGCCTCGACGGTGATCGGGTGGCTGTAACCGAGCGCGAACTCGAGGTTCGAGCCCTTCGCGGTCACGCGGTAACCGACACCACTGATCTCGAGCTTCTTCACGTAACCCTGGGTCACGCCGGTGATCATGTTCGCCACCAGCGTGCGGGACAGGCCGTGCAGGGCCTTGCTCTGACGCTCGTCGTTGGGGCGGGTGACGTTCAGAACGCCGTCCTCACCCTTGGCGATCTCGATCGGCGAAACGACGGTGTGGGACAACGAGCCCTTGGGGCCCTTGACCGAAACCGTCTGGCCGTCGATGGTGACGTCCACGCCGGCGGGAACCGTGATAGGGAGCTTGCCAATGCGCGACATAGCTGTTTCCTCCGTTCCCTTCCGCTACCAGACGTAGGCGAGAACTTCTCCGCCTACGCCCTTCTTGCCGGCCTGCTTGTCGGTGAGGAGACCGTGCGACGTGGAGATGATCGCCACGCCGAGGCCGCCAAGCACCTTGGGCAGGGAGGTGGACTTCGCGTAAACCCGGAGACCGGGCTTGGAGATCCGCTTGATGCCCGCAATGGAGCGCTCGCGGTTCGGGCCGAACTTGAGCTCGAGGGTGAGGTTCTTGCCGACCTCGGCGTCCTCGACCTTCCAGCCCGTGATGAAGCCCTCCTGCTGGAGGATCTCCGCGATGTGAGACTTGATCTTGGACGCCGGCATCGTCACGGAATCGTGGTACGCCGAGTTCGCGTTCCGCAGACGCGTCAGCATGTCTGCGATCGGATCAGTCATGGTCATGAGTTGGCCTGTGGCCTCTCTCGCCGGGGTTTCCTGGTGCGCCATCCCTCTCCCCGATCCGAGACGGGACGGGTGCGGCGCGGTGGACCTACGGCGTAGTAAGTCGTACGGGCTACCGTCAGGCGCCCAACCCTCCAAGCCTAAGCCATGAAGAGGTGGGCACCTGACACGCCCATTGCTTACCGAGAGCCTCTGGAACCCCTAAAAAGGGGGTTTACCAGGAGCTCTTGGTCACGCCCGGCAGCTCGCCGCGGTGAGCCATCTCACGAAGGCACACACGGCAGAGGCCGAACTTGCGGTACACGGAGTGGGGACGGCCGCAACGCTGGCAGCGGTTGTACGCACGCACAGCGAACTTGGGCTTACGAGCAGCCTTTGCGATCAGAGCCTTCTTCGCCATCTCGCTCACGCCTCCTTGAAGGGGAAGCCGAGGTGACGAAGGAGCGCACGGCCCTCAGCGTCGTTGGTCGCCGTGGTGACCACGGTGATGTCCATACCCCGGACACGGTCGATCTTGTCCTGGTCGATCTCGTGGAACATGACCTGCTCCGTGAGACCGAAGGTGTAGTTGCCACGGCCGTCGAACTGCTTGGGGGACAGACCACGGAAGTCGCGGATGCGCGGGAGCGCGAGCGACAGGGTGCGGTCCAGGAACTCCCACATGCGGTCGCCACGAAGCGTGACGTGGGCACCGATCGGCTGACCCTCACGCAGCTTGAACTGCGCGATGGACTTGCGGGCCTTGGTGACGGCCGGCTTCTGACCGGTGATCGTGGTGAGGTCGCGGATGGCGCCCTCGATCAGCTTGGAGTCGCGGGCGGCGTCGCCCACACCCATGTTGACCACGATCTTGACGAGGCCGGGAATCTGCATGACGTTCTCGTAGGAGAACTCCTCACGCAGCTTGCCCGCGATCTCCTCGCGGTACTTCGTCTTGAGACGCGGAGTGGTGGTGGTAGCCATCAGATGTCCTCACCCGTCCGCTTGGCAACGCGGATCTTGTTGCCCTCGTCGTCGAAGCGGTAACCCACACGCGTGACGACCTTGTTGCCGTCCTTCTCAACGACCAGCTGGACGTTGGAGACGTGGACAGGCGCCTCGGTCGTGACGATGCCGCCGGCCTGCGAACCCTTTGCGGTCGGGCCGGCCTTGGTGTGCTTCTTGACCCGGTTGACACCCTCGACCAGGACGCGGTCCTCACGGGGGAAGGCCGCGATGACCTTGCCCTGCTTGCCCTTGTCCTTGCCGGTGATGACCTGAACCAGGTCGCCCTTCTTGATCTTCATGCTTACAGCACCTCCGGAGCCAGCGAGATGATCTTCATGAACTTCTTCTCGCGCAGCTCCCGGCCGACCGGGCCGAAGATGCGGGTGCCACGAGGGTCGCCGTCGTTCTTCAGAATGACAGCGGCGTTCTCGTCGAAGCGGATGTACGAGCCGTCCGGACGGCGGCGCTCCTTGACGGTGCGAACGATGACCGCCTTGATGACGTCACCCTTCTTCACGTTGCCGCCGGGGATCGCGTCCTTGACGGTGGCGACGATGACGTCACCGATGCCCGCGTAGCGGCGACCGGAGCCACCGAGCACACGGATGCAAAGGATTTCCTTCGCACCAGTGTTGTCGGCGACGCGAAGTCGCGACTCCTGCTGGATCACGTCTATCTCCTGTGTGTCTGCCGGTTCCCCGCAGGGGCCTCTGGCGAGGACCCCTGCGGAGCCTGGCGGAACTGTCCTGCGAGGGATGCCTCGCAGGCCTGCTTACGGGAGTTCCCTTGCGGGAACTACCTACTTGGCCTTCTCGAGGATCTCGACGACGCGCCAGCGCTTCGTCGCGGACAGCGGCCGGGTCTCCGCGAGGAGGACACGGTCGCCGACGCCCGCGGCGTTCTGCTCGTCGTGAGCCTTGAGCTTGTTCGTACGGCGGATGACCTTGCCGTACAGCGCGTGCTTCACGCGGTCCTCGACGGCGACGACGACAGTCTTGTCCATCTTGTCGCTGACGACGAGACCCTCGCGGGTCTTGCGGAATCCGCGCGCCTCAGTGGTGTTCTCGGTCACGTTGCTCTCGCTCATCAGGCGCTCTCCACCGTCTCGATGCCCAGCTCGCGCTCACGCATCAGGGTGTAGATCCGCGCGATGTCCTTACGGACGGCCTTGAGCCGACCGTGGTTCTCGAGCTGACCCGTCGCCGCCTGGAAGCGGAGGTTGAACAGCTCTTCCTTGGCTTCGCGGAGCTTGTTGAGAAGCTCCTCGTCACCCAGTTCGCGCAGCTCGGACGCCTTGGTACCGGCCGACATCACGCTTCACCTGCCTCGCGCTTGACGATCCGGCACTTCATCGGCAGCTTGTGCGCTGCGCGAGTGAGGGCCTCACGGGCGATCTTCTCGTTGGGGTAGGACAGCTCGAACATGACCCGTCCCGGGTGCACGTTCGCGATCCACCACTCGGGAGAACCCTTACCGGAACCCATGCGGGTCTCGGCAGGCTTCTTCGTGAGCGGGCGGTCCGGGTAGATGTTGATCCAGACCTTGCCACCACGCTTGATGTGGCGGGTCATCGCGATACGGGCCGCCTCGATCTGGCGGTTGGTCACGTACGCCGGCGTGAGGGCCTGAATGCCGTACTCGCCGAACGAGACCGTCGTACCGCCCTTGGCCTGACCACGGCGCTTCGGGTGGTGCTGCTTGCGGTGCTTGACCCTACGGGGGATCAGCATGTCGGTCAGGCCTCCGTTCCGGTGCTCTCAGCCGGAGCGGCAGCCGGAGCGTCGGCCTTGGGGGCCTCGGCAGCGGGAGCCTGCTGCGGCTTGCGACCGCGACCGCCACGCTCGCCACCGCGGCCACCACGGGCCGGGCGGTCAGCGCCACCACGGGCCGGGCGGTTGCCGGCGCGGGCAGCAGCGTTCTCGGCGCGGACCTCGGCGATGTTCTTGACATCGCCCTTGTAGATCCAGACCTTCACGCCGATGCGGCCGAAGGTCGTCTTGGCCTCGAAGAAGCCGTAGTCCACGTTCGCGCGGAGCGTGTGCAGGGGCACACGGCCCTCGCGGTAGAACTCCGAGCGGGACATCTCGGCGCCGCCGAGGCGGCCACCGCACTGGATCTTGATGCCCTTGGCGCCCGCCTTCATCGCCGACTGCATGCTCTTACGCATGGCGCGACGGAAGGAGACGCGGGAGGAGAGCTGCTCGGCGACGGCCTGAGCCACCAGCTGAGCGTCGACCTCGGGGTTCTTGACCTCGAGGATGTTCAGCTGGACCTGCTTCTTGGTCAGCTTCTCCAGGTCGCCACGAATACGGTCGGCCTCGGCGCCGCGGCGGCCGATGACGATGCCCGGACGCGCGGTGTGGATGTCGACGCGAACCCGGTCACGGGTGCGCTCGATCTCCACCTTCGAGATACCGGCGCGCTCCATGCCGGACGTCATCATCCGACGGATGGCGACGTCCTCGCCGACGTACTCCTTGTAAGACTTGTCGGCGTACCAACGGGACTTGAAGTCCGTGGTGATGCCGAGCCGGAACCCATGCGGGTTAACCTTCTGGCCCATTACCGGGTTCCTTCCTTACTGCTGACGACCACGGTGATGTGGCTGGTCCGCTTGCGGATCCGGTAGGCACGGCCCTGGGCGCGCGGACGGAACCGCTTCAGGGTCGGACCCTCGTCGACGTACGCCTCGGAGATGAAGAGGCTGTCGGCGTCAGTGTGGTCGTAGTTGTGCGCGGCGTTGGCGATGGCGCTGTCAAGCACCTTGCCGACCGGCACGCTCGCGGCCTGCGGGGCGAAACGCAGGACCGCCTGAGCCTCCGTGGCGTCCATGCCACGAATAAGGTCCACCACCCGGCGGGCCTTCATGGGCGTGACGCGGATGTACCGCGCCTGGGCCCTGGCTTCCATGGTTGTCCTTCCAGTGTCTGTCATGGTCATTCCACCCCGCGTTAGCGGCGCTTCGACTTCCGGTCGTCCTTGACGTGACCCCGGAAGGTGCGCGTCGGCGAGAACTCGCCGAGCTTGTGGCCGACCATCGACTCGGTGACAAACACCGGAATGTGGGTCTTGCCGTTGTGCACCGCGATCGTGTGACCCAGCATGGCCGGGGTGATCATCGAGCGACGGGACCAGGTCTTGATGACGTTCTTGGAACCGGCTTCGTTCTGGGCGTCCACCTTCTTTACGAGGTGTCCGTCGACGAAGGGCCCCTTCTTGAGACTGCGCGGCATCTAAACCCGCTCCTAGCGCTTCTTGTTCGTCTTGCGGCGGCGGACGATGTACTTGTTCGAAGCCTTCTTGGGCGAACGAGTACGACCCTCCTTCTGACCCCAGGGGCTGACCGGGTGGCGACCACCGGAGGTCTTGCCCTCACCACCACCGTGGGGGTGGTCAACCGGGTTCATCGCCACACCGCGAACGGTCGGGCGGACGCCCAGCCAGCGCTTACGGCCGGCCTTGCCCCAGTTGATGTTGCTCTGCTCGGCGTTGCCGACCTCGCCGACCGTGGCGCGGCAGCGCTGGTCGACCAGGCGGATCTCACCGGACGGCATACGAAGGTGGGCCATCGTGCCCTCCTTCGCGAGCAGCTGCACCGAAGCACCGGCGGAGCGGGCGAACTTGGCGCCGCCACCGGGACGGATCTCGATCGCGTGGATCGTGGTACCGACCGGGATGTTGCGGAGCGCCAGGTTGTTGCCCGGCTTGATGTCGGCCCCGGGACCGTTCTCGACGCGGTCGCCCTGCGACAGGTTGCGCGGGGCGAGGATGTAGCGCTTCTCGCCGTCGGCATAGTGCAGCAGCGCGATGCGCGCGGTGCGGTTGGGGTCGTACTCGATGTGCGCGACCTTCGCCGGCACGCCGTCCTTGTCGTGACGACGGAAGTCGATCACTCGGTAGGCGCGCTTGTGTCCGCCACCCTGGTGGCGAACGGTCACACGACCGGCGTTGTTACGGCCGCCCTTGCTGTGCAGCGGGCGGACCAGCGACTTCTCCGGCGTGGACCGCGTGACCTCGACGAAGTCGGCGACGCTCGAGCCACGACGGCCCGGCGTAGTCGGCTTGTACTTGCGGATTCCCATTATTCAGTCCTCGTCCGATATCGGACGATCCGGACCGCCCTCAGGCGGTCGGACCGCCGAAGATGTCGATACGGTCGCCCTCGGCAAGGGTCACGATCGCGCGCTTCGTGCCGGCACGCTGACCGAAACCGGTCTTCGTGCGCTTGCGCTTGCCGATGCGGTTGATCGTGTTGACCCCGGTGACCTTGACCGAGAAGACCGCCTGGACGGCCTGCTTGATCTGGGTCTTGTTGGCGTTCGGGGCGACGATGAACGTGTACTTGTTCTCGTCGAGGAGCGCGTAGCTCTTCTCCGACACGACCGGCTTCAGCAGAACGTCACGGAGGTCCGTGAACGCCTTGCTGGGCGCGGTGACGACGGTGTTCTTGCCTTCGGTGGCGTGGCGCTTCGCCTTGGCGACGCGCGCTGCCTTGGCGACCTTGGCCGCCTTGGAGGCGATGCTCGGGTGACGCGTAGCCATCAGGCGTCACTCCCTTCGGTGTCGTTGGCCTGCGGGCCGGCGACGAAGGACTCGAAAGCGGCCTGGGTGAAGACCACGTCGTCCGAGACGATCACGTCGTACGTGTTCAGCTGGCCCGGCTCCAGGATGTGCACCTGGGGCAGGTTGCGGGCGGACAGCCACGCGGCCTCGTCGGCGCGGTCGACGACCAGGAGCAGGTTCTTGCGCTCCGAGATCTTGCCGAACAGCGTGCGAGCGGCCTTCGTGGAAACGGTCTCGCCCTCGATCACGCCGGTGACGACGTGAATGCGGTTGTGGCGGGCCCGGTCGGTGAGGGCGTGACGCAGAGCGGCAGCCTTCATCTTCTTCGGGGTCCGCTGCGAGTAGTCACGCGGCTGCGGGCCGTGGACGACGCCACCGCCGGCGAACTGCGGCGCGCGGGTCGAGCCCTGGCGTGCGCGGCCGGTGCCCTTCTGACGGTAAGGCTTCTTACCGCCACCGCGGACTTCACCGCGGCGCTTGGTCTTGTGCGTGCCCTGACGGGCAGCCGCGTTCTGCGCGACGACGACCTGGTGGATCAGCGGGATGCTGATCTTCTCCACGCCGAAGATCTCCGCGGGGAGCTCGACGCTTCCGGTCTTCTCGCCTGCAGGCGAAAGGATGTCAACAGTGCTCATCGGTACCTCAGGCCCCCTTGGCCGCGGTGCGGACCAGGACGAGGCCGCCGTTCGGACCGGGGACAGCGCCCTTGATGAGCAGCAGACCCTTCTCCGCGTCAACGGCGTGGACGGTCAGGTTCTGGGTGGTGACACGCTCGTTGCCCATGCGACCCGCCATGCGGAGGCCCTTGAACACGCGGCCCGGGGTGGCGCAGCCACCGATGGAGCCGGGCGAGCGGTGCTTGCGCTGGGTGCCGTGTCCGGCGCCGAGGCCCTTGAAGTTGTGACGCTTCATGACACCGGCGAAGCCCTTGCCCTTGCTCTTGCCGGTCACGTCGACCTTCACGCCGGCCTCGAACACCTCAGCGGTGATCTCCTGGCCGAGCGTGTACTCGGAGGCGTCCGCGGTGCGGATCTCGACGAGGTGGCGACGGGGGGTGACGTCGGCCTTGGCGAAGTGGCCCTTGAGGGGCTTGTTCACCTTGCGCGGGTCGATCTCGCCGAAAGCGATCTGGACCGACTCGTAGCCGTCACTGTCGTTCGTACGGACCTGGGTCACGACGTTGGGGCTGGCCTTGACGACGGTGACCGGAACAACACGGTTGTTCTCGTCCCACACCTGCGTCATGCCGAGCTTCTCGCCCAGGATGCCCTTGATCTGCTTAGCCATTCTTCAGATCACCGGCCCCTAGAGCTTGATCTCGATGTCGACACCGGCCGGGAGGTCGAGTCGCATCAGAGAGTCAACGGTCTTGGGCGTCGGGTCGAGAATGTCGATCAGACGCTTGTGCGTGCGCATCTCGAAGTGCTCGCGCGAGTCCTTGTACTTGTGCGGCGACTTGATGACGCAGTACACGTTCTTCTCAGTGGGCAGCGGCACCGGGCCCGCGACCGACGCACCAGTGCGCGTCACCGTCTCGACGATCTTCTTCGCCGAGGAGTCGATGACCTCGTGGTCGTAGGCCTTGAGCCGGATGCGGATCTTCTGTCCCGCCATGGCTACTCAGTAGTCCTGTCTCTTCTAACGCTCTGGAACCAGATGGTCCGTTCACTTCGTCCTCCGACCCACGCGGTCGGGTGTGTCGCGCTCTCGCCGACACAGATGCCCCTTGATCGAGCATCCCTGCTGGGAAAGCACGGCCCTTCCGGAACCGCAAGCCGGGGACGAAAGGCCCACCGGGTGCCTGGTCGGCGCTCCATTGACACTTCCCGAAAGATTCCCGTACGTCCGCCCCAGCGCTGCCGTGAGGCAGTTAGGGCGACGAGTACTGTGGGACTCGCTTTCGGTCCTCCCGGCGGGAGGCGCGCAACATCAACACTCGACCGAGCAACTCCGACAGTCTGCCATATGGGGCAGGGGCCTGGCCAATCGAGCCGGAGACAATACCCCGGACGTGACGTAGGTCAAACGCCGAGCCGGTCGAGGCGGGCTTTCCCGGGCCCGGACGTGAGGTCGTTCACCGTGAACCCGTTCGAGCTTTGCGGGTAACAACGGGTGCATCCGGCCGACGGCAGACGGAGACCGCGTGAACAGCCCCCTGGCAGACATGACGAGGACGCCTCCGTCATATCCGACTCGCTCACCGTGGCCGACTCCTGGAGGGACCGCAGCGACACCCGGGTCACCCAGGCCGCACAGGGCCGCCTGGCCGGCGCCCTGGCCGGTCTCTCGCGCGGCGACCGGGGTCCTGGTGGAGAGCAGCGCCGCGGCCGTCACAGCGGCGGTCCGGGAGGTCCTGGCGATCGGTGCCGACGGCGACTTCCGCGACTACGCATGGGAGCGCAACGGCATGCAGGTGCTGCTCGACCCGCACACGTACGCCTGTCCCGGCGTCCGCTGGGTGGCGGGTCTGGGCTGCTACGCGGGCGGCAAGGCTTCCGGGGGGCCGTTCATGGCCAAGGGAACGGTCGTCGCCACGGCCGCCCGTCTCGCCACGGTCGTCGTCGACAAGGCCGGCGACCGGAACTGAGCCACCCGGGCGGCGACACCACGCGAAAGGGCCCGTACGACCGAAGTCGTACGGGCCCCCTCAGGTGCTCAGCTCAGGCTGGAGCAACCAGGTCGATCAGCAAGAACTACTTGGTGATCTTGGTGACCTGGCCGGCGCCCACCGTGCGACCACCCTCGCGGATGGCGAACTTCAGGCCCTCTTCCATGGCGATGGGCTGGATGAGCTCCACCTTCATCTCGGTGTTGTCACCCGGCATCACCATTTCGGTGCCCTCGGGGAGGGTCACCACGCCCGTCACGTCCGTCGTACGGAAGTAGAACTGCGGACGGTAGTTGTTGAAGAACGGCGTGTGGCGGCCACCCTCGTCCTTGGACAGGATGTAGGCCTGGGCCTCGAAGTCGGTGTGCGGCGTGACCGAACCCGGCTTGATGATGACCTGGCCGCGCTCGACGTCCTCGCGCTTGATGCCGCGGAGCAGCAGACCGACGTTCTCACCGGCCTGGCCCTCGTCGAGCAGCTTGCGGAACATCTCGATACCGGTGACCGTGGTGGTGGTCTTCTCGGTCTTGATACCGATGATGTCGACGGTCTCGTTGACCTTCAGGATGCCACGCTCGATACGGCCGGTGACGACCGTACCGCGACCGGTGATCGTGAAGACGTCCTCGATCGGCATGAGGAACGGCTTGTCGACGTCGCGCTCCGGCTCCGGGATCGACTCGTCGACGGCCTGCATGAGGTCGAGAACCGACTGACCCCACTCGGCGTCGCCCTCGAGCGCCTTGAGCGCCGAGACCTTGACGACCGGCAGGTCGTCGCCCGGGAACTCGTACTCGGAGAGGAGCTCACGGACCTCGAGCTCGACGAGCTCCAGGATCTCCTCGTCGTCCACCATGTCGGCCTTGTTCAGGGCGACGACGATGTACGGAACGCCGACCTGGCGGGCCAGGAGCACGTGCTCCTTGGTCTGCGGCATCGGACCGTCGGTGGCGGCGACCACGAGGATCGCGCCGTCCATCTGCGCGGCACCGGTGATCATGTTCTTGATGTAGTCCGCGTGACCCGGGCAGTCGACGTGCGCGTAGTGACGCGTCTCCGTCTGGTACTCGACGTGCGCGATGGAGATGGTGATACCGCGCTGGCGCTCTTCGGGAGCCTTGTCGATCTGGTCGAAGGCCGAGGCCTCGTTCAGGTCCGGGTACTTGTCGTGCAGCACCTTGGTAATGGCGGCCGTGAGGGTCGTCTTACCGTGGTCGATGTGACCGATGGTGCCGATGTTGACGTGCGGCTTAGTCCGCTCGAACTTCGCCTTCGCCACGGGGGTCCTCCTGGGAGTGGTTCTGGAACGCCTTGCTTCATCGGCGCCAGGTGATCTTTGCTGGAAAGCCCGGGTCCAGGGGCAAACATCCGGGGATGCGGCTGTTTGCCCCTGAGGCTCCGGAGTCAAGCCTACGGCGTGTAAACCGAGGGTGTTACTCGCCCTTGGCCTTCGCGATGATCTCCTCGGCGACGTTCCGGGGAACCTCGGCGTAGGAGTCGAACTGCATCGAGTAGCTTGCGCGACCCGACGTCTTGCTGCGGAGGTCGCCGACGTAGCCGAACATCTCCGACAGGGGCACCAGGCCCTTGACGACGCGGGCACCTGCCCGCTCCTCCATGGCCTGGATCTGACCACGGCGGGAGTTGATGTCGCCGATGACCTCACCCATGTAGTCCTCGGGCGTGGTGACCTCGACGGCCATCATCGGCTCGAGTAGCACGGGGCTGGCCTTGCGCGCGGCCTCCTTGAAGGCCTGCGAACCGGCGATCTTGAACGCGAGCTCGGAGGAGTCCACCTCGTGGTAGCCACCGTCGAGCAGGGTGACGCGCACGCCGGTCATCTCGTAACCGGCGAGGATGCCGAACTGCATGGCCTCCTGCGCACCGGCGTCGACCGAAGGGATGTACTCCTTCGGGATACGACCACCGGTCACCTTGTTCACGAACTCGTACGAGGCGTCGCCGCCCTCGATCGGCTCGATCGCGATCTGCACCTTGGCGAACTGGCCGGTACCACCAGTCTGCTTCTTGTGCGTGTAGTCGACCCGGTCGACCGCCTTGCGAATGGTCTCGCGGTAGGCGACCTGGGGCTTGCCGACGTTGGCCTCGACCTTGAACTCACGGCGCATACGGTCGACCAGCACCTCGAGGTGCAGCTCGCCCATGCCACCGATGATGGTCTGGCCGGTCTCCTCGTCCGAGTGGACCTGGAACGACGGGTCCTCTTCGGCCAGGCGCTGGATCGCGATGCCCAGCTTCTCCTGGTCGCCCTTCGACTTGGGCTCGATGGCGACCTGGATGACCGGAGCCGGGAAGTCCATGGACTCCAGGATCACGGGCTGCTTGTCGTCGCACAGCGTCTCGCCGGTCGTGGTCTGCTTCAGACCCATGACGGCGACGATGTCGCCGGCGCCGACCGCCTCGATCTCCTCACGCTTGTTCGCGTGCATGCGGTAGATCTTGCCGATGCGCTCCTTCTTGCCCTTGACGGAGTTCAGCACGGCAGTGCCGGACACCAGGCGGCCCGAGTAGACCCGGACGAAGGTGAGCTTGCCCAGGTGCGGGTCGCTCATGATCTTGAACGCGAGGGCGGACAGCGGCTCGTCCTCGGACGGCTTGCGCTTGACGACCAGCTCCGGGTCCTTCACGTCGTGGCCTTCGATGGCCTCGACGTCCAGGGGGGAGGGGAGGTAGCGCACGACCGCGTCGAGCAGGGGCTGGACGCCCTTGTTCTTGAACGCGGTACCGCAGAACACGGGGGTGACCGTGACGCCGTCGGACTTGCCGGACGCGATGGTGATCCGACGGATCGCGGCGTACAGCTGCTCCACGGAAGGCTCCTGGCCCTCCAGGTACAGCTCCATGATCTCGTCGTCGTTCTCGGCGACGGTCTCGACGAGCTTGCCGCGGTACTCCTCGGCAGCCTCGGTGTGGGTGGCCGGGATGTCGACGACGTCGTACATCTCGCCCTTCTCCGCCTCGGCGGACCACACGAAGGCCTTCATCGTGACCAGGTCGACGACGCCCTTGAAGTCGGCCTCGGCACCGATCGGAAGCTGCATCACGATCGGCGTCGCACCCAGGCGGCTGCTGATCATGTCGACACAGCGGTGGAACTCGGCACCGGTCCGGTCGAGCTTGTTGACGAAGCAGATACGCGGCACGCCGTAGCGGTCCGCCTGACGCCAAACGGTCTCGGACTGGGGCTCGACACCCGCGACACCGTCGAACACCGTCACGGCACCGTCGAGCACGCGCAGCGAACGCTCCACCTCGACGGTGAAGTCGACGTGGCCCGGGGTGTCGATGATGTTGATGGTGTGGTCGACATCGGCAAGCGGCCAGTGACAGGTGGTGGCAGCAGAGGTGATCGTGATGCCACGCTCCTGCTCCTGCTCCATCCAGTCCATCGTGGCGGCGCCGTCGTGGACCTCACCGATCTTGTAGGAGACGCCGGTGTAGAACAGGATCCGCTCGGTGGTGGTCGTCTTGCCCGCGTCGATGTGGGCCATGATCCCGATGTTGCGGACCTTGGCCAGGTCAAGTGAAGTGGTAGCCATAAGGCTTTCGTCTTCTCTCGGTCTCGATGTGGGTAGCGACTACCAGCGGTAGTGCGCGAAGGCCTTGTTGGACTCGGCCATCTTGTGGGTGTCCTCGCGCTTCTTCACAGCGGCGCCGAGGCCGTTGGACGCGTCGAGAAGCTCGTTGAGGAGGCGCTCGGTCATGGTCTTCTCGCGACGGGCGCGGGAGTAACCGACGAGCCAGCGCAGCGCCAGGGTGCTCGCGCGACCCGGCTTGACCTCGATCGGGACCTGGTAGGTCGCGCCACCGACACGGCGGGACTTGACCTCGATGGTCGGCTTGATGTTCTCGAGAGCGCGCTTCAGCGTGATGACCGGGTCGTTGCCGGTCTTCTCGCGCAGGCCCTCCATGGCGCCGTAGACGATGCGCTCGGCGGTGGAGCGCTTGCCGTTCAGCAGCACCTTGTTGATGAGCGACGTGACAAGAGGAGAACCGTAGACCGGGTCGATGATGACCGGGCGCTTCGGGGCAGGGCCCTTACGAGGCATTGTTTACTTCTCCTTCTTGGCGCCGTAGCGGCTGCGGGCCTGCTTGCGGTTCTTGACACCCTGGGTGTCGAGGGAACCGCGGATGATCTTGTAGCGAACACCGGGCAGGTCCTTCACACGGCCACCACGCACGAGCACGATGGAGTGCTCCTGCAGGTTGTGTCCCTCACCCGGAATGTAAGCAGTGACCTCGATACCGCTGGTCAGACGCACACGCGCGACCTTACGCAGGGCCGAGTTCGGCTTCTTCGGGGTGGTCGTGAACACACGCGTGCAGACGCCGCGACGCTGGGGCGAACCCTCGAGTGCGGGCGTCTTGTTCTTCTCGACCTTGTCCTGCCGGCCCTTACGGACCAGCTGCTGGATCGTAGGCACTACTTCTCCGGTTTCTGTGTGCCGAATGGTGAAGCTAACCTGGAACTTCTCCGACCCACGCGGTCGGGTGTGTCGGATCCGGCGGACTCCCGCCGCGAGGCGGGAAGAGGCACAGATCACGGTGGCCGCTAGCTAGGCCCGTGTGCGGCTGAAGACACGCACGAGGGCCAGGGCACACCCCAGGCACAAGGTCTGAGCGTACCTAGCGCATTCACTCCGGTCAAAACAGAAGCCCCGCAGCCGACACGCCGAAGGTTTACGAGCGCCTTCCCAGCCCCTGTGACAGCGGGGCCGCGGTACCGGAACCACCCGGAGGCTGCGCAGGCGACGGCACGGCCGGATCACCGGCCCGCGACGGCCGCTGCCCGGCGCCCGCCGCCGGATCCGCCGCCGCCCCTCCCGCGGCCTCTTCCGCCGCCGCGCCTGCGGCGGTGCCCGCCGCGGTGTCGTGACCGATGAAGTAGGTCGGACGGTTCTGTACGGCGGTATAGATGCGGCCGACGTACTCGCCGAGCAGGCCCACGCAGATCAGCTGGACCGCGCCGATGAACAGCACGCCGGTGAAGAGGGACGTCCAGCCCGGGACGGTGTGCTGGAAGGCGTGGGCGCTCAGGGTGTAGATCATCAGGCCGAGGCAGACCAGGAACGCGAAGCCGCCCAGCCAGGTGGCGATGCGCAGGGGCGCAGCCGAGAAGCCCGTGACGCTGTCGACGGCCAGCCGGATCATCCGGCCGAGGGGGTACTTGCTCTCGCCCGCCGGACGCGGGGCGCGCTCGTAGCGGACCTCGCCGCTGGGGAAGCCCAGCCAGGGGACGAGGAGACGGTAGACGCGCTGCTGGTCCGGCAGCGCCTTCAGGGCGTCCACGGCGGCCCGGCTCAGCAACCGGAAGTCACCGGCCTGGGCCGGGACCGACGGTCCGGCGAGACGGCGGACGAGCCGGTAGTACAGGCCGGCCGTCCACCGCTTGAAGCCGGTGTCGCTGGCCCGGTCGGCACGGATGCCGTAGACGATGTCGAGGCTCTCGGCGCGGGCCAGCGCGAGCATCTCGGGAATCTTCTCGGGCGGATCCTGGAGGTCGGCGTCGATGCTGACGACGTATGCGCCGCGCGCCCGGTCCAGACCCGCGGTGAGGGCGGCCTGGTGGCCGGAGTTGCGGCGCAGGCCGATGACCCGCAGTTCCGGCCAGCCGAGCCGGAAGGCGGCCAGCAGCTCGGCCGTGCGGTCGGTGCTGCCGTCGTCGACCGCGACGATCTCGTAGCCGACGCCGAGGTCCGCCAGGACCGGGCGCAACCGGCTGACCAGCGCGGGCAGAACCTCTTCCTCGTTGTACATGGGTACGACGACCGACAAGACGGTCGCCGCGGCCGTGGTGTTCGGCGCTTCGGTCACCCGTCCTCCCCCAAGCTGTGGCGCACATGTGCGACTCTGTTGCGATCTTATGACCACGCTCTTATGACCACACTTCACGATCATCCGGACAACGCTGCCGCCCCTGGGCGCCCGGCGGTCGGCCGAGGGGGGACCCCAGCCATGAGCACGGCTTCCAGCGACACGGCGACGGACTCCGCCGTGCCCGACGGGCCGCAGGAGCGCTCGCGGAGACTGCGCCGCCTCGCCCTGCCGGACGGTGTACGACCGTACCTCGCTCCGATGCTCCTCTACGGCGTCACGAAGCTCGTGGGCCTGACCGTGTTCGCCTGGCTCCTGGAGTCGGCCGACGAATACCAGAAGAAGAACCCTCGCTTCGGCGGGGGCGCCCACTGGTGGGACGTCCTGGCCACCTGGGACGGCTGGTGGTACCTCCAGGTCGCCGAGAAGGGGTACGACCCCCGCCCGCTGGAACGGCTCGCCCCGGGCGGACTGTTCACCGTCAAGCAGAACTCGGTCGCCTTCTTCCCGCTCTATCCGGGCCTGATCCGGGGCGTCTCCGAGATCACCGGGCTGGGGCTGTACGGCTCCGGGATCCTCGTCTCGGTCATCGCCTCCTTCGTCGCGGCCGCCGGCATCTACGCCGTGGTCTCGACGCTCGCCGGGGTGCGGGCGGGCACGATCGCGGCCGGGCTGTGGGCGGTGGTGCCCGGCGCGGGCGTGGAATGGGCGGTCTACTCGGAGTCGGTCTTCGTCGCCATCGCCTCCTGGTGCTGCTACTGCGTGATGAAGCGGCGGTGGGTCGCGGCGGGGTTGCTCGCCTTCGTGGCCGCGGCTCAACCGTCCGACCTCCGCCGCGCTCATCGGCGCGGTCGGGCTGGCCGCGATCGTCACCCTGGCCCGGCGGGACAGCAGGCGCGAACACGGCGTCTCGGGGCCCCTGTACGCCATGTTCGCCGCGCCGCTCGGCCTGCTCACCTACATCACCTGGGTCGGTCTCGGCATGGGCGACCTCACCGCGTACTTCACGCTCCAGCGCGAGGGGTGGGCGCACTACTTCGACTTCGGCTCCTACACCCTCGACGTGCTGGGCAACACGGCGGTGGGCCGCCACGACTACCTGTTCGCGTTCTCGGTCCCCGATCTCCTCGGCGTCCAGCTGGTGCTGGCGCTGCCCTTCCTGATCGCGCTGATGCTCCGCAAGAAGCCGCCGCTGGTGCTGGTCGCGTACACCCTGGCGAGCGTGATCACCGTGCTGGGCACCCAGCAGATGTTCGGCAACACGGGGCGGTATCTGCTGCCGGTCTTCCCGCTGCTGCTGGCCCCGGCGGCGGCGCTGAGCCGGCTGAAGTGGCCGAGCCTGGCGGTGTTCTTCGGGACGGCGGCCATCGCGTCGGGGTGGTACGCGCACTACGTGATCTTCGAGCTGGGCATTCCGTAGCCCCGGTGCGGTGGAACCGGGACGTGAACCGGGCGGTGAACCGGTGAACCCGGACGGTGATCCAGGCGGTGAACCGGGGGGCGGTGAAAGAGGCCGGGGTCACCGGGTCCGGCGGGTGGCGCGTTCGGCGGCGAACACGTCCTCGAGGCGGAAGAGCTGGGCCCGGCCCGCCTTGCCGGCCGGCGCGAGGTGACCCAGCTGGACCCACTTGCGGATGGTGGCGGGGGCCACACCCACCTCCTGGGCCGCGAGAGGGCCGGGAATCAGGGTCGGCCGGCCGCCGGCACGTCGGTCGCGGGTGTCTCGGTCGGCGCGGTCGGGGGCGCTTCGGTCGGCGCGGTCGGGGCCGCTTCGTTCGGGGGTGCTTCGTTCGGGGGTGCTCATGCGCGCGCCCACTCTGCCTCGTCCCAGGTGTGCCGGTAGGCCGGGTCGTCGTGGCAGCCGCAGTCCGGTTCCGGGCAGCGGCAGGCCGGATTGACGCAGAGGACGGCCGTGCGGTCGGGGAACGCCCGCAGGGATACGGAGTCGCACCACGGGCAGCGGCCGGCCACCCGTACGACGGTCTCGGTGTCGCCCAGCGCCCGGGCGCAGCGGCGGGCCATCCGCCGGGTCTCGTCCCGCACGTGCGCGGCCAGGACGGTGTCGGCGGCCACGCGGTCCAGGAGGGACGCGATCCGGCGCAGCCGCTCGGGCACCGAGGCGCGGCGCGGACGGGGCAGGCCGAGCCGGTCGCGTACCGCCTCCTCCAGTTCGAGCACGCCGTCGGTGATGTCGCGGATGGCGTCGGAGACGTGGAGGCGGAGCGGGGCCGCGCCGTGGCCGGGCGCCACGAGGCCGTGCCGCTGCTGGAGAAGCAGCTGCTCCTCGCGCTCCTCGCGCAGACGGGCGCCGAGATCGGCGGGGGGCCTCGGTGCGGCGGGCCGGTGGGCGGGGGTGGTGCGGCCGGGGACCAGTTCCGTGGACAGCTCGGGGAACTGCTGGAGCAGGGTGCCGATCCAGAGGGCGGCCTGGGTGGTGGGTCGGTCCTCGCAGGACTCAGCCACGGTGGCCTCCCTGGGCCGGCAGGTGGGTGAGGCCGGCGGGTCGGGCCGACGGGAGGAGATGCGCGGGCACGGGGACCGGACGGCCGGAGCGCCAGAGCCGGCCGCCGCAGACGCCGTCGAACCAGTTGTCGGCCGGTGCCACCGCCTCCTCGCAGGCCCGCCGTACGCGGCAGCCGGCGCAGGCCAGGAGCGCGGGGGCGGCGACCTTGGCCTTCTTCGAGAAGACGACCCGCGGTGGGAGCCCGGCACAGGCGGCCGCGGACTGCCAGCCGGGCGCTGACGGGCAGGAACTCGTTTCGGGCATGGACATGTGACCCCCTGGGTTCGTGATCGAGCCGTACTGGACGAACGCCGTCCAGACTTACAGATTGCGTGCGCGCCCGCAACGATGTTCAGTCGAGCCGGGGACCTACACCTCCCCCGAACCTCCACGAAGGGCACGAATTTTCCTCAGTGCTTGCTCGAGAGCACGTAATTCCGCGCGCGCAAGCAAGCTAAACTCTTGCCCACCCCCCGAAGGAAGAGAGAAAGACATGACCAACCAGGGCTTGGACGCATTCGCCGCGTGGGTCGAAGACCTCATGCGCGAGCGCGGCTACGACATCGACAGTCCACGCGGCGGCGGCAAGTCGAGAATCGCGGACGAGGCCGGCGTGCATCGCGCCGCGGTGACCCGTCTGCTCCAGCGGCAGAGCATGCCGGACCTCGAGACCACCCGCAGGCTCGCCCGCGTGCTCGGGGTGCCGGTCCGCGACATGCTCATCCGCTCCGGCCGGCTGACCGCGGAGGAACTGGCCGACCCGCACGACTACCTGTCCTCGCCCTCGCCCAGCGCCGACTTCGGGCGCCGCCCCACGTTGGAGGAGGTCGCCGACCTGCTGGGCGTGCCCGCCGACCGGCGGGAGATGTTCGTCAGGGTGGTGGAGCAGTTCCTGCCGAGCGAGGCCGAGGCCGGGGCCGAGGCGACGCAGGTGCGTGAGGACAGGCGGGTCCTGGTGGAGACGGCCGCGGCAGCGCCCGCCGTCGACTGACCGAACCGAAACCGCCGGTCACGCATGTCGTGCCGGCTCCGATCGAAGGGCACCCGTGGGCCGACGGGAGCTCCGATCGACGAGTCCCCCTCCCTGCGACCGAGGGGGACCGAGAGTCCTGACCGACGGCTCAGCTCCCCTCTGCGGACTCGGAAGCCCTGACCGGCGGCTCAGCTCCCCTCTGCGGACTGGGAAGCCCTGACCGACGGCTCAGCTTCTCTCTGCGGACTCGGGAGCCCGATGGACGACTCGTCCCCTCTCTGGGGGCCGCAACGCCTCGCCGGGAAGTCCGATCGACGGCTCATCCCTCTCTGGGTGATCGCCCTGATCGACGGCTCTCCCTCTTTCTGACCTGCACTCCAGCCCCTCCGCTCCCTCCCTTCACATCTCCCTCGCCGTTTTAGTTGCGTGCGCGCACGCTCGTCTGTCACAGTTGGTGCAGCGGCGGAGCTGTGCCCGCGAGCCCCGAGCGGGCCGTACCCGCCGCCGTACGCCGGGCCGAGGCGCCGCGCGCCTCCCCTTCCCCGCCCCTGCGCGGCGCCCGCCCGGCGACTTCCCCTTCTTCACGGCGAGGTGACCCGGCATGACCACACCCACCCCACCGAGCGCCTTCCCGGACGTCGAGGCCCTGGTCGTCGACATCCTGGAGGCCGACTCGGCGCTCTCCACGGCGCTCGTCGCCGTCGAACCGCCCGCGAACTTCGACGGCACGACCGCCGCCGTCCTCGTCAACCGGCGCGGCGGCGCGTGGATCGGCGAGCTGCACGTCGACCAGCCGCTGATCGAGCTGGAGGTGTACGGCCCGACCAAGCAGGCCGCGCACGTCCTGGCCAACTCCGCCCGCCGCGCGCTGCTGGCCGCGGCCGGCAACCGGTACGGCACGAACCTCGTCACCGAGGTGGAGGAGCAGGACGGCCCGCGCTGGCTGCCCGACTACCTCTACTCCGCGGCCAACCGCTACGTCGGCGTGCTCAAGGTGTTCCTGGACGTCCACTGAGACACCCGGGGACGGGAGCGTCCCCGTGACGTCCCCGTGACGTCCCCGAGCGTCCGCCGACGCACCCCGCGCGGGCGGTTCCCGCTCCGCGCCCCACCGACCGAAGGCCCCGCCGTCCACACGGCGGGGCCTTCGCCGTACCCGGAGCGCTTGTCCACCGGGCGACGGCACCCAGCACCACCGCACCACTCCGCACCCTCCGTCACACCCTTCTATAAGGAGACCCACCCATGGCAGGAACCAACTCCTCCGAGATCCGCATCGCAGGCGTCGGCCGGCTCTACGTCGCCGCCGCCGACACCAAGGTTCCGACGACCTTCTCCACCGACCCGTCCACCGACTGGGCCACCGGTTGGAAGAACCTCGGCTTCACCTCCGGTGAGGGCGTCACCTTCAGCAAGAAGGACAAGCTGGAGCCGGTCGACGTGTGGCAGGCCGTGAGCCCGGTGCACTTCGTGTACTCGGACCGCGACCTGACCCTGAAGTTCTCGCTGATGCAGTTCAACGAGGACACGCTGCCGTTCTTCATGGGCGGCGGCGCGGTCGAGGCGGTCACCGGCTCGACCGGCGTCTACAAGTACGAGATCGCCGACCGCCCGTACGCCGACGTGCGCGCCCTCGGCCTGGAGTTCACGGACGTCCGCGCCTCCGACGGCGCCACGGTGACCTACCGCTTCGGTGTTCCGCGCGGCCAGGTCACGGCGGCGGACGACATCAAGCTGGCCCGCAAGTCCGCGGCCCAGCTCGGCATCACCTACACGGCGATGGCCGCCGCCGACGGTTCGGCGCTGGCCAGCTTCGTGATGAAGGACGCCGCGTACGCCGCGTCCTGACCCGCCGGGGCGGGGCGGGCGCCGCCAACGACCGCCCGCCCCGCCCCGCCCCGGGCCCACACCTCTCCTTCGCAGTACCGATGACCCGATGACCAGCTGCTGCCCCAAGGACTCAAGGACCCAAGGAGTACCCATCGCCATGGCCCGTTTCGACGTCAACGCCGCCCGCGCCCAGCGCCTGGAGGCGCTCGGCCGTACCTGGTCGTTCGAGCTCGACGACGAGAGCTTCACCCTGCCCACCGAGCTGACCCGCGCCACCGCGAAGGCGCTGCGCGAGCTCGACGACAACGACGTGGACGGGCTGCTCGGGCTGCTCATGGGCGAGCAGCAGTTCGCCCGCTTCGAACGGCACGAGGTCACCATGCAGGACATCGCCGCGATCCTGGAGGCCTACGGCAAGGAGACCGGGCTCGGCCTGGGGGAAGGCTGAGCCTCGTCGGGTTCGTCGACGAACACGCCGAGGCCCTCGAAGCGGACCTGCTCCGCTATTACGGGATCGATCTGCTCGACTGGCACCGTGAGCGCCTCTCCGCGAGGCGGCTCGCGGTGCTCATCAAGCAGTTGCCGCGCGACAGCGCGCTGAACCGGGAACTGCACGGCGAGGCCGCCGACTGGTCGGTGAGCGACCATCTGCTGGCCGCCGCCGTGGACCATCTGGCGGCCGCCAACTGGATGTTCGCCTGCGTCAACTCGGAGGAGGGGGACCAGCCGGACGCCCCGGCTCCGGTGCCGCGTCCGGCGGATCTGGCCGAGAACGACACCTACGGGGACGGCGGCACGTACGAGAAGTACCAGGGGCACGAGGAGACCGGCGCGCACTCCGGGGGCGTCGGACGGTCGGCCTCCGGGCCGGTCCCCGCGACGGACGGGACACGGGCGGCCACGCCGGACGAGACCCCGTCGGCGTTCCAACTCGCCCGGTTCTTCGGCTGATCCGCCGGCGCCCACCGGTACGCCGGTCACGTCATGCCCGTCGGGCTCCGCTCAGCGGGAGCCCGACGGGCCGTTTCGCTCGTCCCGGCGACGGCCGCCCGCCCGGCCCTCCAGTTCGTCCGCGAGGGCCCGGGCCTTGTCCGAAAGCAGCCGGGGCCGGGGTTCGTCGCGGGCGCCCTGCGGATCGGTGGACCCGACCGGCTCCGGCCGCTCGACGTCCCCGGACCGCTCGGGCCGCTCGACGTCCCCGGACCGCTCGACGTCCTCAGTCCGCTCGGGCCGCACAGTCCGCTCGGGTCGTTCGGACTGCTCCTGTGCCGGTCGTTCCGCGGTTCCGGAGCTGTCCGGCCTGCGTGCCCGCTCCCGTCCGGCGGCTGCGGTCTCGCCGGGCAGGGCCAGCGGGGGCACGCTCGGCCGGCCGTTCCGCCGGACCACCGGCCGCCGGTCGGAGCCCGTGACGCGCTTCCCCCGCACCTCACGGGCGGAGAGCAGGATGTCTCCCTCGGCACCGGACCCGGAACCGGCCCCACCGCCACCGCCGACCTCGTCCATGACGTCCCGGTCCCCGTCGGACGAGCCGCCGCCCGTGCTGCTCGCGCCCGTCGGGCCGGCCGGCCCCGTCGTCCCGACAACGTTGGCCGTGCCCGGGTCGCCGTAGGGAGCCTCCTCGTGCCCGACCGTCTCCCCGTCCGTCTCCCCGACCGTCTCCCCGACCGGGGAAGGCATCGGCACCGGGGTTCCGTCCGCCGCCGAACGCTCCCGTTCACCGCGCCGCTCCACGCGCGTCCAGGCGGACGGAGGGCGCAGCAGTTCCACATAGGGCAGCGGAATGACCTCGCCGCCGCGCTCGTGTTCTCCCTCGGCCCGTCGGGCCCGGTGAGGACGCTGGCCGGCGCGGGCGTCCTCCTGGCCCTGGAGATAGGCGGCGGTGATCCGCTCCTCGTACGCGCGGCGGATCGCGGGCAGCTGTTCGTCGACCACGTCGGCCCAGCCCGCGCTGTACGCGGCCAGTTCCCGCCGGTCGAGATCGCTGCGGGGAAGGACCACCAGGTCACCCGGTTCATGGCCGTGCCGGAGGACCAGTTCCGAGACACGGGCGATGAGATGTGGAAGATCGGCGGCTTGTTCGAGCCAGTCGATCACATGCTCGCGCCGCGCGTTGGTCGCGTCCCCGTCCACCCCGTAGGCCTTGCTCTCGTCCCCTGGCCCCATCGCGCCCCCGCGCGAGAACGGCTGCCCGTCGCCGTCCACCGTCGTCCGGCGGACACTCAGTTCCCTTGTGTAACGCCGCTGTTCACCATTTCGTGCCCGACGGGAGAACGGCCGGATCCTACTCCACGAACCTGGGCACCACTTCGGGCGCACCCCCGGTATCACCGCAGGTCCCGACCGCTGAGCGACGTACGGTCCTCGCCAAACACAGAACGGCACCACAGGATTACTCGTACACTAGTTCGAACACGCGTTTCGTACGCCTCAGAGGCGCCACCTGTACCACAGCCCAGCGGACAGACCGGAAAGCAGGCCGACATGGTGACTGGCACGAGCAACTCCCCGAAGCAGCCGATCGACACCTACACCCGCCTCGCCCACCTCCTGCACACCACACCGCCCGACCGCGAGGCCCTGCTCGACCGGGTGTACGAGGAACTGCTCGCCCGGGAGTCCCGCGCCTACGCGGCCGGCTGGTCGGACGCCCTGACGGAGGCGCGGCGGGTGCATACCGGGCGCCGCCCGTAAGCCCGCGCCGCCCCAGCCCGCAGGGGCTCAGGCGAGGCCCCCGCCCGTGCCGTCAGAGGCTCTTCTCCCAGCGTGAGAATCCCCGCAGGACGGCCCGGGTGCTCCACCGCAGGCCGAAGTGGAATCCGAGCTGGGGCAGCACCTTGCCCTGATGCATCCCCTGCCTGCTCCAGAATGAGTAGTAGACGTCGTCGGGGTCCCCGAAGAACTGCCAGAACGTACGTGAGGCGTCGTACTGGCCGATATACCGCGCCATCTCCTCGGCCTGGGTCATCCTGTCGAGCCAGAAGATCACGAGCGTCGTGCCGTCGTACCCGGCGTTCCATTCACCGACCGCGCGTACCGCCGGCAGCGGCCGGCCGTACCAAGGGGCCTCCCCTACGCCGAGACGCCGCTCCACCTCGCTCGCGGGGACGTGGTCCTCGAAGAGCCCCCGCTCCGTGTTCGGCCTAACCGCCCAGTCGCCGATCCACTCGGACAGGGAATCCCGCTCCAGCCGAGTACGGATCACCTCGGTACCGGCGTCTTCGTGATGCGGCCCCTTCGATGTGTCCGGCTCTTTCTCTTCACCGTAGAGGAAGACGTCCACGCCGCGACCCGGCTGGAATTTATCGGCAATCTCCAGGACTCGTTCCGCATACCAGGCGATCGAGCCCTTTTTCTTCGGCTCGAAATACCAATTCCAACTGGTGGGGACGGCGAGCACTACGCGCACATCGTCAGAAAGCATGCGGGAACGCTAGCACAGGAGGGCAACAATGGGACGAGATCTCAAAGAAGTCGACGAGGCTCTCAAAACCCTCAAGAGCGACACCGAAACAGGTTTCGCCGGTATAAGGACTACCCTCGGCACGCACACCACGGATATCTCCGGGATAAACACCAAGCTCGGTACGCAGTCCAAGGACATCGTCAAGCTCCAGCAGTCCTACAAGGGACTCCGCACGACCCACAGCGGTATCTCCACATCTCTCTCGTGGATGAGCAACTCCATCGCTGCGCACACCAACGGTCTCACCGGCCTGGCCGCCAGTCTCACCCTGCTGACCGTCGGCCTGTCGATCTTCAAGGTCGACGAGAAAGGGATAACAATTCTCGGCGCGACCCGGGAATTCCCATGGAAGAAGAAGATCGACGAGCTTCAGAAAAAGATCGAGTCGCAGACACAGGAAAGGGATCGCGTCAAGAAGGAAACCCGCGACAAGCTCATCGACGACAACTTCCAGCACATCGAAAAGCTCAAAGAGACTGAGCAGACGGTCGAGAAACTGAAGCAGCGACTCGAGGTTGCGCGAAACGCCGCGAACGCTGAACGCCGACGGCTGGAGGCAGATCCCAACATGCGGACCAACCGGGGAATCGACGCACCGGTTCCCGTGGTCCGCGGTGTCGCCAGCGAGGTGACCGTTCTGCGCAGGGCTCTCCAGGAACTCACCGCAGCACTCTAAGGAGACATCCATGTCGTTGTCCTCAGCGGCGAGCCGGGCCGCCAACTCACTGCAACAGTTCAAGGCACAGGCCACCGGGGTCGCGACGGCGACCCAGAACCTCAGTCGCGCGGCACAGAGCGGAAAGGGCGAGATCGGCAAGCTCCGCTCCGCATCCCAGGAGACGGCCAAGCAGCTGAAGGACCTCAAGACCGCCTCCGACCAGGCCGAGAAGTCGCTCGGCAAAGCCGGGAAGACCGGGTCCGGTGCCGGCACGAACCTCGGTAAGTACGAGTCCGGGGCGGGCAAGGCGGCCAAGGGCCAGGACAAGATGAACAAGTCGATGAAGGGCAACTTCTTCGGCATGCTCATGGACCTGCTGGCACCGCTCATCCAGAAGGTCGTCGAGATGGCGACCAGGTCGAAGACCATGCAGAAGGTCCTCAAGACCGCCTTCGACGTCATCAAGTCCGTGATCAGCACCGTCATGAAGGCCATCGGGCCGATCATGAAGAACGCGGCCAAGCTCATCAAGTCGGTCTGGACCGGCATCAAGACGGCGATCTCGGCCGTCGTGAAGGCCGTCGCCACGGTGATCAAGACCTACGTCGCCATCTGGAAGAAGGTCATCACCACCGCGCTGAACGCGATCAAGACGGTCGTCTCCGGCGTCTGGAAGGGCATCAAGGCCGTCATCTCGCCGGTCGTCAACTGGGTCAAGTCCGCGATCCCGAACGCCTTCAAGGCCGTCAAGGACAAACTGTCCAGCATCTGGGGCGGCCTCAAGGGCATCGCCGGCCGCGCCTTCGACGGCATCAAGGGCGCGGTGAAGGGCCCGATCAACGCGGTCATCGGCATCATCAACCGCGCGATCGGCGCCCTCAACGGCATCAAGGTGTCGATCCCGGGCTGGGTCCCGGGCGTCGGCGGCAAGACCTTCGGCGTCAGCCTGCCGAGGATTCCGATGCTGGCCACCGGCGGTGTCGTCATGCCCCGCTCCGGCGGTGTCCCCGCGATCCTCGCCGAGGCCGGTGAGGCGGAGGCCGTCCTGCCGCTGAGCAAGCTGGACCGGCTGCTGCGGCGGGCCGCGGCGCAGGGCTCGGCGTACGCCGGGACGAGCGGTCCGGGCGGCGCGCTGCACATCGAGCACTACTACGCGGCCGAGAGCAGCAGCCCGCAGCGGACCGCCGACGCCCTGATGTTCCTGGCGAAGGCACGCGGATGAGTACCGCCGCACTGCCTGCGGGAGGCGGGGCGGCCGACCTGTTCGCCGGGGTGACACCGGCTTTCCAGGCCTTCCGGTCCCGGCTGGGGCAGAACACCGCCGCGGCGCGCTCCCTGGTCGGCCGGATCAAGAGTGCCGCCACCGGCGTCGACGCCGTCCGTTCCGCCGCTTCCCAGGGCGCCACCGCCGTACGTCAGGTCAAGACCGGCGCCGAGGCCGCGAGCCGCTCTCTCGCGAAGGCCGGGCAGACCGCCACCGCCGCCGCCTCCGGCATCAAGTCGGCCGGCACCCGCGCCAAGGGCGCCGGCAAGTCGCTCGGCACCCTGAACTCCGCGTTCGGCGGTGTCCTCGCCATCGTCGGTGCGCTGATCGAGGCCTCCGGCGTGCTCGGCGACCTCATGGGCGCCTTCGGCACCGCCATGACCATCGGCTCCGGCGTGATGCTGATCATCAACGCCCTCACCCGCGCCAACCCCATCGGGTTCGTCACCGGTCTCCTCCTGCCCGTCGCCGGCTGGCTGATCGATCTCGCGCTGACCTCCGAGACCGGGCAACGGCTGATGGAGCAGCTCGCCACCCTCGTACTGAAGTACGTCGAGGGCTATCTGATCCTCATGACGCCGCTGCTCAAGGGCATCGCGAGCGCGGTGAACACGTACGTCACCGGATACCTGGCCGTCATCACCACCGCGCTCACCGTCATCGGCACGCTCCTCGGTACCGGTTTCGCCGTCATGAAGGCGCTGACCACCGGGGACACCCGGGCGCTCAGCGGCAAGGTGTCGTCGGTCTGGCGGGGGTTCAAGGACGCGGTGCGGCCGGCGCTGGAGTGGATCACCAGGGACGTCCCCCGGATGTTCACCCGGATCAAGGAGGCCACCTCCCGCACCCTCGACGCGATGGGGAAGTTCGTGACGACCGGCACCCAGACCGTCGCCGGTGTGGTCAAGGGGCCGATCCAGGGACTCATCGCCTTCGCCAACTGGGTCATCGACGGGCTCAACTCCCTGAGCTTCTCCATCCTCGGCAAGAAGTTCGGCATCCACCTGGACAAGATCCCGATGCTCGCGGAGGGCGGCATCGCCGTCCCCGGCGCCTCCCGGGGCGCGGGCCGGGTGCTGCCGCTGACCGCCCTGGAGCGGCAGCGCGTGCTCGCCCGGCGGCACCGGGCCCGGACCTCAGCACCGCCGTACCGGGTCAAGGAGTTCCACGAGAGCGCGGGCACGGGCGCCCGGGGCACCGCGGAGGACCTGCTCTTCCTGGCCGCGGCCCACGCATGCGCCTGACCCCGCACGCGCACCCGGGCACACAGCCGCACCCAGACACGCAGCCGCCTCCGGACACGCACCCGCACCCGCCCGTGAACCAGCAGCCCCCACCGCCCATAGGCACGCGGCCGCACCCGCCCATGCGCCGACAGCCGCGTCCCCCCATGAGCCCGCGCACCAGCCCTCACCCGTGCTCGCAGCCGAGCCGCGCACAAGCCCGCCCGCACCAGCTCGCCCACAAGCCCGTACACAAGGAGTGAGGTGACGGCCCGATGGCCGAGATCACGACAACCGCATACACAGACGATGTGGCCCCCGGCTCACTCATCACCCGCGACGGGCAGATGCAGTGGGCCGGACTGCTGATGGGCCCCGGCACCTCCTACGAGATCGACCGCGGCGGCCTCAACGGCTGGGAGGACCTGCCGGAGTACGACTCCTCCGACGCCGACCACCCCACCGCGCACGGCGCCTGGCCGGGCGCCCGCTACGCCAAGCCGCGCAGGGTCGGCGGCACGGTGTGGACCGTCCCGGCGCAGGACGACACCGTCTCAGCGCTCACCGCGACCCGCGTCCTGCGCCAGGCCCTGCTGCTCGGCGACGCCGAGCGCTGGCTGGCGGTGCGGCTGCACGGCGAGACGCTGGCCGTACGGGCCCGGGTCAGCCAGCGGGTGCTGGCCGCCGACCGGACGTACACCACGCAGGGCGTCTCCCGGGCGTCCGTGCAGTGGTACGCCACCGACCCGCGCCGGTACTCGGTCACCGAGCAGACCGCCGTCACCGGCGCCCCGCAGCCGGAGAGCGGTCTGACCTGGCCGCTGACCTGGCCGCTGTACTGGGGTCAGGCGGCCTCCACGGGGGACGTCAACGCCGACAACGGCGGCTCCGCGCCCACCCACCCGGTGATCACCTTCACCGGCCCGTGCGCCAACCCGACGGTGACCGACCGGACTTCGGCGCAGCGGCTGCGCTACGAGATCGCGCTGGCCTCGGGCGACGAGCTCGTCGTCGACACCGCCGCCGGCACGGTCACCCTCAACGGCACGGCCTCCCGCCGGCACACCGCGGCCGCGGACAGCAGCCCCGAGGAACTCTTCGCGTTCGCCCCCGGCCGCGCGCAGCTGGCCTTCCGGCCCGACACCTACGGCACCGGCGCCCAGATGACGGTGCGCTGGCGAGAAGCGGAGTGGTGACCCCATGACCGTACGAGCCGCCTGGCTCACCGAGACCGGCCAGACCCGGGAGGACACCCGGGTCACCCTGTCCGGACTGCTCACCCCGAACGCCCTGGTCGCGGAGAACATCCCGCTCAAGGCCCGCGGCGGTATCGTCCCCGGCGGCTTCGCGCTCACCGGCGCCCCCGGGGGCATGACCTGCACGGTCGGCACCGGCCGCGCCTTCGTGCAGGGCGGCCGGACCGGCCAGGGCGTCTACCCCGTGGCGGTGACCGAACCCGAGAGCCTGACCGTCGAGGACGGCGACCCCACACACCAGCGGATCGACCTGGTCGAACTCGTCGTCCAGGACAGCGCCTACGACGGCACCGCGGACACCGTGGCACGCGTCCGCCTGGTCAAGGGCACCCCCGCGGCCACGCCCCAGCAGCCGGTCGGCCCCGACGGCAGCACCCTGCCGCTGTACCGGATCCTGGTGCCCGCCGGGGCGTCGGCCGGCTCCGGCGGACTGGCCTGGGACTCCGCCGTCGCCAACCTGCGCTACGCCACGGTCGCCCTGGGCGGCATCGTGCCCTCCGCCGGCTTCAGCGGCGCGTACGCCGGCCAGTACCGGGACAACGCCGGCGTCCTGGAGCGCTGGGACGGCACCGCCTGGGTCGCGTACCCCAAGGGCGTCGGCGGCATCCCGCCGGCCGGCACCCTCACCGCCGGCAGCTACGCGGGCCAGTACCAGGAGGACCCCACCGGTCCGCTCCAGCGATGGAACGGCTCGGCCTGGGTGGCGTATCCGAAGTCCGTCGGCGGCATCGCCCCCTCCGGCGCCGTCGCCACCGGCGGTTACCCCGGCCAGTACCGCGAGGACTCCGCCGGTCTCCTCCAGCGCTGGAACGGCTCGGCCTGGAGCTACGCGGAGGGCCGCACCACCCTCCTGCTCAGCGTCTCGCAGACCAGCGAGCAGTCCGTGGTCCACAACACGTGGACGCAGATGACCCTGCAGGGCACCGACGTCGACGACGCGGGCGCCTGGTCGGGATCCAACACCTACACGGTGCCGAGGGCCGGCTGGTGGCGGGTGTCGGGGTCCGTCACCTGGCTCATGCAGCCCTCCACGGGCTCGCGCGGCGGGCGCGTCTACCTCAACGGCAACGGCGTCGCGCGCGCCACCTGGCTGGTCGGCGCGGGCCCCGGCGCGACCTCGGTCGGCGGCACCGCCCTGATCAGGTGCGCCGTCGGCGACAAGCTCGCGCTCTACGGGCTCCAGAACTCCGGCTCGACCATCATCACCCTCGGCGGCTCCGGCTACTACACCAACTTCGCCGCCGAATGGCTCAAGTCCTGACGCGTCCTGACGGACCCTCACACCCTTCGCACCCCGGAGTTCGCCTCCGACGACCACAGGAGACCAGCAGATGAACCTGCGCAGCTCATGGGTGGCCGAGACCGGCCAGACCCGCGAGGACACCCGCCTGACCCAGCTCGGCGCGACCACCCCGGCCAACCCGCTGGACGTCCGCTCCGGCATCCTGCCCGGCTCCTACGACGGCCAGTACCGCCTCTCGGGCTTCTGGCTGGAGGGCCGCGCGGGCACCATGACCGCCACCGTCCACGAGGGCCGGGCCGTCGTCCAGGCCGACAGCAACCAGGGCGCCTACCCGGTCACCCTGGCCGAGCCGATCACCCTCACGTTCGCCGACGGCGACGCCTCCTACGGCCGGATCGACGTCGTCGTGCTGCGCGTCTACGACGATCTGTACGACGACTCCGGCTTCACCAAGGCCGCCGTGGAGATCGTCCGGGGAACTCCGTCGGCCACCCCCGTCGTGCCCGCGCTCCCGGGGATCGCGCTGCCGGTCTACCAGGTCGCCGTCCGGGCCGGCATCAGCGCCGGCAAGGGCGGGATCAACTGGAGCACCGATGTGAGCGACCTGCGCACGCCCACCGTCGCGGTCGGCGGCATCCTGCCCGTCTACGGCGACACCGGCAACGGCGCCTACCCCGGCCAGTACCGCGACTCCGGCGGCGCTCTCCAGCGCTGGGACGGCTCCGCCTGGGTGTCCTACCCCAGCGCCCTGGGCGGCATCGCCCCGTCCGGCGCGGTCGGCACGGCCAGTTACACCGGCCAGTACCGCGACAGCCCCGCCGGGCTCCAGCGCTGGAACGGCACCGCCTGGGTGACCTACCAGCCGGTCCCGACCTGGACGAACTACACGCCGGTCTGGCGCTGCGACACCGGCACGGCGCCCACGATCGGGAACGGCACGCTGGCCGGGGCGTACGTGAAGACGGGCACCGTCGTCACCTTCCGGATCTACCTCAAGATCGGTTCGACGACCAACCTGTCCGCCCAGGACGCCAACGGCGACTGGAGCTTCTCGCTGCCGGCCACGCCGGTCTCCACCGCCTGGAAGCTGGACGGCCGCGTGCTGAACGCGGAGGCCTTCGACGACTCCGCGGTCCTCATGTACCAGGGCAGCGGGCTCCTCGCGGTGGCCAACGGCGGGGTCGTCCGCTCGCTGCGCGACACGCTCAGGACCGGCACCAGCCCGTGGGACAAGTCGGCCCCCTTCACCTGGGCCGTCAACGACATCCTCTCCCTCCACGGCACCTACGAGTCGGCGTCCTAGCCGGCCCTCTGCCCGGCCACCTGACGAAGGGAACCATCATGGCCGTACGTTCCGCCTGGCTGTCGCCCGACGGCCAGACCCGGGAGGACACCCGGGTCACCCAGATCGGGGCGGTCGCCCCGGTCAGCGACATCAAGGGCCGCTCGGGTGTCCTGCCCGGCTCCGAGAACGGCCTGTACCGGGTCACCGGACTCTGGCTGAACGGCACCACCGGCGGCATGACCGCCACCGTGGGGGTGGGCCGGGCCGTCGTCCAGACGTCCGTCGCCCGCGGCGCCTATCCGGTCGCCGTCACCGAACCGGTCCCGCTCACCTTCGACGCCGGCGACTCCCAGTTCGGCCGCGTCGACCTCGTCGTCCTGCGGATCTACGACGACGACTACGACGGGTCCGGCCGTACCGAGGCCGTCGTCGAGATCGTCAAGGGCGCCGCGGCCGCCACCCCGGTGGCCCCCGCCGCCCCGGACGCCTCCCTCGTCCTGTTCACCGTCGCCGTGGCCAAGAACGCCGGCGCCGGCAGCGGCGGTATCGACTGGGACAGCGCCCGCGTCGATCTGCGCCCCACCACCGTCCCGCTCGGCGGCATCCTGCCGACCCGCTCCGACGACACCGCTCCCGGCGGTTACCCCGGCCACTACCGGGACGTCAACGACACGCTCCAGCGCTGGAGTTCCACGGCCTGGGTGTCCTACCCGAAGGGCGTCGGCGGGCTCGTCCCGGCCGGGGTGCTGACCACGGGCGGCTATGTCGGCCAGTACCGCGACTCCACGCTCGGCCAGCTCCAGCGCTGGAACGGCAGCGCCTGGCAGCCGGCCGTGCCGGGGCCCGTCTTCGCGCAGTCACTGGACGCCGGGACCACCGCCTCGACGACGTACACGGCCGCCCTGGCCTCCACGGCCGTCACGGCGCTCACGCTCAACTTCACCGCTCCGCCGTCCGGCGCCGTGATCATCAGCCTGGGCGCCCGGATGTCCTCCGGCGGCGAGACCGCGCAGGCGCACATGTCGCCGCAGGTCACGCTGGGCTCCACGGTGATCTGGGCGGCGGACGACGAGCGGGCCGCGTCCGGCTCGGGCGCCGTGTCCAAGTCGACGTCGACCCAGCTGCGCCTGGCCTCCCTCACCGCCGGCTCGACCTACACCGTCACCGCGATGCACCGGTCGAGCAACGCGACCTTCACCTGCGCGTTCGACACCATCTTCCTGCGCGTCGACCCGATCGCCTGAACCGGCGGCCCGCTCCCGCACGTCTCCCCGAAAGGAGTCGACCATGCCCGTGCGCTCCGGATGGCTCTCCCCCGACAGCCAGTCCCGCGAGGACACCCGACTCGTCTCGCTCGGCGCCCTGACCCCCACCTCGCCCGTCGCCACCCGCTCCGGTGTCCTGCCGGGCTCCTCCGACGGCGCCTACCGCATCTCCGGCTTCACGCTCAGCGGCACGGCGAACAGCATGTCCGCCACGGTCAGCCCCGGCCGTGCCGTGCTCCAGAGCACCGACGCCAGGGGCGCCTACCCGGTCGCCAGCACCGAGTACCTGCCCGTGACGTTCGCGGACGGCGACGCCCAGTACCAGCGCGTGGACCTGCTCGTCCTGCGGATCTACGACGACGCCTACGACGGCTCCGGCCGCAGCGAGGCCGTCGTCGAGATCGTCCCGGGCATCCCGGCCGCCGCCCCGGCGGTACCGGCGGCGCCCGGCCTGTCGCTTGCGCTGTACGAGGTCACCGTCCCGGCCAAGGCGAGCGCGGGCACCGGCGGCATCGCCTGGGCCACGGCGCTGGTCGGCCGCCGCACCGCCACGGTCGGTGTCGGCGGCATCCTCCCGGTGACCACCGACGCCTCCAACGGCGCGTACCCCGGCCAGTACCGCGACCTGAACGGCGTGTTCCAGCGCTGGTCCGGCACCGCCTGGGCCGACTACCAGCCGCCGCTCGTCGTGGAGACGACCACGGCCGGCCTCACCGCCCAGGGCAACTGGTCCCTGTCGTGGTTCGGCGCCCGCCGCACCCGCGGTGTGTGCTCGTTCTCCGTCGGCCTCACCCGCACCACCAGCGCCCTCACCGCGACGGCCGCCGGCACCACCAGTCCGGGCAACGTCGCCGACGAGCTGATGTGCGCCCTGCCCGCCGGCTGGCGTCCCGTCATCGAGACCTACGCCTGCGCCAGCGACGGATACGCCGACGGCGCCGTCCGGATCGCCGCCGACGGCTCGGTCCAGCTCGTCAGCTGGTCGACCAGCGGTGTCATCGCGGTGGGCAACGTCCTGCGCTTCTCCGCCTGCTTCGTGCTGTGAGCGCCGACCGACACCGGCCCTGGGAGCTGACCGCCGTATGACCACGACCACCCCCTACCGCGCGATCTTCTGCGATCTGCGCACCGACGACACCATCGACATCCTGCCCCTGCGGGACGTCACCGTCGACGACTACATCGGCAGGGCCGGATCCCTCTCCGGCACCGTGCCCGTCCCCAACGCGGAGATGGCCGCGCGCGTCCGCCGCATCGAGGAGGGCCGCACCTCCGTCTACCTCCAGCGCGGCAACGACCTGTGGTGGGGCGGCATCATCTGGACGTCCACCCTCCAGAGCGACGACCGGGGCGTGCTCACCCTCGGCATCCAGGCGGCCACCTTCGAGTCGTACGCGGGCCGCCGCCGTATCCGCCAGGACCTCACGTTCTCCGGGAGCGACGACCAGCTGGAGGTGGCACGGCGCCTGTGGCGGCACCTCCAGACCGGCGAGCTCGTCGACGACGGCACGCCGCCCGCCCCGACCGGCGGCGACATCGGCGTCACGTACGGGACCGAGACCTCGGGGCGGTCGCGCGCGGTGTCGTACCGCGACGGCGACGAGACCGTCTATCTGGAGGCGATCGACGCCCTGGCCGCCCTGGAGAACGGCTTCGAGCACTACATCGCCGTCTACCGCGACCCGGTCACCGGCACCCGGGTGCGCCGGTTGCGGCTGGGCAGCCCGAAGATCACCACCGGCAGCACCGACCTGGTCATGGACCGGCCCGGCACGATCCTGTCGTACACCTTCCCGCGCGACGCCACCCGCGGCGGCACCACCGCCCGGGCCCGCGGCGCCACGGACAACACCAACCAGGCCGTCGAGTCCCGCCCGCTGTTCGCCGACGCCGACATCCCCGACGGCCGAGCCCTGATCGAGGTCGGCTACCCGCGGATCGACCTCGCCTCGGACCACAACGACATCGCGAGCACGACGATCCTGCGGTCCCTGGCCAACGCCGAGCTCGCCGAGGGCACCGGCGCCGTGGTGATCCCCGAGATCAGCGTCCGCCTCGACGACCTGGTGCCGTCCGCGCTGCTGGGCCGCACCGTCCGGCTCCGGATCGCCGACGAGTGGTGGACCGAGGGCCTGGACGCCCGCTACCGGATCATCGGCGTCAAGGTCAGCCCGGCCCAGCGCGGCCGCCCCGACACCGCCGAGCTCTACCTGGAGGAGGCCTGATGCCCCAGCTCCCCGAAGACATCATCGACCGGCTCACCCAGATGGAACGCCGCATCCAGCAGCTGTCCACCGCCGTCAACACCCGCCCCGCCCTCAACACGATCACCGGCGGCGAGGTGGAGATCAAGGACGGCACCCTGAAGGTCACCGACGGCGGCACCCTGCTGGTCCAGCGGCCCGGCAGCACCGACACGATGTTCCGGGTCGGCTCCTGGAAGGACGCCGAGTACGGCCTGGAGATCCACCGCCAGACCGGCAGCCTCGCCATGACCCTGTTCAACGGGGACGGCAGCGCGAACTCGCTCCAGCCGCTGCGGATCTACGACAGCGGCAACCGGGAGATCTTCTCCGACGACGTCAACAGCGGCGGGCTGGCCCGGCCCTGGCTGGCCATGCTGCCCCCGCAGGATGCGGCGCAGACGCGCTGGCCGCAGACCACCTCCACGGCCTGGGCGACGATCGCGATGTCGTACAACCCGGTCTGGCAGCCGAAGATGCGCCTGCGGCTGAACACCGCGGCCAGTTCCGGCGCCGCCGGCCAGGTCCGGGTGCTGGTGAACAGCGCCCAGTGGGGCCCCACGGTCGCCGCGGGCACCGAATTCGACTACACGGACCTGATCAGCACCACCTTCTCCACCGTGTACACCACCACGCTCAAGGTGGAGGTCCAGGCGATCGTCACCAGCGCCTCCGGCACCGTCTACGCCACCCCGGTCCTCATGCACGGCCGCCAGACCTGACCCCGACACCACAGAAAGGCAGCGCGTCCATGGACATCGACCCCACCCAGCCCTGGGGCCTCGTGATCGACTACGCGGGCCGGGCCACCCTCACCGAGAGCGGCCACACGATCCACGTCAACGTCTCCGACACCAGCCTCAGCTCGGTCATCGGCCCCGACTCGATCAGCGGGACCTACTCGCCGGTCAACGTCACCGCCCAGTTCACCGAGACCGGGGAGGGCGGCGCGGTCCTGCGCGGCACCGGCCGCATCACGGTCATGCCCGTCGGCGCGGACCCCGTCGTCCCCGACCCGACGGCCGTCCGGCAAGCGGTCGCCGCGGCCCTGACCGACTTCGCGACGAACGCGGCGGCGTACGTCGCCCTCTGCGCCCGGTGGCAGCCGGACGACGGCGCCGAGAACGGTGACGGCGACGGCACCACTCCGGACCCCGCGACCGAACCGGACCCGGCCACCGAGGCCGATCCCGAGACCGCCGCCGACCCGGCCGCCGAGGCAGCCACCGAAACCGGCACCCTCACCGCGGCCACCACCGGCACCGGCGCCGACGACCCCGCCATGGTCTGAGGGCACCGCACCGACAGAAGAACGGCCCTCGCCGCCACCCCCGCCACCCCGAGCCGCTCCCCCGCCGGCCGGGGTTTTCTCATGCCCGCACCCTCCTCGGAAGGCACCACCATGGCCAACCCCCTCTCGGCCGACGCCCTCGTGTCCGCACTGCGGGCCGAGGGCGTCAGCGTCGTCGAGCATTCCGGCTGGCGCACCAACAACCGTAACCACAAGGGAAGTTGGGGACCGGTCAACGGCGTGGTCATCCACCACACCGTCACCTCCGGCACCAGCAACAGCGTCAGTATGTGCTTCGACGGCCACTCCGCCCTGCCCGGCCCGCTCTGCCACGGCGTGATCGCCAAGGACGGCACGGTCCACCTCGTCGGCAACGGTCGCGCCAACCACGCGGGAAGCGGCGACGGTGACGTCCTGCGCGCCGTCATCGCCGAGAAGGCACTGCCCGCGCCCGACGAGAACGACACGGACGGCAACGTCCACTTCTACGGCTTCGAGTGCGTCAACCTCGGCGACGGCAAGGACCCCTGGCCGGCGGTCCAGCTGGAGGCCATGGTCCGCGCCTCCGCCGCGCTGTGCCGGGCCCACGGCTGGTCGGCCGCCTCCGTGATCGGCCACAAGGAGTGGACGAACAAGAAGATCGACCCGCGCGGCTTCGCGATGACCGACTTCCGCACCAGGGTCACCGCCCGGCTGGGCAAGCCCACCACCCCGGGCACCGGTACGGGCGCCGGCACGAGCGAGCCGCGGTACCAGCCCTTCCCCGGCGCCGCCTGGTTCCGGAAGAACCCGAAGTCGGCGATCGTCACCGCGCTGGGCAGGCGCCTGGTCGCCGTCGGCTGTTCCGCCTACGCCTCGGGGCCCGGCCCGCAGTGGACCGAGGCCGACCGGCTCTCCTACGCCAAGTGGCAGCGCAAGCTCGGTTACACCGGTTCCGCCGCCGACGGCTGGCCGGGCGCCACGTCCTGGGCGGCGCTCAAGGTCCCCTACAGCTCCTGAGAATCGAGGCCCCCCGATGTCAGAGGCCGCCAAGCGCACCCTCCGTACCGTCCTCCAGACCGCTGTCGGCCTGTGCGTCCTGCTTCCGGCGGTCGTCCACGCCGCCGGCATTCCCGGCACCCTGCCCTGGGTCGCCGCGGCGCTCACCGCCGCCGGCGGCGTGACCAGGGTCATGGCCCTGCCCGCCGTACAGACCCTGCTGCCCTCGTGGCTGCGCACGGACGTCCCGGCCGGCGGAAAGCCCAGCGAAACGAGCGACGCGTGAACGAACCCTTCTCCGACCCGGCCGCCGTGGCCCTGGAACTGGAAAGGCTGCGCGGCACCGTCGAGGCCGGCTTCGCCCGCGTCGACGGCTCACTCGCCCTGCTGGTCCAGCGCAGCGACCAGACCGACAAACAGATCGCCGACCACGAACAACGCCTCGACGCCCTGGAACGCTCCCGCTGGCCGCTCGCCAGCATCGGCGCCCTGGCCGCCGTGGCGACGGTCGCCGTCACCGCCTGGGAGCTGACCGGCCGCTAGGTCGTGTCCGGACATGCCGAAGGGCGGCCACCCCGTACGCAACGGGGTGGCCGCCCTTCAGTACTTCAGACGTACGCCTTACTGGTTGTACGGACCGTAGTCGTAGTCCTCCAGCGGAACGGCCTGGCCGGAGCCCGTGCCGAACGGCGAGTAGTCGATGTCGTCGTAGCCGACGGCCGAGTACATCGCGGCCTTGGCCTCCTCGGTCGGCTCGACCCGGATGTTGCGGTAGCGGGACAGACCCGTACCGGCCGGGATGAGCTTACCGATGATGACGTTCTCCTTGAGGCCGATCAGGGAGTCGGACTTGGCGTTGATCGCCGCGTCCGTCAGCACCCTGGTCGTCTCCTGGAAGGACGCCGCCGACAGCCAGGACTCCGTGGCCAGCGAGGCCTTGGTGATACCCATGAGCTGCGGACGACCGGAGGCCGGGTGACCGCCCTCCTGCACCACACGACGGTTCTCGACCTCGAACTTCGAGCGCTCGACGAGCTCGCCGGGCAGCAGCTCGGCGTCGCCGGACTCGATGATCGTCACCCGGCGCAGCATCTGCCGGATGATGATCTCGATGTGCTTGTCGTGGATCGACACACCCTGCGAGTTGTACACCTTCTGGACCTCGCCGACCAGGTGGACCTGGACGGCACGCTGACCCAGGATGCGCAGCACGTCGTGCGGGTTGGTGGCACCCACGGTGAGCTTCTGGCCCACCTCGACGTGCTCGCCCTCGCTGACCAGAAGTCGGGCGCGCTTCGAGATCGGGAACGCCGTCTCGTCGCTGCCGTCGTCCGGCGTGATGACGATCTTCTTGGTCTTCTCGGTCTCCTCGATCCGCACGCGGCCCTGGGCCTCGGAGATCGGGGCGACACCCTTCGGGGTACGGGCCTCGAAGAGCTCGACGACACGCGGCAGACCCTGGGTGATGTCGTCACCGGCCACACCACCGGTGTGGAAGGTACGCATCGTCAGCTGGGTACCGGGCTCACCGATGGACTGGGCGGCGATGATGCCGACCGCCTCACCGATGTCGACCAGCTTGCCGGTGGCCAGCGAGCGGCCATAGCACATGGCGCAGGTGCCGACCTGGGACTCACAGGTCAGGATCGAACGGGTCTTGACCTCCTCGACACCGTGGCGCACCAGCTGGTCGATGAGCACGTCGCCCAGGTCCACGTTGGCCGGCGCGATCACCTTGCCGTCGATGACGACGTCCTCGGCGAGCATGCGGGCGTAGACGCTGGTCTCGACGTCCTCGGCCTTGCGCAGCACGCCGGCCTCGTCGTGCGAGGCGATCCGCAGCTTCAGACCGCGCTCGGTGCCGCAGTCCTCCTCGCGGATGATGACGTCCTGCGAGACGTCCACCAGACGACGGGTCAGGTAACCCGAGTCGGCGGTACGCAGAGCCGTGTCGGCCAGACCCTTACGGGCACCGTGCGTCGAGATGAAGTACTCGAGGACGGACAGACCCTCACGGAACGAGGCCTTGATCGGACGCGGGATGGTCTCGTTCTTCGCGTTCGACACCAGACCACGCATACCGGCGATCTGCCGCATCTGCATCATGTTTCCTCGGGCACCCGAGTCAACCATCATGAAGATGGGGTTCGTCTTGGGGAAGTTCGCGTTCATCGCCTCGGCGACCTCGTTGGTCGCCTTGGTCCAGATCGCGATGAGCTCCTGCGTGCGCTCTTCCTTGGTGATCAGACCGCGCTCGTACTGCTTCTGGACCTTCTCGTCCAGCTCCTCGTAGCCCTTGACGATGGCCTTCTTGGCCTCGGGCACGACGACGTCCGAGATGGCCACGGTGACACCGGAACGGGTGCCCCAGTAGAAGCCGGCCGCCTTCAGGTTGTCGAGCGTCGCCGCCACGATGACCTTGGGGTAGCGCTCGGCGAGGTCGTTGACGATCTCGCCCAGCTGCTTCTTGCCCACCGAGTAGTCGACGAACGGGTAGTCCTCGGGCAGCAGCTCGTTGAAGAGCGCGCGGCCCAGGGTCGTCCGCAGGCGGAAGGTGTCACCCTGCTGCCACTCCGGCTCGCCCTCTTCGCGGGCCGGCGGGGTCCAGCCGCGCGGCGGGATGGTGCCCACCGGGAAGCGGATGTCGATCGCCGACTGCAGCGCGAGCTCACCGGCGTCGAACGCCATGATCGCCTCGGCCGTGGAGCCGAACGCGCGGCCCTCGCCCTTGGTGTCACGCAGCTCGCCGTCGGTGGTGAGGAAGAACAGACCGAGGACCATGTCCTGGGTCGGCATCGTCACCGGACGGCCGTCGGCGGGCTTCAGGATGTTGTTCGAGGACAGCATCAGGATGCGGGCCTCGGCCTGCGCCTCCGCGGAGAGCGGGAGGTGGACGGCCATCTGGTCACCGTCGAAGTCCGCGTTGAACGCGGTGCAGACGAGCGGGTGGATCTGGATGGCCTTGCCCTCGACCAGCTGCGGCTCGAAGGCCTGGATGCCGAGACGGTGCAGGGTGGGCGCACGGTTCAGCAGCACCGGGTGCTCCGCGATGACCTCTTCGAGGACGTCGTACACGACCGTGCGGCCGCGCTCCACCATGCGCTTCGCGCTCTTGATGTTCTGCGCGTGGTTCAGGTCGACCAGGCGCTTCATCACGAACGGCTTGAAGAGCTCCAGTGCCATCGCCTTCGGCAGACCGCACTGGTGCAGCTTCAGCTGCGGACCGACGACGATCACGGAACGCGCGGAGTAGTCCACACGCTTGCCGAGCAGGTTCTGACGGAATCGACCCTGCTTGCCCTTCAGCATGTCGCTGAGGGACTTCAGCGGGCGGTTACCGGGACCGGTGACCGGGCGACCACGACGACCGTTGTCGAAGAGGGCGTCCACGGCCTCCTGGAGCATGCGCTTCTCGTTGTTCACGATGATCTCGGGCGCACCGAGGTCGAGAAGGCGCTTCAGGCGGTTGTTCCGGTTGATCACACGGCGGTACAGGTCGTTCAGGTCGGAGGTCGCGAAGCGGCCACCGTCCAGCTGCACCATCGGGCGAAGGTCCGGCGGGATGACCGGTACGCAGTCCAGCACCATGCCCTTGGGGCTGTTGCTGGTCTGCAGGAACGCGGAGACGACCTTCAGGCGCTTGAGCGCACGGGTCTTCTTCTGGCCCTTGCCGGTACGGATGATCTCGCGGAGACGCTCGGCCTCCTCGTCGAGGTCGAAGGACTCCAGGCGCTTCTGCAGCGCCGCGGCACCCATCGAACCGTCGAAGTACGTGCCGAAGCGGTCACGCAGCTCGCGGTAGAGCAGCTCGTCGCCCTCGAGGTCCTGGACCTTGAGGTTCTTGAAGCGGGCCCACACCTCGTCGAGACGGTCGATCTCGCGCTGGGCGCGGTCGCGCAGCTGCTTCATCTCGCGCTCGGCGCCTTCGCGCACCTTGCGGCGCACGTCGGCCTTGGCGCCCTCGGCCTCGAGCTCGGCCAGGTCGGTCTCGAGCTTCTTGGCACGGGCCTCGAGGTCGGCGTCGCGACGGTTCTCGATCTGCTGACGCTCGACGGAGACGTGCGCCTCCAGCGAGGGCAGGTCACGGGTCCGGCGCTCGTCGTCGACGTACGTGATCATGTACGCCGCGAAGTAGATGACCTTCTCGAGGTCCTTGGGAGCCAGGTCGAGCAGGTAGCCCAGACGGCTCGGGACACCCTTGAAGTACCAGATGTGCGTCACGGGAGCGGCGAGCTCGATGTGGCCCATCCGCTCACGGCGCACCTTGGCGCGGGTCACCTCGACGCCGCAGCGCTCACAGATGATGCCCTTGAAGCGGACACGCTTGTACTTGCCGCAGTAGCACTCCCAGTCCCGGGTCGGACCGAAGATCTTCTCGCAGAAGAGTCCGTCCTTTTCGGGCTTGAGCGTGCGGTAGTTGATCGTCTCGGGCTTCTTGACCTCGCCGTGGCTCCACTGACGGATGTCGTCAGCGGTAGCCAGACCGATCCGGAGCTCGTCGAAGAAGTTGACGTCGAGCACTATGCGTCAATCCCTCTCAGGGTTGTAAGTCTTGGGGTCTGATACGGGGGTCCTGGGGCCGGCAGGGCTCAACGTCGTGAGCCCTGCCGAACTCCCGTCAGACCTCTTCGACGCTGCTCGGCTCACGCCGGGACAGGTCGATGCCGAGCTCCTCCGCAGCGCGGAAGACATCCTCGTCGGTGTCACGCATCTCGATGGACATACCGTCACTGGACAGCACCTCCACGTTCAGGCAGAGAGACTGCATCTCCTTGATGAGCACCTTGAAGGACTCGGGGATGCCAGGCTCGGGGATGTTCTCGCCCTTGACGATGGCCTCGTAGACCTTCACGCGGCCGGTGACGTCGTCGGACTTGATCGTCAGCAGCTCCTGGAGGGCGTATGCGGCGCCATAAGCCTCCAGCGCCCACACCTCCATCTCACCGAAGCGCTGACCGCCGAACTGCGCCTTACCGCCCAGCGGCTGCTGGGTGATCATCGAGTACGGACCGGTCGAGCGGGCGTGGAGCTTGTCGTCGACCAGGTGGTGCAGCTTCAGGATGTACATGTAGCCGACCGAGATCGGCTCCGGGAACGGCTCGCCGGAGCGGCCGTCGAACAGCGGCGCCTTGCCGGACGGGAGCACCATGCGCTCGCCGTCGCGGTTCGGGATGGTGTGCTGGAGCAGACCGGTCAGCTCGTCCTCGCGGGCACCGTCGAACACCGGGGTGGCGACGTTGGTGCCGGGGGCCACGCTGTCGGCGCCGATCGCCTGAAGGCGCTGCGCCCAGTCCTCCGCGAGTCCGGAGACGTCCCAGCCGCGGCTGGCGAGCCAGCCGAGGTGGATCTCCAGCACCTGTCCCGGGTTCATTCGGGACGGCACACCGAGCGGGTTGAGGATGATGTCGACCGGGGTCCCGTCCTCGAGGAACGGCATGTCCTCGATGGGCAGGATCTTGGAGATGACACCCTTGTTGCCGTGACGGCCGGCGAGCTTGTCACCGTCCGTGATCTTGCGCTTCTGCGCCACGTAGACCCGAACCAGCTGGTTCACGCCCGGCGGCAGCTCGTCGCCTTCCTCACGGTCGAAGACGCGGACGCCGATGACCTTGCCGATCTCGCCGTGCGGCACCTTCAGCGAGGTGTCACGGACCTCACGGGCCTTCTCGCCGAAGATCGCGCGCAGCAGGCGCTCCTCCGGGGTCAGCTCGGTCTCACCCTTGGGCGTGACCTTGCCGACGAGGATGTCACCGGCGACGACCTCGGCACCGATACGGATGATGCCGCGCTCGTCGAGGTCGGCGAGGACCTCCTCGGAGACGTTCGGGATGTCCCGGGTGATCTCCTCGGGGCCGAGCTTGGTGTCACGGGCGTCGACCTCGTGCTCCTCGATGTGGATCGAGGAGAGGACGTCGTCCTGCACGAGGCGCTGCGACAGGATGATCGCGTCCTCGTAGTTGTGACCCTCCCACGGCATGAACGCCACGAGCAGGTTCTTGCCCAGGGCCATCTCGCCGTTCTCGGTGGCCGGGCCGTCGGCGAGGACCTGACCGGTGATGATCCGGTCGCCCTCGTTGACGATGACCTTCTGGTTGACCGAGGTGCCCTGGTTGGACCGGGAGAACTTGGCCAGGCGGTACGTGATGTACGTGCCGTCGTCGTTGGTCGTGGTGATGTAGTCCGCGGAGACCTCCTGGACCACACCGTCCTTCTCGGCCCGGACCACGTCGCCGGCGTCGACGGCGGAGCGGTACTCCATGCCGGTGCCGACGAGCGGGGCCTCGCTCTTGATGAGCGGCACGGCCTGACGCATCATGTTCGCGCCCATGAGGGCACGGTTGGCGTCGTCGTGCTCGAGGAACGGGATCATGGCGGTCGCGACCGACACCATCTGGCGCGGCGAGACGTCCATGTAGTCCACGTCGTCACCGGGGACGTAGTCGACCTCACCGCCACGGCGGCGGACCAGGACGCGGTTCTCGGTGAAGCGCAGGTCGTCGTCGAGCGTGGCGTTGGCCTGCGCGATGACGAACCGGTCCTCTTCGTCGGCCGTCAGGTAGTCGACCTCGTCGGTGACGACACCGTCGGTGACCCGGCGGTACGGCGTCTCCACGAAACCGAACGCGTTGACGCGGCCGTAGGAGGCGAGCGAACCGATCAGACCGATGTTCGGGCCTTCGGGAGTCTCGATCGGGCACATGCGTCCGTAGTGGGACGGGTGCACGTCACGGACCTCGAAGCCGGCCCGCTCACGGGACAGACCACCCGGGCCGAGGGCGTTCAGACGACGCTTGTGCGTCAGCCCCGACAGCGGGTTGTTCTGGTCCATGAACTGCGACAGCTGGCTGGTGCCGAAGAACTCCTTGATGGAGGCGACGACCGGCCGGATGTTGATCAGGGTCTGCGGCGTGATCGCCTCGACGTCCTGGGTCGTCATGCGCTCACGCACGACGCGCTCCATACGAGCCAGACCCGTACGGACCTGGTTCTGGATGAGCTCGCCGACGCTGCGGATACGACGGTTGCCGAAGTGGTCGATGTCGTCGGTCTCGACCATGATCGAGCGGCCGGACTCGCCGACCGTCTCGGTCTCCCCGGCGTGCAGCTTGACCAGGTACTTGATGGTCGCGATGACATCCTCGACGGTCAGGACACCCGCGTTGAGCGGGGCCTCGCCACCGAGCTTCTTGTTGACCTTGTAGCGGCCGACCTTGGCCAGGTCGTAGCGCTTGGGGTTGAAGTAGAGGTTCTCGAGCAGCGTCTGCGCGGCCTCACGCGTCGGCGGCTCGCCCGGACGCAGCTTGCGGTAGATGTCGAGCAGCGCGTCGTCCTGGCCCTGGGTGTGGTCCTTCTCCAGGGTGGCGCGCATGGACTCGTACTCGCCGAACTCCTCGAGGATCTGCTCGGTGGTCCAGCCGAGAGCCTTCAGAAGGACGGTGACGGACTGCTTGCGCTTGCGGTCGATACGTACACCGACCATGTCGCGCTTGTCGATCTCCAGCTCCAGCCAGGCACCCCGGGAAGGGATGACCTTGGCGGAGAAGATGTCCTTGTCGGACGTCTTGTCGATCGAGGAGTCGAAGTAGACGCCCGGCGAACGGACCAGCTGCGACACGACGACACGCTCGGTGCCGTTGATGACGAAGGTGCCCTTGTTGGTCATGAGCGGGAAGTCGCCCATGAAGACCGTCTGGGACTTGATCTCGCCGGTCTCGTTGTTGGTGAACTCGGCCGTCACGAAGAGCGGGGCCGCGTACGTGAAGTCACGGTCCTTGCACTCGTCGATGCTGTTCTTCGGAGGCTCGAAACGGTGGTCGCGGAAGGTCAGCGACATCGACCCGGAGAAGTCCTCGATCGGAGAGATCTCCTCGAAGATCTCCTCCAGACCGGACTTGGTGGGGACGTCCTGACCGGACTCGAGAGCGGCCTCGACGCGACCCTTCCAGGCGTCGTTGCCGAGCAGCCAGTCAAAGCTCTCGGTTTGCAGCGCGAGAAGGTTCGGAACCTCGAGGGGCTCCCTGATCTTTGCAAAGGAGATGCGCAGCGGGGCGGTGCTGGCGGCGTTGTTCGTATTCGCGATCGAGGCGTTGCGCGAGGCGGCCAAGAGGGGGTCCTTCCGAGGGCTCGGACTCACTACGCGCGTACCGGCTCCTCTCCTGCGCGCAGAGACAGAAATCCCAGGTGGGGATTGTCTGGTCGTCCGGCTCAGGTGAGGGCATGCCCCTGGTGACGGGCAGGGAACAGCTAACAGGCAGCGCAAAGGGTCAGTGTAGCCACTTGGCACACTGATGTCCAGTGCGGGTTTCTCGAGACCCTCGTAGTTCTCAACGCCCTCGGTCTGCTAGTCCTCAACGCACGGTGATACTGCCCTCTTTGCCGTCGATCCATGCCTCGGATTCGGATCCTTGTGACGACGCGTCCTGAGAATTGCGCGCTGCGTGCGGTTCGTCAAGGCCCCCCTGCGCGGACTCAGGCGCTCGGAGACACGATGAAGATCACCATACCCCCCGGTCAAGCGGGTGCAAGGCAACCGTGGCCGCGCTCCCAGGAACGCCGAAGAGCGACCACCCAGATGGATGATCGCTCTTCGGTGCGTGAGCGTTACAGCCCCGCGGGGACTGATTCAGCCTTCGCGTCCGGTCGTCGCCGACCGGGAGGTGTTACTTGACCTCGACGGAGGCGCCGGCGGCCTTGAGGGACTCGGCGGCCTTCTCAGCGGCCTCCTTGGCGACCTTCTCGAGGACGGGCTTCGGAGCGCCGTCGACGAGGTCCTTGGCCTCCTTCAGACCCAGGGAGGTGAGCTCACGCACGACCTTGATGACCTGGATCTTCTTCTCGCCGGCACCGGTGAGGATGACGTCGAACTCGTCCTGCTCCTCAGCGACCTCGGCGGCGGCGGCCGGGCCGGCCGGCGCAGCGGCAACCGCGGCGGCGGCGGTGACGTCGAACTTCTCCTCGAACGCCTTCACGAACTCGGAGAGCTCGATGAGGGTGAGGGTCTCGAACTGCGCGAGCAGCTCTTCCTGGGACAGCTTCGTCGCCATGGTGGGCGATCCTTCCATTCAATTCGGCAGGTGCCGGATGTACATGTCGGCGGGCGTACGTTCGGCCCGCTTCGACCACTGCGTCAGGCAGCGGTCAGAGTGCGAGCCGAGTTACTCGGCACCGCCCTGCTCGGCCAGCTTGACGCGAAGCGCCTCCGCGGTGCGGACGAACTTCGACGGGAGCGCCTGGAAGAGCGAGGCAGCCTGGGACTGCTTGCCCTTCATGGCGCCCGCCAGCTTGGCGAGCAGAACCTCGCGGGACTCGAGGTCCGCAAGCTTCTTGATCTCGTCGGCGGACAGCGCCTTACCGTCAAGGACACCGCCCTTGATGACGAGGTTCGGGTTGTCCTTGGCGAAGTCACGAAGACCCTTCGCCGACGTCACCGGGTCACCGGTGATGAAGGCAACCGCCGTCGGACCGTTGAACAGGTCGTCGAGCGTCGAGATCCCGGCCTCGTTGGCCGCGATCTTGGTCAGCGTGTTCTTCACCACGGCGTACTGGGCGTCGTCACCGAGCGAACGGCGCAGCGTCTTGAGCTGCGCCACGGTGAGACCCCGGTACTCGGTCAGCACAGCGGCGTTCGAGCTGCGGAACTGGTCCGCGAGCTCGGCTACCGCGGCAGCCTTGTCGGGCCTTGCCATAAGCGTGGCCTCCTTCCGGGTGATGAGGACCGCTCAGAAGGAGACTGGCAAAACGAAACGCCCCGGCGCAGGCGCACGGGGCGTAGCTCGACCGAACGAATCCGTGGGAGGATCCGGTCCGGGAGCGTATCCACTGACACCTGCGCGGGTCGTCCGCATTACAGCGGATCCTTCGGCCACCGCCCCCTCTTGCGAGAGCACGGCAACGACCAGCGGTCTTTGGCTTCTCGAGGAGAGTACGTGAACGGGGCGCGGTCAAGCAAATCCGCCCGTACGGGGCCGTACGGACGAGCTCAGTCCCCGGCCTTCTTCAGCTCCTCGGCCATGTCCAGGGTGTCCGAGGGGGGCGGCGCCTTCACGGTCACGGGCTTCCCGAAGTCGAGGAACGTGATGGTGAGGTCGAGCTCCCCGTGCCGTCCGAAGCCCTGCATCCGCAGCTGCCGCGTACGGTCCTGGGCGTCGATCCAGAGGTCCATGGTGAGTTCGTCCACACCCTGCTTCTCGTACTGGGCGAGGCTCTTCTCGGTCCGCCGGCGGACGCTGTCGTCGTCGTCCTTGTAGGAGGCGCGGATGTCGTCGACGGTGGCGGTGCCCGTGTAGTGGGTGGTGGGGACGCCGCCGACGGTCTCCGCGCCGGCCTTCTCCAGGTCGTCGGCCGCGGCGAGGAAGCCGCCCTCGTGGGAGGGGTTGTCCCGGACCCGGTCCACCATCGTGCCGGTGTCGACCTCGACCCCGCTGGGGGTGTCGGAGCTGCCCGGCTTCCCGAACCTGATCCAGTGCTTGCCGTCCTCGCCGGCTTCGTCGGTGCCCACGTAGAGCACCCCGCCGACCAGCCGAAACTCACCCGTGCCCTGGTCGGGCCCGCTGAGCACGGTGGACTTCAGGCTCATGACCGGCGGCTCGGTGCCGATCGCGGCCTCTGCCTCGATACGGCCTTCCCCCGGTGTCCGGCCGGTCATGCGGTACCGCAGGGACACGGCCTCCTCGGCCTTCGCCGCGGCCCGGGTGACGGCGGCCGCCGCGGCCGGGTCACCCGCGCCCTCCGCGTCGTCCGTCGCCGCACATCCGGCGACGAGCAGCGCCGACAGTCCGAGGACACCCACGGCAGACCTCATCCGACTTCCCCCAGAACCCGATACAGCGAACACACGGTCGATGCACAGCAAGACCGTGAAGGTATCCCAGGGGATCGGAAGAGGTCCCGTGATTTACGAGCCGGTACCCGCCCCCTGCTGCTTCACCAGCTCCGAGAAGTCCGCGGTGTCGCTCGCCGGAGGCACCTCGGCCATGACCTCGGTGCCGTAGTCGGTGTAGTAGGCGGTCTGGGCGTAGGCGCCCGCCGTGGTCTCGCCCTTCTCGACCTTCTTGACCAGCAGGTCCCGGTCGTCGACCCAGATGTCCACCGTCTCGGTGGTGACGCCGGCCTGCTCCAGCGTCTTCCTCAGGTCGTCGAGCTGGCTCTGGTCGAGGTTGGAGTTCTTCTCGGCCAGGTCCGCCACCTCGACCGTCCCCGAGTAGTGCGTGGTCCGCTGTCCCCGCACCTTCTCCTCGCCGACCTCCCGCACGTCCCCGGAGGCCAGCAGCAGCTTCACCGACTGGTTCGGGGTGGTGTTCTGCATCTGATCCTTCAGATACGCGCCGGAGCTGCCGCCGAGGCTCTCCAGGTCGTCGTAGGCGTATCTGATCCAGTGCCTGCCGCCGGCCTGCTCCGCGAAGGTGTCGCCCATCCTGGCGTAGTAGGCGTCGGGCAGATAGCGGGCCTCCATCGACGTGGTGCCCATCTGGCGCATGGTGTCGGCCATGGTGCCGCCGGTGTACGTGATGGTGAGCGTGCCGGTGAGGCCGTCCCCCCAGCCGAGAGCGCCGTCGGCGGTCATCGACATCACCGAGCCCATGGTCGTGGTCGACTCGACCTTCGCGGAGTCGGCGCCGTCGGTGGACTTCTCGGCGGTGAGCAGGGCCGCGACCGGGCTGAGCAGGGGGCTGCCGTCCCCGCCCCTGGCCGAGCCGCCGGAGCCGTCCGAGCCACCGGAGCCCCCACAGGCCGTCACACCCGTCAGCAGGGTCACCGCGGCGACCGAGAGGCCCGCGCGGCGCAGGGTCGTGCGCTTCATTCGTCCCACCCCCATGGATTCCTGTCACTGAACGCTAACGCACGGCACTGACAGTCGTACGAAAAAGAGACGTACGGCAAAAGGGACGAGCCCCGCACCTCGAAAGGTTGCGGGGCTCGTCACCGACTGAGGGTGAGCTGTGAGGCTCAGACCGCGGCCGGGTCCTCCTCGACGAGAAGGTTCCGGGTGCGGTTCGGGTCCACCAGGATGCCGGGGCCGATCGTCGTGCTGATCGCGGCCTTCTTGATGTAACGACCCTTGGCGGCGGACGGCTTCAGACGGAGGATCTCCTCCAGCGCCGCGCCGTAGTTCTCCACCAGCTGGGTGTCGTCGAAGGACGACTTGCCGATGATGAAGTGCAGGTTCGAGTGCTTGTCGACGCGGAACTCGATCTTGCCGCCCTTGATCTCCGTGACGGCCTTGGCCACGTCGGGGGTGACGGTGCCGGTCTTCGGGTTCGGCATCAGACCACGCGGACCGAGCACGCGGCCGAGGCGGCCGACCTTGCCCATGAGGTCCGGGGTGGCGACGACGGCGTCGAAGTCCAGACGACCCTTCGCGACCTCGTCGATCAGTTCGTCGGAGCCGACGATGTCGGCGCCCGCGGCCTCCGCGGCCGCAGCACGGTCACCGGTCGCGAAGACCAGGACCCGGGCGGTCTTGCCGGTGCCGTGCGGCAGGTTCACGGTGCCACGGACCATCTGGTCGGCCTTGCGCGGGTCGACACCCAGGCGGAAGGCGACCTCGACGGTGCCGTCGAACTTGCTCGTGGAGGTCTCCTTGGCGAGACGGACGGCCTCGAGCGGGGCGTAGAGCTTCTCCCGGTCGATCTTGGCGTCCGCAGCGCGGAGGGACTTGCTGCGCTTGCTCACTACTGCTCCTGTGTGTCTTGAGGAGTCGTGGTTGGGGCCGAGCAGGCCCTGCCACGGTGCTACGAAGGTGCTACGGGGCTGGGGATCAGCCTTCGACCGTGATGCCCATGGAGCGGGCGGTGCCGGCGATGATCTTCGACGCGGCGTCGAGGTCGTTGGCGTTCAGGTCGGGGAGCTTGGTCGTGGCGATCTCACGGACCTGCGCCTCGGTGATCTTGGCGACCTTGGTCTTGTGCGGCTCGCCGGAGCCCTTCTCGACACCAGCGGCCTTGAGGATCATCTTCGCGGCCGGCGGCGTCTTGGTGATGAAGGTGAAGGAGCGGTCCTCGTAGACCGTGATCTCCACCGGGATCACCCAGCCACGCTGCGACTCGGTCGCGGCGTTGTAGGCCTTGCAGAACTCCATGATGTTGACGCCGTGCTGGCCGAGCGCGGGGCCGACCGGCGGCGCGGGGTTGGCCGCACCGGCGTTGATCTGGAGCTTGATGAGCCCCGTGACCTTCTTCTTCTTGGGAGGCATTGCTCTCTCCGGGTCCTAGTGAGAGTTTTCAGCCGTCCGGTCCGGATGATCCGGATGGAGGCATACCGCACAACGATAACGGGTATCTGTGCGCGGCCAAAAACCGAGCAGGTCAGACGGGCTGCGAGAGCCTGTCTGACCTGGTCGGAGGCATCTGTTCCAGAGAGCTAGTTCTTCTGGATCTGGTCGAAGGAGAGCTCGACCGGGGTCTCGCGGCCGAAGATCTCGACCAGGCCCTTGACCTTCTTCGAGTCGGCGTTGATCTCGTTGATCGTGGCCTGCAGCGTGGCGAACGGACCGTCGGTGACGGTGACCGAGTCGCCCACCTCGAAGTCCAGCACCTGGACCTCGACCTTGCGGGCCGGAGCCGGCTTGCCCTCGGCCTCGGCGGCCTCACGGGCGGCCTTCTCCTCGGCCTCCGGGGCGAGCATCTTGACGATCTCGTCCAGGGTCAGCGGGTACGGGTCGTACGCGTTGCCCACGAAGCCGGTGACGCCGGGGGTGTTGCGGACGACGCCCCACGACTCGTTCGTCAGGTCCATGCGCACCAGCACGTAGCCGGGCAGCTTGTTCTGACGGATGGTCTTGCGGTCGCCGTTCTTGATCTGGACGACCTCTTCCTGCGGCACCTCGGCCTGGAAGATGTAGTCCTCGACGTTCAGCGAGACGGCGCGCTGCTCCAGGTTGGTCTTCACGCGGTTCTCGTAGCCGGCGTACGTGTGGATGACGTACCACTCGCCGGGGAGGGCGCGCAGCTCCTCGCGCAGGGCGACAACGGGGTCGACGGGCTCGGCCGGCTCTTCTTCCTCGGCCTCGTCGACGACGTCCTCGGCCGCGATGTCCTCGGCCTCGACGTCCTCGTCGGCTTCCTCGTCCTCGACGTGGAGTGCGGCTTCCTCCGCGGGTTCGCCCGCTTCGGCCTCGGCAGCCTCGAACTCGTCCACCTCGTCCGAGCCCTCGACGATGTCGAGCTCGTCGTCCACGGACTCGTCCGGCTCGATGGCGTCGTTCAGGTTCTGGTCAGACACGGTGGCTGCTTCTTCCTGGATACATAGGGGTGGAACATGCGAAAGGGGCGCCGGATACCTCGGCGCCCTTCGCTCTAGGCTCAGCCAAAAACGTACTTGGCGGCGTGGCTGAGTCCATAGTCAATCACGGTCACCAGGCCGATCATGATGACCACGAAGACGATCACCACGGTCGTGTACGTCGTCAGCTGACTCCGCGTGGGCCATACGACCTTGCGGAGCTCCGCGACGATCTGCCGATAGAAGAGCGCGAGACGCTTCAGCGGGCCCTTCTTGGCGCGCTTACCGCCCTTGCGGGTCTTCTTCTGCGCCTCAGGCACCTCGTCCTGGGCATCAGGCGTGTCGATGGAGCCCACGGCATCCGCCATTCGTCCTCACCTGTTCCCGGGTCGTGGCCGTGCCGCGCCCGGTCTGAGCCGCACGGCGATGCATTGCTGTACGTACATGCGCTGCGCACACATCCTGGTGACGGAGTGTGTAGCAGGGCCGGAGGGACTTGAACCCCCAACCGCTGGTTTTGGAGACCAGTGCTCTACCAATTGAGCTACGACCCTTTGTGCGTTCCCCAACGTACCGCATCCGACCGGGTGCTCGGTGTGCACCTGATGTGGCACGACTGTTGGAGGCCAACGACGTGTGAGTGTACGTGGTCTTGAGCGCCTCGTCGAACGGAAAGCGGCCTTGATCGGAATCACTCTGATGTTCAGTCGGCTGCCCAGTCCGTGAAACCCGTGTACCGGGCCGGTTACCCGTCTGAAACCATGGGTGCCATGAGCGCTGCAACCCCTCCCACCGAGCGCCGGGTCTCCGCCCGCGTCGGCGCGATCTCCGAGTCCGCCACCCTTGCCGTGGACGCCAAGGCCAAGGCCCTGAAGGCCGCCGGGCGTCCGGTGATCGGCTTCGGCGCGGGCGAGCCCGACTTCCCGACCCCGGACTACGTCGTCGAGGCGGCCGTCGAGGCCTGCAAGAACCCCAAGTACCACCGCTACACGCCGGCCGGTGGTCTCCCCGAGCTGAAGGCCGCTATCGCCGCGAAGACGCTGCGTGACTCGGGCTACGAGGTGGACGCCTCGCAGATCCTGGTCACCAACGGCGGCAAGCAGGCGATCTACAACGCCTTCGCCGCGATCCTCGACCCGGGCGACGAGGTCATCGTCCCGGCGCCGTACTGGACGACGTACCCGGAGTCCATCCGGCTGGCCGGCGGTGTCCCGGTGGAGGTCGTGGCCGACGAGACGACCGGCTACCGGGTCTCGGTCGAGCAGCTGGAGGCGGCCCGCACGGAGAACACCAAGGTCGTGCTCTTCGTCTCCCCGTCCAACCCGACCGGCGCCGTCTACGACGTCGGGGACGCCGAGGCGATCGGCCGCTGGGCCCTCGAGCACGGCCTGTGGGTGATGACGGACGAGATCTACGAGCACCTCGTCTACGGCGACGCGAAGTTCACCTCGCTGCCGGGGATCCTGCCCGAGCTGCGCGACAAGTGCATCGTGGTCAACGGCGTGGCGAAGACGTACGCGATGACCGGCTGGCGGGTGGGCTGGATCATCGGCCCGAAGGACGTCGTGAAGGCCGCCACGAACCTCCAGTCGCACGCCACCTCGAACGTCTCCAACGTGGCGCAGATCGCCGCGCTGGCCGCCGTCTCCGGTGACCTGTCCGCCGTCGAGAAGATGCGGGAGGCCTTCGACCGGCGCCGCAAGACGATCGTGCGGATGCTGAACGAGATCGACGGCGTCCTCTGCCCGGAGCCCGAGGGCGCGTTCTACGCGTACCCCTCCGTGAAGGCGCTCCTCGGCAAGGAGATCCGCGGCAGGCGTCCGCAGGACTCGGTCGAGCTGGCCGCGCTCATCCTGGAGGAGGCCGAGGTCGCGGTGGTTCCGGGTGAGGCCTTCGGCACCCCGGGTTACCTGCGGCTGTCGTACGCGCTGGGCGACGAGGACCTCGTCGAGGGCGTGAGCCGCATCCAGAAGCTGCTGGCGGAGGCCAGGGACTGACGTCCTCGTCCTCACGCGCGCGTGCGGGCCGTCTCCCTCGGGGAGGCGGCCCGCTTCTTCGTGTATGAGTGCGAGCAAGACCACGATCGGGGAAAGCGCTACCGGGACGACCGGAAGGTGCGGCAGGATCCTCGAATGGAGCGTGTACGTGATGTCTCTGAGCTGCCGAAAGCCCATCTGCACCTGCACTTCACCGGGTCGATGCGGGCCACCACCGTGCTGGAACTGGCCGACAAGTACGGCGTGCACCTGCCGGACGCGCTGACCGAGGCGCTGACCAGCGGGGAGCCGCCCAAACTGCGGGCCACGGACGAACGGGGCTGGTTCCGCTTCCAGCGCCTGTACGACGCGGCGCGCTCGTGCGTACGGGAGCCGGAGGACATCCAGCGGCTGGTGCGCGAGGCTGCCGAGGAGGATTTGAAGGACGGCTCGGGCTGGCTGGAGATCCAGGTGGACCCGACGTCGTACGCGCCCCGGCTGGGCGGGCTGATCCCGGCGCTGGAGATCATCCTGGACTCGGTGGAGACGGCCTCGCGCGACACCGGGCTCGGCATGCGGGTACTGGTCGCGGCGAACCGGATGAAGCACCCGCTGGACGCCCGCACACTGGCCCGGCTGGCCGTGCGGTACGCGGACCGGGGTGTCGTCGGCTTCGGGCTGTCGAACGACGAACGCCGGGGCATGGCCAGGGACTTCGACCGGGCCTTCGCGATCGCGCGGGAGGGCGGACTGCTGTCCGCCCCGCACGGCGGCGAGTTGACCGGCCCGGCGTCCATCCGCGACTGCCTGGACGACCTGGACGCGAACCGGCTGGGGCACGGGGTGCGGGCGGCCGAGGACCCACGGCTGCTGAAGAGGCTCGCCGACCGGGGTGTGACCTGCGAGGTGTGCCCGGCGTCGAACGTGGCGCTGGGGGTGTACGAGAAGCCGGAGGACGTTCCGCTGCGGACGCTCTTCGACGCCGGGGTGCCGATGGCCCTGGGCGCCGACGACCCGCTGCTGTTCGGCTCGCGCCTGGCGGCCCAGTACGACATCGCCCGGCGCCACCACGCCTTCACGGACGAGGAGTTGGCGGAGCTGGCCCGGCAGTCGGTGCGGGGCTCGGCGGCACCGGAGGACGTCAGGGCGAAGCTGCTGGCCGGCGTGGACGACTGGCTGGCGGCCTGAACCCTCAGTCGGCGATGCCCGCCACGAGGGTGCGCGCCAGGCCGGCGGCGAAGCCGTCCACCTCCGGCCGCTCCCCCGCCGCGTCGTAGGCGAACGCCCGCTGCGCACAGGCCCCCATCAGCAGCGATGCCGCGGCGAACGCGTCCGTCGTCCGCCGGACCCGCCCCACTGCCTGCTCCGCCCGCAGATAGGCCGCGAGCTGCTCGATCGGCACGTGGGGGCCCACGCCCAGGTCCCGCATGGCTTCGTCGTGGCGCCGCTTGAGCTGGGTCTCGGCGTACAGGGAGGCGGCGATGGGGAAGCTCTGCTCGTAGAAGAGGGCGGCCTGGCGGGCGATCTCCGTGAGGTTCCCTTCCAGCGTGCCCCGGCCGGGCTCGGCCGCCAGGCTGCTCAGCAGCGGGGTCAGCCGGGGCAGCCGTTCCGCGAGCACACGGATGAACAGCTCTTCCTTGCTCGCGAAGTACTTGTAGAGCGCCGCCTCGGAACAGCCGGCGGCCTTCGCGATCTCCTTGGTCGTGGCGCGGGCCAGGCCGACGGTGAGCATCAGCTCGTGCGCGGCGTCGAGGATGCGGACGCGGGCCGGTCGGTCCATGCGGGGTCCCCTCTTGACGGGTGGGTGAACGCTTACCCACTCTAGAGGCAGTCGGGGTGAGTGAACACTCACCCACCTGACCGGAGTGGGGAGCACGCCATGAAGTTCACCGTTTTCGGCGCCACCGGAGGCATCGGCCGCGAGGTCGTCCGACAGGCCCTGGACGCCGGGCACGAGGTCACGGCCGTCGTACGGGATCCCGCCCGGCTCACCGTCGCCGGCGGCCGCCTGGAGGTGGTCCGCGCGGACCTCACCGACCCGGCGGCGTTGCGCCCCGCCGTGACCGGCCGGGACGCGGTCCTGTCCGGGCTCGGCGCACGAAGCCGCAAGGACGCCGGGGTGGCCGCCCGGCTCACGCGCACGGTGCTGTCGGCCCTGGAGGCGGAGGGCGTGCGCCGGCTGCTCGTGGTCAGCGCCGGCCCCGTCGGCCCCGAGCCGGAGGGCGACGGAGTCCTGGACCGCACCGTGCGCGGCATCGTGTCGGCGGCGCTGAAGGACGTGTACGCCGACCTGCGGGAGATGGAGGCGGAGCTGGCGCGCAGCGCCGCCGACTGGACGGCCGTACGGCCGCCGCGGCTGCAGGACAAGCCGGTGACGGGGTCGTACCGCACGGTGGTGGGCGGCTTCCCCCGCAGGGGCCGGTTCATCGGACGGGCCGACGTGGCGCACTCGATGCTGGCGATGGTGGCGGACGAGGGGACGGTGAAGCAGGGCGTGGGGGTGGCCTACTAGGGCCGCTCCCCGACCCCTCGGTGCCCACTCGGGGCCGCTGGGCGACGCTCCTCGATGCCCTTGGCGATCCGCGCGGGGACCAGGGCTACAGCCCGACGCCCACCATCACCGGCTCGTTGACGAGCGTGACCCCGAAGGCCTCGCGCACTCCGGCCACGACCTCGCGGGCCAGCGCCAGCAGGTCCTCCGTGGTGGCCGAGCCGCGGTTGGTGAGGGCGAGGGTGTGCTTCGTGGAGATCCGGGCGGGCCCGCCGCCGTACCCCTTGGTGAAGCCCGCCTTGTCGATCAGCCAGGCCGCGGAGGTCTTGGTGTGCCCCTCCCCGGCCGGATAGGCGGGCGGCTCCGCGCCGTCGCCCAGCCGCTCCCGCACGCGCGCGTGGAACACGGCGAAGTCGGCGTCGGTGAGGATCGGGTTGGTGAAGAAGGAGCCGGCCGACCAGGTGTCGTGGTCCTGCGGGTCGAGGACCATGCCCTTCCCGGCGCGCAGCTTCAGCACGGTCTCGCGGGCCTCGGCGAGCGGCACCCGGTCGCCGGGCTCGACGCCCAGCGCGCGGGCCGTCTCGGCGTACTTCAGGGGCGCGGACAACCCGTCCGCGTCCTCGAGTTCGAAGCGGACGCGCAGGACGACGAACCGCTCGGGGTCGGCCTTGAAGCGGCTGTGCCGGTAGGAGAAGGCGCACTCTCCGGCGGTGAGGGTGACGGTCTCGCCCTCCCGGCGGTCGTAGGCGATCACCTCGGTGATCGTCGTGGCGACCTCCTGGCCGTACGCCCCGACGTTCTGGATCGGGGTGGCGCCCGCCGAGCCGGGGATGCCGGCCAGGCACTCGACGCCGGCCAGCCCGGCCTCGACGGTGCGGGCGACGGCGTCGGTCCAGGTCTCGCCCGCGGCCAGCTCCAGTCGGGTCCCGGCGAGTTCGCAGCCGCGCGTGGCGATGCGCAGGGCGGTGCCCTCGAAGCCCTTGTCGCCGATGACGAGGTTCGAACCGCCGCCGACGATCAGCAGCGGCGTACCGTCGGCGTCGGCCGCGCGCACGGCGGCGATCACCTCGGCGTCGGTCGTCGCGGTCACCAGCCTGGTGGCGGGACCGCCCAGCCGGAAGGTGGTCAGCGGGGCGAGCGGGGCATCGTGGAGTTCCTGCACGCGCCCAAGACTACGAGACACCACCGACAGCCCCGCCTCCCCGCCTCCCCGCCTCCGACAGCGCCATCCACCGGCCGCCTCGGCCGCCCCCCTGCATGGCACTGCACGGCACGCGCGCGTGCGGCCCCGCCGCGGTGGACGGGACCGTACGCGCGCGTGCCGGACGGAGCGGGCACGTCGTGTGCCGCGTGTCTCAGCGGCCGGCGGGCTCCAGCACGGGCGCCGCCCCGGAGCCGGTTCCGGAGGCCGCGCCGGAGTCCGTCGCCGCGGGGGGCGCGGGCCGTCGGGCCGGTATCAGCAGGGCGGCGAAGCCGGCGAGGGCCACCACCGCCGCGCCCGTGACCAGCGCGGGCCGCAGTCCGTCGACAAAGGCCTGGCCGGACTCGTAGCCGCCCTGCGCCGAGAAGATCGACGCCATGATCGCGATGCCGAGCGCACCGCCGACCTCCCGCAGCGCGTTGTTGGCACCGGAGGCGATCCCCTGTTCCTGCACTCGGACGCTGGACATCACCAGGTTGGAGGCCGGGGCGAAGAACAGCGCCATGCCGATGCCGCTGACGATCAGACCGGGCAGTTGGACGGCGTACGAGGCGTCGACGGTGGCCACGGCGGCCATCCAGCCGAGACCGGCCGCCTGGAGGAAGAGCCCGGCGGCGACGACCGGTCGGCCTCCGACGCGGTCGGAGAGGATGCCGGCGATCGGCGCGACGAGCATCGGCATACCGGTCCACGGCAGCATCCTGAGGCCCGCCTCGGTGGGCGAGTAGCCGAGGACGCCCTGCATGTACTGGCTGAGCAGGAAGATCGAGCCGAACATTCCGAGGAACATCAGCAGGCTCGCGGCGTTGATCCCGGCGAAGGCGCGGGACCGGAAGAGGCGCATCGGCAGCATGGGGTTCTTGGCCCGCAAGCCGTGCAGGACGAACCCGACGAGCAGGACGGCGCCCGCGAACAGGCCGGTCAGCACGAGCGGGCTGGTCCAGCCGTCGGCCGGCCCGCGCACCAGGCCGTAGACGAGCCCGAAGAGGCCGCCGCTGGCGAGCAGGGTGCCGGGGAAGTCGAGCGGGGCGCCGGTGCCGTAGGACTCGGCGAGGCGCAGCCGGGCCAGCGGCAGCAGGGCGAGGCCCAGCGGAACGTTCAGCCAGAAGATCCAGTGCCAGGACACGTGCTCGGTGAGGCTGCCGCCGATGAGCGGTCCGGAGGCGACCGCGAGTCCGTTGACCGCGCCCCAGATGCCGTACGCCATCCCGCGCTTCGCGGCGGGCACGGCGGCCGTGAGGAGCGTGAGCGTCAGCGGCATCATGACGGCGGCGCCGACGCCCTGGACCGCGCGGGCGGCGATGAGGGAGCCGATGCCGGGCGCCATGGCCGCGGCGGCGGAGGCGACGGTGAAGACGGTGAGCCCGGCGATGAACATCCGCCTGCGGCCGAACCGGTCGCCGAGTGCCGCGCCGAACATGAGCAGCACGGCGAAGGTGAGCGTGTAGGCGCTCACGGTCCATTCGAGGTCGCCCAGCCCGCCGCCGAGGTCCTCGCGGATGGACGGCAGGGCGGTGGTGACGACGAGATTGTCGAGTGCCGCCATGAATCCGGCGACGCTGGTGATGACGAGGGCCCAGACGGCTCCCCCGCGACGTGCGGTCTGCTCTGACATCGCTCCCCCAGCGGGTGATGGAACTACGGCTAGTAATCGATCACTAACTTGCGCGTCCAAAAAAATGACGCCCAACGGTCGCGCCGGCGCACCGCGCCGTCCGCGCTACTTCTCGAGTCGGCCCTTGAGCCGAGCCGACGGGTACATCCCTTCCCAGACCCGGTGTCCCGGCGGGAATCCCATGGCCACCAGGCAGTTGATGAGCATGCCGTACGCCATGAAGACCGTCGTCTCGGCCTCGTCGGCGCCGAGCGGCAGGTGGACGGTGTCCCAGAGCCGCATCCACCCGGCGCGCACGGCCTCACCGAACCCGTGGTCGCCCTCGGCCTCCGCGGCGGCCACCGCGACGTATGTCTGCATCTGCATCATCAGCCGTTCGGGCTGCTCCGCGATGACCCTGGTGTACGCGTTGGCCATGGCATGCAGGGCCTCTTCGCCCTCCAGCCCCTCGGCGGCCTCCGCGAACGTACGGACCGTGTCGTCCATGCAGCGCTCGGAAGCCGCGAGGAAGATCGCTTTCTTGCCCGGGAAGAGCCTGAAGAGATACGGCTGCGAGACACCCACCCGCTTGGCGATCGCCTCGGTGGACGTGCCGTGATAGCCGCCGCGGGCGAACTCGCTCGTCGCCGCGCGGATGACGCTCTCACGCCTCTCGTCTGCGCTCATCCTGACCATGCGACTAAGTTAGTACTCAATCACTAACTAGGTCAAGGCGTGCCGACGCGTAAGGGGCGCCTCTCCAGGGAGAGCGCCCCTTACGTCACGTGCTGCCTGGGCATCAGGCCAGTCGTACGACCGCCCGGGACATCCCGAGGACCTTCAGCCCGCCGCTGGTCACCGTCAGATCGACCCGCACGGTGTTGTCGTCGAGCTTGGCGCCCACCTTGCCGGTGACCTCGATCACGGCACCCTGGTCGTCGTTCGGGACGACGACGGGCTTGGTGAAGCGAACGCCGTAGCCGACGACGGCGCCCGGGTCGCCGGTCCAGTCGGTGACGACGCGGATCGCCTCGGCCATGGTGAACATGCCGTGCGCGATGACGTCCGGCAGGCCCACCTCCTTGGCGAACTTCTCGTTCCAGTGGATGGGATTGAAGTCCCCGGAGGCACCCGCGTACTGCACCAGTGTGGCGCGCTTCACGGGGAAGGACTGCGTCGGCAGCTCGGTGCCGACCTCGACGTCGTCGTAAGCGATCTTCGCCGTCATCGGTTCCTCACGCCTTCCCGTCCGTGGCGTCCACGGAGTCAGCCGGCTCCGCCGCGCGGGCGACGAGCTTGGTCCAGGCGGTCACTACGTGCTCGCCGCTCTCGTCGTGGACCTCGCCACGGATGTCCAGGATGTCGTTGCCGGCCATGGACTTGACCGCCTCGATGGTCGAGGTGACCGTCAGCCGGTCACCGGCGCGCACCGGGCGCCGGTAGGCGAACTTCTGGTCGCCGTGCACCACCCGGCTGTAGTCGAGGCCCAGCTGGGGGTCCTGCACGACCTGTCCCGCCGCCTTGAAGGTGATCGAGAACACGAAGGTCGGCGGCGCGATCACATCGGCGTACCCGAGCGCCTTGGCGGCTTCCGGGTCGGTGTACGCCGGATTGGCGTCACCGACGGCCTCGGCGAACTCGCGGATCTTCTCCCGACCGACCTCATAGGGATCGGTGGGCGGGTAGGTCCGCCCGACGAAGGACTGGTCGAGCGCCATGGCCTCGGCACCTCCTGGTTGCTCTGCTGCTCTGTCACTGCACCGATCAGCCTTGCTCTACTGACCGGTACCGGTCGCTCAACGACACGAGGCCGCCCCCGATCACTCGGGGACGGCCTCGCATACGAGCCTGAATTTATCGCGTTTCGCGGTGCGCGGTGTGCGCATTGCAACGCGGGCAGTGCTTCTTCATCTCCAGTCGGTCCGGGTTGTTACGCCGGTTCTTCTTGGTGATGTAGTTCCGCTCCTTGCACTCCACGCAGGCCAGCGTGATCTTCGGGCGGACGTCGGTGGCAGCCACAGGAGTGCTCCTTGACGAACGGATGGGACGACATAACGCATAAAAGAGTAGCCGATCGAAGGACCGACCCCGCAATCGGCTACTGTCAGTAGCGGTGACCGGACTTGAACCGGTGACACAGCGATTATGAGCCGCTTGCTCTACCGACTGAGCTACACCGCTTTGATGGGATCAGGTCCCGCCTTGCGACGGGAACCTCACCCACCAGAGCCCCAATACGGAATCGAACCGTAGACCTTCTCCTTACCATGGAGACGCTCTACCGACTGAGCTATTGGGGCGAGCGATGAAGACATTACACGGTCCGCAGCCGTTCACCCAAATCCGTTTCGCGAGGCCTTCCGGGACCGCCCGGAGGGCCGTTTCCGCAGGGTCCCAGCGGCCTCCCGAGCACCTCCCGCCCACCGGACCACACCGGTACGACTATTGCGCTCCTCCCCGCTGACGCCGAAACGCCGTCCTAGGCTCGACTCACTCTGCGTGATCTTGCGTCCCCGCGACCGCGCGTCACCCGCGTCCCCGCGCAGTCCCGTGCCGAGCCCCTGGAGTGCGATGCCCGACAGCCAGCCGCAGCCGCCCCCTTGGCCGTCGTCCGCGTCCGGCGCCTCGGGACGTTCGCCGGACCCGGCCGCCCTCCTGCTGTGCGGCGCGCGCCTGGCCGACGGCCGGACCGTGGACGTACGGCTGGGCCGCGGGCGTATCGAGGCGGTCGGCACGGCGGGCAGCCTGACGACCGGCCCGGCCCGCGGCGGCACGCGCGTGGACCTCGGCGGCTACCTCCTGCTCCCCGCCCCCGCCGAGCCGCACGCGCATGCCGACACCGCGCTCACGGCCGACACCGACGGCCCGGTCTCGTACGCCCCCGAGGACGTCCAGCGCCGCGCCACGGAGGCCGCGTTGCTGCAACTGGGCCACGGCGCGACGGCGCTGCGCGCCCATGTGCACGTGGGCGACGTCCAGGGCCTCGGCGCGCTGGCCGCCGTCCTCCAGGCCCGGCGTTCGCTGCGCGGGCTCGCCGAACTGACGGCGGTGGCGATGCCCCGGGTACTGACCGGGGCAGCCGGGGCGGACGGGCTCGCGATCCTGCGGGACGCGGTGAAGATGGGCGCCTCGGTGGTGGGCGGCTGTCCGGACCTCGACCCCGATCCGACGGGCTACGTGGAGACCGTCCTGGAAGTCGCCTCCGAACACGGCTGCCCCGTCGACCTGCACACCGACGCCGCCGACCCGGCCCGCCTCGCCCGCCTCGCCGCGATGGCCGGCGGCCTGCGCCCGGGCGTCACCCTGAGCCCCTGCGGCGGCCTCGACGACCTCCCCGCCGAAGCGGCCGGCCGCACCGCCGACCAACTCGCCGCCGCCGGCGTGACGGTGGTCTGCCTCCCCCAGGGCGGCTGCGGCACCGTCGAGCACCGGGACGCCGCGCCCGTAAGGCTGTTGCGCGCGGCGGGCGTACGGGTCGCCGCCGGCAGCGGGGCGTTGCGGGACGTCTCCAACCCGGTCGGCCGCGGCGACCCCCTGGAGGCGGCCTACCTGCTCGCCTCCCGCCACGGCCTGCGTGCCGAGGACGCCTACGACGCCGTGAGCACGTCCGCGCGGGCCGCGCTGGGCCTCCCCGAGGTCCGCGTGGAGGCGGGCTTCCCGGCCGACCTCCTGGCCGTTCGCGGCGACCGACTGGCGGGCGCCCTGTCCCTGGCGTACAGCAGGATCGTGATCCACCAGGGCCGCGTGGTGGCCCGCACGAGCGCGGTCCGGGAGTACCGCAACTCCACGGCCGCCCCGGAGTGGGGCCTGCCGAGGCAGGGACGCGGAGAACTCTCGTAGAACCGCCTGAACAGGACAGCGGGCACGGGACAGCGGGCACGGGACAGCAAGGACGGGACAGCAGGGACCGGACCGGGAGTTGGACGGGGCCCGGGCGAGGTCATGCGGCGGATGCGGGGGTCCGGGCGTACGGTCGGAAGCATGCGCATTGTCATCGCTGGTGGTCATGGTCAGATCGCGCTGCGGCTGGAGCGCCTGCTCGCCGCGCGCGGGGACGAGGTCGCGGGGATCATCCGCAAGGCGGAACAGAGCGACGACCTGCGGGCGGCCGGCGCCGAACCGGTCGTCCTGGACCTGGAGTCGGCGTCCGTCGAGACGGTCGCGGAGCGGCTGCGGGGCGCGGACGCGGCGGTGTTCGCGGCGGGCGCCGGCCCGGGCAGCGGAGTGGGCCGCAAGGACACCGTGGACAAGGGCGCGGCGGTCCTGTTCGCGGACGCGGCGGTCCGGGCGGGCGTACGGCGCTTCGTGGTCGTGTCGTCCATGGGCGCGGACCCCGGCCACCGGGGCGACGAGGTCTTCGACGTCTACCTGCGCGCCAAGGGCGAGGCGGACGCGCACGTGCAGGGCCTCACCTCCCTCGACTGGACGATCCTGCGCCCCGGCGCCCTGACGGACGACGCCGGCACCGGCCTGGTCCGCCTGGAGGCGCGTACGGGCCGCGGGCCCGTCCCGCGCGACGACGTGGCCGCCGTCCTGGCCGAACTGCTGGACACCCCGGCGACCTCCGGCCTCACCCTGGAGCTCATCAGCGGCTCGGCGCCGGTGGCGGTGGCGGTCAAGGCGGTGGCGGGGAACTGAAGAACGCGGTGCGCGGGAAGTAGCGCTGACGAGGGCTGGAAGAGGCGCTAGAAGAGGGGCAGCTGTCCCGGAAAATCCGGGACCACATACCCGTCCAACGACGGCTGGGCGGCGCCCAGTTGCGCCGGGCTGCGGGAGCCGGGGCAGGAGACGAGGTCCCCGGTCCCGCGCGCCCCCGGCGGGTCGTGCCGGGCGAACCGTCCGGCGACGACGGCGATCTCGCGACGGCATACGGGACACGTTCTACGGCGGCTGGACGCGCTGGACATGTGATCAGTCTGCCCCAGTGGGCCACGCGGGTACCCCGCGACGGGACGCGCCCCGCTCGCCGCGCGGAAGTGCGGCCGGCTCCTTAGCATCCGTACACGTGGCACATACCTTCGAGGAACTCGTGGAGAAGCAACGCGCGGCCGACGAGGCACACGCGAGGGTCGAAGCGCTGCGGGACACGTACGGCGCACCCACGGCCACCCCCTGGCCGGAGATCCAGACCGACACCTACGAAACCGCCTGGCGCGCATGGCGCGACCTCGCCCGCGATGTCCAGGCCGCGGTGACCGAACATGCCAAGGACGAGAACAGACCACGCAACGACATCGAGGCGGAGGTGAAAAGAGCGGCGAAGACACCCTCGCCGGAAGCCCCCGAACCCCGGGACGCCCCGGCAGATCCGGAAGACCCGACAGACCCGACAGACCCGGCCGAAGGGAGGTGAAGCGCGCCGCCGCCCAGGCTTTCCCGCATACGAAGAAACCCCTCCGCTCTGCGTTTCCGCAGTTCGGAGGGGTTACCTCTCTCAGCGTGGCGGCGCCAGGATTCGAACCTGGGAAGGCTGAGCCGGCAGATTTACAGTCTGCTCCCTTTGGCCGCTCGGGCACACCGCCGGGTTTGCCGCCTGTTCGAACCGCTTTTCGGCGGTGCTCCCTGGCAACGACGTAAACGATACCCGATGCCCAGGGGTGCTTCGCCACCTGATTCCTCGCTGCCCGGAGGGAGCGGGGTGACTAGGCTTGTCCGGATGCGGCCCGGGACCACGCCGGGCTCGGCGGTCGCCCACGTACGCCGATACGCACCTGACACGCACCCCGATACAAGGAGCCACAGGACATGGCCGACTCCAGTTTCGACATCGTCTCGAAGGTCGAGCGGCAGGAGGTCGACAACGCCCTCAACCAGGCCGCCAAGGAAATCTCGCAGCGCTACGACTTCAAGGGCGTCGGCGCCTCGATCTCGTGGTCCGGCGAGAAGATTCTGATGGAGGCGAACTCCGAGGACCGGGTGAACGCCGTCCTCGACGTCTTCCAGTCCAAGCTGATCAAGCGCGGGATCTCGCTCAAGGCGCTGGACGCGGGCGAGCCCCAGCTCTCCGGCAAGGAGTACAAGCTCTTCGCGGAGATCAAGGAAGGCATCTCCCAGGACAACGCGAAGAAGGTCGCGAAGCTCATCCGCGACGAGGGCCCCAAGGGCGTGAAGGCCCAGGTGCAGGGCGAGGAACTGCGTGTCAGCTCCAAGAGCCGCGACGACCTCCAGACCGTCATCACCCTGCTCAAGGGCCAGGACTTCGACTTCGCCCTTCAGTTCGTGAACTACCGGTAGCCGGCCGACCGGAGGCGAGCCGGCCAGCCACGAGCCGGCCAGTTGTACGCAAGGGTGGGCGCCCGTCGGGTGCCCACCCTTCTCGTCCGGCCCGCCGCGCAGGCGCTCAGTCGCGCGAGTTGCCGAACAGCAGGCGGTAGACGATCAGCAGCACCAGCGAACCGCCGATCGCCGCGGCCCAGGTCGCGCCGTCGTAGAAGTCCTTGGTGACGGGGTGGTCCAGCCAGCGGGCCGATATCCAGCCGCCGATGAACGCGCCCGCGACGCCGATGAGGGTCGTGCCGATGAAGCCGCCCGGGTCGCGGCCCGGAAGCAGGACCTTGGCGATGACTCCGGCCAACAACCCCAGAATGATCCAGCTGATGATGCTCATGCCCTGAACCTGCCCTTCCGTGCTGTGCCCGCGCTGTCCGGGCACTGTGATGTCACTCGCTCCGGACGGGCTGTGCTCGTTTCCGTCACCCCCCGCGTCCTGCGTCGCACGCGAGTTCGGCTCGTGTCGATGACGACGACGTCCTGAGGACACACGCTGGTTCCCCCGATCACTAGGGTGCGGTCCATGACACAGTCCGGATCACGCGCCGAACTGCGGCGGACACTGGGCCTCGGCGACGCCGTGGTCATCGGGCTCGGCTCGATGATCGGCGCCGGCGTCTTCGCGGCGCTCGCTCCCGCCGCACAGGCCGCGGGTTCCGGGCTGCTGCTCGGACTCGCGCTCGCCGCGCTGGTCGCCTACTGCAACGCCATGTCGTCCGCACGGCTCGCCGCGCTGTATCCCGCCTCGGGTGGCACGTACGTGTACGGGCGCGAGCGGCTCGGCGCGTTCTGGGGGTATCTGGCGGGCTGGTCGTTCGTGGTCGGGAAGACGGCCTCCTGTGCGGCGATGGCTCTGACGGTCGGTGCGTACGTGTGGCCGGGGCAGGCGCACGCGGTGGCGGTCGCGGCCGTGGTGGCGCTGACCGCGGTGAACTACGGCGGCGTCCGGAAGTCGGCCTGGCTGACGCGGGCGATCGTGGCGGTGGTTCTGGCGGTCCTCGCTTCCGTGGTGGTCGTGTGCCTGGGCTCCGGCGCGTCCGACGACGGGCGGCTGGACGTCGGGATCTCCCACGGTGTCGGAGGGGTGCTGACCTCCGCCGGTCTGCTGTTCTTCGCCTTCGCCGGGTACGCCCGCATCGCCACGCTGGGCGAAGAGGTGCGTGACCCGGCGCGCACCATCCCCCGCGCGATCCCCCTGGCCCTGGGCATCGCTCTGGTCGTGTACGCGGGTGTGGCGGTCGCTGTCCTCTCCGTGCTGGGGCCGGGCGATCTCGGGCGGGCAGGGGCCCCGTTGGCCGACGCGGTGCGGGCGGCGGGGGTGCCCGGGCTGGTGCCGGTGGTGCGGATCGGGGCCGCCGTGGCGGCGCTGGGCTCGCTCCTCGCCCTCGTCCTGGGCGTCTCACGTACGACACTGGCCATGGCACGGGACCGGTATCTGCCCGGCGCCCTGGCCGCCGTGCATCCGCGCTTCCAGGTACCGCACCGGGCCGAGCTCACCGTGGGCGCGGTGGTCGCGGTCCTGGCCGCCACGGTGGATGTCCGGGGCGCGATCGGTTTCTCCTCCTTCGGCGTGCTGACGTACTACGCGGTGGCCAATGCGTCGGCCTGGACGCTCGATCCGGCCCCGGCGAAGCGGGTGCTGCCCGCGGTGGGGCTCCTGGGCTGCGTCGCGCTCGCGTTCGCGTTGCCTAGAACCTCGGTGGCCGTGGGGGCGGGGGTGCTGGCGGTGGGCGTGCTCGCCTACGGGATACGGCGGCGCTGGGCGGGGTCGCGGTAGCCGCGAGAGGGTGACGACGGAGGGCGAGGGGCAGCTGCCCGGGCAACGGGTCCGTGGCAGGAGGGCCGCTACGGCGCCGTCGCCTCAGGCGGCCGCCGTGCGTATGCGGAACTCGGTCCAGGGGGTCGGTTCCAGGTCGTCGCCCAGGGTGCCGTACCAGCCCGTGCCGTCCAGCCGGGCGTGCAGCCAGGCAGTGGGGCGGGGGGCGTCGACGAGCCAGGGGTGCAGCCACGTAGTGGGGCCGAGGGCGTCGACGAGCCATGCGTGGTCGGGGTCGCCGGGGTTCGGCTCGCAGGGCAGCACCGTAGCCCGCGGGGAGCGGCAGTCCACGCAGGCGTACATCGCGCAGCCCCAGTGGGATATCGGCAGGACGCCCTCGGGCCAGGGCCGGTCGGGATCTTCGTGACCGCTTTCGCGGTTGGCGAGGTACGGGCTGACGGCGGCGGGTTCACCGGCCGGCAAGCTGTCGAGCAGGGGCAGCAGGCCGTACTCCGAGCGGAATCCGCCGTCCCCAGTACGCAGGTAGGGGTCGGCGAGCAGTGGCGGCAGGGGGAAGCCGAGGGCGGCCTCGGCACGGGCCACGGTGGCCGCGTCCACGGGGTCGGGGAACGAAGGCCGGTCGCAGGGGCGGGTGCTGGCCGCCTCGGCCGCCGCCCTTGCCCACAACTGCTCGTTCTCGGTCATGCGTTCATGATGCAGTCCGCCACTGACAACCGGACCGGCCTGTGGACAACCCGCCGCTTGTGGACAACCGGCGAGCGCCCGGGCGTCGTCGAGCGAACGGGGACGACCGGCGGGCCGCTGTCGCGAACGGCGGCCCGCCGGTTACTGACGGGCTGTGGCCGACGAACGGATCGGACTCGGTCCGTCAGCGCGCCGCGAACGGTTGGTCGGTGGGCACGATCTCGCGGCCCAGCGGGAAGAGCGAGACCGGAATCAGCTTGAAGTTCGCGACGCCGAACGGGATGCCGATGATGGTCAGGCAGAGGAGGAGGCCGGTGACGATGTGCCCGATGGCGAGCCACCAGCCGGCGAGCACCAGCCAGAGCACATTGCCGAGGCAGGAGGGCGCGCCCGCGTCACGACGCTCGATCGTCGTGTAGCCGAAGGGCCACAGCGCGTAGTCGCCGATCCGAAATGCGGCGATTCCGAACGGGATCGTCTCCGAGGGTTCCCGATCACGCTACAAGGGCGCTGCGGTTCCGCCTGAACGCCTGACCGGCTGATACTGGTGACAGCAGGCATGCCGATGGACCGACCTGGAGAGGTACCGACCATGAAGCTCTTCAACCTGCTGTTGAACATCATCTGGCTTTTCTTCTGTGGCATCTGGATGGCGATCGGCTACCTGATCGCGGCGCTGATCTGCTTCGTCTTGATCATCACCATCCCGTTCGGCATCGCGTCCCTACGCATCGCCGGCTTCGTCATCTGGCCGTTCGGCCGCACCACAGTGGATCGGCCGGGTGCTGGGGCAGGGTCCTTCATCGGGAACGTGATCTGGGTGATCTTCGCGGGCTGGTGGCTGGCTCTGGCCCACCTGGTCACGAGCATCCCGCTGTTCCTGTCGATCATCGGCATCCCGTTCGGGTGGGCCAACCTGAAGCTGATCCCGATCTCGCTCATGCCTCTCGGACGAGAGGTTATCTCTTCAGACGAAGGTTTCGGATCTCGTTGAGAGGCATCACCATGCCTTATTGCGGGCGGTAACCGGACAGAGCGATCAACTGGGGCGCACAGATCGACATCCGCTCACTGCGCTCCGACGGCGACGGTCCCGACGATGACGCCGTAGCTGCGTACGTTGCCAAGTACGTCACCAAGGGCGCGGACAAGACCGGCGTCGGCACCGACCGCACGGTCACCACGTTGGACGACATAGCGACGGCTCCCGTGAGCGAACACGTCCGCACCCTCGTGCGGGCCTGCTGGCGGCTCGGCGGCCTCCGCGAATACGAGCCGCTACACCTGCTCGTCTGCCGAGCGGGCGTTACTCCTGCGCATCCTGTTCGGACCGCAGGCACGTCGACGGACAAACTCCAAGAAGCCCGACGGAATGTCAGATCCCCGAGTTACCTTGGGAGTTCAGACAAACGCCCCGGCAGCGGCTGCCACCGCCCCGGGGCTGGCCGACTGACTAGGAGTCGACATGTCTCATGTAAGCACACCCCTGTCTTCAGCCATCGAGACCGCTGCCCGGACGGTCGGCACACGCTCGCTGCGTGCGGTCGACTACCTACGCGTCTCGACCGAAGAGCAGAAGAAGAGGTACGGCGTAGCCAGGCAGAGCCGTAAAACCACTCGGCAATCGCGCTCAAGCAGTGGACTCATGTCGGCACCTACAAAGACGAGGGTGTCTCGGGCTCCCTGGAAGCGGCTGACCGTCGGGACCTGAAGCGGCTCATGGATGACGCCCAGCAGACTCCGCGTCCCTTCGACATCGTGGTCGTGCCGGACGGCCGTGTGATCGGACGTAAGAGCCGCGCCTTCTGGCGTTGGGTCTGGGCTCTGGAAGACATCGGGGTCTTCGTCGCCGTCGTCGCCGACGACTACGACAACACCACCACCGAGGGGCGCAAGAAGATGCGCCGGGATGCCGATTACGCCGAGACCGAATGGGAGACGATCCGCGACCGCACTCAAGGTGGCTTGCAGGAGAAGGCAGAGCTGACGCCGGCCGCTCATATCGGCGGCCGAGCTCCCTACGGATACCGCATCGCCAACAAGGGCACCCCCGGCTCGTACCTCGTGATCGACGAGGATGAGGCAAAGGTCATCAAGCACGTGTACGACTTGGTGGTCGGCGAGGGACTCAACCTTCGCAAGGCCACCGTTCGGCTCATCAGCGAAGGGATCACGGCCCGCTCCGGTAAGACCTGGACGCGCGACAATCTCCGAGATCGCATCATGTCAGCGCCGGTACTCGACGCCACCCTCGTCTTCCGTGGGAAGCATGCCCAGAGGGATGAGAAGGGCGACCCCATCTGGGGCGACTCCGTCAGGATCGAATTGCCTCGGATCCTGACCGAGGAACAGAGTGAAGAGCTACGGCGCAAGGTCGCCGAGACGGCGAAGCACAGCAGCGGCAAACGGTGGGTCTACCCGCTGAGTGGTCGGGTTGTCAGCCTCTGCGGGAAGGGCCACTCGGGATTCGGCTATGCAGCGGATCGGGAAGTTGCCCGGTTCTACCGCTGCATCGGCAATGGGCCCAAAGACCTTGCCCAAGAGTCTTGCGGCTGCTCGCGCATCGATGCGGATGCACTTGAGAAGCACGTGTGGAAGCACGTCACCGCGATCGTGAGCGACAGCGAAAGGCTGCAAGAGCTCGCGGCCGAGTGGATCGGGATGGCGGCCGGGGACACGGCTGCCCTGGTCGACCGGATCGCCGACCTCGACCAGCAGATCGAGGGCATGAACGCGTCCATGGCGGCCGTCATCGTCGCAGCCGCCAAGCAGAGCAAGTCTTCGGACGCCATCGAAGCTGCTACGGCAGTGCTGAACGAGGAACTTCAGCAGCTCCAGAATCTGCGCGACGAAGCGGCCGAATGGCTGGCGGAGATGGAGGAGTCCGATAGGTACGCCCGCGATCTCATCGCGCTGGCGAGCATGGCGAAGAACTCGTTCCCGGACATGGCCCCTGAGCAGCAAGCGGCCATCTTGTCCATGCTGGAGTTGAAGGTCACCATCACCGGCCCGGTGCCTGACGACCGTCGTGGCGGTGTCCCCTGCACTGTGCGGGCTTGGTACGCCGCCGCCGGCCTTACCGTCCCTGCTGCTGCGCTCTCCGACGAGGAGTGGGCAAGGGTCGCTCCCCTACTCCCGAAGGGGCGCGGGGGCACGGTCCGCCGTTCCGTAGACGCCATCTTCTACAAGGCGCGGACGGGCAAGTCGTGGCCCAACGTGCTCAAGGAAACCGGTGCCACGATCCAAGCCTCGAAGCACTTCAACGCCTGGACGTCGGACGGCACCTGGAGCCGTGTGAACGCTGCCATGGCGGACGTGGAACAGGTCCCTCTCCCGGAGCTCCAGCTACTGCCCTCGATGGTCATCGAAGGGCGGGTCGACCCGAGCGCGATGCTGAACGCAGAAGAACGATCCCGAAGGGAATGCCGATGATCGTGATGCAGAGCAGCAATCCGGCGGCCAGGTACGCGAGGAACAGCCAGAATCCGCTCAGGATCAGCCAGATGACGTTCAGGATGGTCTTCACTGGTGGCGACCTGCCATTTTCTCGAGCCGGGCGATACGGTCCGCCATCGGCGGGTGCGTCGAGAACATCTTGGAGAGTCCCTGGCCCGGGCGGAAGGGATTCGCGATCATCATGTGGCTCGCGGTCTCGATGCGCGGCTCCGGAGGCAGCGGAAGCTGCTTGGTGCCTGTCTCCAGTTTGCGCAGCGCGCTCGCGAGGGCCAGCGGGTCACCGGTGAGCTGGGCGCCCGAGGTGTCCGCCTCGTACTCCCGGGAGCGGCTGATGGCGAGTTGGATGACGCTGGCGGCGAGCGGGCCGAGAATCATGATCAGAAGCATGCCGAGGATGCCGGGACCGTCGTCGTCGTCCGAACGGCCGATCGGGATCAGCCAGGCGAAGTTGACGAGGAACATGATCACGGAGGCGAGCGCGCCGGCGACCGAGGAGATGAGGATGTCCCGGTTGTAGACGTGACTGAGCTCGTGGCCGATGACGCCTCGCAGTTCACGCTCGTCGAGGAGGCGCAGAATGCCTTCCGTGCAGCACACGGCGGCGTTGCGCGGGTTGCGGCCGGTGGCGAAGGCGTTGGGTGCCTCTGTCGGGGAGATGTACAGGCGGGGCATGGGCTGACGGGCCTGGGTGGAGAGCTCGCGGACCATCCGGTACAGGGCGGGAGCCTCGAACTCGCTCACCGGGCGGGCACGCATCGCGCGTAGGGCCAGCTTGTCGCTGTTCCAGTACGCGTACGCGTTGGTGCCGAGAGCGATCAGGACCGCGACGATCAGGCCCATGCGGCCGAAGAAGCTGCCGATGACGATGATGAGTGCGGACAGTCCCCCGAGGAGTACTGCGGTCCTGAGCCCGTTGTGCCGGCGGTGCACGGTACGCCCTCCAAGTCGTGCAGCAGGGGAACCCTTTGCTTGCGAGTCTTGCTCCTGTGCGGTGGCACTGTGTCGTGGTGTCACTTCCAGTGCACCTTCCCGTACTGGTCAACGCCAGGCGGCAGGCACTAGTTCCCTTGTGCCTGCGGGCATGGGCGTGGGCCGTCCGGGTGAGGACGGGGGCATGCGTGCGCGTGCGGGCTCAGAAGAGGCCGGTGTCGGTGAAGCGCAGGACCAGCTGGGGTGCTCCCGAGAGGGCGATGCCGAGGGCCGCGGTGAGGGTGATCGCGGCGGTGAGCGGGGCGGGGACGCGGTGCTTCTCGGGCTCGCCCTCGGGGGCGCGGAAGAGCAGCGCCGTCCACTGGAGGTAGTAGTAAAGGGCGATCACCACGTTGACGGCCATGACGACCGCGAGCCAGCCGAGGCCCGCGTCGACGGCCGCCGAGAAGACGGTGACCTTGGCGAAGAGACCGATGATGCCCGGCGGCAGTCCGGCGAGGCAGAGCAAAAAGAAGGCCAGGATGAGGGCTGCCGCCGGGTTCTTCGCGTAGAGGCCCCGGTAGTCCGTGATCCGGTTCGTCGCGCTGGTACGGCCCACCAGGGCGGCCACCGCGAAGGCGCCCAGGTTCACGGCGGCGTACATGAGGGCGTAGGCGACGGTGGAGCCGATGGCGTGCTCGGCGTCGTCGGTGTACGCGGCTGCGGCGATCGGGACGAGGAGGTAGCCGGCCTGGCCCACGGAGGACCAGGCGAGCAGGCGTACGGCGCTGTACGCGCGCGTGGCTTGCTGGCGGAGGGCGCCGACGTTGCCGACGGTCATGGTGAGGGCGGCCAGGGTGGCCAGGGCGGGGCCCCAGACGTCGGCGTACGAGGGGAAGCCGATGACGGTGACGAGGATGAGGCCGGAGAAGCCGACCGCCTTGCCGACGACCGACAGGTAGGCGGCGATGGGCAGGGGGGCGCCGACGTAGGTGTCGGGGACCCAGAAGTGGAAGGGGACGGCGGCCGTCTTGAAGGCGAAGCCGATGAGGGTGAGGATCACGCCGGTCTGGGCCAGGGTGTCCAGTCGGCCGTCGACGTGCTGGATGCGGTCGGCGACCTGGGTGAGGTAGAGGGTTCCCGTCGTCGCGTACACGAAGCTGATGCCCAGAAGGGTGACGGTGGTCGCGGTCACGGACGACAGGAAGAACTTCAGGGCCGCCTCGGAGGACTTGCGGTCACCGTGCCGGATGCCGACGAGGGCGAAGGCGGGCAGGGAGGCGACCTCCAGGGCGACGACAAGGGTGGCGAGGTCGCGGGAGGCGGGCAGCAGGGCGGCACCGGCGGCGGAGGACAGCAGCAGGAACCAGAACTCCCCTTCGGGAAGTCGCCCGCGCGCGTCCTTCAGGGCGGTGACCGACAGCAGGGCCGCCAGGAGCGCTCCCCCGAGCACCAGGAACTGGATGACGAGGGTGAAGCGGTCTGCCGTGTAGCTGCACACGCGCGGGTCGCCGGTCAGGCAGAAGGTGGAGCGGTCGCCGTCCAGGAGAGGCAGGAGGAGGGCCGTGGAGGCGGCGAGCCCTCCGACCGAAAGCCAGCCGAGGAGCGGTTTGCGGGCATCGCCGACGAAGAGGTCGGCGACGAGGACGACGAGGGCGACGACCGCCGCGAGGGTGGGCGGTGCGATGGCCGTCCAGTCGACGGACTGGACGACCGACTCGGCCAGGGGCCGGAACACGGGTTGGGCCAGGGCGCTCATCGGGTGCCTCCTGCGAGGAGCTGCTGCACGGCCGGGTCGGTCAGCCCGAGGAGGGCCTTCGGCCACAGACCGGCGACGACGGTGAGGGCGACGAGCGGGGCCCAGGCCGCGAACTCGTAGGTCTGTACGTCGGCGAGGCGTGGGGCGTCCCTCGGGACGACGCCCATGCAGACGCGGCGGACCACGACGAGCAGGTACGCGGCCGTCAGCAGGGTGCCGAACGCGGCGATCGCCATGAAGGTGAGGAAGGCGGGGCGGCTGAGGTCGTCGGCGGGGTCGAAGGCGCCGAACAGGGCCAGCATCTCGCCCCAGAAGCCGGCGAGGCCCGGCAGACCGAGTGAGGCGACGGCGGCGAAGGCGAGGAGGCCGCCGAGGCGGGGGGTCCTGCCGTACAGCGCGGCGCCGGTCTGCTCGGCGAGGGTGTCCAGATCGGTGGTGCCGGTGCGGTCCTTCAGCGCTCCGACCAGGAAGAAGAGCAGTCCGGTGATGAGGCCGTGGGCGATGTTGGCGAACAGGGCGCCGTTCACGCCGGTCGGGGTCATGGTCGCGATGCCGAGCAGGACGAAACCCATGTGGCCGACGGAGGAGTAGGCGATGAGGCGTTTGAGGTCGCCCTTCGCGCCCTGCTTGGCGAGGGCCAGGCAGGCCAGTGATCCGTAGATGATCCCGACGACGGCGAACGCGGCGAGGTAGGGCGCGAAGGTGCGGAAGCCCTCCGGCGCGACGGGCAGCAGGATCCGGACGAACCCGTACGTGCCCATCTTCAGCAGCACTCCGGCCAGCAGGACGGAACCGACGGTCGGGGCGGCGGTGTGGGCGTCGGGCAGCCAGCTGTGCAGCGGCCACATCGGGGTCTTGACGGCGAGCCCGATCCCGATCGCGAGAACGGCGATGACCTGTACGGATGTGGTGAGCGACCGGCCGTTGTCAGTGGCGAGTGCCACCATGTCGAAAGTGCCCGCCTTGATTCCGATCAGGAGCAGGCCGAGCAGCATGACCACGGATCCGAGCAGGGTGAAGAGGATGAACTTCCAGGCGGCCTGGGTCCGGCCCGCGCCGCCCCAGCGGGCGATGAGGAAGTACATCGGGACGAGGACCATCTCGAAGGCGAGGAAGAACAGCAGCAGGTCGAGGACGGCGAAGGCCGCGAGGGTGCCGGACTCCAGGACGAGCACGAGCGCGACGAAGGCTTTCGGGGACGGGTCCGCGATCTGTGGCGTGGGCGGCTGATGCTGCCGCTTGAAGTAGGAGTACACCGCGCAGAGGAAGGTCAGCAGCGCGGTCAGGACCAGCAGGGGGAGAGAGATGCCGTCGATGCCGAGGTGGATGCGCACGTCGAGTGCGGGGATCCAGCTGATGTCCGTGGTGGCCTGCATCTTCGACGGATGGTCGTGGTCGAAGCCGAGCGCGAGGACGATCGCGGCGACGAGGATCGCGCCGGTCACGGTCATGCCGTGGCGCAGCACGGCCTGCTCGGGTGACTTCCCCTTCAGTCCGGGCGGAGCCGGCAGGAGAGCGGCGGCTGCGCCGAGGAGTGGGCCGACCACGATGAATGCCAGAAGGAACTGCAGCACGGACTCGTTGATATCGATCACGCCCGCTCACGCTCCCGAAGCGACGAGAAGGGCGGCGACCGCCAGGACGACGGTGCCGGCGAGCAGCGCGCTCACATAGGTCTGGAGGTTGCCGGTCTGGGCGCGCCGTACGGCGGCCCCCAGCCAGCGGGGCAGGGCGCCCGCGCCACGCACGTAGGTGTCGACGACCTCGCGGTCGAGGAACCGGACGAGGCTCGCGCCGGCTTGGACCGGGCGGACGAACAGCGCCTGGTACGCGGCGTCGAGGTGGAACCCGGCTGCGGCGTGGGGGTGCAGCGGGCCGAGCAGGAGCCGTCCGGGGTCCGCCGGGTCGGGGGCGGAGGCCACGTCTCCGTAGGCCGGCGCGTGCGTCGCGATCGCCTCCGCCTCGACGAGTCCCGGGTCGCCCTCGGGGTGTGCGGCGACCGCGCCCAGGGGTACGCGGGTGGCCGGACCCAGGAGATGGCGCCAGGCGGCGTACATGACGAGTCCACCGGCCAGGGCCACACCCGTGCCGAGGACGGACGTCGTGAGGGTCGGGGCGAGGTCGTTGCCGTCGAACCAGTGGGGCAGGGAGCGGTAGGCGAGCCCGCCGAGGGCGAGGGACGGCACGGCCAGGACCCACAGCACCACGGTCATGGTCAGGGGTTGACGGCCGTGATCGGGGGCCTCGGTGCCCCGGCCGTAAAAGGTCAGCAGCCACAGGCGGGTCGCGTAGGCGGCCGTGAGGAGGGCGGTGAGCAGTCCGGCGACGAGGACGATCCAGCCCGCGGCACCGGGTGCGTGCTCGGTGTGGCCCGCGGTGATGTGCTCGGCGGCACCGAGCACCGACTCCTTGGAGAAGAAGCCGCTGAACGGCGGGATCGCGGCGAGCGCGAGAAGCGCCACGGTCATCGTCCAGTAGGCGTCGGGAATGCGGTCCCGCAGGTGGCTCATGCGGGACATGGCCGCCAGTGAGTTGGTGCCGGCGGCGTGGATGATCACGCCGGCCGCGAGGAACAGCAGCGCCTTGAAGGCGCCGTGCGAGAGGAGGTGGAAGACGGCGGCACCCCGGTCGCCGAGTGCGAGGGCGCCGGTCATGTAGCCGAGCTGGCCGATCGTCGAGTAGGCGAGGACCCGCTTGATGTCGTCCTGGGCGAGGGCCGCCAGACCCGAGCCGACCATGGTGACGGCGGCCATCGCGGCGAGGGTCACCATCGCGGCCGAGGACGCCTCGAAGACCGGGAGGAGACGGGCGATGAAGTAGACGCCGGCGGCGACCATCGTCGCGGCGTGGATCAGCGCGGAGACGGGTGTGGGGCCCGCCATCGCGTCCGGGAGCCAGGTGTGCAGGGGGAACTGCGCGGACTTGCCTGCCACGCCCGCCAGGAGCAGCAGGGCGACGAGCGTCGGGTGGTCGAGCCCGCCGTGGGCGACGGTGGCGAGGATCTGCGTGATCCGGAAGGACCCGGCGTCGGTGGCGAGGGCGAACAGGCCGATGAGGAAGGGGACGTCACCGAGTTTGGTGACGAGGAAGGCCTTGATGGAGGCGGCGCGGGCCTCCGGGGTCTCCCAGTAGTGGCCGACGAGGAAGTAGGAGCAGATGCCCATGACTTCCCAGCCGACCAGCAGCACGATCAGGTCGCCGGAGTAGACGACGAGGAACATCGCGGAGGTGAAGAGGGAGACGAGCGCGGCGTACGAGGGGTAGCGGGGGTCCTCGCGCAGGTAGCCGGTCGAGTAGATCTGCACACAGGTGGCGACGAGGCCGACCAGGACGGCGACGAGGGCGGCGAAGCCGTCGATGTACAGGGCCAGCTCGATCGGGATCGAGCCGGTGGGGGTCAGTTCGGTGGCCGCGGTGACGGTCGCGTCTCCGCCCTGGCGCACGGCGACGATCGCGGCCAGTGCGAGCGCGGCGAGCGTCGGCAGGATGGCGAGCGGGCGTACGAAACCCGGCGCGGTGCGGCCCAGCAGCAGTCCGGCGGCCGCGCCCAGGAACGGGAGGAGGGGGACGAGGACGGCGAGGGTGGTCGTGGTCACGCGGTGGCCTCAGCCTTCTCGGCGGCCGTTCCGGTCGCGGTGGTGTCGCTGTCGGGGCCGTCGGCCGCGGGGCTCTCGTGGCCTTCGGCGGTGTCGCGGAGACGGTCGATGTCCGCGGTGCCCCGGTTGCGGTGGACGGCGAGGACGATCGCCAGGCCGATGCCGATCTCGGCGGCGGCGATGGCGATGGTGAACAGGGTCAGGGCCTGACCGGAGTGCAGGGTCTCCTCGGCGGTCGTGCTGAGCCAGACGTCGAAGGCGACCAGGTTGAGGTTGACGGCGTTGAGCATCAGCTCGACCGACATCAGGACGAGGATCGCGTTGCGGCGGGCGAGTACGCCGTACAGGCCGGTGCAGAACAGAAGGGCGGACAGGACGGCGGGATAGGCGAGGTGCATCAGCGGGTGCCTTCCTGCTCGGCCGGGTTCTCCCGGGCATCCGGAACAGAAAGAGAACTCTCTGTGACGGGTCGGGAACTCTCGGTGGCGGCTCGGGAGTTCACAGGGGGAGAGCTCGACTCCGCCTTCGCCCTGCGGGACAGGACGATCGCGCCGACCAGTGCCGCGAGGAGAAGGACGGAGAGGGCCTCGAAGGGAAGGACCCAGTTCTGGAAGAGGCTCGCGCCCGTGGCCTCGGTGGAGCCGGCGGCCGGACCTTCCAGGTCGATCCAGGTGGCCCGGAAGGCGTCCACGACCACCCAGACGAGCGCGGCTGCCGCGGCGACGGCCACCGCGAGAGCGGCCCAGCGGTTGCCTGAGTCCGCGTCCGGAGAGCGGCCGATGGGGGCCTTGGTGAGCATCAGACCGAAGAGGAGGAGCACGACGACGGAACCGACATAGATGAGGACCTGCACCCAGGCGATGAACTCGGCGGTGAGCAGGAGGTACTCGACGGCGAGGCCGCCGAGGGTGACCACGAGCCACAGGGCGGCGTGCACCAGCTGCCTGGTGGTCACGGTGACGAGGGCGGCGCCGAAGGTGACCAGCCCGACGAGCAGGAAGGCGATCTCGACACCGGTCGGGGAGAGGAAGCCGTGGTGTGCCTGAGCGAGGGTCACGACTCTCCTCCCTGGGGTGCGTTCGGCTCGGCGGCCGGGGGTGCGTTCGACTCGGCCTGGGCTGCCGCCAGCTTCTCGGCCGTCTTGCGGGCGGCCGCGATCTCCTTCGGCTCCTCGGCGGCGGGGTCGAGGGCGGGTGGGGCCGGGACGGTCCACATCCACTCGCGGAGCTTGTCGCGTTCGTGGGTCAGTTCGTGGATGTCGGTCTCGGCGTACTCGAACTCCGGTGACCAGAACAGAGCGTCGAAAGGACAGACCTCGATGCAGATACCGCAGTACATGCACAGGGCGAAGTCGATGGCGAAGCGGTCGAGGACGTTGCGGCTGCGCTCGCGGCCGCCCGGGGCGGCGGGCGGGACCGTCTCCTTGTGGGAGTCGATGTAGATGCACCAGTCGGGGCACTCACGGGCGCAGAGCATGCAGACCGTGCAGTTCTCCTCGAACAGGCCGATGACGCCACGGGTACGGGGCGGAAGTTCGGGCTGGGCGTCCGGGTACTGCTCGGTGACGGTCTTGCGCGTCATCGTGCGGAGGGTGACGGCCAGACCCTTGGCGAGGCCACTGCCGGGGATGGGGGCCATTACCGGATCACCACCTTGACGATGCCGGTGAGGGCGATCTGAGCGAGGGAGAGGGGGACGAGGAGGGTCCAGGAGAGCTTCTGAAGCTGGTCCTCGCGCAGGCGGGGGTAGGTGACGCGCAACCAGATCACGAGGAAGGCGAGGACGGCCGCCTTGAGCAGGGTCCAGACCCAGCCGAGGCCGTCTGCGCCCCAGGGGCCGTGCCAGCCGCCCAGGAAGAGGACGGTGGTCAGGCCGCACAGGACGACGATTCCCGCGTACTCGGCGAGGAGGAAGAGGGCGAAGCGCAGACCCGTGTACTCGGTGTACGCGCCGAAGATGATCTCCGAGTCGGCGACGGGCATGTCGAAGGGGGGCCGCTGCAGCTCGGCGAGACCCGCGACGAAGAAGACGATGGCGCCGGTGATCTGCCAGGGCAGCCACCACCACTCGAAGGCGTCGACGATGCCGGGCAGGGAGACCGTGCCCGCCGCCATCGCCACCGAGGCGGCGGTGAGCAGCATCGGAAGCTCGTAGGCGAGGAGCTGGGCGGCGGTACGCAGGCCGCCGAGAAGGGAGAACTTGTTGGCACTGGCCCAGCCGGCCATGAGGGAGCCGAGCACGCCGACGCCCATCACCGCGAGCACGAAGAAGATGCCCGCGTCCACGACCTGGCCGACGGCGCCTTCGCCCGGGCCGATGGGAATGGCGAGCAGCACCAGGAGGTACGGGAGGAGGGCCACGGCCGGCGCGAGCTGGAAGATACGGCGGTCCGCGCCCGCGGGGACGATGTCCTCCTTCTGGACGAACTTGACGCCGTCCGCGACGAGCTGGGCCCAGCCGTGGAAGCCGCCCGCGTACATCGGCCCCAAGCGGCCCTGCATGTGGGCCATGACCTTGTGCTCGGCCTGACCGACGATCAGGGGAAAGGTGAGGAAGACGACGAAGACGACCAGGAGTCGCAGGGCGACGTCGAGAGCGTCGTTCACTGCGGGCCTCCTGTGGGGTTCTCGGGGGCGGGGGGTTCCGTGCCGTCGGCAGGGGCCGTCGCGCCACGGGTGGGCGAAGGCTTCCCGACGGAGTCCGGCTGCTCGGACGCAGCCTGCTCAACGGCGCCCTGCCCGGCGGCGCCCTGCGGGTCCGGAGCCGCGCCCCGGTTCGGCTCCGGCCTCTTGTCCGGCTCTGCCGCCGATGGCCGGTCCCCCGGCTGCTGATCGGGCTTCTGCTGCCGGTCCGAAACCGACTCCTGCTCCGGCTCCGGCTCCGGCGCGGGAGTGTGGTCCGACTTCGGCTTCTGGCCCTGCTCCCCCATCGGTTCCCGTCGCTCGCTCGGCTCTGGGGTCTGCTGCCGCTCGTCGAAAGCCGGTCGGGCGTGATGCCAGGGCGCGTCGGAGCTACGGGGGGCCGTGGAGGCGCGGGGCGGGGTGTCGGGGGATGTCGAGGTCGTCGGAGGCTGGGTGCGCTGGGAGGCCGAGCCCTGGGAGGCGCTGCGCGCGCGGCGCGGTCCTGCCGGATCCTGCGGGGCCGTCTCGGGGACCGTCGGTTCCTTCGGCGCGGCGGGCCCGGATCCTGCGGGGCCGGATGCGGGCTCGGATGCGGGCTCGGCTCCTGCGGTAGTCGGGGAGTCCGTGGTGCTCGTCCGTTGTGACGCAGAGCCGGCGCTCGCGCTTCGGGCGCGGCGGGGTCCGGCCGGAGTCGAGGGACCTGAAGAAACCGGAGAAGCAGGAGAGGCAGCAGAGGCTGGCGAGGTCTGTGGGGGTGGGGAAGTCGGGGAGGTTTCCGGGGCTGGGGAGGGCGGCTGGCTGGCTGAGCCTTCCGATGCTGTGCGGGCGCGGCGGACCGGGCGGTCGCCTGCCGCGCGCCCCGCCGCCGCTCGGGCCGGGCGGGCCGGGGCGGGCGGGAGTTGGCCCTTCAGGGGGCCCCACTCGTTGGGGTCGGGGACGCCCGGGGGAAGCATCTGGCGGCGCTTGGGGCCGCCGTGCTCGGACTCCCCCGGCTCCTTCGCGCCCGGCCAGGCCTTGGCGACGCGGGCGGCGAGGACGAAGTCCTTGCGCAGGGGGTGGCCTTCGAAGGTCTCCGGGAGGAGGAGGTGGTTCAGGGCGGGGTGGCCCGCGAAGGTGACGCCGAACATCTCGTGCGTCTCGCGTTCGTGCCAGGCCGCACCGGCGTAGACGTCGATGGCGGAGGCGAGGGTCGGCGCCTCGTGCGGGATCGTCGTGCGCAGCAGCAGGCGACGCACCGGGGACAGGGCCACCACGTGCGCCGAGACGCGGAACCCCGTGCCCGGTTCGTCGACCGCGCTCAGCCAGTCGAAGTAGGTGCAGGTCAGGCGGTCGCGGGCCACGCGCAGAGCGTCGGTCCAGGACGTCGGCGGGACGTCGACCGTCAGGACGTCGTAGGACTCCTCGGCCGTGGCCTGGGGGCCGAAGAGCTCGTCGGCAGGAGCGGGGAGCCAGCCGATCGTGGTCATCGGCCCTCCTCCGACGGCGCGGAGGATTCGGCGGAGGGCGGCCGCACCAGGTCGCTCTGGAGGGCTGCCGGCGAGGGACGGGAGACGGCCGGGCGGGACGGGGCCGGGCCGTAGCGCTCGTGCAGGGACTCCCGGGCGATCTTCTCCTGGAGCTTGAGGATGCCCTGGAGAAGCGCCTCCGGGCGCGGCGGACAGCCCGGCACGTAGACGTCCACCGGGATGATCTGGTCGACGCCCTTCGTCACCGAGTACGAGTCCCAGTACGGGCCGCCGCAGTTGCTGCACGCGCCGAAGGAGATGACGTACTTCGGCTCGGGCATCTGCTCGTAGAGGCGCTTCACCGCCGGGGCCATCTTGTCCGTGACCGTGCCGGAGACGACCATCAGGTCGGCCTGGCGGGGGCCGGGCGCGAAGGGGATGACGCCGAGACGGATGAAGTCGTGGCGGGCCATCGACGCGGCGATGAACTCGATCGCGCAGCAGGCGAGGCCGAAGTTGAAGACCCAGAGCGAGTAACGGCGGCCCCAGTTCAGGATCACCTTCATCGGCTCCGGAGCCAGGCGGGCCAGGGTGCCCAGGCGCTTCGGCTCCGGCAGCGGAACAGGTTCCGAGGGCACCGGTTCGGGCCGCTCGGGCTGTCCGGGGTGTTCCGGCCGTCCGGGCTGCTCGGGGTGTCCCGGTCGTCCGGGCTGCTCGGGCTGGTCGGGCTGTTCCGGTGCATTCACTTTCGGCGTCACGTCCATGTCAGGACGCCCTTCTTGTAGGCGTACAGCAGGCCCACGGCCAGGAAGCCGAGGAAGATGAACATCTCCACGAGCGTGGCCGCGCCGTAGCCGGGGGCCGCGAAGACCGTCGCCCAGGGGAAGAGGAAGATCGAGTCGACCGCGAAGATCACGTAGAGGAAGGCGTAGACGTAGTAGCGGACCTGGGTGTGGGCCCAGCCCTCGCCCACGGGGTCGACGCCGCACTCGTACGTCAGGAGTTTCTCCGGGGTGGGGACCACCGGGCGCAACAGGTGCCCGGCCCCGAAGGCCACGGCGACGAACAGCACGCCGACGACGGCGAGCAGCCCGACGACGGAATAGGACTGGAAGTAGTCCGCCGCGAATTCCGCCGCGACATCGACGGTCCGTTCCCGCACGCCCGTCCCTCGCTCCCTGACCTCAGTCTCTTGGACCCAGGCCCGTCGACGATCTGTACGCACGGGAGTCTAGGCCCTGATAAAGGGACGGTAAGCAGCCCGTCGCGCCTGCTCTTGTGGGGCGGGGGTTTTCCCCCGGTCGAGGAAGGCAGCAGACCTCATGGCGCGTCGCCGTGCGGCGCGGCAGGCTAGCCCATATGACCGCTTCGACCAGCCGATCCGCCTCCGACCCCAGCAGCTCCCACACGGGGGGTACCCATCCGGGCGGCTTCCCACCGGGCGGCTCCCGTCCGGGAGCCGCTCCCCTCGCGACCGTCGTGCCGGTGCCGGGCGCGACCGGGAAGGACGGCGACCGTCTGCCTCCGGCCCGGTTCGCCTACGACCCGCAGACGTGGAAGGAGATCGCGCACCTTCTGACGAACCTGCCGATGTCGTTGATCGGGTTCACCTACGTGATGACGGTGATCGTCACCGGCGCTGCGATGACGGTCACCGTCATCGGGTTCCCGCTGCTCGCGCTGGGGCTCGCCGGGGCGCGGCTGATGGGCCGGTTCGAGCGGGGGCGGGCGCGTCTGCTGCTCGGGGTGCGCATCGACGAGCCGAGCCCGTTGCCGCTGCGCCGGGCGGGCGGGCTTTTCCAGCGGATGTGGCTCATGTTGAAGGACCCGGTGGCCTGGCGGACGGTGCTGTACGACCTCATCCGGTTGCCCTGGGGGGTCCTGACGTTCAGCGTGGTCGTTCCTTCGCTGTTCGTGCTGTGGCCGGTGCTGCCGTTCCTGGCGCGCGGGCTGACCAACGCGGACCGGGCGATGGTGCGGGCCCTGCTCTCCCCCTCCGACGAGCTGGAGCGGCGGATCGCGGAGCTGGAGTCGGACCGGGGGGTCGTGGTCGACACGGCGGCCGCCGATCTGCGGCGCATCGAGCGCGATCTGCACGACGGGGCGCAGGCCCGGCTGGTCAACCTGGCGATGGGGCTGGGCCTGGCTAAGGAGAAGCTGCTGGAGGGGCAGGCCGACGACGTCGTGGCGGCGATGGTGGAGGAGGCGCACGGCGAGGTGAAACTCGCGCTCCAGGAGCTGCGGGACCTGGCACGAGGCATCCATCCGGCGGTTCTGACCGACCGGGGGCTGGACGCGGCGCTGTCGTCCGTGGCCTCGCGCTGCACGGTGCCGGTGAAGGTGACCGCCGACCTGACGTCCCGACCGGCGCAGGCCATCGAGGGCATCGCCTACTTCACGGTTTCCGAGCTGCTCCAGAACGTCAGCAAGCACAGCGCGGCCCGGTCGGCCTCGGTCGACGTGTGGCGGACCGACGACCGGCTGCTCATCCAGGTGTGGGACGACGGCCGGGGCGGGGCGCGGCTCGACGGCGGGTCGGGGATGCGGGGGCTGGCGGAGCGGCTGGACGCCGTCGACGGGCTGTTCATCGTGGACTCGCCGACGGGGGGTCCCACGACGGTGACCGCGGAGTTGCCCTGGCGGAACCGCGGATAGCCGGGCACGGGCGGTGGCGCTGCGGGCAGCGGGTCGGCCGGATCGTGGTCCGGGACGGCCGGGCCGTGGGCGTGCGCACCACACGGCGGGCCGTGTCGGTGGTGCGCACCACCGACGCCGAGGGGGGTGGGGAAAACCCCCCTTCCAAGAGGCCGACGGACTCCATGGTCCGCGGGCCCGCCGCCGAGCAGGGTGGGAGGTACGGATCGACAGCTGGGCGACGAGCAGGACGAGCAGAACGGACGACGCGATGGCCACTCAGTACGGGCAGTACGGGCAGCCCGACCCATACGAGCAGCACGGGCGCCAGGACCAGTACGGGCCGGAGTACGGGCGCCGCGACGGTGGCCGCCGTCACCTGTTGCCGACGGGGTTGCGTGAGCCGCTCACTGCGCGTCACTGGCGGGAGCTCGCCTATGTCCTGCTCGGTCTGCCGATCGGCATCGTGCTGTTCACCTTCACGATCACGATGCTGTCGCTGGGGGCGGGCCTGCTGGTGACCTTCCTCGGCATTCCGGTGCTGGCGGCGGGACTGGCCGCGGGCCGGGGCTTCGCAGCGATGGAACGGGCCCGGGCGCGCGGGCTGCTCGGCCTGGAGGTGGCCGATCCCGAGCCGCTGAGGCCACGGGGCAGGGGTGCGATGGCCTGGATGGCCGCCGTCCTCAAGAGCGGCACGTCCTGGCGGCAGGCGCTGTACGCGGTGGTGCAGTTCCCGTGGGCGGTGTTCTCCTTCTGCGTCGCCGTGACCGTGTGGTCCTTCGGCTGGACCATGCTGACGTACCCGCTGTGGTTCTGGGTCTTCCCGATGTACGGCGGCCAGGGCGGGCTTCAGCTGTACGGCGACGAGCAGCACAGCGTCTACCTCGACAACCCCTTCGAGATCACCGTGACGGCGCTGGTGGGTCTGCTGATCACGCTGGCCACGCCGTGGATCGTCCGGGCCCTGACGACGGTGGACCGGCTGCTGGTGCACGGGCTGCTCGGGCCGTCGTCGCTGGGGGCGCGGGTGGTGGAGCTGGAGTCCGACCGGGGGGTCGTGGTGGACACGGCGTCCGCCGATCTGCGGCGCATCGAGCGCGATCTGCACGACGGGGCGCAGGCCCGGCTGGTAGCGCTGGCGATGGATCTTGGGCTGGCGAAGGAGAAACTGCGGGAGGATCCGCGGGCGGCGGCGCGGATGGTGGACGAGGCGCACGGTGAGGTGAAGACGGCGTTGCAGGAACTGCGGGACCTGGCGCGCGGCATCCATCCGGCAGTGCTGACGGACCGGGGACTGGACGCGGCGCTGTCGGCGGTGGCGTCGCGGTGCGTGGTTCCGGTGCGGGTGGAGGTGGATCTGGTGGAGCGGCCGGCGCCGGCGATCGAGGGGATCGCGTACTTCACCGTCTCGGAGCTGCTTCAGAACATCAGCAAGCACAGTCGGGCACGGTCGGCCTCCGTCGATGTCTGGCGGGCGGAGGACCGGTTGATGCTGCAGGTGGTGGATGACGGGGTCGGCGGAGCGGATGCCTCCGGCGGGGGGTCGGGGTTGGCCGGGCTCGCGGGGCGGTTGGACGCGGTGGACGGGATCCTGGTGGTCGATTCGCCGGCGGGCGGGCCTACCCGGGTGACCGCGGAGTTGCCCTGGCGCGGGGACGGAGTCTGAGGGGCGGGTCTCTTCGCCCCTGCCGCCCCTGGTCCTTCCCCTCACCGGGGGATGCCGCCCCCAGGCCCGCGGCCTCGATCCCCGATCCCCGATCCCCGATCCCCGATCCCCGATCCCCGATCCCCGATCCCCGATCCCCGATCCCCGATCCCCGATCCCCGATCCCCGACACGGTCCCCCTTGCCCCGTGCCCGTGCCCCGATCCGGAGCGTGTGTCCCCGCGTCCCCGCGTCCCCGCGTCCCCGGTCTGGGCTCCAGTGCCCCGGGCCGGGCGGGGGCCCTGACGCCCCAGGCACCCGTCCCCCGCTTGTCAGGCTCCCGTCTTCGAACTCGCCCGTCCGGGGTCGCGCCCGGGCGGGCCGCTGGACGTTGTCCTGTTCCTTGTTTCTCTCTTCGAGGCTCTCTTCGCGGCTCTCTCCGAGGCCGAAACCGGGCGGGTCAAGGCCTTGTTCGCGCCGTCCTCGGCGTGGGCCGGGCTTTCGGCGGGTGCAGACGGGCCACTTGCTGGAATGCTTGACTGGTTCTACCAACGGGGTGGACGGCTGGGGGGCCGAGGATCGTGGAGGACAGGGTGCGGGTGGTCATCGCCGAGGATTCGGTGCTGTTGAGGGAGGGGCTGACCCGGTTGCTGACCGACCGGGGGCATGAGGTGGTCGCCGGGGTCGGGGACGCGGACGCTCTGGTCAAGACCATCACCGAGCTCGGCGACGAGGGCGCGCTGCCCGATGTCGTCGTCGCGGACGTGCGGATGCCGCCGACCCACACGGACGAAGGGGTGCGGGCCGCCGTACAGCTGCGCAAGACGTATCCCGGGCTCGGGGTGCTGGTGCTGTCGCAGTACGTGGAGGAGCGGTACGCCACCGAACTCCTGGCCGGTTCCAGCCGCGGGGTCGGGTATCTGCTCAAGGATCGCGTGGCAGAGGTGCGGGAGTTCGTGGACGCCGTGGTCCGGGTCGCGCAGGGCGGTACCGCCCTCGATCCGGAGGTCGTCGCGCAGTTGCTCGGCCGGAGCAGGAAGCAGGACGTGCTGGCCGGACTCACCCCGCGGGAGCGCGAGGTCCTGGGGCTGATGGCCGAGGGGCGGACGAACTCCGCGGTCGCCCGGCAGCTGGTCGTCAGCGACGGGGCCGTGGAGAAGCACGTCAGCAACATCTTCCTGAAGCTCGGCCTCTCGCCGAGTGACGGGGATCACCGCCGCGTACTGGCGGTTCTCACCTACCTCAATTCCTAGCGAGATGGCACTGTGCCTTTCGTCGAGCGGGGGAACTCGGTGGAGGCGGCGCACAGGTGGTGGTGAACCGTGGTGTGATCCGGAGCGTCCACCGAAATCGCGTCCTGCGGCGGGAAATCATGGAAAGCGGGGGTGCCGGGCCGTCTCGGGACAGCGAACCGTCATACGAATGGCCGAGGTAAGGCGACCCTTACAGACGTAGGGTTGATTCGTGGACGGCCTTTGGGAAGGTCTTCCGGGACAGCCACCTCGAGGGAGGTCCAGTTCAGTGACCAGTCAGGTCAGCAGCCCAGCGGAACAGGCCGACGGAACCGACGGAGCAGACGCGACCGTCGTGGGAGAGCAGCGCAGACCGGGTCGGGCGAAGGACGTCCGTCGTCTCGACCGGGTGATCATCAGGTTCGCGGGCGACTCGGGTGACGGTATGCAGCTCACCGGCGACCGCTTCACCTCGGAGACGGCGTCGTTCGGCAACGACCTCTCCACCCTGCCGAACTTCCCCGCCGAGATCCGCGCACCCGCCGGCACCCTCCCCGGCGTCTCCTCGTTCCAGCTGCACTTCGCCGACCACGACATCCTGACCCCGGGTGACGCGCCCAATGTGCTGGTCGCGATGAATCCGGCGGCGCTGAAGGCCAACATCGGCGATGTGCCGCGCGGCGCGGAGATCATCGTCAACACGGACGAGTTCACCAAACGGGCGATGCAGAAGGTGGGGTACGCGGCCTCGCCGCTCGAGGACGGTTCCCTCGACGGTTACCAGCTCCATCCGGTCCCGCTGACCACCCTGACCGTCGAGGCTCTCAAGGAATTCGACCTCACCCGTAAAGAGGCCGAGCGCAGCAAGAACATGTTCGCGCTCGGCCTCTTGTCGTGGATGTACCACCGGCCCACCGAGGGCACCGAGAAGTTCCTGAAGTCGAAGTTCGCGAAGAAGCCCGACATCGCGGCCGCCAACCTGACCGCTTTCCGGGCCGGGTGGAACTTCGGCGAGACGACCGAGGACTTCGCCGTCAGCTATGAGGTCGCCCCGGCCGCGAAGGCGTTCCCCGTCGGCACCTACCGGAACATCTCCGGGAATCTCGCACTGTCATACGGGCTGATCAGCGCCTCCCGGCAGGCCGATCTGCCGCTGTTCCTGGGGTCGTACCCGATCACGCCGGCCTCCGACATCCTGCACGAGCTGAGCCGGCACAAGAACTTCGGCGTACGGACGTTCCAGGCCGAGGACGAGATCGCGGGGATCGGCGCGGCGCTGGGGGCGGCCTTCGGGGGGTCTCTCGCCGTCACCACCACCTCCGGGCCCGGGGTGGCGCTCAAGAGCGAGACCATCGGGCTCGCGGTGTCGCTGGAGCTGCCGCTGCTGATCGTGGACATCCAGCGGGGCGGTCCGTCGACCGGCCTGCCGACCAAGACCGAGCAGGCCGACCTGTTGCAGGCCATGTTCGGGCGCAACGGTGAGGCGCCGGTGCCGATCGTCGCGCCCCGCACACCCGCCGACTGTTTCGACGCCGCGCTGGAGGCGGCCAGGATCGCGCTCACCTACCGCACGCCGGTGATGCTGCTGTCGGACGGCTACCTGGCCAACGGCTCCGAGCCCTGGCGGATCCCGGAGCTGGACGAGCTTCCGGACCTGACCGTGCAGTTCGCCCAGGGTCCCAACCACACCCTGGACGACGGCAGCGAGGTCTTCTGGCCGTACAAGCGCGACCCGCGCACGCTCGCCCGGCCGTGGGCGGTGCCCGGCACTCCGGGGCTCGAGCACCGCATCGGCGGGATCGAGAAGGAGGACGGGACGGGGAACATCTCCTACGCCCCGGCCAACCACGAGTTCATGGTCCGGATCCGGCAGGCCAAGATCGACGGCATCGACGTCCCCGACCTCGAGGTGGACGACCCGCACGACGCGGACACCCTGGTGCTGGGCTGGGGATCCACCTACGGGCCCATCACCGCCGCGGTACGACGGCTGCGCGCCGCCGGGGAGGCCGTCGCGCAGGCCCATCTGCGGCACCTCAACCCGTTCCCGCGCAACCTGGGCGCGGTGCTGGAGCGCTACGACAAGGTCGTCGTCCCGGAGATGAACCTCGGCCAGCTCGCCACCCTCGTACGGGCGAAGTACCTGGTCGACGCCCGCTCGTACAACCAGGTCAACGGGATGCCGTTCAAGGCGGAGCAGCTCGCCGCGACCCTCAAGGAGGCCATCGATGGCTGAGACCTCGACGGAAGGCACGGGCACGATCGAGGCGCTTTCACTCGTCCCCAAGGCCGTGGCCCGGCAGTCCATGAAGGACTTCAAGTCGGATCAGGAAGTGCGCTGGTGCCCCGGCTGCGGTGACTACGCGATCCTGGCGGCCGTCCAGGGCTTCATGCCGGAGCTGGGGCTGGCCAAGGAGAACATCGTCTTCGTCTCGGGCATCGGCTGCTCGTCGCGCTTCCCGTACTACATGAACACGTACGGGATGCACTCCATCCACGGGCGGGCGCCGGCGATCGCGACCGGTCTCGCCGCCTCCCGGCGGGACCTGAGCGTGTGGGTGGTCACCGGGGACGGCGACGCGCTGTCCATCGGCGGCAACCATCTGATCCACGCCCTGCGACGGAACGTGAACCTGAAGATCCTGCTGTTCAACAACCGGATCTACGGGCTCACCAAGGGCCAGTACTCGCCCACGTCGGAGGTCGGCAAGATCACCAAGTCGACGCCGATGGGCTCGCTGGACGCGCCCTTCAACCCGGTGTCGCTGGCGCTCGGCGCGGAGGCGTCGTTCGTGGCACGGACCATCGACTCGGACCGCAAGCATCTGACGGAGGTGCTGCGCCAGGCCGCCGCCCACCCCGGCACCGCGCTGGTGGAGATCTACCAGAACTGCAACATCTTCAACGACGGCGCGTTCGAGGCGCTGAAGGACCGCGAGACGGCGAAGGAAGCGGTGATCCGGCTGGAGCACGGGCAGCCGATCCGGTTCGGGGCGGACCACGCGCGGGGCGTCGTACGCGACCGGGCGAGCGGGGATCTGCGGGTCGTCACGGTGACCCCGGAGAACGAGGCGGACGTGCTGGTCCACGACGCGCACGCCGCGTCCCCGACCACTGCCTTCGCGCTGTCCCGGCTGGCCGATCCGGACACCCTGCATCACACGCCGATCGGTGTGCTGCGCTCGGTGAAGCGGCAGGTCTACGACACTCAGCTGGCGGACCAGCTGGACACGGCGATCGAGCAGCACGGCAAGGGCGATCTGGCGGCGCTGCTGGCGGGCGGCGACACCTGGACGGTCGTCGGCTGAGCGCCGGGAGGCACTGATCGGTCACGAGGTCCGGGAGCGGAGTTCCCGGGCCTCGTCGTATGTCCGGCGGGCCTGCTCCACGTCCGGCATCCGGGTGTGGGTCCACAGGGCCAGCGCGCGCACCTGTTCGGCCGCCTCCCGGCCGAGGTCGGTCAGGGAGTAGTCGACGCGGGGCGGGATGACCGGCTTGGCGTCGCGGTGCACCAGGCCGTCGCGTTCCAGGGTCTGGAGGGTCTGGGTCAGCATCTTCTCGCTGACGGGCCGGCCCGCCCCGCCGATGGCCCGGCGCAGCTCGCTGAACCGGTGCGAGCGGTCCAGCAGCTCGATCAGCACCAGGACACCCCACCGGCTGGTGACGTGCTCGAGGACGAGACGGTGGGGGCACATGCCCTCCGCCTGCGAGGCTTCCACCTGCATACTTACTACCATGCCAGTACCTTACTTCAAAGTGGGTACTTTCGCTCGGTTAGTGCTTCTCCTAGGGTCGGTGGCAGACCCGCAGCCCCCACTAGGAGTTCTGAGCCATGAGCATCGTCGTCACCGGAGCCACCGGACACCTCGGCCGCCACGTCGTGGAGCAGTTGCTGGAGAAGGTTCCGGCCGAGCAGATCACGGCCGTCGTGCGCGACGAGGCCAAGGCCGCCGACTTCGCGGCCCGAGGCGTACGCCTCGCCGTCGCCGACTACAACGCCCCCGAGACCTTCGGCAGCCTGTTCGCCTCCGGCGACAGGGTGCTGCTCATCTCGGGCAACGAGTTCGACAAGGGCCGCCCGGCGCAGCACCAGGTCGTGATCGACGCGGCGAAGGCGGCCGGGGTCGCGCTCCTCGCGTACACCAGCGCGCCGGGCAGCCTGAGCGCGGCGCTGGCGGACGACCACCGCGCCACCGAGGCGGCGCTGATCGCCTCCGGTCTCCCCTACACGCTGCTGCGCAACGGCTGGTACCACGAGAACTACACCGAGCAGCTGGCCCCGGTGCTGGAGCACAACGCCGTCGTCGCCGCCGCCGGCGAGGGCCGGGTCTCCTCCGCCTCCCGCGCCGACTACGCGGCCGCCGCCGTCGCCGTACTCACCGGCGAGGGCCACGAGAACGCGACGTACGAGCTGGGCGGCGACGAGGCGTGGAGCTTCGCCGAGTACGCGGCCGAGCTCAGCAGGCAGACCGGCAAGGAGATCGCCTACAACGCGGTGCCCGGCGAGGTGCTCACCGGCATCCTGACCGGCGCCGGTCTGCCCGAGCCGTTCGCCACGATCCTGGTCGGCGTGGACGCGTCGATAGAGAAGGGTGAGCTGGTCGTCACGAGCGGCGACCTGTCCCGGCTCGCGGGCCGCCCGACCACTCCGCTCGCCGAGGCGATCACGGCCGCGCTCAAGGGCTGACCCTCCCCCGGGAGCCCTCGCGCCGTCCAGCGCCGCCCCGCCCCTGTCTGTCATGACCGTATAGCGATACGGGCATGACAGACAGGGGCGCCCGGCGTTACCTTCGTCCACGCATGCCTGACGTGAGAAGGAGGGGCCCATGGCCGGGACGTCGAAGAGTGAGGGCCGGACAGGCCTGCTGAACGGCCTCGCGGCGTACGGGATGTGGGGGCTGGTCCCCCTCTTCTGGCCCCTGCTCAAGCCCGCCGGGGCGACCGAGATCCTCGCCCATCGCATGGTGTGGTCGCTCGCCTTCGTCGCCGTCGCGCTGCTCGTCGTACGGCGCTGGGCTTGGGCCGGTGAGCTGCTGCGCCAGCCACGCCGGCTCGGGCTCGTCGTGATCGCCTCGGCCGTCATCACCGTGAACTGGGGCGTCTACATCTGGGCCGTGAACAGCGGCCATGTCGTCGAGGCGTCCCTCGGATACTTCATCAACCCGCTGGTCACCATCGCCATGGGTGTGCTGATCCTCAAGGAACGGCTGCGGCCCGTGCAATGGGCGGCGGTCGGCGTCGGCTTCTCGGCGGTGCTGGTCCTGGCCATCGGCTACGGCCGCCCGCCGTGGATCTCCCTCACCCTCGCCTTCTCCTTCGCCACCTACGGACTGGTGAAGAAGAAGGTCAACCTCGGCGGGGTGCAGTCGCTGGCCGCCGAGACCGCCATCCAGTTCCTGCCCGCGCTGGGCTACCTGCTGTGGCTGTCCGCGCACGGCGGCCTCACCTTCGCCACCGAGGGCGCCGGACACGCGGCCCTGCTCGCCTCCACCGGCATCGTCACCGCACTGCCCCTGGTCTGCTTCGGCGCGGCGGCGATCCGCGTGCCGCTGTCCACACTGGGGCTGCTCCAGTACCTGGCGCCGGTCTTCCAGTTCCTGCTCGGCGTCCTCTACTTCGGCGAGGCCATGCCCATCGAGCGCTGGGCCGGGTTCGCGCTGGTGTGGCTGGCGCTGGTGCTGCTCACCGGCGACGCCCTGCGCACCTCACGCCGGGCCGCCCGCGCGCTCGGCCCGGCGATCGCCGAGAGCAGGGCCCAGGTGCCGCCCGGCACGAGCGGCGCGGCGATCGGCGCGAGCGCCACGACGGGCTCGACCGTCAGGACCGGCTCGGCCACCACCACAGGCTCGACCGCCACGCCCGGCACGACCGGTGCCGTTCGAAAGGCGGAGAGCGTGGCCTCCGGCGTCCTCGGCGGGGCTGCCGTCACCGGCGTCACCGCTGTCACCGGCGTCACCGCCGTCTCCGGGCTGCCCGGCGCTCCGGCTCCGGAGGCGCAACCCTCTCCCGGCGCCGAGCCGTAGCCCGCCCTCACCGCTGTCACTGCCGCTCAACGGCATCGACGGGACCGGAAGGCTGCGGTCCGGTCCGATCGTTCCCGCGGAGTTCGGCGCGCGGGAGGCCGACCCGCTGCGGGACTGCTAGAAGTGGCTGCATGACCGAGACATCTGGAGTACCCGAGGCAGGGCCCACGCCCGTGCACTGGAAGCTCGTCGTCGACTCAGCCGATCCGCACGCGCAGGCCGATTTCTGGGCCGGCGCGCTGCATTACGAGGTCGAGGACAACAGTGCGCTCATCGAGCGGTTGCTGGAGCTCGGCGCGCTGCCGGGAGCGGCGACGCTGGAGTTCCACGGCCGCCCGGCCTTCCGGGACCTGATCGCCGTACGTCATCCCGCCGACCCGTACGACCCCGACACCGGGACCGGACTGGGCCGGCGGCTGCTGTTCCAGCGGGTGCCGGAGGCGAAGACCGTGAAGAACCGGCTCCATCTCGATCTGCATCCCGGTGCGGGACTGCGCGCCGGGGAGGTCGGGCGGCTGACGGCGCTGGGGGCGAGCGTGCTCGGAGAGGTGAAGGAGCCGTCCGGGCAGTGGGTGGTCATGGCCGATCCTGAGGGCAACGAGTTCTGCGTGCATTGAGGGGCACAACGGGCTTCGATATGTGAAACCGCTGTCCGGATAGCGCTCTTGACGGAGTGTCGGCCCCGGCTCCACCATCCAGTCACCCCATTCACTGTGGATTACCTGTGGGCGTCCAGGTGCTCGACGGTCGCCCACGGGTGTCCCGCTGGAATTCGGAGCCCCCCACCATGAAGCTCCCCGTTTCCGGGCGGGCGACGGTCACCGCCGTCGTCGCGGCCGCCACACTGTTCGCCACCGGGTCCATAGCCGGGGCGGCGCCCGCCCCCGAGGCCGGGGCGCTCGCCGCCGCTCCCGACATCCCGGTGGCCAACGTCAAGGCCCACCTGGCCCAGCTCCAGTCCATCGCCACCGCCAACGGCGGCAACCGCGCGCACGGCCGCACCGGTTACAAGGCGTCGCTCGACTACGTGAAGGCCAAGCTGGACGCCGCCGGATACACCACCGTCATCCAGCAGTTCACCTCCTCCGGCCGCACCGGCTACAACCTCGTCGCCGACTGGCCCGGCGGCGACACCGGCCGGGTGGTGATGGCCGGGTCCCATCTGGACTCCGTGACCGCAGGGGCCGGCATCAACGACAACGGCTCGGGCTCGGCGGCCGTCCTGGAGGCGGCACTGGCCGTGTCCAGAGCCGGCTACCAGCCCGCCAAACACCTGCGGTTCGCCTGGTGGGGCGCGGAGGAGCTGGGCATGGTCGGGTCCCGGTACTACGTCAACAACCTCTCCGCGGCGAACCGGGCCCGCATCAGCGGCTATCTGAACTTCGACATGATCGGCTCGCCGAACCCCGGCTACTTCGTCTACGACGACGACCCGGCCATCGAGAAGACCTTCAAGGACTACTTCACCGGTCTCGGCGTCCCCACGGAGATCGAGACCGAGGGCGACGGCCGCTCCGACCACGCGCCATTCAAGAACGCGGGCGTGCCGGTGGGCGGTCTGTTCAGCGGCGCCGACTACCTCAAGACGGCGGCCCAGGCGGCCAAGTGGGGCGGTACGGCCGGGCGGGCCTTCGACCGCTGCTACCACTCCTCCTGCGACACGACCGCGAACATCGACGACACGGCCCTGGACCGCAACGCGGACGCGCTGGCGTACGCGGTCTGGACCCTGTCCTCCTGACCGGCGGGCCGGTCGCTACGCGCCCGCCTTCCGGGCGCGTCCGGCCAGTCTGAGCATGCGCGCGCGGGCCGACTCCAGCTCCTCGATGTCGTCGGCGGCCGGGCCCTCCTCGGTGGTGAGCTCCGTCCACAGGCCGAGGAGTTCGGTTCCCAGGTTCAGTCCCTGCAAGGGGTCGCGTACGGCGCGCCAGGCCGCGGCCGCGCTCTGGACGTTGCCGTACGCGGCCTCCGAGTCCGGGGTCCGGCGGTGGATGCGGGCCAGGTCGAGGGAGGTGTGGAAGGAGCGCAGCGGGTCGCCTGCCAAGTAGGCGATGTACGCGGTGAGTTCGCGCAGCCGGAGCACCTCGGGGTGCTCCGGTCCCAGCGTTGCGGACGCCTCCAGCACGGTCCGTTCCGCGAGAGCGGCCGCGGTGTCCGTACGGCCCGCCCGCACGGCCTCGTTGATCCGCGCGAGCGGTTCCGCGAGGAGCGCCGGGGTGCCGCCGTCGCCGTGGAGGGTACGGGGGTCGTCCCCCAGCACCGCCTCCGCGACGGCGTCGAAGCCGCGGGCGGGGGTGGGCTTGGGGCCCGGGTCCGGGTCCGGATCGAGTGCCGAGTCGGGGATGAAGTCGTGGGGGACGAGCGATGTGGGCGTGGAACCGGACCTGGTGGTGGAGGTGGCGCCGGAGGCCGCCGTCGGGAGCGGCAAGGGGATCGGGGCCGGGGCGGGAACCGGGGCCGGCGCCGCGGTCGGGGTGGGGAGCGCCTCCGGGGCAGAGGCGGAGGTGGCCTCCGGGGCAGAGGGGGAGGGGGCGTCCGGGTTCGGCCGCTGGTCCATCGTCGGCGGCGGGCCGAACACGCCCGTCGGAGCGGTGACCGTGCCGGGCGCCGGGGTCTCCGCCGCGTATCCGGGTGCCGACTCCGGCGCCGACCGGGTTCCCTGCTCCGCGTCCCGCTCGGGCACCGCGCGCAACGGGAACGTCGGCGCCGCGTCCCGCACCGGCTCGGGCACCTGGCGCAGGAGATGCGTGGGCTCGTCGCGTCGCGGCTGAGCGGACTGTTCGTCTGCGGCCGACGCGGGCGCGTCGGCGGGCACGGGCCAGTCGACGGGGGCAGGACCCTCGACGGGGTCGGGGGGCACGGGCCTGTCGACGGGGGCGGGAGCCGGAACGGGCGGGCCGACGAGGGCGGGAGCGGACGGGGACGTTGACCCCGCCGAGGACGGGGACGCGTCGGTGGGTGTGGTGCTCCGCGTGTCCGGTGCTGTCTCCACCCGTGCCGACGGCGCCGATGGCGCCGACGACGGAGCCACGGCCGTCCGCTGGGGATCCGCCGTGAAATGGCTGGAACCGTCCGGGTCCACACGCAGGGCGACGACGTAACCGATGCGCTCGTCGTGGACCGTGGCGAGGACCGGGTGCCCGGTGGCGAGGGCGATGCGGTGGAGGTGACTCAGGACGGCGCGCTGGATCTCCTCGCCGTCGGCCGCCACGACCGGGACACCGCCTATCGTCGCCGTCCCACCCCCGCGGACATGGACGTCGAGCGGTGCCACCACGACGGCCGTGGGGCCGGCGTACTTCTGTTCCCGCTTCTTCTCGCGGCTGAGTCGAGACATCGGTTCCTCACTCGGATGCGTCGTCACGATCCGGTCGTCCAGGTACGTGTACGCGGACACGTACTGTTGAGTCTCTCCGAGCGCTCCCGGTCCACGCGTCACCACGACGTCACAGCATCGTTCCAGGAACCCACGTCCCGCTACCGGGGCAGCTCCGGGACCACCAGGATCGGGGGCGTCCCGGAGGGACGGCGACGACTGGGAGGATCACGGGGCATGGGGACGACGGACGGGCAGCGGGGGCCGGAGATCTGGATCCGCGGGCCGGTGGCCGCACCGGATCCGGTACCGGTGCCGTACGCCTCCACCGCCGCGCCCCGGCGCTTCTCCTGGGTCGCCACGCACGGCGGGGCCGGCAGTTCCACCCTGGCCGCGGTCTACGGCGGCCACGACTGCGGACGCGCGTGGCCAGGCGCCGGCGATCCCCCGTCCGTGTTGCTGGTCGCCCGCACCCACGCGGCCGGACTGGACTCCCTCCTGCGGACCCTGGAGGTCTTCCGGTGCGGCGAGGCTCCGCAGGGCCTCGACCTGGACGCGGTGGTGCTCGTCGCGGACGCGCCGGGACGGCTGCCCCGGCCGCTCGTCCAGCGGGTGCGGGTCATCGAATCGGTCGTCGACGTGTACCGCGTCCCCTGGGTGACGAACTGGCGCCTCGGTGAACTGGGCGGCACCCCGCCGCGCGAGACGGAACCGCTGGCCCGGCTCACCGGGGCCCGCTGAGCAGGCGCGGGGGTGCCGGTGAGACCCGGGTCCCTGGGGTGGCCGCCGGCCGTGGAGATCGCCGCGGCCGTCCGGGCGGGGCGGCTGTCTGCCGTGGACGCGGCCGGTGAGGCGCTCGCCCGGATCGCGCGGGTCGACCGTTCGCTGTGCGCCTTCGCCGAGGTGTGGGAGGAGAGGGCGCGGGCGTGGGCGCGTGAGGTCGACGCCCGGGTGGCCGCGGGCGAGCGGCTGCCGCTGGCCGGGGTGCCGATCGGCGTGAAGGGGCGTCATGGGCTGGGCGCCGCGGGCCCGCTGATCGCCGCCGGATGTGTGCCGGTGGGGGCGACGGCCGTGCCGGGTCCCGGTACTCCGTGGCAGACCTGGGGCCTCGGCGCCCATGGCCGGACCGTCAACCCCTGGCGCCCCGACCGCACGCCGGGCGGCTCCTCGGCCGGGTCCGCCGCGGCGGTGGCCGCCGGCCTGGTCCCCCTGGCGACGGGCAGCGACGGCGCGGGCTCGGTGCGGATCCCGGCCGCGTGGTGCGGTGTGATCGGCCTGAAGACCACGAACCGCCGGCCGTCACCCGGGCGGGGCGCGGCATCGCCCGCCCGGGACCGTACGGGACTGGCGGCGCCCGGCGTACTCGTACACCACGCGGCGGACGCGGAAGCGTACATGCAGGTCATGACCCCGAGGGCGCCGACGGACCCCGTCCCCTCGATGGATCCAGCTTCCGTGACGGGTCCCGCTCCCTCTACGGATCCCGCTCCCGTGATGGGTCCCGCTCCCTCGGCGGGGTCCGTCCCGCCTGTCGCCGTCTTCTCCGCCGACCTCGGATTCGCAGATCCCGACCCCGAGCCGCTCGCCCTGGCCCGTGCCGCCGCCGGGCGCCTCGCCGAGGCGGGTGTCGTACGGCTGCTGCCGTCCTGCGACGTGCCCCTGCGGCTGGCGGACCCCGCACCGGCCTGGCTCGCGCTGCGCACCCCCGGGGCGGACCTGCGCGCCGCCGAAGACGTCCGGGCCGCCAACGACCGACTGCTGGCCGATCTCTTCTCCCGCGTCGACCTGCTGCTGACCCCGACGACGCCGAACGCCGCACACGGCCACGAGGGCCCGGGCAGCCGGTTCTCGACCGCGCTCACCTGGGCGTTCAACCTGAGCGGGCATCCGGCGATCAGCATCCCGGCGGGGCTCGGCACCGACGGCTGTCCCGTGGGGCTGCACATGGTCGCGGCACACGGCAGGGAGAGCGCCCTACTGACGGTCGCCACTGGTGCCTCTGGTGCCAGTGCCGCCAGAACCGCACCGGCTCCACGAACTGCACCAGCGGCACCAGCCTCCCCCTGGCCCGACCCCTGCCGTCGTCCCTGACTTCTCCTGCCTTCACCCCCGACAAGTACTTGCGCACACATATAATGCAGGTGCAGACTATCGTCGTACGCCGACTACCTGGGGGATGGATCATGACTCGCCGCAGTTTCCTGTTCGTGCTGGGGAGCAGCCGTCCGGACGGCAACACCGAGTTGCTGGCCCGCGCGGCCGCCGAGCAGTTGCCCTCCGACGTCGAGCAGACGTGGATCAGTCTGGCCCGGCACCCGCTGCCCGACTTCGAGGACCAGCGTCACGACAGCGGCCGCGTCCGCCCCACCGAGGGCAACACGGCACTGCTGCTCGACGCCACGCTCGCCGCGACGGACATCGTGATCGCGTCGCCGCTGTACTGGTACTCGGTGTCCGCGCAGACCAAGCGCTACCTGGACCACTGGTCGGGCTGGCTGCGCACCCCCGGCCTCGACTTCAAGGCGACGCTCGCCGGGCGCACCCTGTGGGGCGTGACCGCGCTGGCGGACGACCAGCCCGTGGTCGCCGATCCGCTCGTCGGCACGCTCAACAACTCGGCCGCCCACCTGCGGATGTCCTTCGGCGGGGTGCTGCTCGGCAACGGCAGCAAGCCCGGTGACGTCCTCAAGGACACGGAGGCGCTGACGCGCGCCAAGACGTTCTTCGCGGGAGAGACCCCGGCGGCCCGCTTCCTGTACGAGACCCACTGAGACGTACGCCCTGTGCCCAGCGCCGTACAACTCAGCGCCGTACCGCCCAGCGCCGTGCTGCCTACGCGGTGATGTCCTTCGTCGTGAAGCGCGCCCAGGCCGCCGAGCCGAAGACGGCCGCGTAGAGGGCCTGGAGGCCGAGGTTCTTCCGCAGGTCGTCCCAGTAGACCGGCTCGCGCATCAGGTCGGCGAAGGACAGCCAGTGGTGCGAGAAGAAGTACGGCTGCAAGGCGTGCAGTTGGGGAATCTGGTCGAGGATCTGGACCGTGATCAGCAGACCCACCGTCGTCGCCATCGCCGCGATGCCACTGCTGGTGAGGGTGGAGACGAACAACCCGAGCGCCGCCACGCCGGTGAGCGAGGCGGCGACGACCAGGGCGATCAGCAGTGCCCGCAGCAGCCCGTCGCCGAAGCCGATCCGGGTGCCGGAGATCGTCGTCAGGTCCCCCATCGGGAACAGCAGCGCCCCGACCGTCAGCGCCGAGACCGCGACCACCAGCGTGGCCACCAGGCAGAAGATCATGACGGTCGCGTACTTGGCCAGCAGCAGGCGGGTGCGGCCGGCCGGGGCGACCAGCAGGTAGCGGAGCGTGCCCGCGTTCGCCTCGCCCGCGATCGAGTCGCCCGCGATGACCCCGATCGCCATCGGAAGGAAGAACGGCAGGGTCACGGCCAGCCCGGTGAAGACCAGGAACAGGCCGTTGTTGGTCACCTGCGAGATGAACGCCGGCCCCTCGCCTCCGCCCCCTCCCCCGCCGCCGGGTCCGCCGGACGAGCCGTCGCTCGTCTCGATCTTCACGGCGATCCCGACCAGGACCGGCACGGCCGCCAGCACGCCCAACAGCGCGAGGGTGCGCCAGCGCCGGAAGGTGGTCAGCACCTCGCTGCGGAGCAGCCCGAAGGTCCAGATCCAGGTCCGGCTCCGGTCCGGCGTCCGCACCGGTGTCACCGGCGTGGGTCCCGGTGCCGGTGCCTGGTTCCGGTCGTCCACCGTGTCAGCCGGCGACATCGAATCCCTCCCCCGTGAGAGCCACGAACGCGTCCTCCAGGGAGGCCCGCTCGACGGCGAAGCCGCGGACGCGGACGCCCGCCGTCACCAGCGCGGTGTTCAGGTCGGCGAGATCGCGGTCCGGGGGCGGGGCCTCGGCACTCACACGGTCCTCGCCGAGGACCACGTCGTCCGCCCCCTGCTCCTTCAGCACCCGGGCCGCGTCCGCCGGGTCCGGGGTCGTCACGACCAGTCGGCCGCGCGTCCCCGCCGCGAGGTCGGCCACCGTGCCCTGGACGAGCAGCCGGCCCTGTGCCATCACCGCCGCGTGCGTGCACACCTGCTCGATCTCGTCGAGCAGGTGCGAGGAGAGGAAGACGGTCGTGCCCTCCGCGGCCAGCTCCCGGATCAGCGACCGGATCTCCCGCATGCCCTGCGGGTCCAGACCGTTGGTCGGCTCGTCGAGAACGAGCAGCCGACGGGGCTGGAGAAGGGCGGCGGCGAGGCCCAGCCGCTGCTTCATACCGAGGGAGTACGCCTTCGCCTTCTTGCCGGCGGCGGCCGTGAGGCCCACCCGTCGCAGCGCCGCCGAGACCCGCTCACGCCGGGTGCGCGGGTCGGCGGTCGGATCGGCGGCGTCGTAGCGGAGCAGGTTGTCACGGCCGGAGAGGAAGCCGTAGAGGGCGGGACCCTCGATCAGGGTCCCGACGTGGGGCAGTACGGCGCGGGCGGCCCGCGGCATGGGTTGTCCCAGGACACGGGCCGAGCCGGCCGTGGGCTCGATGAGCCCCATCAGCATGCGGATGGTGGTCGTCTTGCCGGAACCGTTGGGGCCGAGGAAGCCGAAGACGCTGCCCGCCGGGACGGTCAGGTCGAGACCGTCCACGGCGAGCTGACCGCCGCGGTAGCGCTTGGTGAGGGCGCGGGTGCGGATGACGGCTTCATCGTCCGCAGGCTCCGGCACGGGCTCGGGCACGGGCACGGGCTCGGGCTCGGGCTCGGGCTGCCGCACGGACCCCCGCACTGACTCCCCCATCGGCTTCCCATCCGTTCCCTGTCGGCTCGCCCGGCGGTTCACCCATCCGCTCGCCTGTCGGCTCACCCGCCGGATCACCTATCGGCTCGCCTTTCGGTTCACCTATCCGCTCGTCCGTCGGCTCGTCCGTCGGTTCACCGGTCGACTCACCTTGTCGGCCGCTGCTACTTCGCCGCGTTCGCCGCCTTCACCAGGGCGTCCTTGGTGACCGCGCCGACGTAGACCTTGCCGTCGTCCGTCATCAGGGCGTTGATCAGGCGGGTGGAGAAGACGGTGCCGGAGCCGAACTTGCCGGTCACCTTGTCGCCGAAGGAGCCGAGGAAGCCGCCGAGGTCGCCGCCGGCCTCCGCGCCCGAGGGCATGCCCTCGCCGCCGGTGTCGAAGACGGCCACGGACGTCCAGCCCTCGCCGAGCACGTTGAGTCCTCCGGGGCCACCGAGGCCGCCGAGGCCCTCCGCGCCCTCGACGCCTTCGAGGTCCTTCGCGAGGTCGTCGGGCTTGCCCGAGTGCCCGGGGGCAGTCTCTGCGACCTCGTCGCCCTCGGTGACCTTCGCGCCCTTGGGGACGGTGAAGTCGAAGGTGGACGCGGCGGGCTCGGCGAAGCTGATCTGGGTGAAGCCCGCGTCCACGACGGCGGCGCCACCGCCGGCCGGGGTCAGCGTGAACTTCAGCGGCAGGCCCGTCTTCGCGTCCACGGCCACACTGATCGCGCCGACCGTGGAACCGGACTGCTTCGGCTTGACCAGGAGCTTGTAGGCGTCACGGCCGGCGACCTGCACGGTGCCGTCGACGGTCACGGAGGTCGTGTCGTCGACCGCCTTCAGGGCGTCCTCGGTGAGCTCCCCGGGCGTCGCGGGGACAGGGGCCTCCGTCTTGCCGGCACCCTTGCCCGAGCTCTCGTCGGCGGTCGAGTGGTAGACCTCGTCGGAGGCGCTGTCGTACCCCCACACGTCCTTGCCGTTGTGGATGACGCTGTACTCGGCGGCGTCCTCCAGCAGCGAGAGCTTCTGCCGGTCCGGGCCGTCGGCGGCGACGCGCAGGGTGTGCGTGCCGGCGGCGAGCTCGGTGAGTTTGGTGGACGGGTCGGCGGACGAACCGTCGTCGCCCTTGGCGGCCCCCGAGAGGAGCCCGCTCTCCAGTCCGCCCAGGTCGGGCAGCCCGAGATCGGTGCTGATCTTCACCGTCCCGGACAGCTGCTGTACGTCCGAAGCGGCGATCTTGTCGAGAAGCTGCTGGGCGGTGATCTTCGGCAGGTCGGGGTCGCCGGAGTCGGCGAGGGCCGGGACCAGCCCGATCGTCGCCGCCGCGACACCGATCACGGTGACCGGGACGATGTACCGCGCGGCCTTGCGCCGTCCGAGGCGCAGGTCGTCGGCCTCTCCGGCGGTCGGCTCCCCGCCGGTCATGGTGTCGTCGGATTCCTTCGGTGCCATGTGTGCCTTACCTCCGTCGTCGGCGGCGGCCGGTCATCTCACGCTTGAACGTCCCCACCCCAAGCCGCCATTCTCACCCGAATCGGTGAGGAGTGGTGTTTTCCGTGGTTCCCATCTGACCAAATCGGCCAGGGAGAAGCGTCAGCCCGAGGGCTCAACTCCACATACGCCTGCGGTATGACACGAAGGTGACGGGCCGGCACCCGACCCGTAGGGGTTCCCGGGGGTCAGCCCGCCCGGTGGACCACCGCGTCGCAGAGTTCCAGCAGCGCCGCCTTCGCGTCGCACTCCCGCAACGGCGCCAGCGCGGACCGCGCTTCCTTCGCGTACCGCACGGTGTCCCGGCGGGCCTGCTCCAGCGCCGGGTGGGCCCGGAGCGCCTCCAGCGCCTCGGTGTGCCGGGCGTCGTCGGTCAGGTCGGAGTCCAGCAGCTCGCACAGGGCGATGTCCTCGGGCAGCGACAGCCGTGCCGCCCGCTCGCGCAGCCGCAGCACGGGCAGCGTGGGCACGCCCTCGCGCAGATCCGTCCCCGGCGTCTTGCCCGACTCGTGCGAGTCGGAGGCGATGTCCAGGACGTCGTCCGCCAGCTGGAAGGCCACGCCGAGCCGCTCGCCGTACTGCGTGAGCACGTCGACGACCGTCTCGTCGGCACCGGACATCATCGCCCCGAACCGGCAGGCCACCGCCACCAGCGAGCCCGTCTTGCCGCCGAGCACGTCGAGGTAGTGGTCGACCGGGTCCCGTCCGTCCGTCGGCCCCGCGGTCTCCAGGATCTGCCCGGTGACCAGCCGCTCGAACGCCTCCGCCTGCACCCGTACCGCCTCGGGGCCGAGGTCGGCCAGGATGTGGGAGGCCCGTGCGAAGAGGAAGTCACCCGTGAGTACGGCGACGGAGTTCCCCCAGCGGCTGTTCGCGCTGGACACCCCGCGCCGCACGGCCGCCTCGTCCATCACGTCGTCGTGGTACAGCGTGGCCAGGTGGGTCAGCTCCACCACGACGGCCGAGGGCACGACACCCGGCGCGTACGGGTCACCGAACTGCGACGCGAGCACCACGAGCAGCGGCCGGAACCGCTTCCCGCCCGCGCGTACGAGGTGCTGGGCGGCCTCCGTGATGAACGGGACCGCGCTCTTGGTGGCCTCGAGCAAGCCTTCCTCGACAGCCGCCAATCCGGCCTGGACATCGGCTTCCAGAGCCTGGTCCCGCACGCTCAGCCCGAACGGCCCGACGACGGTCACGAGGGGTCTCCTGTCTGCTGGTGTCTACTGGCGATTACGCGGTTTGTCGATAGGTCTCTGCCATCACTCAAGTCAGCGTATCCGGTCACGTTTCGATCACCGATAGCCCCCACGTCCCGCGGGCTCGAATGGGCTCGCCCGGGAGGTCTCCAGGAGGCGCCCGAGAGGTGCCCCGCAGGCCAGGCCCGGTCGGATCACGCCCGAAATGTTTTCGATCAGCTCATATGAGCGGACATGAAGAGAGTTTCCGGGAAGTGGAGATTCATGTCCTCGGACGGGCCGCCGGCCGCTCCGAAACGTCCGCGCACCCCTTTTGCGCGTGACGACGATCACGCGTTTCTTCTCAGGTTCCCCCCGCGACCCGTCGAGCGCGACGGCAGGCGCGCCCCTCACCCCTCCCCCTCCTCCAGCCCCCCTCCGCCTTTCCTCCAGCCTCCCCCCACTCCCCTTCCACCCCCTCCCCCCTTCCCCACCCCCTCTCGCCGCCTCCGATCCCCTCCCCTTCTCGTCCACCTCCCTCCCCCCTCTGCGCGATCCGTCGTCGCCCCGTCGTCGACCCGCCGTCGACCCGCCGTCGACCCGCCGTCGACCCGCCGTCGAACCGGCGCCGGGTCGCCATCGAACCGGCGTCGGCCCGCCACCGATTCGGCACTGATTCACCATCGGTCTATTAATAGGGAGTTGGGGCGAATGCCCGATTCGCCGCTCTTGTGGATGCTGGTGAGTTGGCTCACTCCCCGCGAAGATCCGGTCTACCCTCACCCTTCACCGATTCTCCGCACGCCTTAAGCAAGTTGAAGGTTTGCACCCACAAAGGATCAAGCACCCCATAGGCCACAGACCAAGGTCAATAGGGGTGATCTGTGAATCCGGTACTTGTTCCGGACATGTGCTCTCGCATACGTTCCCGGCCTGTCGGGCGGAACGCCGAATCCTGCCGCCGCTCGCACACCCACCGATACCGCTCGGCAGGAGCGGGGGAACCAGGTAAGTCGCCGAAACGGACTTTCCGTACGTCTTGGATACACAAGACGTTTCGGGCAGGCCTTACGGCTAGGGGTCAAGCCGCGTCCGTCAGGACGCGACCGGGCAGCTCCCGCCCGAACCCGACAGCTCACCTCGCAGGCGCCGGAGAGGAAATTCGTCATGCCCGCTGCCGCTCAGCCGCGCCGCAACCGTTTCGTCCGCACGCTCGCCGTCGCCGCCACCGGCGCGGCCGTGCTCGCCCTTCCCGTCCTCGGGGCGACCACCGCCTCCGCGGCGACCCCGGCCGTCTCCACCGCCACCAGCCTCGGCTACGCCAACAACCTCGACGGCTGGATCCGCGCCTCCCTCCAGGTCATGGGGCAGCACGGCATCCCGGGGACGTACAACGGCATCTACCGCAACGTCATCCGCGAGTCCTCCGGCAACCCCAACGCCATCAACCTCTGGGACTCCAACGCGGCCGCGGGCATCCCGTCCAAGGGGCTGCTCCAGGTCATCGACCCGACCTTCCGCGCCTACCACGTCAACGGGACGTCGTGGGACTCGTACGACCCGGTCGCGAACATCACCGCCGCCTGCAACTACGCGGCCGCGCGCTACGGCTCGATCGACAACGTGTTCGGCGCGTACTGACCGTCCCGCCGACCGGTCACCGGTCCCGGCAGCCGGTGCCGCTACCCGACACCCGGCAGCCGGTGCCGCTACCCGACGCCCGGTAGCCGGTGCCGGTAGCCGGTTACGGAAACAGTCTTTCGAGGACGACGGCCACGCCGTCGTCCTCGTTCGACGTCGTGACCTCGTCGGCCACCGCCTTGAGTTCCGGGTGGGCGTTGGCCATGGCGACGCCTCGCGCCGCCCAGTCGAACATCGGGATGTCGTTGGGCATGTCCCCGAAGGCGACGGTGTCCTCGGGCCGCAGCCCCAGGTGTTCGGCGGCCAGGGCCAGACCCGTCGCCTTGGTGATCCCGCAGGGCTGGAGTTCGACCGTGCCCGGCCCCGACATGGTGACGGTGGCCAGGGAGCCGACCACCGAGCGGGCCGTCGACGCCAACTCGTCGTCGGACAACGTCGGATGGCGCAGCAGTACCTTGCTGATCGGCTCGCACCACAGATCGTCGCGTCGATCGACCCGCAGGGCGGGCAACGTCGGGTGGGGCATCCGGTAGCCCGGCTCGATGAGCGTCAGCCCGTCGACCCCGTCCTGGTCGACGGCCGCGTACAGCTGCCCGACCTCCGCCTCGATCTTGCCGAGCGCGGTCTCGGCCAGCTCCCGGTCCAGGGTGACCGACCACAGCAGACGGTCCGCGCCGGCGTCGTACAACTGCGCCCCCTGCCCGCACACCGCGAGCCCCCTGCTGTGCAGCCGGTCGAGCAGCGGGCGCACCCGGGGCGCGGGCCGTCCGGTCACCACCAGGTGGCGTGCGCCGGCGCTCGCCACCCGCGCGAGCGCGTCGAGCGACCGGTCGGAGAAGGTGTCGTCGCCGCGGAGCAGCGTCCCGTCCAGGTCGGTGGCGATGAGGGAGTACGCGGTGCGCGCGGCATATGCGGTGGGTGCGGCCATGATCAGAGAATACGGATCCCGGGGTCCCCGGGTTCGACGCGAACCGGACGACGTCGAAGTCCTGTCCGGTTCTGCCAACTCCCCTTGTGTGCCTGGCTCACGACTGGCTGCCGACCGACTCAATGGAACGGCTTTCTGACACCTCGCCGGGTAGTGGACGGTTAAAGGCCTCTGCACCGGTTGGCAGCAACATGTGACGCTACCTACCGCGATGCCCGGGTGGAGCGGTACCGTCCAGGTGTCCAGGGGGGACTTGATCGGGGGGTCGGGTTGAGCAGTGGGCGCATTCGTGTGCTGGGGCCGCAGGATCTCGGCGAGGGGGAGAGGGAGCGGTGGCGCGCGCTGCGTGCCGCGTCCGGGCTTCCGCGGAACCCGTTCATGGAACCGGAGTTCACCGACGCCGTGGGCTTGGTGAGGCCACGCTCGCGGGTGGCGGTGGTGTACGAGGGGCGGGAGCCGGTCGGCTTTCCTGCCCCACGAGCGGGGCCGGCTCGGACAGGGGCAGGCCCTCGCGTACGGCGTCTCGGACGCGCAGGGCGCGGTGCTGGCCCCGGGTCTCGGACTGAAGGCGGCCGAACTGATGCGGGCGTGCGCCCTGTCGAGCTTCGCCTTCGACAACCTGGAGGCGGGGCAGGGGCTGTTCACCCCGCACGCGGCGGCGGAGTACGCCTCTTATGTCATCGACGTGGAAAAAGGTTACGAGACCTACGAGTCCGTGTTGCGGGCCCAGTCGCCGAAGTTCCTGAAGACGACTCTCGCCAAGGAGCGCAGGCTCGGCCGCCAGGTCGGGGAGCTGCGGTTCGTGTTCGACGAACGGGATCCGGCCGCGCTGCGCACGCTCATGGGGTGGAAGTCCGCGCAGTACCGCAGGACCGGTCGCCGGGACCGGTTCGCCCAGGAGTGGATCACCCGGCTCGTGGACGCGCTCTCCGTGACCCGCGCGCCGGAGTGCTCCGGCACGCTCTCCGTCCTCTACGCCGGTGACCAGCCGATCGCCGCGCACTTCGGGCTGCGTTCGTCGACGGTCCTGGCCTGCTGGTTCCCTGCGTACGAACCGGGATTCGCGAAGTTCTCGCCCGGCCTGGTGCTGCATCTGCGGATGGCCGAGTCGGCCGCGGCCGAGGGCATCGGCCTGCTCGACCTGGGGCGGGGCGCGGCCGAGTACAAGGACGCGCTGAAGACCGGGGAGGTGCCCGTGTACGAGGGGGCGTGGTCGCGTCCGGGGGCGGGCGCCGTCCTCTACTGGCTCAGCCGTGAGCCGTCCCGCCGGGCGCACCACTTCGTGCGCAACCGGCCGAGGCTCGCCGCGGCGGCCGCACGGGCCTTGAAGGGCGCGGGCCGACTGCGCCGACCGTGACGAGCGGCGCCGGCCGACCGTCCGTCGGGCCCGACGTCGTGACCGGCGCCACGGATGTGACAGGCGTGACCGGCTCCGGCTGTGCCCGCACCGGTCCGGCCGGCAAGGCACACGCCGCGTGACAGGAACGACTGGCGTGAGACAAGGGGGATGCATGTACCGCGCTGCACGCGCACAGCAGGAGATACAGCGGTTCCTGGACATCGAGCCGGTGCAGGTCGCCGAGCTCGAGCTGGACGGCGGGGGCGTCCTCAGACCGGGGCCCGGGAGTCCGCCCGTGACGCACGGCGAGGTGTTCGTGCTGGTCAGAAGGGGCGGACGACCGATCGGAACGCTGCTCGGGTCGGTACCGGAGGGCGCGGACCCGAAGACCGTCCTGATGGGCCTGGCCTCGCGTGAGCACGCACCCGGGCCGCCTGACACGGGGCCCGCCCAAGTCACCGCCCAGACCGCCGCCACCGCCCCGATCGCCGCCACAATCCCGACCACCACCACCCCGACCACCACCGTGCCGCCCGCCACAGCGTCGAACGCCACCGTGCCGCCCGCCACCGCCCCGAGCGCCACCGCGCCGACCGCTACCGCCGCCCCGAACGCCACCGTGCCGTTCACCACCGTCGTCGTCGCCACCCGGGAGCGCGCCGAAAGACTTGCCCACGCCCTCGACTCGCTGCTGGCCCAGGATCACCCGGACTTCGAGATCGTCGTCGTCGACAACGCGCCCGTGACGGACGCGACGCTGGATCTGATCGAACGCAAGTACGCCGAGCACGTGCGGTACGTGACCGAACCGACGCCCGGCCTCGCCGTCGCACACAACCAGGGCGTCGCGACCGCCCACGGCGAGGTGATCGCCTTCACCGACGACGACGTCGTGGCGGACCCGCGCTGGCTCACGGAACTCACCGCGCCCTTCACCGCCGACCCGGGCCTCGGCTGCGCCACCGGCCTGATCCTGCCGGCCGGGCTGCGGACCCCTGCCCAGGTTCTCCTGGAGAGCCACGGCGGCTTCGCCAAGGGCTTCTCGGCCCGTACGTACGACCCGCGGGACCCGCCCGCCGACGAACCGCTGTTCCCGTTCACCGCGGGCCGCTTCGGCTCCGGCGCCAACATGGCCTTCCGTAGGGAGGTGCTGCGGGCGGTCGGCGGTTTCGACCCGGCGACCGGCGCGGGGACGCTCGCGCGGGGCGGCGACGACCTCTACGGATTCGTCCGGGTCCTCGCCGGGGGCCACCGGCTGCACTACACGCCGCAAGCCCTGGTCTGGCACCACCACCGGGAGACCTGGCGGGATCTGGAGACCCAGGCGTACGGCTACGGCGCCGGCCTGACCGCCTACCTCACGGCGATCCTCGTCAACCGGCCCGGCCTGCTGCCCGCGTTCCTGGCCCGGTTGCCCAGGGGGCTCGCCCACGCGCGGACGCTGACGGCGAGCCGGGAGGCGGAGCCCGCGGCGGACGGCGCGCCCGGCGGACACGACGCCCGGACCCACGCCTGGCCCACCCGGCTCTCCCGGCTCCAGCGGCGCGGCATGCTCTACGGGCCGGTGGGCTATCTGCGGGCCCGGCACGCGCTGCGGGGTGCTGTCCGATGACGGCACCCGCGCACAGGCCAGACGGAGCCCACGGCGGCCACCGCAGCAACGGCAGCAACGCCAGCAACCGCAGCAACCGCAGCAACCGCAGCAACCGCAGCAACCGCAGCAACGGCAGCAACGGCAGCAACGGCAGCATCCCGGTGTTTCTGTATCACGCCGTGATGGAGGAACCGCCCGGCTGGATCGCCGAGTTCACCGTCAGTCCGCAGCAGTTCGCGGGGCATCTGGACGCCGTCGTGGACAGCGGCCGTACGCCCGTGACGATCAGCGCGCTCGCCGACCACCTCGCGGGGCGGGCGCCGCTGCCGCCCCGGCCGGTGCTGCTCACCTTCGACGACGGCTTCGCCGACCTGCCCGGTGCGACCGCCGAGGCGCTGGCCGGGCGCGGGCTGCCCGCCACCGCCTACCTGACCACCGGAGCGATCACCCGGGGCGGCCGCAGCCTGCTGCCACCCGCGCCGATGATGACGCTGGAGCAGGCGGCGCAACTCGAGCGGTACGGCATGGAAATCGGCAGCCACACCGTCACCCACGCCCAGCTGGACACCCTCGCGCCCCGGGCGCTGGCGCACGAACTACGGGAATCGCGTTCGGTGTTGGAGGACGCGCTCGGCCACCGGGTCCGCCACCTCGCCTACCCGCACGGCTACAACAGCGGCCGGGTACGGCGGACGGCAGTCGCCGCGGGCTACGAGACGGCCACCGCCGTGCGGCACGCGCTCAGTTCGGACCGCGACGAGCAGTACCGCATCGCCCGGCTCATCGTGCGCCGGGGTCACACCGTCGCCGACATCCTGGGCTGGCTGGCGGGATCCGGCGCCCGTGTCGCCCCGTACCGCGACGGACCGAAGACGGTCGGCTGGCGCTGGTACCGCCGCGCCCGCGCCGTCGTACAGGGACCGGTGTTCGCAGGTTGAGGCGGGTTCGACGATTTTGGTGTGAAAAGAAGTAGAAATTCCTATAGTTGGCATGAGGGAGGGGAGCCTCGACGTGCAACACCACGTGCCCGTACCGAGCACCGAGAGCAGCGAGCTGCCCACCCCCGACCTCTCCGCCGGACCGGGCAGCCCGAGCGCTCCCGCTGGTCCCAGCCCTTCCGGTAGTCCCAGCACTGCCGCTGTCCCCCGCCCTTCGGGTAGTCCCGGTAGTCACAGCGGTCCTGGCGATCCGGGCAGCCCGGACCCGAACAGCGGCGGTGGTCGCAGATCCTGGCGGGTCCCACGACGTCGGCCGGACGCCGGTCTGCTGACGCTGCTGCTCGCCACCGCCCTGTGGGTGTACGCGCTGCCCCGCATCGGCTTCCGCGAGATGGGCGACTACGGCCTGCTGGACCGGCTGCCGGTCGCCTACTACCTCTCGTTGCTGGTCCTCACGGCCGGCTTCGTCCTCAGTCTGCGGCGCGCGGGCACCGCGCCCTGGTGGCCGGCCGCGCACTGTGCCGCGCTGCTCCTCGCGCTGAAGGCGCCACCGGCGGTGCTGTACGACGCCGTGCGCTACCCGTGGGCGTCCAAGCACGACGCCATCGTCGACACGCTGCTCACCAACGGTGAGCTGCGGCCGGGCGCGGCGCTGTCGGGAAACATGTCCGCATACGACCAGTGGCCGGGCTTCTTCACCCTCAACGCGGGCCTCGTGCGCGCCTTCGGCGTGGAGAACGCCGCCGTTTACGCGAACTGGGCGCCGATCGTCGTCGGCCTGCTCATGATGCCGGTGCTGGTCCTGATCTACCGCACCTTCTGCGAGGACTGGCGGCTCATCTGGACCGCCGTGTGGATCTTCCAGCTCGCCAACTGGGTGGGCCAGGACTACTTCGCCCCGCAGGCGCTGGCCTACCTGCTGCATCTGACGGTTCTCGCGGTGGTGCTGCGGCACTTCGTGCGGCCCGGGTCCGCCGGACGACTGCGCGACCGCACCTTCCTCGACCCGGTGGCCGCGCCCGTACCGCCGCCGACGGGGAGGAGGCAGCGCGCGGTGTGCGTGGTGATCCTGGCGCCGCTGATCGCCGCCGTCAACGCGACGCACCAGCTCACCCCGGTGATGCTCACCATCTGTCTGGTCGCGCTCAGCCTCACCCGCCGCTACCGCAATTACGGGCTGCTGGCGGTCGCCGCGACGCTGATGCTCACCTGGGACCTGACGATGGGCCGGCCGCTGTTCGTCGAGACGCTCAACACCATCAGGAAGTCGATCGGCGAGCTGACCGAGAACTCCCGTGCGGGCTACACGGGGCAGCTCACCGGGCCCGGACCGGAACTCGCCGGCACCGCCAACGTGGTGATGGTGCTCGCGATCGCCGTCCTCGCCGGGGCCGCCGTCGTACTGCGGCGTCGGCTGACCCGTAGCGCCCTGCCCCTGCTGCTGGTGTCCGTCGCCCCGGTACCGCTGTTCGCCGTCAACGACTACGGCGGCGAGATGCTCTTCCGCGTCTATCTGTTCGCCCTTCCCGGCGCGGCCTTCTTCGCCGCCGCCGCGCTCGTCCCTGCCGTCGCGGGGACGCACCGCAGCAGGGCGAAGGCACTGCGGCGCAGGGCGGCGGCCTTCGCCCTGCCGGTCGTCCTGCTGGCCCTGCTGGCCGGCTTCCTGCCGTCTTACTACGGCAAGGAGAAGATGTTCTACACGCCGCCGGAGGAGAGCGCGCTGGTCACCAAGGCCCTCGACAACGCTCCCGACGGCTCGTTGATCCTCGCCACCAGCGGCTCCTTCCCGCAGGCGCTCCACCGCTACGACCGTCTCGAGCACTGGTTCTTCGCCGAACAGGCCCTGCCCGAGAACGAGAAGATGCTGAAGGACCCCGCCGGCTACCTCGCGGACGGGATTCCACCGGGCGCGAAGGCGTACGTCGTCCTCACTCACACGCAGGACGTCTACGCCGCCGGCGAGGGTCTGCTGCCGCCCGGCGGCTTCGAGACCCTGCGCTCGAAGCTGACCGCCTCGCCCCTCTTCCGGACCGTCGAGAGCCATCCGTACGGCGTCGTCCTGGAGTACCGCCCGGCCGGCCGATGACCCCACATGAGCCCAGATGAGCCCAAGGTGATCGAAGTGACGACCAGAGACTCCGAGGACATCGACAACGAGAACACCGCCGACGGGGGCCGCGGAGATCCGGCCTACGGCGACCCGGGCCACGGGGATCCGCCCTACAGGGATCCGGGCCACGGGGATCCCGGCTACGCGCACCCGGGCTGCGGAGACCTGGGCAGCGGAGTCATGGGCAGCGGAGTCATGGGCGAGGTCTCGGAAACCAAGGGGGCCGATGGCGCCAGGTCCGCCAGGTCCGCCCGGTTCACCCGGGTCACCCGGTTCACCCGGTTCACCTCGACACATCGGAGAGTGCTCGTCGCGGCCTCTGGTTGGTCGGCACTGGCCGTCACCGCATTGCCTGGGCCGTCCCCGGTGCGCTGGATCCCGGTGCTGCTGTTCGTCCTGTTCGGTCCCGGATGCGCGGCGCTCCATCCGCAGCCGGGCCGCCTGGCCTCCGGCGCCAGACTGGAGGCGATCGCGCTCGCCGCGCCCATCAGCCTCTCGCTCGGTGTCCTCACCGCCACCTCGCTGTTCCTGGTGGAGGCCTTCTCGACAACCGCCTTCCTGGTCTCACTCGCCTGCTTCACCACGGTCACCGCGGCACTGCCGGGACTGCCGCTGCCCGCCGCTCGGCGCGGCGCGGTCGAGCGCGCCAGGGTCAGGCGCAGGCCTTCCGGCGGCAGTGACACATGACGGGACGGCATCGGCTGCGGCATGCGCGGCCAACGCCAACGCCAGGGCCGAGTCTGGGACCTACGCCAGGGCTGAGGCAAGGGCCACGCAAGCCGGCCGAACCGCACGTGATGAGCGACGCGGAGCACCACATGGGGGACGACTTGGGAGACCGGTTGCGGGACGGCTTGAACCACATCTGGGAGGACGGCTCCGGTAACCCGCCGGGGGACGGCTCGGACCCCGCTTCGCGGAACGGCTCACGGAACGGCTTGCGAAACGATCCTGAGGGCGAACCGGGCAGCAACCCGGGCGACGACCCGCGGAGCGAGCCTGCGGACGGCCCGCGAAGCACGTGGGCAGACGGCCCGGTGAGCGGCCGGCCGGACGGCCCCGACAGCGGCCCGGCTGGCGGCTCGGGGAGCAACCGGGCGGGCGGCACGCCAAGAGATGCGAAGAGCGCCCGGCGCATCTGCACGGCCGTCGCGCTGATGGCGGTGGCCGCGCTGCTCGCCGGGCTGGGCATCTGGGCCGGCCGCGCCGAGGAACCGGATTCCGCCACGGACGCCCTGCCCGACAACGCGGCCTCGGGTGAGTTGCCCACCGGTTCGTGCGCCCCCACCGACACGCTGATCCCGCCGTGCGGCGCCTGGTGGGGCGCCGCCGTGCCGTACACCGAGGACGGCTCGCTCAAGGACGCCGTGTACGGCTTCGAGAAGAGGATCGGCCGCAAGCTGGACCTCGTCTACAACTACCACGACATGTCGGGCACCAGGCTCGACGGGGAACTGCTCACCCCCGACGAACAGGAACTCGGCAAGGACAGGCTGCTCATGCTGGCCTGGGAGTCCACCGTCTGGACCGAGCCGCACCACGAGAACTGGACGGAGACCCAGCTCGGCTGGAAGAACATCGCGTCCGGCAGGCTCGACGAGGAACTCCTCGATCCGCAGATCCGGCGTATCAAGGCCTACGGCAAACGCGTCTTCCTCTCCTTCGACCAGGAGACCGACGCCCGCATCAAGGAAGGCGCGGGCACCCCGGAGGAGTTCGTCGCCGCGTACCGCCATGTGCGCGACCGGTTCCGTGAACTGGGGGCCGACAACGCGGTGTGGGTGTGGACCGTCTCCGGCTACCTCGGCAGCGCGGCCGACATGAAGGCGCTCTACCCCGGGGACGAGTACGTCGACTGGATCGCCATGGACCAGTACAACTACTACCAGTGCCACGGCACCACGGACTGGAAGGACTTCCTGCGCAGCCAACAGCCCGCCTACGAGTGGCTGCGCGAGAACATCAGCGACGAAAAGCCGGTGATGCTGGCCGAGTTCGCCACCGCACCCGACGCCGATGCCCCGCAGCGCCAGCGCGACTGGTACACCCAGATCCCCGCCGCCGTGAAGAAGCTCCCCGAGGTGAAGGCGCTGGTCCACTGGAACCGGCCGACCTCCGAGGAACCCGTGTGCGATCTGACCGTCAACGAGGGCCCTGGTCTCGAGGGCTACCGGGAGGCGGGTAAGAACGGCTACTTCCACCAGCCGGTGCCGTCCCGCTGACCGCGACCGCGCCGCGCGGCTGTCCGGCACCCGCGCGGCCACGGGTGGCGAGCGACACGGACACGACGGCGAGGACGAGGACGAGGACGACGAACAGAGGAAGGACCACCGGCGCGAGCTCCTGCCGCCACACCCAGCCGCCCACCGCGACGAGATACAGGACGCCCCAGCGCCCGGGCCACGTCAACCACCGATCCGCCCGCGCGAGCAGCAGCCACAGCGGTACGAGACACAGCAGCTGCACGGCCGGCGGTGCCCAGCGCAGCAGCGGCTCGGGCCCGTCGAGCCCCATCCCCTCCGCGAGGTGACCGGCCGCCTTCGCGTACGACGCCCCACCGAGCGGTGACGGCTCCCGGCCGAAGGCGGAGGGTACGGCGTACAGGGCGAGCAGCACCGAACCCAGCGCCGCCCCCGGCAGCAGCGCCCCGCGCGCAGCGCGCAGCGTCACCGCGCCGACGAACACCACGAGCAGTACACCCCCCGCGACGAGCGCCGCGAGCGGCAGCGCCGCCAGCAGCTGACGTCCGGTCAGTACGTCCTCGGACGGGCCGTCGAACCACGGCAGATCACGCAACGCCGTCCAGAAGACCACGGTCGCCACGCCGAGCAGACCCCACAACCCGCCCGAGACCCACCGATCCCAACGCCCGCCCGACCCGCACCACTCCCGGCCCCCACCCGACGCGGACCGGTCCCGTGCGGCCTCCCCTGTCGACCGGCCCCACGCCCCGGCCTTCGCAGAAGCGGCTTTCACGGACCCGGCCTTCGCGGTCCCGGCCTTCTCGATCTTCCCGGTCTCTTCGCTCCCCTTGCCTGCCTCGATCCCCTCCTCTCGCTCGGCCCCCTTCCCTCGCTCGGCCCCCTTCCCCCGCTCGGTGCCCTTCCCCCGCTCGGTCCCCTCCCCCCTGCCTCCCTTGAGAGCCTCGGACTCTTGTGGGGTCCGCCTTATCAGCGCGAGCGTGTCCGCTTGCAGCGCCTCGCGTTCGTAGCCGGGGCGTCCTATGAACAGGGTGACCGTGTCCTCATCGACGCCCTCGCGTTCCTGAGCCGCTCGGCGCGCCCAGTTCGTGCCGTACCCGGCGGTGGCGTTCAGCCGCGCCCAGTGAGTGCCGTAGGCCGGGGCCGCGGAGGAACGGCCGACGGCGGACGGACGGCGGTCGCGGCGCAGCGCGGAACGCAGACCTACGGCGGAGACGGCGGCGATCAGCGTCATGCTGATCAGTACCGCCCAGCCCGCACCCGCGATCCCGGCCGGGGCGAACAGCAGGGCGGCGCTGCCCAGCACCAGCGTGCACATGGCGCCCTGGAGCGCGGCGAGCACCCCGGTCCGGCCCTGCACCCGCAGCACTCCGATGTACAGCTCGACCACTACCCGGGGCAGCGCCCCGGCGGCCAGCAGCCGCAGCACGGTGGTGCCGTGTTCGGCGTAGTCCTCGTGGAACGGCAGCAGGATCTGCGGGGCGAACACCACCAGGACCAGCACCACCGGCACCAGCAGCAGCGTCATCCGGCGCAACGCCCCCCGCACGCCCTCGGCGAGCTGGCGCGGATCGTGGGAGGCGTGCGCGGTGAGGGAGGAGGCCATGTTGATGGCCATGAACTCCATCGTCCCGCCGACGGTGTACGCCACGTAGAAGTAGCCGTTCTCCGCCGCGCTGAAGCGGACCGCGACCATCACCGGCAGCAGGTTGATCATCGCCAGGCTGAACAGCGCGCCCAGCGAGTCCCCGGCCAGGAAGCGGCCCATCTCGCGCAGTTGCGGCGGCTCCAGGTCGTGGTCGACGGCAGCCTGGCGCGGAATCAGCCGGCGGAAGATCAACCAGCCCAGTGGCAGCGTGGAGAACGCGATCGCGAGGGCCCAGGACACGAAGATCCCGAGCACCGGCAGTGCGGTCGCGCACACGACCAACAAGATCAGTTTGCCGACGGAGAACACCGCGTTGCCGATGGGCACCCAGCCCGACCTGCGCAGGCCGGTGAGCACCCCGTCCTGGAGTGTGAGCAACGCCCATGCCACGCACGCGACGATGAACGCCGCCCCCGCTGCGGCCGTGCCGAGCGGCGCGTACGTCGCCCCCCACATATCCAGGGTGAGCAGGAAGGCGAAGGCGGCGACGGCCACGACCGCCGAGCTGACCGCGTACGCCCGCCACACCAGCGAGCCCGTGGTCCGTCCCGCGCGCGGCACGAAGCGGACGACGGCTCCGATCATCGTCGTCGCCGTGATGCTGGCCAGCAGCCGCATCGCCGCGATCGCCGCCGAGCCCTGGCCGACGGCCTCCTCCGAGTAGTAGCGGGCGGCCATCAGCCAGAAGCCCAGGCCCAGCACGGCGGACACACCCGTGCTGAGCATCAGGAAGTAGGCGTTCCTGAACAGGGATTCGGAGCCGCGGGTCCGGTCGTCCGGCCGGTCGGGCGGTGGCGCGCCGGCCGTCTTTCTGCCGACCGGCGGCGCCGAGGACTCCGGCACCTGGATCTCGGCCTGTGTCTCAGCCACGGGTCGGCTCCAGCCCTCCCGGCGCCTCGGCCGGCCGTACGCCGGACTCCTGGAGCACCTCGACGACCCGCCGGGCCCGCAGCGGATCCACGGGCAACGCGTGCCGGGCGAACCAGCGGGCCCCGGCGGGATCGGGCGACGGGTCGGTGAAGGCGGCACCCGCGTAGTCGTCCAGCGGCGGATCGTAGAGGTACCCGACGACGATGCCCCGCCGCGCGAGCGCCGCCCTCGCGGCGTCCCGGTCGGCGACGAACAGGGGTACGCGGAAGAGAGGTTGGACCCGGTCGGCGCGGGCGGCGCCGGGACGTGCCCACGGTGTGGCCGTAAGCAGTTCCGTGCCCGCCCGGCAGGCCGCCAGCACCTCGTCCAGGTGGTCGAGCCTGCGGGCGATGCGGCCGGCTCTCAGCGGACCTGAACGCAGCCGGTAGTCGTGCATGTCGACGCGAACCCAGGAGTCGTGCGCAGTGAGGTCCGGCGCCACGGTGACGGCGCGGGCCAGCTCGGCCGACCGCAGCGGCATGCGGATCTCCTCCCGCTCCATCAGCCCGAGCAGCCGCATCGTGGCCCAGGCGGCCCGCCGCAACCGCAGCCCTCGCACGGCCGCCTCCGCGTACGGCCGGACGGTGTAGGCGAGTTCCGCCGTGAGCCGTGCCGGCAGCAGCAGGTCCTCGCAGGTCTTCTCCAGGGCCTCGCGCAGTCCCGGGTCGGCGCAGGCCAGGAAGCCGCCGGCCTTGGCACCGACATGCTTGGAGAGGCTGAAGACGGAGGCGTCCCCCCAGGCCCCGACCGGTCTGCCGCCCACTTCGCTGCCGATGGCATGCGCCCCGTCCTCGAACAGCGGGATACCCAGTGCGTCGCACTTCTTCCGCAGACGTGGTGTGTCGTCCGGACTGCCGTACAGATTCGTCGTGAGGACGCCGGAGAGCGACCCCCACACCTCGTCGGGCACGGCATCGACGTCGATCGACGCGTCCAGCGGGTTCAACGGCGCCTGCACGGGCCGCAGTCCGGCCGCCAGCAGGACGAAGAAGATCACGTCGTCGTTGACCGGCGACATCAGTACCCGTCCGCCCGGCGGGCACCAGTGGCGCAAGGCCACGTACAGCCCGAATCTGCACGACGGTACGTACACGCATACCCGGCCGAGTCTGTCGCGCATCGTCGCTTCCAGCCGCTTCGGCCGTGAGCCACGCCGCGCCGACCCGAGGCCGGCCTCCCCTATGGCCATCCGCCCCCCAGGTGTGCCAGGGGAAGGCCCCCTCCCCGAGGCCTTCCAGCACCCGCCCAGAGTCTCCCGTTTCGCACCGCTCCGTCAAGATTGCGTACCGGCCGGTGGACCACTTCGGGTGAGCGACCGGAAGCGGAGAGCGGCCGGCCGACGGACCTCGCCGGTCCGGCCCCCATGTCACTTCCGCGACGTCAGCCGTAACGTGTGGCGCGGCTCGGCGCACCCGCGCGACACCCGCTCGGGGTCCGGCGAGCCCTACATGGCGAGCACCAAAGAGCGCACGAAAGAGAGGCAGTACCCGATGCCCCCCTTCGACCTTCCCGAGGGCGATCCCTTCGGTCCGCACAACCTCCCGTACGGCGTCTTCTCCCTCCCGGGTTCCACGGAGCGGACCGTCGGCGTCCGGCTCGGCGACCATGTCCTCGACGCGGGCGCGGCGGCCCGCGCTCTCGGCTCGCCACACGTCGGCCTGCTCGCCTCGCCGACGCTCGACCCGCTGCTGGCGGCGGGACGCGCGACCTGGTCGCAGGTGCGCCGCGCCCTGACGGAGTGGGTGACCGACCCCGTCCACCGGCCCACCGTCGAATCCCTCTTCCATCCCCTTGCCGGCGTGACCCTGCACCTTCCCTTCCAGGTCGCCGACTACGTCGACTTCTACTCGTCCGAGCACCACGCCCGGAACGCGGGCGCGATCTTCCGTCCGGACGCCGGGGACGTCCTCCTGCCCAACTGGAAGCATCTGCCGATCGGCTACCACGGCCGGGCCGGCACGGTCGTGGTCTCCGGCACGGACGTCGTCCGCCCGTCGGGCCAGCGCAAGACACCCGACGACCCGGCCCCCGTCTTCGGGCCCTCGGTGCGGCTCGACATCGAGGCCGAGGTCGGCTTCGTGGTCGGCGTGCCCTCGCGGCAGGGCAGTCCGGTCGCGCTGGCCGACTTCCGTGAGCACGTATTCGGCCTGTGCCTGCTCAACGACTGGTCCGCCCGTGACCTCCAGGCCTGGGAGTACGTCCCTCTCGGCCCGTTCCTCGCCAAGTCGTTCGCCACGTCGGTGTCGGCGTGGATCACTCCGCTGGAAGCCCTGGAGCACGCGCGGGTGAAGCCCCCGGAGCGGACCCACCCCCTCCTCCCCTACCTCGACGACGCGGCCGCCGAATCCGGCGGATACGACCTGCGCATCTCTGTCGCGCTCAACGGTCACACGCTCTCCGACCCGCCCTTCTCCAGCATGTACTGGACGGCCGCCCAGCAACTCGCCCACCTCACCGTCAACGGCGCCTCCCTGCGCACGGGCGACCTGTACGGCTCGGGCACGGTGAGCGGCCCCGAGCCGCACGAGCGCGGCTCCCTGCTGGAGCTGACCTGGAACGGCCGTGATCCGCTGGAACTCCCCGACGGCAAGCGCACGTTCCTCGAGGACGGCGACGTGGTGACCCTGTCGGCATGGGCCCCAGGTCCCGGCGGAGCGCGAGTAGGCCTGGGAGAGGTGAGCGGCCAGGTGATCGCCGGGTGAAGCGCCCAGGGGCCCTGGTGTGAGAGCGGAAGTGGGAGCGGGCGTGGGCGTGGGGTAGGTGTGAGTGAACCCGGCGCCCGCATCTGCACCGGGGGCGAAGGCGGGGCGGGGGAGCGGAGGGCGGGGGGAGCGGAGGGCGGCTGCAGCGGCGGGATCAGGGACGGCCGCAGCGCCCGAGCCGTCGTCGCAGCCAGGGCCGGTGGCCAAGCCGGTGGTGAGGGGGTCGACGGTGGCGAGGCCGTCGAGCCGGGTCGGCGTGGGCTGAACCGGAGCGTCGTCGTGGGCTGACTCCCGGCGTAACCGCCGTCATACTGGCGGCGGGCACGGTTCTCGTGCCGAGCCCGCCGCCCATGGCAGGCCGCACGCCCGCGGGTACGCCGCAAGCACCCCGCGCGCACGTGGCCCACGCCCCCTTCCCGACCAGGATCCGGAGCCCATGGCATGACCCTCTGCCTGCTCCTGCTGAGCGTCGTCGCCCTGTCCGCCGCCGTGCCGGCTCCCCGTGCGCTCACCCGGTCCGCCTGGCCCGAGCGGGAGCCCGTGCTCGGGCTGTGGGTCTGGCAGTGCCTGGTCGCCACGGTCCTGTTGTGCTGTGTGGCCGCCCTGACCCTGGGCGCCGCCGCCGTGTTCCACACCGTCCGCGCCCGGGTCTTCGCCCCCGCGCCGCCCGGGGTCTCCGAGGCGTACGACCTCTCCGCCGCCCCGCTGTGGGCCGCGACCCTCACCCTGCTGCTGGCCTGCGGGGCCGCCTGGACCACCGCGATGCTCGCCCGTGAGCTCGTCGAGGCGCGCCGACGCCGCGGCAGGGCCAGGGCCCACCTGCGGGAACGCGCCCCCGACCTGCCCGCCGGCCTGCCGTCCGCCCGCGGACCGTTGCTGGTGCTCGAGGACGAATATCCGGACGCCTGGTGGATGCCCGGCAATCCACCCCAGTTGATCGTGACGACCGGCGCCCTGCACCGCCTCACCTCCCACCAGTTGGACGCCGTCCTCACCCATGAGCGCGGCCATGCCCGCGCCCACCACGACTGGCTGCTCCACCTGTCGACCGCCCTTGCCACCGGCTTCCCCCGTATTCCGCTCTTCTCCCACTTCTGCGACCAGACCCACCGCCTGGTCGAACTCGCCGCCGACGACACGGCGTCCCGCCGCTGCGGTCACCTGACCACGGCGCTCGCCCTGATCGAGCTGAACCAGCACCGCGGCGTCCTGTCCTGCGCCTCGAGTCACCGCCTCCTGGGCGAGCGGGTCGACCGTCTGCTCGAGCCTCCGCCGCGCCTGCTCCGCAGACAGCGGGCGCTGACGACGACGGTGGCCACGCTGGTGCCACTGCTGCCCCTGCTGATCACCTTCGCCCCAGGACTGACGGCGCTGTCCTGACGGCCTCGCCCTGGCGGCTCTGCCCTGACCACCTGGTCGCGACGGCCGTCTCCCGTGGGCCTCCCGCATGTGCCTTCTCGCGTGTGCCTCTCGCACAGGCCTTCTCCGGTAGACCCTCTCGCGCAGACCGCGCATCGGCCTCACCGCGTCGCCCCGACGTGGCAGATCTTGTGTACGCCGGTCCCGTTTCACCAGGTCAGCTCCTTTTCTGACACTCCCGCAGGTGGCGCAACACTCCGGCAACACCGCTTTTCCTACCAGCTCGCTATGGTTCGAAACATGCCACCGACCGACCGCATCCGAGACCACGCCGGCCAGGGCGCGACCACCGTCGCCGCCCACCGTGCGCGTCGTCGGCTGCGCGCGGACCAGGCCCGACAGCTCGCGGACCTCCTGCGCCGCCAGCTGCTCACCGACGGTTTCCCGGACGGCACGCTCCCGCACGAGTCGACCCTCGCCGGTGACTACCGCGCCTCCCGCAACACCGTCCGCCAGGCACTCGACCTCCTCCGGGCAGAGGGACTGGTGGAGCGCCTGCCCGGCGTGGGCACGGTCGTCGTGGCGCAGAAGTACCCGCACGGCCTGGACCGTCTGATGGGCCTCGCGGAGACCCTGCACGAGCACGGTCACGTCACCAACGAGGTCCGCACGATGGGCCCCGTCGCCGCGCCCGCCCCGGTGGCCGACCGCCTCCACGTCCCGCCCGGCACCGACGTGCTCTACATCGAACGCCTGCGCCGTCTGGGCGGCCTCCCCCTCTCTCTCGACCTCACCTACATCCCGCTCGACATCGGCACCGCCCTGCTCGGCGCCGACCTGGAGAACACCGATGTCTTCCGGCTCCTGGAGGCGGTCACCGGGCAGCGACTGGGCCACGCCGAGATCACCCTGGAGGCGGTGAACGCGGACGCCCACTCCGCCGCCGTACTGGAGGCACCACGTGGCGCGGCCGTCCTGATGCTCGAACGCCTCACGCACCTCGCCGACGGCCGCCCGGTGGACCTGGAGTTCATCCGCTTCCGCGGAGACCGCATCTCGATGAGCGGCCTGCTGCACCGCTCCCTCTGACCTCTCGCACCGGCAGCCTTTCCGCCCCCGTCTCCGCCCTCCCGCTCGTCCTCATGTCCGCTCGCTTCTCCACTCGCTTCCCCCGCTTCCATCGCCGCTCCCTTCACCGCCCACAACCCTTCATCGTCCGGCACGACCTCATCGGTTCACCGCCGACCGGGATTTCTCAGGATTTCTCGGGACTTTTCTGGAGACAGCCATGACCCTGGCACCCCAGCGGGCCGATGTGCCCGTGACCATCGACGAGTCGAAGTGCATCGACGGCTGCACGCTCTGTGTGGACATGTGCCCGCTGGACTCCCTCGCCATCGACGAGAGCAACGGCAAGGCCTATATGCACGTCGACGAGTGCTGGTACTGCGGCCCGTGCGCGGCTCGCTGTCCCACCGGTGCCGTCACGGTCAACATGCCCTACCTGCTCCGGTGAAAGGCCCGAACCTCCATGAAACCGAAAGCGACAGCCGCGTCCGCCGCCCTCCTGCTGCTCCCCCTCACCGGATGCGGCAGCGCCGAGGCCGGTAGCGGCTCCACGGTCACCGTCACCGTCGGCTACCAGTCCAAGACCATCAACACCGTGACGGCGGGCACCCTGCTGCGCTCACTCGGCTACTTCGAGAAGGAGCTGAACGCCCTCGGCGACGGCACCACCTACAAAGTGGACTGGCAGGACTACGCCACCGGCGCCCCCATCACCGCGCAGATGACCGCCGGGAAGATCGACATCGGCTCGATGGGCGACTTCCCGCTCCTCATCAACGCGGCCCGCGGCAAACAGCTCGGCAAGCCCACCCACCTGGTCTCGGTCACCGGCTACAACCTCCGCGGCGGCCTCAACACCATCGTCACGGCGCCCGGCTCCAAGCTCGCCTCCATCGAGGATCTCAAGGGCAAGAAGGTCTCCACCAGCATCGGTTCCGCCGCCGACGGCACCCTCGTACGGGCCCTGCAGCGCGCCGGCCTCGACCCGGCCGAGGACATCGAGAAACTCAACCAGCAGCCGGCCGTGGGTGCGTCGGCCCTCTCCGCGGGCAGCGCCGACGCGCTCTCGCAGTTCGTCGCCTGGCCCGGCCTGCTCGCGTACCAGGGCAAAGCGAAGGCCCTGTACGACGGCGCCCAGCTGGACCTGCCCACCTTCCACGGCGTCACCGCCCGCGAGGACTTCGCGAAGAAGCGCCCGGCCGTGCTGGAGGCGTTCCTGAAGGCTCAGGCGCAAGCCACCGACTACCTCGACACGCACCCGGTGGCCGCCGCCGAGAACGTCGCCAAGGCCACCGGCCTACCCGCCGAGGTCGTCTACCTCTACAACGGGGCCCACGGCATCTCGACCTTCGACCCGGCCATCAAGCCGCAGCTCGTCGCCGCGCTCAAGGAGGACGTCTCGATCCTGAAGGCGGCCAAGCTGACCGGAGACGTCGACGTGGACTCCTTCGTCGACGACCAGTACGTGAAGAAGGCACTCGGCACGTCCTACGCGCAGCAGCTCGCCGCCACGCCCGCACCGGCCGCGAGCGAGGTCTGGTCCAAGGACGCCACCGAGACCCGTACCTTCAAGACCCCCGCCGAGCTGCTGGCCTACGTCGCACAGCACAAGGACGGCATCCGCGCCGCCTATGTCCCCGACGCCACCACCGGCACCCTGTGGTTCGCCGACAAGGCCGTCTGGGTGGCCGACGGCGCGACGCTTCTGCCGTTCGTCGCCCCGGCGACCGCCCAGGCCTACGTCGATGCCCACGGCGGCGCCCGCGTCGTCACGTACACCGAGGCGCTGGGGCGGGCGTCGTGATCCGGTATGCGCTGCGGGTGGCCTCGGTGGCGGCCGCGCTCGGCCTGTGGCAGCTGCTGACCAGCCTGAACGTCGACCTGTGGTTGCGTTTCTCGCAGTTCCCCACGGTCGCCGATGTGGCCCACGCCTTCGCCGACCGCCTGGCCGGTGACGATTACTGGACCGACCTCACCGACAGCCTGACCCGCATCGTGACCGGATTCCTCCTGGCCGCCGTCCTCGGCGTGGCCACGGGCGTGCTCGTGGCGCGCTCGCGCCTGGCCGAGGACCTGCTCGGGCCGGTCCTCGAAGTCGTCCGCCCGATCCCCGCGATCGCCCTGGTACCCGTAGCGATCCTGCTCTTCCCCTCCAACGAGCAGGGCATCGTCTTCATCACCTTCGCCGCCGCCTTCTTCCCGGTCCTGGTCTCCACCCGGCACGCCGTCCGCGCGCTGCCCCCCGGATGGGAGGAGGCGGTCCGCACCATGGGCGGTGGCCGGTGGCGGATCCTCGGCTCGGTCGTCCTGCCCGGGGCGCTGCCGGGCATCTTCGGCGGCCTGTCGGTCGGCATCGGAGTGTCGTGGATCTGCGTGATCTCCGCCGAGATGATCTCCGGCCAGTACGGAGTCGGATACCGCACCTGGCAGGACTACACGGTCGTCGACTACCCGGGCGTGTTCGTCGGCATGGTCACGATCGGCGTGCTCGGCTGGGCCACGTCCACAGCCGTGGAACTCCTCGGCCGCCGTCTCACCCGCTGGCTGCCCCGCACGTCGTACGTCCCCACCGGCCGGGCCCGGCCGAAGAGTCCCCGATCGGCCGCTCCGGCACCGGTGGTCCTTCCCGCCGTCGCCACCGGACCCGAACCCGAGGAGGCCCGCGATGAGCACCTCGTCTGAGACCCGCGAGACCACCCGTACCGACACCGCGCACGCGGCCACCACCACGGCCACCGGTACGGCCGTACGCGGCACCCGGCTCACCCTCCGCGCGGCCACCCTCGGCCGCCCCGACGCCGCCGCCTTGGCCGACGTCGACCTGGACGTCCCGCCGGGCGAGATCCTCACCGTCGTCGGCCCCTCAGGCTGCGGCAAGTCGACGCTGCTGCGCACGCTGGCCGGGCTGCTGCCCGCGCTGACCGGAGCCGTGGAACAGGACGGCCGGCCGATCGGCGGACCGGCGGCGGACCGTGCGCTGGTCTTCCAGGAGGACGCCCTGCTCCCGTGGCGCAGCCTGCTGGCCAACGTCGAACTGCCCCTCGCCATCCAGGGCTCACCGCGCGCGGAGCGCAGGAAGCGGGCGGCGGCCTGGCTCGAGCGGGTCGGACTCGCCGACCGCGCCCGGCAGTTGCCGCACCGTGTCTCCGGAGGCCAGCGCCAGCGGGCGCAACTGGCCCGGGCCCTCGCCGCGGAGCCGCGCGCCGTCCTCATGGACGAACCGTTCGGCGCCCTCGACGCCCAGACCCGCGCCGGCATGCAGGACCTGCTGGTGGAGGTGCTGCACGGCACGGGCGCGACCGTCGTCTTCGTCACCCACGACGTGGACGAGGCCCTGTTCCTCGGCGACCGCGTGGCCCTCCTCGGCGCGGGCCGCCTCGTCGCCGTACGGGACGTGCCGCGTCCACGCGACCGCGCCGCCCATGACGACCCCGCGCGCGTGGCGCTGCGACGCGATGTCCTGACCTCACTCAGCACCTGAAAGGCATTCCGGTGGACACCCTCCTCCAGATCCCCGCGCTCGGCGACGCCGAGGAGCTGACCTGCGACGTCCTCGTCATCGGCGGCGGTACCGCCGGCACCATGGCGGCCCTGACCGCCGCCGAGCGCGGCGCGGACGTCCTGCTCCTGGAGAAGGCCCACGTCCGGCATTCCGGCGCCCTCGCGATGGGCATGGACGGCGTGAACAACGCGGTCATCCCCGGTCGCGCCGAGCCCGACGACTACGTCGCCGAGATCACCCGCGCCAACGACGGCATCGTCGACCAGTCCACCGTCCGCCAGACCGCCACCCGCGGCTTCGCCATGGTGCAGCGCCTGGAGTCGTACGGCGTGAAGTTCGAGAAGGACGAGCACGGCGACTACGCCGTCCGCCAGGTCCACCGTTCCGGCTCGTACGTGCTGCCCATGCCGGAGGGCAAGGACGTCAAGAAGGTCCTGTACCGGCAGCTGCGGCGGCGCGAGATGCGGGAGCGGATCCGCATCGAGAACCGGGTGATGCCGGTGCGCGTGCTGACCTCGCCCGAGGACGGACGCGCCATCGGGGCGGTCGGCTTCAACACCCGCACGGGGCAGTTCGTCACCGTCCGCGCGGGCGGGGTCGTCCTCGCGACCGGCGCCTGCGGCCGCCTGGGCCTGCCCGCCTCCGGCTACCTGTACGGCACGTACGAGAACCCCACCAACGCGGGCGACGGCTACGCCATGGCCTATCACGCGGGGGCCGAGCTGACCGGGATCGAGTGCTTCCAGATCAACCCGCTGATCAAGGACTACAACGGCCCCGCCTGCGCCTATGTCGCCAATCCCTTCGGTGGCTACCAGGTCAACCGGCACGGCGAACGCTTCGTCGACTCCGACTACTGGTCGGGCCAGATGATGGCCGAGTTCGCGGCGGAGGTCGCCAGCGACCGGGGTCCGGTGTACCTGAAACTGAGTCACCTCCCGGAGGAGTCGATCTCGGCCCTCGAGTCGATCCTGCACTCCACCGAGCGTCCGACCCGAGGCACCTTCCACTCCGGGCGCGGTCACGACTACCGCACGCACGACATCGAGATGCACATCTCGGAGATCGGCCTGTGCGGTGGTCATTCGGCCTCGGGCGTACGGGTCGACGAGCACGCCCGCACGACGGTCCCCCGCCTCTACGCCGCCGGTGACCTGGCGTGCGTCCCGCACAACTACATGATCGGCGCGTTCGTCTTCGGCGATCTGGCCGGCTCGGACGCGGCCCGGTACAAGGCGTACGACGGTGAGCTTCCCGCCGACCAACTGCGCGAGGCGCACGAGCTGATCTACCGCCCGTTGCGCAACCCGGAGGGTCCGCCGCAGCCCCAGGTCGAGTACAAGCTGCGCCGTTTCGTGAACGATTACGTGGCCCCGCCGAAGTCGGGCGCGCGGCTGTCGCTGGCCCTGGAGTCCTTCGAGCGGATGCGCGACGACATCGCCGCGATGGGTGCCCGTACTCCGCACGAGTTGATGCGGTGCGCCGAGGTCTCCTTCATCCGTGACTGCGCGGAGATGGCCGCGCGTGCCTCGCTGGCCCGTACCGAGTCCCGCTGGGGCCTCTACCACGACCGCCTCGACCACCCTCGTCGCGACGACGCCTCCTGGTTCCATCACCTCGATCTGCACAAGTCCCCCTCTGGCGCGATGGAGTTCACGGCCCGGCCGGTGGCCCCGTATCTGGTTCCGGTCGACGAGTTCGCCCCCGTCGGCGGCCCGTCCCGGCCGCTCGGCGAAGTGCACCCCGAGGACGTGGCCACGGCCGGTTCACGGGACGTGGCGCCCGTCGCCACCGGGCCCGAGACAGCCGCTCGGCAGTCCACGAACGCCTCGGCGCTCGCGACGCCCGAACCCGGCCTCGATCAGTCCTCCCCTCAGTCGTCCGTCCGTCTTCTCGAACTGGTCGCCCTCGCCGAGGACGAGCCCGAACTCGGTGCCCTGCTGCCCTACTTGAGCGACGCGGCGGCCGCTGTCCGGCGCGAGGCCGTCGCCGTCCTCACCGAGACGGTGCCGCCGGGCACCGGTCCCGCCCTCGCACAGGCGTTGCGCGACCCCTCGGCGGAGGTGCGTGCCGCCGCCGCGGCCTCGCTGCGCGAACTCGTCGAGACCCTGCCCGCGGAGCCGGCCCTGCGCGACGGCCTCGCCGCCGCCCTGGCCGAGCCCGACCCCGTCGTCCGCGCCGCGGCCCTGGACGTACTGCGTGCTCTGCGCCTCGGCGACGCCGCCCTGTTCGCGGGCTCTCTCACCGACGCCGACATCGCCGTCCGTATCGAGGCCGTCCGCGCCCTGGTGTCCGTCGACGCCGCCGAGGAACTGGCCCGCGCGGCGACCGCCGACCCGTCCCGCGAGGTCCGCGTCACGATCGCCAAGTCACTCGCCACGGTGGCGGCCGGACGCCTCGACGACACCTCACCGTCCGCCTTCGCTTCCGTCCCCGGCGACAGCTCCGTCCCAGGCGGCGACGGCTCCGGCGACGACGACGCTCACTCCGGCTCCAGCTCTGGTTCTGACTCAGGCTCCGGTGACAGCACGCCCTCCGATGCGGGCGTCGCCCCCGGGTTCGACGCCGTCCACGCGGCCCTCGTCGGACTCGTCGACGACCCCGACGCCCTGGTGCGTGCCGCCGCCTACGGGGCGTTGGGCACCACCGGCTGCCCGGTGCCGCTCGCCGCGCGGGCCGTGAGCGCGCTGGCCGATCCCGCCTGGCAGGTGCGCGCCGGTGCCGCCACCGCGCTGTCCGTGGCCCACCCCGACACGGCTCTCCCCGTCCTCGCCAAGACCCTGGCCGACCCGAATGCCGATGTCCGCAAGGCCGCCGTCCTGGCCCTGACCCGGCACCGAGGCTGGGAAGCCGCCCGCGCGGCCCTCGCCACGGCGACGACGGACTCCGACGCGGACGTCAGGGCGTATGCGACGCGCGCTCTGTGAGCAGCGCGCGCCGCTTCCGCTCCCGGCCGCTCACAGGCCCCCGTGCCAAGCCTCCAGGCCAGTCCCCCGGCCCTACTCCCAGTCCTCGGGCTCCGGCTCCGCGTCCATCTCGGGCCAGTAGTCCGAACCACCCGGATCCGTTTCGTCACTCCGCACGGTGCCGGGGGCCGGGCGGGCCGGACGTACCGCGGCTTCGGGAGCGGCGGTGTCCGGTGTCCCGCCCAGCGAGGCCAGCACCGCGATCACGCCCTCCCCGTAGGTCACCAGCTTCTTCTCGCCGACCCCGCTGATGCCGCCGAGCTGTTCCACCGAGGTCGGCCAGGCGGTGGCGATCTCCCGGAGCGTGGCGTCGTGGAAGATGACGTACGCCGGGACGCCCTGCTCCCGTGCCTGCTCGGCCCGCCAGGCACGCAGGGCCTCGAAGGCCGGCGCCAGTTCCTCGGGCAGCTCGGCCGCGGCGGCCTTGGACTTGCTCCTGCCGGAGGAGGAAGAGCCCGACGCCTTCGACGTCGCCGGCTTCTTGGGCTCCTTGCGCAGCGGTACGTCCCGCTCGCGGCGCAGTACCGACCCGCTGGCCTCCGTCAGCACCAGCGTGCCGTACTCCCCCTCCACCGCGAGCAGTCCCTGCGCCAGCAACTGCCGCACCACGCCGCGCCATTCGCCCTCGGAGAGATCCGCCCCGATGCCGAACACCGACAGCTGGTCGTGATCGAACTGGATCACCTTGGCCGTGCGCTTGCCCGTGAGGATGTCGACGATCTGTACCGCACCGAACTTCTGCCCGCGCTCGCGCTGGAGCCGCACCACCGTGGACAGCACTTTCTGGGCCGCGACCGTGCCGTCCCAGGTCTCCGGTGGTGTGAGGCAGGTGTCGCAGTTGCCGCAACCCACCGCGCCCGGCTCCTGGCCGAAGTAGGCGAGCAGTTGTCCGCGGCGGCACCGGGAGGTCTCGCACAGCGCCAGCATCGAGTCCAGGTGCGCGGCGGCGCGCCGCCGGAAGGCCTCGTCGCCCTCGCCGGACTGGATCAGTTTGCGCTGCTGTATGACGTCGTTGAGGCCGTACGCCATCCATGCCGTGGAGGGCAGTCCGTCCCGTCCGCCACGCCCCGTCTCCTGGTAGTAGCCCTCGATCGACTTGGGCAGGTCGAGGTGGGCGACGAACCGTACGTCCGGCTTGTCGATGCCCATGCCGAAGGCGATGGTCGCGCACACGACCAGGCCTTCCTCCCGCAGGAACCGTGACTGGTGCGCCGCGCGCGTGCCGGCGTCCAGGCCCGCGTGGTACGGCACCGCCTCCACGCCGTTGCGCGAGAGGAACTCGGCCGTCTTGTCGACGGAGTTGCGCGAGAGGCAGTACACGATGCCGGCGTCGCCCGCGTGCTCCTCTCGCAGGAAGCTCAGCAGCTGCTTCTTGGGGTCGGCCTTCGGCACGATCCGGTACTGGATGTTGGGCCGGTCGAAGCTCGCCACGAAGTGCCGGGCCGACGGCATGTGCAGCCGCTGGGTGATCTCCTGGTGCGTCGCGTGCGTGGCCGTCGCCGTGAGCGCGATCCGCGGGACGTCCGGCCAGCGCTCGCCGAGCAGTGAGAGGGACAGATAGTCGGGGCGGAAGTCGTGGCCCCACTGGGAGACACAGTGCGCCTCGTCGATCGCGAAGACGGCGATCTTGCCCCGGGAGAGGAGGTCCAGGGTGGAGTCCAGGCGCAGTCGCTCCGGCGCCAGGTACAGCAGGTCCAGTTCGCCTGCGAGGAACTCCGCCTCGACCACCCGCCGCTCGTCGAAGTCCTGGGTGGAGTTCATGAACCCGGCGTTGACGCCGAGCGCCCGCAGCGCGTCCACCTGGTCCTGCATCAACGCGATCAGCGGGGAGACCACGATGCCCGTGCCGGGTCTGACCAGGGCGGGGATCTGGTAGCACAGCGACTTTCCGCCGCCGGTCGGCATGAGGACGACCGCGTCCCCGCCGGCCACCACGTGCTCGATGACCGCTTCCTGCTCGCCGCGGAAGGCGTCGTACCCGAAGACCCGGTGCAGCGTGGCCAGTGCCTCGCTGTCGGTCCGCTCCGATGTCCCGGTGATACCTGTCATCTCGCTGATCCCGCCCGTCCCGCCCATCGACTGGTCCCCCGTACGTCGTCTCTCGACCACTGCCTCCACGATAGGGGTCCGGACTGACAGCGCCGGAGTTATCCACAGGCTCGTTCCGGTGACCCAGGGTGCCAGGCGTCGGCGCATCGCGGACCGGATCATGTGCAACGGCGCCGACGGGCCCGGCCCCCACCTGGGGGACCGGGCCCGTCGTACGGAGATGCCCAGGTCGGCGCACCCGGGCGGAGCGGCTCAGCGCACGAACACTCCCGCCTGGTTCGCCAGGTCGAGGAAGTACTGCGGCGCCACGCCGAGCACCAGTGTGACCGCCACGCCCACCGCGATCGCCGTCATCGTCAGCGGTGACGGGACGGCGACGGTCGGGCCCTCGGGCCGAGGCTCGCTGAAGAACATCAGCACGATCACGCGGATGTAGAAGAACGCCGCGATCGCCGACGAGATCACACCGACCACGACCAGCGGGGCCGCGCCACCCTCCGCCGCCGCCTTGAACACGGCGAACTTCCCGGCGAACCCGGAGGTCAGCGGGATACCGGCGAAGGCCAGCAGGAAGACCGCGAACACGGCCGCCACCAAGGGCGACCGGCGCCCGAGCCCGGCCCATTTGGACAGGTGGGTCGCCTCGCCGCCCGCGTCGCGTACGAGGGTGACCACCGCGAACGCGCCGATCGTCACGAACGAGTACGCGGCGAGGTAGAAGAGGACCGACGAGACGCCGTCCGGAGTGGTCGCGATGACACCCGCGAGGATGAATCCGGCGTGCGCGATGGACGAGTAGGCCAGCAGCCGCTTGATGTCGGTCTGCGTGATCGCGACGATCGCGCCGCCCAGCATGGTGACGATCGCGACGCCCCACATGACCGGTCGCCAGTCCCACCGCAGGCCGGGCAGGACGACGTAGAGGAGGCGCAGCAGCGCGCCGAAGGCGGCCACCTTGGTCGCCGCGGCCATGAAGCCGGTGACCGGGGTCGGCGCTCCCTGGTAGACGTCGGGCGTCCACATGTGGAACGGCACCGCTCCCACCTTGAACAGCAGCCCCATGACGATCATCGCGGCGCCGACGAGGAGCAGCGCGTCGTTGCCCATGGTGTCGGCGAGCGCCGGGTTCACGTTCTGCACGGTGCCGTCGACGACCTGCGCGATCGTGCCGTACGAGACAGAGCCCGCGTACCCGTACAGCAGGGCGATGCCGAAGAGGGTGAACGCGGAGGCGAACGCGCCGAGGAGGAAGTACTTGACCGCGGCCTCCTGTGACATGAGCCGCTTGCGGCGGGCCAGTGCGCACAGGAGGTACAGCGGCAGTGAGAACACTTCCAGGGCGATGAACAGGGTCAGCAGGTCGTTGGCCGACGGGAAGACCAGCATGCCGGCGACCGCGAACAGCAGGAGCGGGAAGACCTCGGTGGTCGTGAAACCGGCCTTGACCGCGGCCTGCTCACTGTCGCTGCCGGGCACGGAGGCCGCCTGGGCGACGAAGGAGTCGACCCGGTTGCCGTGCACCTCGGGGTCGAGGCGCCGTTCCGCGAAGGTGAACAGACCGACCAGGGCGGCCAGCAGGATCGTGCCCTGGAGGAACAGGGCCGGCCCGTCGACCGCGATCGCGCCCATGGCCGCGATGCGTGCCTTCGTGGTGCCGTAGCCGCCCTCCGCGAGCGCCACCACCGCGGCGAAGGCGGCGGCCAGCGCCACGACGGATACGAACACTTGTACGTAGTAGCGGTGCTTGCGCGGCACGAACGCCTCGACCAGCACGCCGATGATCGCCGCGCCGATGACGATCAAGGTGGGCGACAATTGCCCGTACTCGATCTTCGGCGAGTCGATCTTCGAGATCGGTTCGGCCGCGGTTGCCGCCGTTGTCCACAGGCTGTGGACGGCTGATGCGCTCACTTGGCCGCCTCCACCTCGGGCTGGGGGTCCTTCTTGTGTACGTCGGACAGGGTCTGTTTGACCGCCGGATCCACGATGTCCGTGACGGGCTTCGGGTAGACGCCCAGGAAGATCAACAGCACGATCAGCGGGGCGACGACCACGAGCTCACGCGCGCGCAGGTCGGGCATCGCCGAGAGCTCCGGCTTCACCGGGCCCGTCATCGTCCGCTGGTAGAGGACGAGGGTGTAGAGCGCGGCGAGGACGATGCCGAAGGTGGCGATGATGCCGATCGCCGGGTAGCGCGCGAAGGTGCCGACCAGGACCAGGAACTCGCTCACGAAGGGCGCGAGCCCCGGCAGCGACAGCGTCGCCAGACCGCCGATCAGGAAGGTGCCGGCGAGTACCGGCGCGACCTTCTGCACCCCGCCGTAGTCGGCGATGAGCCGCGAGCCGCGCCGGGAGATCAGGAAGCCCGCGACCAGCATCAGGGCGGCTGTCGAGATGCCGTGGTTGACCATGTAGAGCGTCGCGCCGGACTGGCCCTGGCTGGTCATCGCGAAGATGCCCAGGATGATGAACCCGAAGTGCGAGATCGAGGCGTACGCCACCAGCCGCTTGATGTCCCGCTGACCCACGGCGAGCAGCGCCCCGTAGATGATGCTGATCACCGCGAGGACGAGGACGGCGGGCGTCGCCCACTTGCTCGCCTCCGGGAACAGCTGGAGGCAGAACCGCAGCATCGCGAAGGTGCCCACCTTGTCGACGACCGCCGTGATGAGCACGGCGACCGGGGCGGTCGCCTCACCCATGGCGTTGGGCAGCCAGGTGTGCAGCGGCCACAGGGGCGCCTTCACGGCGAAGGCGAAGAAGAAGCCCAGGAACAGCCAGCGTTCGGTGTTCGTCGCCATGTCGAGCGTGCCGTTGGCGCGGGCCTCGGCGATCTCCGTGAGCGAGAAGTTCCCGGCGACCACATAGAGGCCGATCACCGCGGCGAGCATGATCAGCCCGCCGACCAGGTTGTACAGGAGGAACTTCACGGCCGCGTACGACCGTTGCGTCGACGCCGCCTCCTCACCGTGCTCGTGGGCACGGTCCCCGAAGCCGCCGATGAGGAAGTACATCGGGATCAGCATGGCTTCGAAGAAGATGTAGAAGAGGAAGACGTCGGTCGCCTCGAAGGAGATGATCACCATCGCCTCGACGGCCAGGATCAGGGCGAAGAAGCCCTGCGTCGGCCGCCAGCGCTTGTTGCCCGTCTCCAGCGGGTCGGCGTCGTGCCAGCCCGCGAGGATGATGAACGGGATCAGCAGCGCGGTCAGCGCGAGGAGCGCGACCCCGATGCCGTCCACGCCCAGCTCGTACCGGACCCCGAAGTCCGCGATCCAGGAGTGCGATTCGGTGAGCTGGTAGCGGTCGCCGTCCGGATCGAAGCGGACCAGGACGACGATCGCCAGGGCGAGTGTCGCGAGGGAGAACACCAGGGCCAGCGATTTGGCGGCGTTGCGCCGGGCGGCCGGTACGGCGGCCGTGAGGACCGCCCCGATCGCCGGGAGCGCCGCCGTCGCTGTCAGCAGAGGAAAGGACATCGGTATCAGACCGCCCTCATCAGCAGGGTCGCGGCGACGAGGACCGCCGCACCGCCGAACATCGAGACCGCGTACGACCGCGCGAAGCCGTTCTGGAGTCGGCGCAGGCGCCCGGAGAGGCCGCCGACCGAGGCCGCCGTGCCGTTGACGACTCCGTCGACCAGGGTGTGGTCGACGTAGACCAGGGAGCGGGTGAGGTGCTCGCCGCCGCGGACCAGGACGACGTGGTTGAAGTCGTCCTGGAGGAGATCGCGCCGGGCGGCCCGGGTGAGCAGCGACCCGCGCGGGGCGACGACCGGGACAGGGCGGCGGCCGTACTGGGCGTACGCGATCGCCACGCCGATCACCAGGACCACCATCGTGGCGAGGGTGACGGTGAGGGCGCTGACCGGGGAGTCGCCGTGGGAGTGGCCGGTGACCGGCTCCAGCCAGTGCAGGAAGCGGTCGCCGATGCTGAAGAACCCGCCGGCGAAGACCGATCCGAAGGCCAGCACGATCATCGGGATCGTCATGACCTTGGGCGACTCGTGCGGGTGCGGCTCCGCGTGCTCGCCGTGGTGCGCGGCGGCGGGCTCCGCGCTGGGCGCCTCGGGGGAACGAGTGGGTCGGTTCTTCCAACGCTCCTCGCCGAAGAACGTCATCAGCATCACGCGCGTCATGTAGTACGCGGTGATGGCCGCGCCGAGCAGGGCGCAGCCGCCGAGGATCCAGCCCTCGGTGCCGCCCTTGGCGAACGCCGCCTCGATGATCTTGTCCTTGGAGAAGAAGCCGGACAGTCCCGGGAACCCGATGATGGCGAGGTAGCCCAGACCGAAGGTCACGAAGGTGACCGGCATGTACTTCCTGAGTCCGCCGTACTTGCGCATGTCGACCTCGTCGTTCATGCCGTGCATGACGGAGCCCGCGCCGAGGAACAGCCCGGCCTTGAAGAAGCCGTGCGTCACCAGGTGCATGATCGCGAAGACGTAGCCGATGGGACCGAGGCCCGCGGCCAGCACCATGTAGCCGATCTGCGACATGGTCGAGCCGGCCAGCGCCTTCTTGATGTCGTCCTTCGCGCAACCGACGATCGCACCGAACAGCAGCGTGACGGCACCGACGACGGTGACGACGAGCTGCGCGTCGGGTGCGCCGTTGAAGACGGCCGCCGAGCGGACGATCAGGTACACGCCCGCCGTCACCATGGTCGCCGCGTGGATGAGGGCCGAGACCGGGGTCGGGCCTTCCATCGCGTCCCCGAGCCAGGACTGGAGCGGCACCTGGGCGGACTTGCCGCAGGCGGCGAGCAGCAGCATCAGGGCGATGGCGGTCAGCTTGCCCTCGCTCGCGTCACCCGCGATGCCGGGTTCGCCTTCCGCCCCGAGCAGCGGGCCGAAGGCGAAGGTCCCGAAGGTGGTGAACATCAGCATGATGGCGATCGACAGGCCGATGTCGCCGACGCGGTTGACCAGGAAGGCCTTCTTCGCGGCGGTGGCGGCGCTGGGCTTGTGCTGCCAGAAGCCGATGAGCAGGTAGGAGGCGAGTCCGACGCCCTCCCAGCCGACGTACAGCAGCAGGTAGTTGTCGGCGAGGACGAGCAGCAGCATCGCCGCCAGGAACAGGTTCAGATAGCCGAAGAAGCGGCGGCGCCGCTCGTCGTGCTCCATGTACCCGATCGAGTACAGGTGGATCAGCGAGCCGACACCCGTGATCAGCAGCACGAACGTCATCGACAACTGGTCGAGGCGGAAGGCGACGTCCGCCTGGAAGCCCTCGACCGGGATCCAGCTGAACAGATGCTGCGTCAGCGTCCGGTCCTCGGCGTCCTTGCTCAGCAGGTCGCTGAAGAGGACGACGCCGAACACGAAGGAGACGGACGACAGGAGCGTGCCGACCCAGTGGCCGACGGCGTCGAGCCGACGGCCGCCGACCAGAAGGACGGCCGCTCCGAGCAGGGGCGCCGCGATCAGCAGCGCAATCAGGTTCTCCACGATTCTTCCGACCCCTTACAGCTTCATCAGGCTGGCGTCGTCGACCGAGGCCGAGTGGCGGGAACGGAACAGCGACACGATGATCGCGAGTCCGACCACGACCTCGGCGGCGGCGACGACCATCGTGAAGAAGGCGATGATCTGGCCGTCGAGATTGCCGTGCATCCGGGAGAAGGTGACGAACGCGAGGTTGCAGGCGTTGAGCATGAGCTCGATGCACATGAAGACGACGATCGCGTTGCGCCTGATCAGCACACCGGTCGCACCGATCGTGAACAACAGCGCGGCGAGGTAGAGGTAGTTGACGGGGTTCACTTCGACGCCTCCTCGGGCCGCTTGAGGTGTGGCGGCTCGATCGCGGTCCGCTCCAGGCGCTCCTCGGCGCGCTGTTCCAGGGCCTTGAGGTCGTTCAGCGCCTCGGTGGACACGTCCCGGATCTGGCCGCGCTCGCGCAGCGTCTTGCTCACCGTGAGCTCCGACGGGGTGCCGTCGGGCAGCAGACCCTGGACGTCCACGGCGTTGTGCCGCGCGTACACGCCCGGCGCGGGCAGCGGCGGTACGTGCTTGCCCTCACGGACCCGCTGTTCGGCCAGCTCACGCTGGGTCTTGGCCCGCTCTGTGCGTTCACGGTGGGTGAGCACCATGGCGCCGACGGTGGCCGTGATGAGCAGGGCGCCGGTGATTTCGAAGGCGAAGACGTACTTGGTGAAGATGAGGGCGGCGAGGCCCTCCACGTTGCCGTTGGCGTTCGCCTCGGCGAGGCCGGTGAACTCCGTCAGGGTGGCGTTGCCGATGCCGGCGATCAGCAGGATGCCGAAGCCGAGGCCGCTGACGAGGGCCAGCCAGCGCTGGCCCTTGATGGTCTCCTTCAAGGAGTCCGCCGCGGTGACACCGACGAGCATCACCACGAACAGGAACAGCATCATGATCGCGCCGGTGTAGACGACGATCTGCACGATGCCCAGGAAGTACGCCCCGTTGGCGAGGTAGAACACCGCGAGGACGATCATGGTGCCGGCGAGGCAGAGCGCGCTGTGCACGGCCTTCTTCATGAAGACGGTGCACAGGGCGCCGATCACCGCGACGGTGCCGAGCATCCAGAACTGCACGGCCTCGCCGGTGGAGGTGGAGTAGGCGGCGAGTTGTGCGCTCATCGGCCGACCACCTCCCCGGACGCCGGCTCGTCCGCGCCGGACGTGGCGGCACCCTCCTGCGGGGCCTCGCCCTTGGAGACGGCCGGCTGCTGTTCCGTGCCGGGCGCCGCCTCCGTCACCAGACCCCGGTAGTAGTCCTGCTCGTCCGTCCCCGGGTAGATCGCGTGGGGCGAGTCGACCATGCCCTCTTCGAGGCCGGCGAGCAGTTGCTCCTTGGTGTAGATCAGGTTGGCGCGGCTGGAGTCGGCGAGCTCGAACTCGTTGGTCATCGTCAACGCGCGCGTGGGGCATGCCTCGATGCACAGGCCGCACAGGATGCAACGGGCGTAGTTGATCTGATACACCCGCCCGTACCGCTCGCCCGGCGAGTAACGCTCCTCTTCGGTGTTGTCCGCGCCCTCGACGTAGATGGCGTCGGCGGGGCAGGCCCAGGCGCACAGTTCGCACCCGACGCACTTCTCCAGGCCGTCCGGATGGCGGTTGAGCTGGTGCCGTCCGTGGAACCGGGGAGCTGTGGTCTTCTCCTGCTCCGGGTACTGCTCGGTCAGCCGCTTCTTGAACATGGCCTTGAAGGTCACGGCGAAGCCGGCCACGGGGTTCTGGAAACCGGGCTTGGTCTCCTTGGGCTCCTCAGCCATCGGACGCCTCCTTTCCATCCAGCGATCCGTCACTCACAGTGTCCACTCCGCCACTGACAATGAGCTCTCGTTCCTGGTGCGGGCGGCGCCTGGGCACCGGCGGCAGCTCCTGTCCCGGCAGTGGCGGTACGGGGAATCCGCCCGCCATCGGGTCGAAGCCGGCGGGCTCGGCGGGGGCCTGTGCTTCCTTGCCCCCGTTGCGGAACATGTCCGCGATGAAGGACAGGAGCAACAGAGCCAGGACGCCACCGCAGACGTAGAGAGCGATCTCGGCGAAGTCGTAGTTCTCGTTGCGCAGGGTCCGTACGGTCGCGACGAGCATCAGCCACGTCACCGAGACCGGGATCAGGACCTTCCAGCCGAGCTTCATCAACTGGTCGTAGCGGACGCGGGGCAGCGTGCCGCGCAGCCAGATGAAGAGGAACAGCAGCAGCTGCACCTTGGCGATGAACCAGAGCATCGGCCACCAGCCGTGGTTCGCGCCCTCCCAGAAGGTGCTGATCGGCCAGGGGGCCCGCCAGCCGCCGAGGAAGAGCGTGGTCGACACGGCGGAGACCGTGATCATGTTCGCGTACTCGGCGAGCATGAAGATCGCGAACTTGATCGACGAGTACTCGGTGTTGAAGCCGCCGACCAGGTCGCCCTCGGACTCCGGCATGTCGAAGGGGGCACGGTTGGTCTCGCCGACCATCGTGATGATGTAGAGGATGAAGGAGACCGGCAGCAGGAGGATGTACCAGCGGTCCTGCTGCTGTTCGACGATCGTCGACGTCGACATCGACCCCGAGTAGAGGAACACCGAGGCGAACGAGGCGCCCATGGCGATCTCGTAGGAGATCATCTGGGCGCAGGACCGCAGTCCGCCCAGCAGCGGGTAGGTGGAGCCGGAACTCCAGCCCGCCAGCACGATGCCGTAGATGCCGATCGAGGCGCAGGCGAGGATGTAGAGCATCGCGATCGGCAGGTCGGTCAGCTGCATCGTGGTGCGCTGGCCGAAGATCGAGACCTCGTTGCCGGCCGGGCCGAAGGGGATCACCGCGATCGCCATGAAGGCCGGGATGGCCGCGATGATCGGCGCGAGGATGTACACCACCTTGTCCGCGCGCTTGACGACGAGGTCTTCCTTCAGCATCAGTTTGATGCCGTCGGCGAGCGACTGGAGCATGCCCCAGGGGCCGTGCCGGTTGGGGCCGACGCGCAGCTGCATCCAGGCGACGACTTTCCGCTCCCAGACGATGGCGAACAGCACGGAGAGCAGCAGGAAGGCGAAGCAGAAGACCGCCTTGAAGACGACCAGCCACCAGGGGTCGCGGCCGAACATCGAGAGGTCCTCAGCGGCGAAGTACGGGCTCATGCCTCCACCTCCTCGGTGGCATCGGCGACGAGCGTCGCCGGGCCGATGCGGACAAGGGCGCCGGGTGTCGCCCCGGCGTCGGAGGCGACGCCTCCGCCCGTGGAGTTCAGCGGGAGCCAGACCACCCGATCGGGCATCTGTGTGATCAGCAGCGGCAGTTCGACCGCCCCTGCGGGCCCGGTCACGGCGAGGACGTCGCCGTTCTTGACGCCCACCTCGGCGGCCGTGGCGGGCGACACACGCGCGTGTGCGGCGTGCCGCGTCCCGGCGAGCGCCTCGTCTCCCTGCTGGAGGACACCCCGGTCGAGCAGCAGACGGTGCCCGGCGAGAACGGCCTCGCCCGCGGCGGGACGCGGCAGCTGGGCGGCGGTCTCCAGGGACTCGGGGGCCCGCGGCCCGTCCCACGCGCCGAGCCGGTCGAGCTCCGCGCGCGCGGTGCGCAGGTCCGGCAGGCCGAGGTGGACGTCCATGGCGTCGGCGAGCATCTGGAGCACGCGTGCGTCGGAGGGCGCCGGACGGCGTGTCATCTGGTCGGGCTTCAGGGCAGCCTCGAAGAAACGGACCCTGCCCTCCCAGTTGAGGAAGGCGCCCGCCTTCTCGGCGACCGCGGCCACCGGGAGGACGACATCGGCGTGCTCGGTGACCTCACCGGGCCGCAGCTCCAGCGACACGACGAAGCCGGCCTCGGCCAGCGCCACACGCGCGCGTGCCGGGTCGGGCAGGTCCGCGACCTCGACGCCCGCGACGAGCAGCGCCTGAAGTTCGCCGGACGTGGCGGCCTCGATGATCTGCCCGGTGTCCCGGCCGTAGCGGTGCGGAAGTTCGGCGAGGCCCCAGGCCGCGGCGACCTCCTCACGCGCCCGTGGGTCGGTGGCCGGACGACCGCCCGGCAGCAGTGACGGCAGAGCGCCGGCCTCGATCGCGCCCCGCTCGCCCGCCCGGCGTGGAATCCACACGAGTCGGGCGCCGGTCGCCGCGGCGGCCCGCACGGCGGCGGTGAGGCCGCCTGCCACGCCGGCCAGCCGCTCGCCGACGACGATCACCGCGCCTTCGGCCCGCAGCGCCTCGGCGGCCTTGCCGCCCGCGTCCTCCAGGCCGACGCCGCCCGCGAGTGCGTCCAGCCACTCCGTCTCGGTCCCCGGTGCGGCCGACAGCAGTGTGCCGCCCGCCTTCTCCAGGCCCCGGGTGACGTGCGTGGCCAGCGAGAACACCCGCTGTCCGTGCTTGCGCCAGGCCTTGCGCAACCTCAGGAAGACGCCGGGCGCCTCCTCCTCCGACTCGAACCCGACGAGCAGTACGGCGGGCGCCTTCTCCAGCAGGGTGTACGTGACGCCCGTACCGTCGAGGTCACGTCCGCGGCCGGCGATGTGGGCGGCCAGGAAGTCGGCCTCCTCACTGCTGTGCGCACGCGCGCGGAAGTCGATGTCGTTGGTGTCGAGCGCCACGCGCGTGAACTTGCTGTACGCGTAGGCGTCCTCGATGGTGAGGCGGCCGCCGGTCAGGACACCGGTCCTGCCACGCGACGCCAGCAGACCCTGGGCCGCGATCTGCAACGCCTCCGGCCAGGAAGCCGGTACGAGGTTCCCCTCGGCGTCGCGCACCAGAGGCGTGTCGAGCCGGTCCCGCTGCTGGGCGTACCGGAACGCGAACCGCCCCTTGTCGCAGATCCACTCCTCGTTGACCTCGGGGTCGTTGGCGGCCAGGCGCCGCATGACCTTGCCGCGCCGGTGGTCGGTGCGCGTGGCGCAGCCGCCGGAGCAGTGCTCGCAGACCGACGGTGAGGAGACCAGGTCGAAGGGCCGCGAGCGGAATCGGTACGCCGCCGAGGTCAGCGCGCCGACCGGGCAGATCTGGATGGTGTTGCCGGAGAAGTACGACTCGAAGGGGTCGCCCTCACCGGTCCCCACCTGCTGCAGCGCGCCCCGCTCGATCAACTCGATCATCGGGTCGCCCGCCACCTGGTTGGAGAACCGGGTGCAGCGCGCGCACAGTACGCACCGCTCACGGTCGAGCAGCACCTGCGTCGAGATCGGCAGAGGCTTCTCGTACGTGCGTTTCCTGCCCTCGAAGCGGGACTCCGCCTGGCCGTGCGACACGGCCTGGTTCTGCAGGGGACACTCGCCGCCCTTGTCACAGACCGGGCAGTCCAGCGGGTGGTTGATGAGGAGCAGCTCCATCACACCGTGCTGCGCCTTCTCGGCCACCGGTGAACTGAGCTGGGTCTTCACCACCATGCCGTCCGTGCACGTGATCGTGCAGGACGCCATCGGCTTGCGCTGGCCCTCGACCTCGACGATGCACTGCCGGCAGGCGCCGACCGGATCGAGGAGGGGATGGTCGCAGAAGCGCGGGATCTCGATGCCGAGTTGCTCGGCGGCCCGGATGACCAGGGTGCCCTTGGGCACGCTGATCTCGGCGCCGTCGATCGTCAGCGTCACGAGATCTTCCGGCGGGACCGCCGCCTCGCCGCCTCCGGAGGGAGCGCTGGTGGTCACCGTCATGCGTTCACCTCCGTGTGCTTGTCCGCCCAGACCGTCGACTTGGCCGGATCGAAGGGGCAGCCGCGGCCCGTGATGTGCTGCTCGTACTCCTCGCGGAAGTACTTGAGCGAGGAGAAGATCGGCGAGGCCGCGCCGTCGCCGAGGGCGCAGAAGGACTTGCCGTTGATGTTGTCGGCGATGTCGTTGAGCTTGTCGAGGTCGGAGAGGGCTCCCTTGCCGGCCTCGATGTCCCGCAGCAACTGCACGAGCCAGTACGTTCCCTCACGGCACGGGGTGCACTTGCCGCAGGACTCGTGCGCGTAGAACTCGGTCCACCGGGTGACGGCCCGCACGACGCAGGTCGTCTCGTCGAAGCACTGGAGAGCTTTGGTGCCGAGCATGGAACCCGCGGCACCCACTCCTTCGTAGTCAAGAGGGACGTCGAGGTGCTCCTCGGTGAACATCGGCGTCGAGGAGCCGCCCGGTGTCCAGAACTTGAGCCGGTGCCCCGGCCGCATGCCGCCGCTCATCTCGAGGAGCTGGCGGAGGGTGATGCCGAGCGGGGCCTCGTACTGGCCGGGGGCGGCGACATGGCCGCTGAGCGAGTAGAGCGTGAAGCCCGGGGACTTCTCGCTCCCCATCGACCTGAACCATTCTTTGCCGTTTTGCAGAATCGCGGGAACCGACGCGATCGATTCGACGTTATTCACCACAGTCGGGCACGCATAGAGGCCCGCGACGGCAGGGAAAGGAGGGCGCAGCCGCGGTTGACCACGGCGGCCTTCGAGCGAGTCGAGCAGCGCGGTCTCCTCACCGCAGATGTACGCGCCGGCGCCGGCGTGCACGGTGAGTTCGAGGTCGAGTCCGCTGCCCAGGATGTTCTCGCCGAGGTAGCCCGCCGCGTAGGCCTCGCGCACGGCCTCGTGCAACCGCCGCAGAACGGGGACGACTTCACCACGCAGATAGATGAAGGCATGAGACGACCGGATCGCATAACACGCGATCACAATGCCCTCGATGAGGCTGTGCGGGTTCGCGAAGAGGAGCGGGATGTCCTTACAGGTCCCGGGCTCCGATTCGTCGGCGTTGACAACTAGATAGTGCGGCTTTCCATCACCCTGGGGAATGAACTGCCATTTCATTCCCGTCGGGAATCCCGCGCCGCCACGCCCTCGCAGACCGGAGTCCTTCACGTACGCGATCAGGTCGTCCGGCGACATGGCGAGCGCCTTGCGGAGGCCCTCGTACCCTTCGTGCCTTCGGTAGACGTCCAGGCTCCAGGACCGGTCCTCGTCCCAGAAGGCCGACAGCACGGGTGCGAGCAGCTTTTCCGGGCTGCCGCCCTTCAACTCGGGTGCCAAGGTCATCACTCCCCCTCCTCGGCGGTAGGCCCTGCCGGGTGAGCCGGGTCGGAGGCCGATGTGTTCTGCGGCGCGTCGTGCGAACTCAGGTGCTCCTTGGGCGACGGCTCGTGCACCGTCCGGTCCTGCGGCTCGTCGTGCGGCCCGCCGTCCCGCGGGTGGACCACTCGCGCGGGTGCGGTCTCTCCCCTTGCCAGGCGAAGACCCACCAGCGACGCCGGTCCCGCACTGCCGCTCGCCTCGACGGCACCCTCCCGCTCGTCGGGGAAGCCCGCCAGGATCCGGGCGGTCTCCTTGAAGGTGCACAGCGGCGCACCGCGCGTCGGCGCGACGGTGTGACCGATCCGCAGGTCGTCCACCAGGCGCTTCGCGCTCTGCACGGTCTGGTTGTCGAAGAACTCCCAGTTGACCATCACGACCGGCGCGAAGTCACAGGCCGCGTTGCACTCGATGTGCTCCAGGGTGATCTTGCCGTCGTCGGTGGTCTCGCCGTTGCCGATGCCCAGGTGCTCCTGGAGCTGTTCGAAGATCGCGTCACCGCCCATCACCGCGCACAGCGTGTTGGTGCAGACGCCCACCTGGTAGTCGCCGCTGGGGCGGCGCCGGTACATGGTGTAGAAGGTGGCGACCGCGGTGACCTCCGCCGTGGTCAGTTTCAGCACGTCCGCGCAGAACTGCATCCCGGTGCGCGTGACGTGTCCCTCCTCCGACTGCACGAGATGCAGCAACGGCAGGAGCGCGGACCGGGAGTCGGGATAGCGGGCGATGATCTCGCCCGCATCCGCCTCCAGCCGGGCCCGGACGTCGTCCGGGTAGGCGGGCGCGGGCAGTTCGGGCATACCCAGGCTGACGCCCCGCTCGGAAGAAGAGGTGGTCACCGGTCGACGCCTCCCATTACGGGGTCGATGGAGGCGACGGCGACGATGACGTCGGCGACCTGGCCGCCCTCGCACATCGCCGCCATGGCCTGAAGGTTGGTGAAGGACGGGTCCCGGAAGTGGACCCGGTAAGGGCGGGTGCCTCCGTCGGAGACGGCGTGCACACCGAGTTCGCCCTTGGGTGACTCGACGGCCGCGTACGCCTGTCCCGGCGGGACGCGGAAGCCTTCGGTCACCAGCTTGAAGTGGTGGATCAGGGCCTCCATGGAGGTGCCCATGATCTTCTTGATGTGGTCCAGGGAGTTGCCCAGACCGTCGGGGCCCAGGGCGAGCTGGGCGGGCCAGGCGATCTTGCGGTCGGCGACCATGACAGGGCCGGGCTGCAGCCGGTCCAGGCACTGCTCGACGATCCGGAGCGACTGGCGCATCTCCTCCAGGCGGACCAGGAAGCGGCCGTAGGAGTCGCACGAGTCGGCGGTCGGGACATCGAAGTCGTACGTCTCGTAGTCGCAGTACGGCTGCGCCTTGCGCAGGTCGTGCGGAAGGCCGGTGGACCGAAGGATCGGACCGGTGGCGCCGAGGGCCATGCAGCCGGCCAGGTCGAGATAGCCGACGTCCTGCATACGGGCCTTGAAGATGGGGTTCCCGGTGGCGAGCTTGTCGTACTCGGGGAAGTTCTTCTTCATCTTCTTCACGAACTCGCGGATCTGGTCCACCGCGCCGGGCGGCAGGTCCTGGGCGAGTCCGCCGGGGCGGATGTACGCGTGGTTCATCCGCAGGCCCGTGATGAGCTCGTAGATGTCGAGAATCATTTCACGATCACGGAATCCGTAGATCATGATCGTGGTGGCACCGAGTTCCATGCCGCCCGTGGCGATGCACACCAGGTGGGAGGACATCCGGTTCAGCTCCATCAGGAGCACCCGGATGATCTTGGCTCGCTCGGTGATCTGGTCCTCGATGCCGAGGAGCTTCTCGACGGCGAGACAGTAGGCGGTCTCGTTGAAGAACGACGTCAGGTAGTCCATGCGCGTCACGAACGTGGTGCCCTGCGTCCACGTGCGGTACTCGAGGTTCTTCTCGATACCGGTGTGGAGGTAGCCGATGCCGCAGCGGGCCTCGGTGACCGTCTCGCCCTCGATCTCCAGGATCAGGCGGAGCACCCCGTGAGTGGAGGGGTGCTGGGGGCCCATGTTGACGATGATGCGCTCGTCGTCGGCCCGGGTCGCGGACTGGACGACCTCGTCCCAGTCGCCACCGGTGACCGTGTACACAGCGCCCTCGGTGGTCTCACGGGCGGATGCTGACTGCGTGCTCATGAGTACGACCTCCGCTGGTCCGGAGCCGGGATCTGGGCGCCCTTGTACTCGACGGGGATGCCGCCGAGGGGGTAGTCCTTGCGCTGCGGATGGCCCTGCCAGTCGTCCGGCATCATGATCCGCGTCAGGGCCGGGTGACCGTCGAAGACGATCCCGAAGAAGTCGTAGGTCTCGCGCTCGTGCCAGTCGTTCGTGGGATAGACGGAGACCAGGGACGGGATGTGCGGGTCGGCGTCCGGCGCGCTGACCTCCAGCCGGATCAACCGGTTGTGGGTGATCGAGCGCAGGTGGTAGACGGCGTGCAGCTCACGGCCCTTGTCGTTCGGGTAGTGCACGGCGCTGACGCCGGTACAGAGCTCGAAGCGCAGGGCCGGATCGTCGCGCAGGGTGCGCGCCACACGGAGCAGGTGCTCGCGTTCGATGTGGAAGGTGAGCTCATCGCGGTCGACGACCGTCTTCTCGATCGCGTTGGCGGGGAGCAGACCCTGCTCCTCCAGCGCGCCCTCGAGTTCGTCGGCGACCTCGTCGAACCAGCCGCCGTAGGGCCGGCTCGCCGCTCCCGGGAGCCGGACGGAGCGGACCAGGCCGCCGTATCCGGAGGTGTCGCCACCGTTGTTGGCGCCGAACATCCCGCGCTGGACGCGGACCTCCTCACCACCTTGGCCGCGCTGGCCAGGGAGGTTGGAGGCGGAGAGATCCTTCTCGGGGTTCACCCCGTTCGAGGAGTCGTCGGCGCCGTGGGTGCCGTTTGCGTCGCTCACCGCAGCAGCCCCTTCATCTCGATCATGGGCAGGGCCTTGAGCGCCGCTTCCTCCGCCTCGCGGGCCGCCTCCTCGGCGTTCACGCCGAGCTTGGTGTTCTGAATCTTGTGGTGGAGCTTGAGGATCGCGTCCATCAGCATCTCGGGGCGCGGTGGGCAGCCCGGGAGGTAGATGTCGACGGGCACGATGTGATCGACGCCCTGGACGATCGCGTAGTTGTTGAACATGCCGCCGGAGGAGGCGCACACGCCCATGGAGATGACCCACTTGGGGTTCGGCATCTGGTCGTAGACCTGCCGGAGCACCGGCGCCATCTTCTGGCTCACCCGGCCGGCGACGATCATGAGGTCCGCCTGACGGGGTGAACCCCGGAAGACCTCCATACCGAAGCGCGCCAGGTCGTAGCGGCCCGCACCGGTGGTCATCATCTCGATGGCACAGCAGGCGAGGCCGAACGTGGCGGGGAAGACGGACGCCTTGCGCACCCAGCCCGCGGCCTGCTCGACGGTGGTCAGCAGGAATCCGCTCGGCAGCTTTTCTTCGAGTCCCATGGCTAAAGGCCCCTCAGTCCCATTCCAGGCCGCCGCGCCGCCATACGTACGCGTACGCGACGAAGACGGTGAGCACGAAGAGCAACATCTCCACGAGCCCGAAAACACCCAGGGCGTCGAAGGTGACGGCCCAGGGGTAGAGGAAGACGATCTCGATGTCGAAGACGATGAAGAGCATCGCCGTCAGGTAGTACTTGATGGGGAAGCGCCCGCCGCCGGCCGGCGTGGGGGTCGGCTCGATACCGCACTCGTAGGCCTCGAGCTTGGCGCGGTTGTACCGCTTCGGCCCGATCAGCGTGGCCATGACCACGGAGAAGATCGCAAAGCCTGCCCCGAGGGCTCCCAGTACGAGGATGGGCGCATACGCGTTCACCGCTCCTCGCTCCTCTCAGTCGGCACTGACTGCTGGCGATGACGTGGGGCTCACCCGCCCCCAGGTCCGCGAACCCCGCCCGTCCCGGCGAAGATCGCGAACATGTGAAGCAGGTCACAAGCCCAACTGCCTCGCATCTTATGCCCGCCGCTCTGTGATCTGCGACACGGGGTATTACACAAGCTTTGTGATCTCCACCACCTGACGAAGGATCATGAAGTCATATCGACAGTGATCTTCATACGTGAAGCGTCAGAGTGATCACAAGAAGTGACTTTTGCGCTCGTCACGGCAGGAATCGAGGGCCATCTCCATATCAAGAGGGTTCCCGTGCATGCAAATTGGCGATGGGCGCGGTGCCCTGATAGTGGCGCGCGTTCACACATCAGGGGGAGACGGGGCCGAGGTGTGGACGCGTGTACGCGTTCACAAGCGGAGGAGATCGCGCCGGGCGCATGAGACGCGGCCGCCGCGGTGACCGTTCCGTGACCTCCGCCACATCCGTGAGGGGCGCCTAAGAACCGGGCTTGGCCAACGGTCTCAACCGGTGGTAGGTGGCGGGCAATCCGGACGTAACGATGAAAGTCCATGATCACAGGCTTGATCACCTGCGTCCGCAATGTCCGTTACGGCGTCAATAAAGAACCCAGGACAGGGAATTTGAGGCACCCATTGAACAACTGTGGCGCAGCACACGTTTCTTGAAGGTATGGAGGAGCCCCTGATACCGGTTGTACCCATGTCCCTCACCGCTCACATACGCAGCCACCGGAAACCCCGCCGCAGCGCGTCGACGATCGCGATGCGGGCCGGAGTCGCCAGTGGTGTCCTCGGCACGCTGGCCGTCGCCACAGCAGCTGGCTCGGCCAACGCCGCCGAGCCGGTGACCCAGACGCTCGAACTGCCCGTCCTCACGGGCGACCTGGCCGCCCAGGTCGCGCAGTCCGCCCAGGCCACGCAGCAGGCCGCGGCGAACTACCAGCTTCAGGCCGAGCGCGACGCGGCCGCCGCCGCAGCCGCCAAGGAGGCCAAGAAGGACCTCGCCCACGCCAAGGCCGAGGCGAAGAAGAAGGCCGAGGCCGCCCGCAAGGCCGCCGCCGAGCGCGCCACCCGTGCCGCCGAGCGGACAACGCTCACCACGGCCTCGAGCAGCAGCTCCGACAGCACGAGCAGCTCCACGGCGACCGGTTCGGCCGCGGCCGTCATCGCCTTCGTGAAGGCGCAGATCGGCGACGCCTACGTCTCCGGCGGCACCGGCCCCAACTCCTGGGACTGCTCGGGTCTCATGCAGACGGCCTTCAAGCAGGTCGGCGTCGACCTGCCGCGCGTCTCGCAGGACCAGTCGACCTTCGGCACCCAGGTCTCGCTGGACAACCTGCTGCCGGGCGACATCCTCTACTGGGGAAGCGCGGGCAGCGCGTACCACGTGGCGGTGTACGTCGGCGACGGCATGTTCGTCGGCGCGCAGAACCCGTCCACCGGTGTGGCCGAGAAGCCGCTGTCGTACGACCCGCCGACCGGCGCGGTACGGGTGCTCTGACACCCCCAGGTGCCCCTGAGGGCATCTCACGCACGCAAGGGCCGCAGCCGCTCGGGGGCAGCGGCCCTTCGGGCACTGGCGGTGCGGGCGGGCCGGTGCGTACGGCAGGTCCGCGCCGTCCGCGCGCCGTTTTCCTGACGCGCCTGGGCCCAGCAGCCGCCTCCAGGACACGCTCAGGGCCTCGGGTCGCGCCCGGGGCACGTGTGTGAGGTCGTCCGTTCACCTCCGGGGCCATGCAAAGGCCTCCGTTCACCTCCGGGCGCGTGTGCAGACGCCTCCGTGCGCCTCCGGGCGCCTCCGGGGAGCGTCTAAAGGCCCCCAGTCGCCTCAGGGGCGGCGTAGAGGCCGCCGACTGCCCCAGCCTGTCTTCAGCCGCCCTCGCGACGCGCGTAGAGGCTCTGGGCCGCCCCAGGTGCGCATCGGGGCGGTCGGGCGGTCCAGTCGGTCTCGTGACCCCCGAAGGCACGTCGGTCGGGTCCCGTGGACATGCCTGCCGCCCTCAGCACCGCCGATCGGGCCGAGGCAGCGGCACCCGCCCTGCACAATGTCCTGACATGTCGTACACACCGTCAATCCAGCGCCGCAGCGGCTCGGTCGGGCCGTGGCGGTAGCGGCGCCCGTGGCTCCTGTCGCTGGCCGTGGCTTCGGTCGTGGCCATGGCTTCGGCCCTGGCCGTTGCATGTGGGCGCAGGGCTCGATGGAGCCTGGAGCGGATCCCAAGCACTCAGGACCGAGGCGGGGACCCGGGGGCGGGCCTCGGGTCGGGCCTCGGGCCGGGGTTCGGGCCGGGGTTCGGGCCGGGGTTCGGGTCGGGTTTCGGCGCACGCCGTGGTTGCGGCCCGGTGAAGGCGGGCCGGGGGGGGTGGCGGGCCGGCGGGAAGGGGTCTTCGCGCCGGGCCGCCGGGGCTCGCGTTCTGGAGCGGGTCCAGCCGTGGTCAGGCCTTCGGGGCCACCTTGCTCAGGCCGTTGATGATGCGGTCCATCGCGTCACCGCCCGTGGGGTCCGTCAGGTTGGCGAGCATCTTGAGGGTGAACTTCATCAGCAGGGGATGGGTCAGGCCGCGCTGGGTCGCGATCTTCATGACCTTCGGGTTGCCGATGAGCTTCACGAAGGCACGGCCCAGCGTGTAGTAGCCGCCGTAGGTGTCCGCGAGGACCTGCGGGTAGCGCTGGAGGGCCAGTTCACGCTGGGCGGGGGTGGCGCGGGCGTGGGCCTGGACGATGACGTCGGCGACGATCTGCCCGGACTCCATGGCGTAGGCGATGCCCTCGCCGTTGAAGGGGTTCACCAGACCGCCGGCGTCGCCGACCAGCAGCAGGCCCTTGGTGTAGTGGGGCTTGCGGTTGAAGGCCATGGGCAGGGCGGCGCCGCGGATCGGGCCGGTCATGTTTTCGGGGGTGTAACCCCAGTCCTCCGGCATGGACGCGCACCAGGCCTTGAGGACCTCACGCCAGTCGAGTTCCTTGAAGGAGTCGGAGGTGTTCAGCACGCCCAGGCCGACGTTCGACGTCCCGTCGCCCATTCCGAAGATCCAGCCGTACCCGGGCAGCAGACGGTCCTCACCCGGGCCCCGGCGGTCCCACAGCTCCAGCCAGGACTCCAGGTAGTCGTCCTCGTGGCGCGGGGAGGTGAAGTAGGTGCGGACCGCGACGCCCATGGGACGGTCCTCGCGGCGGTGCAGGCCCATCGCCAGCGAGAGGCGGCTGGAGTTGCCGTCGGCCGCCACCACGAGCGGGGCGCGGAAGGTGACTTCGCGTTTCTCCTCGCCCAGCTTGGCGTGCACACCGATGATGCGGCCGGTGCGGTCGTCGACGATCGGGGCGCCGACGTTGCAGCGTTCGTAGAGGCGGGCGCCCGCCTTCTGGGCCTGGCGGGCGAGCTGCTCGTCGAAGTCGTCGCGCTTGCGGACGAGTCCGTAGTCGGGGAAGGAGGCGAGATCCGGCCAGTCCAGCTGAAGGCGGACGCCCCCGCCGATGATGCGCAGGCCCTTGTTGCGCAGCCAGCCTGCCTCCTCGGAGATGTCGATACCCATGGCCACGAGCTGCTTGGTGGCTCGCGGGGTCAGGCCATCGCCGCAGACCTTCTCGCGCGGGAACTCGGTCTTCTCCAGGAGGAGTACGTCGAGTCCGGCCTTGGCGAGGTAGTACGCGGTCGTGGAGCCGCTCGGCCCCGCGCCGACGACGATCACATCGGCGGTGTTTTCGGAGAGGAGCTCGTTCACGACGGTCACGGCGGGATCTCCCCAAGTTCGGAATCTTCGTGCCGACCGGCACTGGACATGGGCAGTCTATTCAGCAGAATTGATCACCCGGCTGAAGGGCTGCCCCGTGAACCGAGCTCTCCCCGTAGTACGGCTGCGTGTCCCCACGGACGAGGACGCTGTCACCTGGCACCGGGTCTTCGACGACCCGGACGTGATGGAGTTCCACGGCGGCAGGTCCGCGGAGCTGTCCGCCTACGAGGAGCTCACCGCCCGCCAGCGCCGTCACGACGCCGAGCACGGCTTCTGTCTGTGGACGATGCTGGACCGGGACGACCGCGTCATCGGGTTCACGGGCGCCCAGCCGTGGCCGCGGGAGTGGGGCCCCAAGGGCGAGATCGAGATCGGCTGGCGGCTCGGGCGGGAGCACTGGGGGCAGGGATATGTGACGGCGGCCGCACAGATGACGCTGGAGCGGGTGCGGGCGGCCGGAGTGCCGGGCGTGGTGGCCGTGGTCGACCCGCGCAACGCGCGGTCCATCGCCGTCACCGAGCGGCTGGGCATGCGGCTCGCGGAGGTCTTCACGGCGCCGGAGTCGAAGCGGGAGGGGCGCTGCTACCGGCTCGCGTGGTGACTCCGGCCGCCCACAACCCAGCTGTCACCTTGCGTAGTTGTTGGCTACGGAAAGACACCTGACGCTTCCGGACGGCACCCCTGCGCGGTTACCCTTCGAGTACCACTGGGGGTGACATCTGTGTTCATATCGCCCAAGACACCCGGAGTGCGTGTACCGAGACTCGTCGGGCTGATGGCCGTGGACGCGCGCGAGACCGCTGCGGCGCAAGGCGTGCTGCTGGCCGCACCGGACCGGCCGGAGTTCCAGCGTGCCGTCGTGGACTACGTCGTACGGCAGTATCCGCCGCCCGGTGTCGAGGTGCCGCGCGGCGCCGTCGTGACCGTGTGGTTCGAGTTCGGCGAAGGCGAGGGCGGCGGAGGCGCGGGCGTGCGCGAGCCCCGCGTGCCCGGACCGGGCGGAGGCGGGCTGGAACGCGAGCTGGACCGGCCCGAAGACCCTTTCGAGGCGATCGCCAGGTGACCGTGCGGCTCCGCGACGACCACCTGGCGGCCGGAACCGGCCCGGACCCGCGTCTCAGGCCTCCTTGAAGCCCCGGTGCAGGGTCACGACACCGCCCGTCAGATTCCGCCAGGCGACCTTCGACCAGCCGGCCTTGAGCAGGTGCTGGGCGAGGGCGGGCTGGTCCGGCCAGGCCCGGATGGACTCGGCGAGGTAGACGTAGGCGTCCGGATTGGAGGAGACCGCGCGCGCGACCGGGGGCAGCGCGCGCATCAGGTACTCGGTGTAGACGGTCCGGAAAGGCGCCCAGGTCGGGTGCGAGAACTCGCAGATCACCACGCGTCCGCCGGGACGGGTCACCCGGTACATCTCGCGCAGGGCCGTGTCGAAGTCCTGCACGTTGCGCAGGCCGAAGGAGATGGTGACGGCGTCGAAGACGTCGTCCTTGAAGGGCAGGCGCGTGGCGTCCCCGGCGGTGAACGGCAGCCAGGTGTGGTTCTTCTTTCCGACCTGGAGCATGCCGAGGGAGAAGTCGCACGGGACGACATAGGCGCCGGTCCGCGCGAAGGGGAGGGACGACGTCGCCGTACCCGCGGCGAGGTCCAGGACCTTCTGGGCGGGGCGGGCGTCGACCGCCTTCGCAACCTCCTTGCGCCACCTCCGGTCCTGGCCGAGCGAGAGCACGTCGTTGGTGAGGTCGTACCGTTCCGCCACGCGGTCGAACATCGAGGCGACTTCGTGGGGCTGCTTGTTCAGGGAAGCACGGGTCACCCGCCCATTGTGGCAGCCCCGCCCTCACCGGCTCACGGCAGGAGCCTCGGCCTCTTCCGTGCCGCGACGTCCTCGACCCACCCGCAGACCAGCACGAACAGCGCGATGAGCAGCCAGCCCACGCCGAACATGAACCACTGGCTCTCCAGCGGCAGGTACGTCTCGAACGCGGGGACGTCCCAGAACCGGTCGATCAGCGGCACGGCCAGGATCAGGGCGATCTCGTGCCAGAGGTAGATCGTCACCGCGCGGGCGTTGAAGACGCTGACGATCCGGTTGGCGCGCCGGAAGCGGGTGAGCCAGGCGAAGTCGATCCCGAAGTAGGCCTTCGCCCACATCAGCAGCATGACGAAGCCCGCCGACCAGAACGCCTGCGCGAGGGGGTCCTCGTCGAGGTCGTAGGTGCCGAACTCGGCCTGGTGCGTGAGGGCGTACCAGCCGCCGAAGCCGATCGCGGCAAGCGACATCACGACCACCAGGGCCGGCTTCATGCGCTGGAGCACACCGTCGCGGTGCGCGAAGCCGAGCATCCAGCAGAAGAGGTACGTCGACAGGTCCCACATCGCGGTGCCGACGCGGTTGTCCGGGCCGGCCCATACGAAGGTGAGCCCGAGGACCGGCGCGAGGGAGAGCACCAGTACCGGGATCGGGGCCAGCCGGAACAGGCGCAGCAGGAGCGGGGAGAGCAGGACGAACCAGAGGTACGTCCGCAGGTACCAGAGGATCTCCCAGGCCTGTTCGCCCCAGGCGTTGCCCGGCGGGTCGCCCAGCGGCACGATCCAGTAGACGATCTGCCAGCCCGGTATCCAGTCGTGGATCAGCATCGCCAGGACGACGAAGACGCCCCAGAACCAGAAGGGGGGAAGGAGCCGGCGGAGGCGGCTCCTCACCACCTTCAGCGCCGGACGCTCCAGGGACTTCGCCATCAGGGTGCCGGCCAGGCCGAACATGATCCCCATGGAGGGGAAGACCATGCCCGCCCAGGCCCAGCCGAAGGTGTGGTAGGCGACGACACGGACGAGGGCGAGGGCGCGGAGCGTGTCGAAATAGCGGTCGCGCTGGGGAGCGGCCGGCTTGGAGGGGGGCGGGGGCTCCTCCGTCACCTCCTCGGTGCCGGACGCCGGAGCCAGGGGCCGGCCAACAGGGTCCTCGTCCGGGTCCGGGTCCACCGCCGGCAGGGGCGCCGTCTCCTCGACGGCGACCCCCTGCCCGTACTCCGCGTGGTCCGCGTGGTCCGCGCTCTGCGAGTACTCGGCGTACTCGGCGTACTCCTGCGGGTACGGCTGCTGCGGGTACTGCCGGGGAGGGGCGTGCTGGGGATACGGCTGCTGCCCGTACCCGTCATAGCCGTACGGGTACGGCGAGGGCGACGGCTGCCCGTACTCGTCGCCGTATCCCTGCCCCTGCCCCTGCCCCTGCCCCTGCCCGGAGCCGTACCCCTGGCCAGGGCTTTGGCCGAAGCCCTGCTGATCCCAGTTCATCAGCTGACCCCGGCGGGGGTGCCGACCTCGCCGGTGCGCTTCAGCTTCTGCCAGCGCAGGCGGCCGCCGGTGAGGGCGGTGATGCAGGAGTGGATGAGGACGAGGTACATCATCTGGCGATAGGCCAGTTGCTGCAGCGGCATCATGAGCAGGTAGCGGTACTTCTCCCGGTCCAGACGGAACGCGTAGGCCGCGCAGCCCAGCTGGACGCCGAGCACCGCCAGCCAGGCCAGCAGGGCGGCCTGGAAGTCGACGAAGATCATCGAGTAGATGGTGAACACGTCGATGAGCGGGGCGAAGACCGGCGTGATGATCTGGAAGAGGACCACGAGCGGCATGCCCACCCGGCCGAAGCGGCCCGAAGGCCCCTTGTCCGTCAGGGACTTGCGGTGCTTCCACAGTGCCTGCATCGTGCCGTAGGACCAGCGGTAGCGCTGGGACCACAGCTGCTTCAGGGAGCCGGGCGCCTCCGTCCAGGCCTTGGCGTGCTCCTGGTAGACGACCTGCCAGCCCCCGCGGTGCATGGCGATGGTGATGTCGGTGTCCTCGGCGAGGGTGTCCTCGCTCATGCCGCCGACCTCGAGCACGGCCTCGCGGCGGAACGCGCCGATCGCGCCGGGGATGGTCGGCATGCAGCGCAGCAGGTCGTACATGCGGCGGTCGAGGTTGAAGCCCATCACGTACTCGATGTGCTGCCAGGCGCCGATGATCGTGTCGCGGTTGCCGACCTTGGCGTTGCCGGCGACCGCGCCGACCTTCGGGTCGGCGAAGGGCTGCACGAGCTGGTGCACGGCGTCCGGCTCGAAGACCGTGTCGCCGTCCATCATCACGACGATGTCGTAACTGGCGCTGCGGACACCGTTGTTGAGAGCGGCCGGCTTGCCCGCGTTCTCCTGCCGGATGACGCGGACGTTCGTCATGCCGAGGGCCCTCGCCGCCTCGCGCGAGATCTCGGACGTGTTGTCCGTCGAACCGTCGTCCACGACGATGACCTCGATCGGATGGGTGCTCTTCGCCAGTGACTTCAGGGTGTTGGCGATGCACTCCTTCTCGTTGTACGCCGGGACGATCACGCTGACCGGCCGGGTGACCGTCGGTCCCCAGCTGAAGCGGCGCTTGTTGCGCTTTCTGTAGTGCCGGCGGGCCAGGATCAGCATCATCCCGAACCGGCCCATGACCGCCACGCCGACGATCATCAGCCCCACCGACAGGGTCGGGACGGTCCACTCGGCGAGGGTGACCGCCGCGATGAGGGCCTTGCCCTCGTAGAGCGTCACGCCGGTGGCCTCGCGGTGGGCCGCCTGGAGACGGTTGACGGTGCCGCCGGTGCCGCCTTCGCCGTCGGGCACGTTGCCGGGCTGCTCGCCGGTCGCCGTCGCGCCCTCGGTTCCCGTCGTCCCCTGGGTCGCCGTCGCCGCGCCCGCGGCCTGCTGCTGACCCGTGCCGGAGGCCTCCCGGGCCGCGGCGTTCTGCTCCTGCATGACACCGCTGATGGTGGTGAAGGAGTAGCCCGCGGCCTTCATCTTCTTGATGTAGGTCGGCAGCGCCTTGATCGTCTGCGAACGCTCGCCACCCGCGTCGTGGAAGAGCACCGACGCGCCCTTGCCGTCCTCCGGCGTGGCCCACTTGATGATCTTCGAGACGCCCGGCTTCTTCCAGTCGTCGCTGTCGGTGTCGACGAAGACGCTGGTGTAACCGTCCTCGCCCAGCTTCTCGTAGATGGGCCAGCTGTAGTTGTCGATGGCGTCCGTCTCGGAGGAGTACGGGGCGCGGAAGAGCGTCGTCGTGATGCCGGCCGCGCCCGCGAGCGCGAGCTGGGTCTGCTCCATCTCACGGTCGACGCGGGCGTCGGACTGGTAGGAGAGGTCGACGTGGGTGAAGGTGTGGATACCCACCTCGTTGCCCTCCTCGACCATGTCCTTCACGATGTCCGGGTAGCGCGAGACCATCGACCCCACCAGGAAGAACGTGCCGGGCACGTCGTACTCCTCGAGGATCTTCAGCACCTGGGGCGTCCAGGTCGGGTTCGGACCGTCGTCGAAGGTCAGCGCGATCGTCTTGTCCGGCACCGACACGGTGGTGGCCTGGCCGCCCTGGAAGGTCAGGATGGGACCGCCGTCGAGGACCTCGTCGGGCACCTTGCCGGCGCTGGCCCCGGTGCGCACGCGCTGGTCGCCGCCGACCTCGGCGCGCAGATAGCCGTCCAGGAGCATCACGCTGGTGAGCGCGAGCAGAAGCAGCAGGGCGAGGATGACGCGCGGTTTCTGAAGCGCCGCGGCCTTGCCCGCCGCCCGCTCCATGCGGGTCGGGGCACGACGGCGGCCGCGAGAGGAAGTGGTCGTCATGGGAGTGGCTGGGCTCCGGTCAGTTGGCGGTCGCGGAGGCGGTCGCGGTCGGGGTGGAGCTCGGCGGCTCGCCGGTGGCGACGCCCGAGGGCGGAGTGCCGGTGGGCCTCGAGGGCGGGGTGCCGACACCGCCCTGCGGCTGGTAGCCGCCGGGGCCGGAGTTCTGGGAACCGCGCGGGCCTCCGTTGCCGAACGGCAGCAGGGAGGACGGGGCCAGGGAGGTGCCCCAGCCCATGAAGGCGGCGCCGAGGACGACGGCGTACACAAGACAGCCGACCCCCATGAGGAGACCGATCCGGCGCAGCAGCTTGGACCTGCGTCCGGAGTTGTCAACGAATACGGGCCCCTCGGCGGAGGCGTCGTCACGTTTGCGGCTGCGACGGCTGCCGCGAGCGGCGGCACGGCTTTCGATGGCAGGCTCGGATTGCATTCCACGGATATTAGAGAGCCTTTATGTGGCGCAAACTCTGCGCCGCTTGTGAGCGACCCATGAGAAACACGTGAACCTGTCTCTTCCCTGAGAGATCCCCGAATGTCCTGCGCGACACCTGCCCCTCATGGGAGGGTTGATTATCCCTTTTGGGCGGATGCTTATCACCTTTTGCGCGCTTATTTCCAGGAAGTGTCTATGTGTTCACTGTTCCCGCGCGAACCGCCCACTTGTGAGACATTCCCATTCGGGAAACGAGCTTTGTTTCCATGCTGAGACAGAAATCACGAGAGCGGGTGCATGCGCAATGAGGAGTTTCCTGATGCCGATGGCCGGGGCCACCTGTCTGTTTGCCCTGGCCGTTACAGGATGCTCCGCGGGGTCCGACGGCACGTCGGACGCGGCAGCACCCGCGGAGAGCGAACAGGCGAGCAGTCCCTCACCATCGACCAGTGCCACGTCATCGAGTACCGGCACCTCCTACGCGCCCTACGTGAGCGCGGTGGAGGCCGACGACAACGACTCGGCCGGGTCGCCGACGACGTACAACCTGGCGTTCGTCATCTCCACCGGCAGCGGCTGTACGCCGAACTGGAACGGTACGAACGCCATCGGCGACTCGGCCGTGAAGTCCCGCATCTCGGCGCTGACCGAATCGGGCGCCACGGCACGCGTCTCCTTCGGCGGGGCCTCCGGCAAGGAGCTCGCGGCCACCTGCGACAGCGTGTCCGAGCTCACGGAGGCGTACGGCGAGGCGCTCGACGCGGCCGGGTCCACCCAGGCGGACTTCGACATCGAGGGCGACGAACTGACCGACTCCGACTCGGTCGCCCTGCGTTCCCAGGCGATCGCGGCGCTCCAGGAGGAACGCCCGGACCTCGAGGTGTCCTTCACCCTGCCGGTGATGCCCTCCGGGCTGGACGCGGACGGCCTGGCGCTGCTGACGTCCGCGAACAAGTACGACGTCCAGGTCTCCACCGTCAACCTCATGACGATGAACTACGGCGAGTCGTACGCCGGGGACATGGGCGGATACGCGGTCACCTCGGCGACGGCCGCGCAGGCGCAGCTCAAGAAGATCTTCGGGACGACCGACGCCGGGGCCTGGAAGGGGATGGCGCTCACCTCGATGATCGGCACCAACGACGTGGCCGGCGAGACGTTCACGCTCGCGGACGCCGCGGAGGTACGGGCGTTCGCCGAGGAGAAGGGCATCTCCTGGGTGTCCATGTGGTCGACGTTCCGCGACCGGCAGTGCGAGGACGGCTCCGCCACGGACGACGCGTTGACCAATTGCAGTGGGGTCGCGCAGAGCGCGGGAGCGTTCGCCGAGGCGTTCTCGCAGTAGGACCCGCAAAGGTCGGTCGTACGCCGGCCGCCGGTTCGTCGGCGCTCTCAGCGGCGTCGGAACAGGAGGCGGCCCTCGATCACCGTGGCCACACAGGTCGCCGCGCCCCGGTTCCGCAGGGCCGCCTCGTCGGGCACGTCGAAGACGGCGAAGCGGGCGGCGGAGCCCCGCTCCCTGGGCGGGGCGAACTCCACCGGAAGGCCGCAGGCGTACGGATCCAGCGAGGGCACCCCGCCGGGGTCCGGCCCGGTCCGGCCCACGAGCGCCAGGCCGGACCGGGCCACGGCGTCCCGCACCGCACGTCGGCGCAGTTCCTCGCAGGCCACCGCGACCGTGCCGTGGGCCAGCATGCGCTGCACCCCGCGCCGGGCGCTCGCCCCCCAGCGGGCGTCGTCCGGGGCCAGCGCCTCGAGCGCGTCCCCGGTCAGCGGCTCGGTGCCCAGCGCGTCGGCCTCGCGGGGGTCCGGGTGATAGGCCCCCTCCAGCAACTCCGTGCCGTGCGGGTTGATCAGACCGGGCGTCAGGATGCCGGGCCACCGGCGCAACCGCGCCGACGGATACGCGTCGACGAGCTGCTCCAGCGGCCCCGCCTCGGCGATCCGGGCACCCTCGACGGCGAGAGCGCGGCCCCTGGAGTCGGCGTGAATCGTCAGCAAGAGGGCCCTAGTTGGACGCGAGGAGCTTCAGCTCGGGGTGGGCGGTGCCGCCGGCGATCGCGGTCGACGAGATGTGCGACATGACCCGCTCGTCCACGGGGTCGTTCGCCGGGTCGTCGTGCACGAGCAGATGCTCGTACGTCGTCGCGCGCTGGGCCGGGACGCGGCCCGCCTTGCGGATCAGGTCGATGATCTCGAGGCGGTTGGAGCGGTGCTTGGCACCGGCGGAGGAGACGACGTTCTCCTCCAGCATGATCGAGCCCAGGTCGTCCGCCCCGTAGTGCAGGGAGAGTTGGCCGACCTCCTTGCCCGTCGTCAGCCACGAGCCCTGGATGTGCCGGACGTTGTCGAAGAACAGCCGGGCGATCGCGATCATCCGCAGGTACTCGAAGAGGGTCGCCTGGGTGCGGCCCTTCAGGTGGTTGTTCTCGGGCTGGTACGTGTACGGGATGAAGGCCCGGAAGCCGCCTGTCCGGTCCTGCACGTCACGGATCATCCGCAGGTGCTCGATGCGCTCGGCGTTGGTCTCGCCGGTGCCCATCAGCATGGTGGACGTCGACTCGACGCCCAGCCCGTGCGCGGTCTCCATGATCTCCAGCCACCGCTCGCCGGACTCCTTGAGCGGGGCGATGGCCTTGCGGGGACGGGCGGGGAGCAACTCGGCGCCGGCGCCGGCGAAGGAGTCGAGGCCGGCGGCGTGGATCCGGGTGATGGCCTCCTCGACCGACACCTTCGAGATGCGCGCCATGTGCTCGACCTCGGACGCCCCCAGCGAGTGGATCACCAGCTGCGGGTACGCCTCCTTGATGGCGGCGAAGTGCTTCTCGTAGTACTCCACGCCGTAGTCCGGGTGGTGCCCGCCCTGGAACATGATCTGCGTGCCGCCGAGCTCGACGGTCTCGGCGCACCGCCGCAGGATGTCGTCGAGGTCGCGCGTCCAGCCCTTGGCGGTGTCCTTGGGGGCCGCGTAGAAGGCACAGAACTTGCACGCCGTGACGCAGACGTTCGTGTAGTTGATGTTCCGCTCGATGATGTACGTGGCGATGTGCTCGGTGCCCGCGTACATCCGGCGGCGTACGGCGTCGGCGGCGGCGCCGAGCGCGTGCAGGGGGGCGTCACGGTAGAGGTCGAGTGCCTCTTCCGGGGTGATCCGCCCGCCGTCCGCGGCACGGTCGAGCACAGACTGGAGGTCGGCCTTCTCGGGCACCGGAGCGTCCCTTTCGTCAAGGGTTGTGGGCGGACCGGGCCAGCCTACGCCAGCGGTCCCGGCACCCGGACGTCAGGCCGCGTACGCACCGACCAGCAGCCCGGCGAAGGCCCCGGCGAGCATGAAGGGACCGAAGGCGATCATCGTCCCGCGTCCGGCCCGCCCCACGACGGCCAGCGCACCGCCGTACAGCGCCCCGAGCAGGAACGCGGCGAACGTGCCCAGCATGACCGTCGCCCAGCCGTACCAGCCGAGGACGGCGCCCACCGAGAGCGCCAGCTTCACATCGCCGTAGGCCATGCCGCCGGGGTTGACGAGATGCAGGACGAGATATCCGGCGCCGAGGGCGAGCGCGCCCAGCAGGGCCGTCGTCCAGTCGCCGGCGTGCTCGGGCAGCAGCGCGGCCGGGCCCAGCAGGACGAGGGTGGCGGCCGCGAGCGGGAGAGTGAGCGGATCGGGCAGTCGGCGCACCCGCAGGTCGACGGCGGCCAGCAGCACCCCCGCCGGCGCGAGCAGCAGCCAGACGGCGAGTTCGGGCCGGACACCGGTCGCGGCGGCGAGCGCGGCACAGACGACGGCGGTGAGCAGGGGAAGAGCGAAGGCGCCGGGCGCGTAGGCAGCGGTGGGGGCGGTGGGGGCCGGGGAGGCTGTCGAGGCGGTGGAGGCTGCGTGGGCGGCGGGTCCTGCCGGGCTCGCGTCGGCCGGGCGCTCCGGCGCCTGCGCCTGCTCGGCGCACCGCGCACACCTCGCCCGCCCGAGCCACCCCCGGATCGGGTGCCCGCCCGGACAGGTCGTCCGCCAGCCGCCGTCCCGCTCCTCCCACGGCACGGAGAACCGGTGGACGGCCCGGGGCAGCAGCGCGCCCGCCATGGCGCCCCAGAGCGCGGCGAACGTGATCAGCGCCAGGTCGCCGGGAGGTGTGGTCATCGGCAGAGATCCCAGGGATCCCGGGGCGGCCTCATGAAGAGCGCGCCGCCCTGCTCCTGCTCCTGCCCTTGCCCTTCTTGCGCAGTCTTTTCATCCGGGCCCGCTCCTCCTCCCGGCGCGCCGCGGACACCGTGACGCGCCTGCGGTACCGCAGCCCGCCGAGCAGTGCGGCCGTGGCCGCGTAGGAGAGGAACGCGCTGCCCGTGCCCGGGATGTACGCGCACATCGGGCTGCCGGAGCGGCAGTTGCGGCCGGGCAGGGCGCCGAGGACGTACATCGGCGCGCCGAACGCCACCGCCCAGCAGACCGCTCCCCCGATCGCGAGCCCGACCCGCGCCGGGCCCGTAGAACCGCGGTCCCGGTGCTGGTCCGGGCCCTGGCCCTGGTTCCGTTGCCGGGGCCCGTTCCGTTCCGGGGCGGAGCACCAGGCGCCGCCGATCCAGCCGGCCACCGACAGCAGCCCGAGCAACGCGCCGGCCGTCCATCCGCCGCCGGGCAGGGCCACCAGCGCCGGTGCCGTCACCCGGACGAACCACCTCCACAGGCCCATGGCGGACAGCAGGACGGCGAGGACCGCCGCGAGAAGGAGTACGCCGCCGGCGACACCCCAGCCGTCACGGGCCCGGAACCGGCTCACTGTGCGACCTTCGACATGCGCGCCACCGGATTGCCCTCCGCCGCGCTGTCGGAGGCGTACGTCAGGTCGTCGCCGGTCGGGGTGAGCCGGATCGTGTGGGGCGTGGGATTGCAGCCGCTGTGATTGCTCTCGGCGCCGACCGAGGTGGCGACGACCTCCTTCTCCGTCACCTGCTTCAGCGTCAGGACGTCGACGCAGCTGCCGCCGAGCACATCGGTCTGCCGCAGTTCTCCCAACCTGCCACCCACGTCCGTCTGCCGGACCGTCACCCGGAAGGTGCCCATCGGCAGCGTGCCGCCGAGACCGCTGCCCTCGCCCTCCCAGGTGCCGACATAGCGGGCCGGGAGCGCGGTGGGCGCCTGCGAGGCGGCCGGGGCGGAACTCGAACCGCCGGCGGGCGCCGAGGAGTGGGAGTCGCTGTCGGAGGCGTCGTTGTGTTCGTCGTCGCCGGGCAGCAGGCGGAACAGGAACACCGACCCGACCGTGACCGCGGCCATCGCCCCCGCGACCGCCAGGGCGACGGTGCAGCTCAGCCGCCGCCCGCGCCCGCCCTCTCCCGGGGTCGCGGTGGCTGCCACGGTGACCGAGACCTTGCCCGGCCGGTCCGAGCCGGCGGCCGCGGGCTCGGCGTCCCTCGGCTCGGGAACGGAACGGGGCTCGGCGGCAGGACGCGGCGCCCAGGCCGGGGTGGCGCCGCCGCCGCCCATCACCGGCGGCGGTCCGAACTCCCCCAACGACACCGCCGGCTTCCCCGGGATCACCGCCGGACTGCTGAACCCCACCGGCCCGGACCCGACCGGTTCCGCACCGGCCCCCGTCCCCTCCAGGTTCAGCAGCTGTACGGCGCTGCGCCCCAGTTGCTCCACCAGCGCACCCGGCAGCCAGCCGCCCGCCACCAGCCGGGCCGCGCCCTGCGGGGCGAGCCGCCGGGCCACCTCGGCGGGGGCGGGCCGGGCGGTCGGGTCCTTGGCCAGGCAGGCCTCGACCACCGCCCGCAGTCCGCCCCGCAGCCCGGCGTCCGGCCCGCCCAGTTCGGGCTGCTCGTGGACGACCTTGTAGAGAAGGGCGGCCGAGGAGTCCCCGGGGAACGGGGGCCGCCCGGTCGCCGCGTACGCCAGCACCGCGCCGAGGGAGAAGACGTCGGCCGCGCCGGACGCGACCTTGCCGAGGATCTGCTCGGGGGCCATGTAGCCGGGCGAGCCGACCGAGACGCCGGTCGAGGTGAGCGACGCCGTGCCGTCGGTCGCCCGGGCGATGCCGAAGTCGATGAGCAGCGGGCCGTCCACCGTCAGCAGGACGTTGGACGGCTTCACGTCCCGGTGCACGAGGCCCAGTTCGTGCACGGCTCCCAGCGCCTCGGCCAGGCCCGCGCCCAGCACCCGCACGGAGTGCTCGGGCAGCGGTCCGCCGCCGGAGGTGACCGCCGCGGCCAGTGACGGGCCGGCCGCGAAGCCGGTGGCGACCCACGGCACCGTCGCCTCCGGGTCGGCGTCCAGGACCGGCGCGGTCCAGGCGCCGCCGACCCGCCGCGCGGCCTCGACCTCGCGCCGGAAGCGGGCGCGGAACTCCTCGTCGAGCGCGAGGTGCGGGTGCACGATCTTCACGGCGACCGTGCGGCCGCCGGCGCTGCGGCCCAGGTAGACGCGGCCCATCCCGCCGGCGCCGAGGCGGCCGAGCAGCCGGTAGGGCCCCACGGTCGTGGGTTCGTCGGCTCCGAGCGGCTGCATGGGACGTCCACCTCTCCCCCGAAAGGCGCCCCCGCGGGCCCCCGTTGGACTCGGCAGCAGCGTAGTGCCGTGGTTACGGCCGGAGCAGCTCGACCTTCACGTCCGCCGGGAAGCCGGTCGTCGGGCCGACCCGGCGGGCGAACTCGGTCACGGCCTCCAGCTGGGGCCCGCCGAAACGGAAGTCGAGGGTGGTGAAGTACTGCTCGAGCACGCGCTCGTCGAACTCCTCCCAGCGGGCGGCCTGCTCGGCGACCTTGCCGACCTCGTCCAGGGAGAGGTTGCGGGACTCGATGAAGGCCTCGTGGACCTGCCGGGTGATGACCGGCTCGCGCTCCAGGTACTCCCGGCGGGCCGCCCACACCGCGAAGACGAACGGCAGGCCGGTCCACTCCTTCCAGAGCGCCCCGAGGTCGTGCACCTCCAGCCCGAACTTCGGTGCGTCCAGCAGGTTGGCGCGCAACGCCGCGTCTCCGATGAGTACGGCCGCCTCGGCGTCCTGCATCATCAGGCTGAGGTCGGGCGGGCAGGTGTAGTAGTCCGGCTGGACGCCGAAACGGTCCGCCAGCAGCAGCTGGGCGAGGCGCACGGACGTGCGGGAGGTCGAGCCGAGGGCGACCCTGGCCCCGTCCAGTTCCTCGAGCGGGACCTGGGAGACGATCACGCAGGACATCACCGGGCCGTCGCAGCCGACGGCGATGTCGGGGAAGGCGACCAGATCGTCGGCGTTCTTGAGGAACTCGACGAGGGTGATGGGCCCGATGTCGAGATCGCCCGACACCAGTCGCTCGCTGAGCTTCTCCGGGGTGTCCTTGGTCAGCTCGAAGTCGAGGAGGGTGCCGGTTCTCGCGAGCCCCCAGTAGAGGGGCAGGCAGTTGAGGAACTGGATGTGGCCGACGCGCGGCCGGGTGCGAGAATTGTCCACATCGCGAGGCTAGACCCCATCGGATAGCGTGGGCACTCCACCCCCTCGGTCAACCCCTTCCGGGGATCTTCAAACATCCGAGTGACGTGATCTTGACCTCTATTGCTTTCGGCTGCCTGCATGCTAGGCTCGCCGCAAGTTGCAGTTTGGTTTCCCTTGCAGTACAGAGCCTGCGGAGCATGTAACCGCGGGCTCTCGTCGTTTTCAGACGTATGCAGTTGTGCGGCACTTGCTTTCACGCTTGCAGGGTTCTGGAGCAGGGCAACCCTTTGGGCCCAAGGAGGGCTTATGGCTACCGGAACCGTGAAGTGGTTCAACGCCGAAAAGGGCTTTGGCTTCATCGCCCAAGAAGGCGGCGGCCCCGACGTCTTCGTCCACTACTCCGCGATCAACGCGCAGGGTTTCCGCTCGCTCGAGGAGAACCAGCAGGTCTCCTTCGACGTGACGCAGGGCCCGAAGGGTCCCCAGGCGGAGAACGTCACCCCCGTCTGAATCTTCACACCCTGAGATCGCAAGTCTGAGAGCAGTACCCAAGGAGCCCCGTGCCGGTCGGCACGGGGCTCCTGCCTTCGCCCTCCTGCCTTCGCCCTCCGGTCACGGCTGTCGGGCCGCCCCGTGTGATCTCCTCCTCCGGGCGCGGCCCCCTGCTTCACATGTACTGCCTCGCACGTGCCGCCTCGCACGTGCCGCCTCACACGTGCTGCATCACCGGCACGAACGTCGGATCGGCCTGTTCGCCGTGTGGAACACGGGCGTGACGGCGGGCGCCTTGGCCGGGGGTGCTGATCGGCGGAGTCCTCGCGATGGGGGTGCCCCCGCTCGGGCGTGGCCGGGAGTGGGGGAAGAGGGCGCCGTTCCCGGTGGTGGTGCTGGCCGCGGTGACGGTGACCGGGGTGCTGCGCGCGACGGGTGTGGCGTAGAACCGCCCCCGCTGTCAGTGGCGGCTCCTAGGCTCCCCGCCCATGACCGACACCACGGACCCCACCCCCAGCACCCCGGGCCCCGCCTCCACCCCGGAGACCTCCGCTGTCCCGGGCCCCGGCGCCGCCGCCCCGGCACCGGCCTCCGCCACCCCCGGCTTCGTCGCCGTCACCCGCACCTTCTATGACGCCATCGCCGAGGACTACGCCGAGCGCTTCCGTGACGAGCTGGTGGCCAGGCCGCTGGAGCGGGCCGTACTCACCGCGTACGCCGAGCTTGTCGGCCCGGGGGGCCGGGTGGCGGACCTCGGGTGCGGTCCCGGCCGGTCGACGGGTTTCCTGGCCTCGCGCGGGCTCGACATCCGAGGGCTCGACCTGTCGGAGTCGATGCTGGCGATCGCACGGCGCGAGAACCCGGAGATCCGGTTCGAGCAGGGCTCGATGCTGGAGCTGGACTTCGCCGACGGGAGTCTGGCGGGCGTCGTCTCCTTCTACTCCTCCATCCACACCCCTGTGGCCGAGCTGCCCGCCCTCTTCGCCGGGTTCCACCGCGTGCTCGTCCCCGGCGGCCATCTCCTCCTCGCCTTCCAGGTCGGCGACGAGCCGCGCCACTACGACCGGCCGTGGGGCCACCCGGTGGCCATCGACTTCGAACGGCGCCGTCCGGAACGGATGGCCGAGCTGCTCACGGCGGCCGGTTTCGCGATGCTGTCGCGCACCGTGCGGGAGCCTGCCGCCGAACTCGGCGAGTCGACTCCGCAGGCCTTCCTGATCGCCCGCAAGCCCTCCTGATCGCCTGCGCAATCCCCCTGATCGCCGCAGGCCGGCCGCGCCCGCCGACTCCGAGCCCGGGCATGGAGTGACTCAGAGTGGGTACCGGGGCAGTCGGCGAGGTTTGGGAAACTGGTGGGTATGGACATCGATCGCAGGAACAACGTCAGCATCACCGGCAACGCGCAGGGACCGACGGTGATCCTGGCCCACGGGTTCGGCTGTGATCAGAACATGTGGCGGCTCACCGTGCCCGCTCTGGCCGACCGGTACCGGGTGGTGCTGTTCGACTACGTGGGAGCGGGCCGGTCGGACCTGTCCGCGTTCTCGGAGGACCGATACAGCTCCCTCGACGGTTACGCGCGGGACGTGGTGGAGGTGTGCGAGGCGCTCGACCTGCGCGACGCGGTGTTCGTCGGGCACTCGGTCAGCGCGATGATCGGTGTGCTGGCCGCCGACAGGGCTCCGGAGCGCATCGGGGCCCTGGTGATGGTCGCCCCGTCGCCGCGTTACATCGACGACGAGGACTACCGGGGCGGGTTCAGCGCGCCGGACATCGATGAGCTGCTGACGTCACTGGAGTCGAACTATCTGGGCTGGTCGGCCGCGATGGCACCGGTGATCATGGGACACGCGGACCGGCCCGAACTCGGTGAGGAGCTCAAGAACAGTTTCTGCGCCACCGACCCGGAGATGGCGCGCGTCTTCGCCCGGGCCACGTTCCTGTCGGACTCGCGGGACGACCTGAAGAGCGTGCGGGTGCCGACGCTGGTGTTGGAATGCACCCAGGACGCCATCGCGCCGCGGGAGGTCGGCGCCTTCGTGCACCGGGCGATCCCCGGCTCGACGCTGGTCACCCTCGACGCCACCGGGCACTGTCCGCACCTGTCCGCGCCCGAGGCCACCAACAGGGCGCTCACCGACTTCCTCGCGAGGCTGCCGTGATGTGCCGTTCCGGTCGGCAGCCAGATCCTGCCGACGCCGACAGGGACAGAACCCCGGACGCGGCGTTCGCCGCCCTGCTCGAGGACAGCGCCGAGGAGCTGTACGAGAGCGCGCCGTGCGGATACCTGTCCATGCTGATGGACGGCACCATCGCGAAGATCAACGCCACACTGCTGGGCTGGCTCGGTCTGGAGCGGGAGGCGGTGGTGGGCCGGATGCGGTTCACCGATCTGCTGACCGTGGGCGGCAAGCTGTACCACGAGACCCATTTCGCGCCGCTGCTGCGCATGCAGGGCAAGCTCGGCGGCATCGCCCTGGAGATGAAGCAGGCCGACGGGTCCCGGATACCGGTGCTGGTCTCCTCGGTGGTCAAGTACGGCGGCACCGGCGAACCGCTGATGATCCGCACCACCGTCTTCGACGCCCGGGACCGCCGCGCCTACGAGGAGGAACTGCTGCGCGGCCGGAAGGTGGCCGAAGAGGCGCGCAGACAGGCGGAGGCCGACCGGGCCAGATTGCAGGAGGCCCTCGCGGTGCTCCAGCAGTCGCTGCTGCCCGCCACGCTGCCGCCGGTGCCCGGGGTGGAGACGGCCGCCCACTACTACACGGCCTCCCCCGACCGGCTCGGCGGCGACTTCTACGACGTCTTCCCGGTCGACGGCAAACGCTTCGCGTTCTTCCTCGGCGATGTGTGCGGCAAGGGTCCCCAGGCCGCCGCCGTCACCTCACTGACCCGCTACACGCTGCGCGCCGCGGCCATGCACGACTCCGATCCCGTCGCGGCCCTGTCGACCCTCAACAAGGTGCTCCACGAGCGGTACTCCGGCAGCGGTGATCCGCGTTACTGCACCGCCGTCTTCGGGATCCTCGAACCCGACCCCGCCACCGGACAGGTCGCCGTCCGCATAGCCTCCGGCGGCCATCCGCCGGTCCTCGTCCTGCGCGCCGAGGGCACGGCAGACTTCCTGCCCACCCCGGGCGGACTTCTCATCGGCGTCCTGCCCGACGCGCGCTTCGTCGACGCCACCACGGTCCTCGCCCCCGGCGACACCCTGTTGCTCTACACCGACGGACTCACCGAGGCCCGTACCGGCGAGGACCGGGGCAGCCTGTACGGGGACGAGGCGCTGCGCGCCTTCGCCGCCGGGCACGCCGGCCGGTCCCCGCAGGCCGTCATCCAGGCGCTGACCGGACTGCTGGACGAGTTCGGCGACGGCCTCGACGACGACACCGCCCTCCTCGCGCTGGGCGTCCCCGGTCCCGGTCCCGACCCCGAAGCCGACCCCGCCCCCGACCCCGACCCGGCGACGAAGAGCAACCGATGAGCCCGCTGAAGATCACCACCCGAGACACCGCGACCGGTCCCGTCCTGTCGGTCCTCGGCGACCTCGACTACACCCACGCGGGACGGCTGCGCGACCTGCTCACCACGCTCAGCCTCCAGCCGGGCCAGCTCCTCGTCCTGGACCTGACGGGCATGGACTTCTGCGACTCCAGCGGCATCACCGCGCTGATCGCCGCGCACCACCAGGCGAACGCCGCCCACGCGGACATCGCGCTGGCCGGCGTTCCGGCCAACACCCTGCGCATCCTGCGCATCGTCGGCCTCGACCAGATCTTCCCCCTCCACCCCGACAGCGAGACCGCCGCCCGTCGCTCGCGGCAGAGTTACTGAACGATCCGACACGCGCCGCCGCGCGATGAGTTGTGCGGCCGTCGGGCCGGAGTCCGGGCCTTTCCGGACTCTCCCGGACCTCCCGGCACAATGGGGGCCATGATCGAGGTACCGCAGGCCTTCGTGAACGGCACCGTCCAGCGGGAGGGTGAGCGCGGCGCGGACTGGGTCGAGGGACTCCCCGCGCTGGTCGCCGAGTTGCTCGACCGCTGGGACTGTGTGCCCGACGGCGACGTCGTGCACGGCGGCGTCGGGATCGTCGTCCCCGTACTGCGACGGCCCGACCGGATCCCCGCCGTCATCAAGGCGTCCTTCCCGCACCCGGGCAACGTCCACGAGCCGGACGCCTTCGCCGCCTGGAGCGGACAGGGGGCGGTACGGCTCTACGAGCGGGACGACGCCCGCTTCGCGATGCTGCTGGAGCGGGTGCGGGCGTCGTCCCTCGCCGAGGTCGAGGACACCGAGGAGGTCGCCGTCGTCGCCGGGCGGCTCAGCCGACGGCTCGCCGTCCCCGCGCCGGACGGGCTGCCCCGGCTGAGCGACATGGCCGACGGATGGAGGCGGCAACTGCTCATGGACCAGGACGAGTTCGCCCAGGCGCTGCCCGCCCGTACCGTCGACGCGGCCCTGGACACCGTACGAGAGCTCGGGCGCAGACAGCCCGATCTGCTCGTCCACGGGGACCTGCACGCCCGCAACATCCTGAGCGCCGAGCGGGAACCGTGGCTCGCCGTCGACCCCAAGGGGTGGGCCGGGGATCCCGCGTACGACGGCGGCACCCTGCTCAAGCCGCTGATCCTCGGACACGTCGTGCGGCACGGCGACGGAGACCTGCGCCGGGTCGCCCACCGCATCCTGGACCACTTCGCCGAGGCCGCCGGGCTCGACCGCGAACGCACCCGCCGCTGGGCGCACTTCCACCTCGTCCAGGCCGCCTTCCACGGGCGCCACCACGGGTTCCGGGTCGCCCGCGAGGGGCCGCGTCTCGACTTCGTCACCCACCTCGTGGACCGGCTGGCGGAGACGCTCACCCCGTACCGGCACCCTTCGCACCCCTGACGAGCCGGTCCGTGGCCGCGCCGTGAAGTGATCGGCTCAGCGCAGCACGGCCGCCAGCAGGTCGGACCCCAGGGCCGTCAGAGCGGGCAGGTCGAGGGTGTAGCGGACGTAGCGACCGTGCCGCCGGGCCGTGAGCAGGCCAGCGCGGCGCAGTACGGCGAGGTGGCGGGAGACCTCGGGAGGCGTGAGTTCCCAGGCGTGGGCCAGCTCGCGGTTGGTGTGCGGGCCGCGGGCCAGGGTGCGCAGCAGCCGTAGCCGTACCGGATGGGAGAGAGCCCGCAACCGCAGGGTGACCGTGTCCAGCGACACCGTCTCCGGCGACACCGGCTCCGCCGAACTCTCCTCGGCCACCGGGTACTGCACCACCGGCTGCCAGCCGGGCGCGTGGACCGCCACCAGGTGCGGGCGGCCGAAGACGCTGGGGATGAAGGTGACCCCGGTGCCGTGGGCGGCGGTCGCCTTGTCCTGAAGCTTGTCCACGACGATGCAGTCGCCGTCCGGTGCCAGGGTGACCGCGTCGGAGACCGAGGCGAGCGCCGCCCCGATGCCCTGGCGCTTCAGCAGGTCGTTCTTCCTGCGCAGGTCGGTGGCGAGTCGCACGGCGACGCCCGCCCAGGCGGCGTCGAAGAAGGACTCGGCGCACTGTTCGAGGGTGTCGCGCACCCGTGCCCGTACCGCGGCCGGGTCCGCGAGCAGCCGCTCCGCGAAGGCCTCTTGCAGCGCGCCGCGGGACTGGGCCAGGTCGAGGGCCCGTTCGCGCGCACGCGCGTCGGTGAGCGGCGACCGGGCGCCGAAGTGGACCCGGTTGCTGCCGCACGTGGTGACGAGCGCGGCGGTCACACACCTCTCGTCGTCGATCCGGTCCACGTCGTCCAGCTCCTCGGCGAGAGTGGGCCGCGGCCGGGCGGGGAGCAGGAAGTCCGCCTGTGAGGAACGCCAGAGGAACTCCGCCTCCCGCAACCGCTCGGCCGGCTCCGGCCGCAGCGCGGTCCAGACGTCCCCGGCCCAGCCGGCGAGCTGCGGGTGGTGCCCGGGTTCGGCCAGCACGTGCAGCATCGCGGTCAGCTCGGCCAGCGGGGAGGCGGCGAACCGCAGTCGCTCGGCCGGCAGTCCGGCGATGTCGATCCTCAACGTCATCCCTCATCATCACCGACCGGACGGCCGACGACCGCGTCGGTTGACGGTGTCCGTCAACCGACGTGCCCGGCCCGGCGGTCGACCTCACCGTTGCGGCCATGGCACCCATCACCGACATCCGGCTCCGCGCCCTCGTCCGGGCCTCCGGAGGCCCCCGCTATGCCGTCGCCCTGGCCGTGGACGCGCTCGGCACCGGTCTGCTGCGGCCCTTTCTGCTGCTCTACGGGGTGACGGTGCTGAGGCTGTCCGCGCCGGTCACCGGCATCGCCATGACGGCCGGCATCGTGGTGGGTCTGGTGTGCATGCCCGCGGTGGGCCGATGGCTGGACCGGGGCGCACGCAGCACCGTCGTGGCGGCGTCGATGCTGGTACGGGTGCCCGGTGTGGCGTTGCTGCTGGCCACCCCGGCGGGGCACGCCTGGCCGTTCGCGACGGCGGCGCTCTTCCTCGGCATCGGCAACCAGGCCTGGCCAGCGGCTCACGCCGCTCTCGTGGCCACGGTCGCCCACGGCCGGGAACGGGACACCGCTCTGGCGGCGGGCCGCGCCCTGCGCAACGCCGGCCTCGGCACGGGCGCGCTGATCGCCACCGCGTGCCTGGCGGGCGGCGCCCCCGCGTTGCGCGCGCTGGCAGCCGTCACCGGGCTCGCCTGTCTCGCCGCGGCGGCCCTGGCGTGGTCGGTCCGGCTGCGCGCGTCCGCGGCCGCCGTCCCGGCCGGTGACAGGCGCACGGACGAGGTCAGGGCCGACGGCGCCCCGCCCCGGATGCGCGCGCTGATCGCCGCCAATGTCGTCTACGTCTTCTGCCTCAACGTCCCCGAGATCGCGCTTCCTCTGGTCCTGGTCAGCCAGTTGCACGCGTCCCCGGTGTGGTCGGCGGCCATCTTCGTGGCCAACACGGTGCTGGTGGTCACCCTCCAGGTTCCGGTCACCGTCCTGATGTCCCGCTTCTCGCGGCGGAGCGTGCTCGCTCTCGCCGGTGTGGTGCTCACCGTGTCCTACCTCGGCTTCCTCGCGGCCACCTCGCTGGGACACGGCTGGGGCGCCCCGGCCGTCGCCGTGGTGTCCGTGGTCTGCACCCTCGGCGAGATCATCTATGCCGGCAGCGCCACCGCGCTCGTCACCGTCCTCGCCCCGGCCCATGTCCTGGGCCGCACCCTCGCCCGCTTCGAGCTCTCCACGGGCTTCGGCCTCGCCGTGTCCCCGGCGGTCATCACCGCTCTCGCGCCCCACGGCCCGGCCGCGCTCTGGGGCGGCCTCGCCGGTGCGACGCTCCTGTCCGCCTCCGCCGTCGCCATCGAGAAGGATCAGGGAACGCAGCCCAAGGACTCCGGAACCGGGCCCAACGGGTCCGCCGTCAGCACGTCCGGAGCGCTCAGCGCCTCCTCGTAGACCTGGCGCTCGAAGACGAAGGGACCCAGGGGCAGTTCGCCCCACTCCTCGCGCTCCGGGTAGTGGAAGCCGGACCAGGTGACCGCCGTCGGGGTCACGGCGATGCGGGCCATGAGGGGCCAGCACTGCCAGATGCCACAGGGGCAGCCGAGGAGCGGGGTCCGCAGGGCTGTCCGCAGGAACGGGTTCTCGGGGAAGTCGAGGACGCCCAGCCCGCCGTGCTGACCCCAGATCAGCTCGGCCGACTCCCGCTCCTGGTCCTCGAACTGGTCCTCCAGCTCCGGCCGCCACAGCTCACGCGTAGCCCACGCGGTCCGTGCACGCAGATCGACGCCGTCGACGCGGACACCCCAGACCAGGGCGGTGGGGTGATCGTCCCAGGGATGGTGGAGGAACTCGACGCCGTTCACGCACCGCATGCTCCCCGGCCGCGAGTCACCCCGCAAACCCTTTCAGTGCTGGTACAGCCCCTCCACCTGGTCCGCGAAGTCCGCGAGGACGGCCTCGCGGCGGAGTTTCATCGAGGGGGTCAGGTGGCCGGCGTGCTCCGAGAAGTCGGTCGGGAGGATGGCGAAGCGGCGGATCGACTCGGGGCGGGAGACCAGCTTGTTCGCCTCGTCGATCGCCCGCTGGAGCACGGCGTGCAGTTCCGGGTCGTCCATCAGCAGCTCCACCGGGACCGGGTGCTTGCCGTTCATCTGGCGCCAGTGGGTGAGGCCGTCCGGGTCGAGGGTGAGGAGGACGGAGACGTAGGGCCGGCCGTCGCCGAGGACCATGGCCTGGGAGATCAGGGGGTGGGACCGCAGCCAGTTCTCCAGGGGCGCGGGGGCGACGCTCTTGCCGCCCGCCGTGATGATCATCTCCTTCTTGCGGCCGGTGATCGTCAGATATCCCTCGTCGTCCAGTTCGCCGATGTCGCCGGTGGGCAGCCAGCCGTCGGGAGCGGCGGGGACCACGCCCCCGGCCGCCGGGTCCCAGTAGCCGCGCAGGACGTGTTCGCCGGCGATCAGGATCTCGCCGTCCGCCGCTATGCGGATCTTCGTCCCCGGCAGGGGCCAGCCGACCGTGCCCAGGCGGGGCTTGAGCGGCGGGGTGACCGTGGACGCGCCGGTCGTCTCGGTCAGGCCGTAGCCCTCGTAGATCTCGATGCCCGCGCCGAGGTAGAAGGCCGAGAGGCGTCGGCCCAGGGGCGAGCCGCCGCAGATGGCGTGGCGGACCCGGCCGCCCATGGCGTTGCGGATGCGACGGTAGACGAGCGGGTCGTAGAAGGTGCGGGCGGCGCGGAGGGTGGCCGCCGGGCCGGATCCGGTGCCGGTCTTCTGCGCCTCGGCCGCCTCGCCGTAGCGGCGGGCCACGTTGACCGCCCGGTCGAAGGAGGACAGCTTGCCGCCGGCCTCGGCCTTCGCGCGCGCGGAGTTGAAGATCTTCTCCAACATGTACGGGATGGCCAGCAGACAGGTGGGTCTGAAGGCCGCCAGGTCGGGGAGGAGTTCGTCGGCCTTCAGGCTCGGGGCGTGGCCCAGGCGGACCCGGGCGCGGACGCAGGCGATGGCGACCATGCGGCCGAAGACGTGGGACATGGGGAGGAAGAGCAGGACGGAGAGGTCCTCGCCCTTGGCCTTGAAGACCGGGTGGAGCAGTTCGATCGCGTTGTCGACCTCGGCGAAGAAGTTGCCGTGGGTGAGCGCGCAGCCCTTGGGTCGGCCCGTGGTGCCGGAGGTGTAGATGAGGGTGGCGATCGTGTCGGGGACCAGCATCCCCCGGCGGATCTCGACCTCGGCGTCCGGTACGTGCTCGCCCGCCTCGATCAGCCGGTCCACATGGCCCTTCTCCATCACCCACAGGTGGCGCAGGTCGGGCAGCCGGTCGAGTTCGGGGCCGAGGGCGGCCGCCTGGGAGATGCTCTCGGTGACCAGGGCGACGGCGCCCGAGTCGTGGAGGATCCAGCGGGTCTGGAAGACGGAGGAGGTCGGGTAGATCGGGACGGTGACCAGGCCGGCGGCCCAGGCCGCGAAGTCGAGCAGCGTCCACTCGTAGGTCGTGCGGGCCATGATGGCGAGCCGGTCGCCGGGGACGAGGCCCTCCGCGATCAGTCCTTTGGCCACCGCGTGGACCTGGGCGGCGAAGCGTTCGGCCGTGATGTCCGTCCACTCGCCGTCCTGCCCCTTACGGCTGAGGACCACCGCTTCGGGGGCGGCGGCCGCGTTGTCGTAGGGCAGGTCGGCGAGCGAGCCGTACGTCACCGGGCGCGCCAACGCCGGTACGGACGCCTCCCGTACGGCGCCGTCCAGTCGTCGTGTCTCGGGTTCCACCAGGGTGGGCGGAGCGTCGGGGTCGGCGTAGGCCGGACCGGCGGCTGGGTACGGGGTGGACACGGGCGGCTCCCTGGGCGTGCAGCGACGAAACTGCTTGCTGCATGACGTACGTGCCTCGCATACCGAGGCGTTCAACCGGGATGCCCCCTATGAAAGGGGTTACCGCCAGTTAGGTAGGGGATCGTACGGCGCGCACGTGTGGGGCTTGTGCGTGTTCCGGGATGTTCCGGGGCTGGGGATGTGCAATCTCGGGGGTTATGTGAGGAATGTTCATGTTCGCTCCAGAATCGCCGTGACCCCCTGTCCGCCCGCCGCGCAGATCGAGATCAACCCCCTTGCGGGGCCCTCCCGTTCGGCGAGCAGTTTGGCCAGGGTCGCCACGATGCGGGCACCCGTCGCGGCGAAGGGGTGGCCGGTGGCGAGGGAGGAGCCGGCCACGTTCAGCCGGTCGCGGTCCACCGGGGCCAGCCCCTGCTTCTCCCAGGCGGCGAGCGTCGCCAGCACCTGGGAGGCGAAGGCCTCGTGGATCTCGACCAGGTCGAAGTCCTCGATGCCCAGACCGGTCCGCGCCAGCATGCGCGGGACAGCGTACGCGGGCGCCATCAGCAACCCGTCCTCGCCGCCCGCGACGTCGCCCCGCACGAAGTCCACGGCCGCCGTCTCGTACGCCGTCAGGTAGGCGAGCGGCTCCAGGCCCCGCGCCTCGGCCCACTCCTCGGAGGCGAGGAGCACGACCGCCGCGCCGTCCGTCAGCGGCGTCGAGTTGCCCGCCGTCATGGTCGGTTCGGGCCCGTCCGTGCCGAACACCGGTTTCAGCGCGGCCAGTTTTCCGGCCGTGGAGTCCGGGCGCAGGTTCTGGTCGCGGGCCAGGTCGCGGAAGGGAACCACCAGGTCGCCGAAGAAGCCGCGTTCGTAGGCGGCCGCGAGCCGCTGGTGACTGGTGGCCGCCAACTCGTCCTGGGCCTCGCGCCCGACGCCCCAGGCACGTGCGGTGACCGCCGCGTGCTCGCCCATGGACAGACCGGTGCGCGGTTCGGCGTTGCGCGGGATCTCGGGGATGAGATGGGAGGGGCGGATCTGCGCGAGGGCCGCCAGGCGGGCGCCCGTCGACTTGGCCCGGCGGGCCTCCAGGAGGATCCGGCGCAGGCGGTCGTTGACGCCGAGCGGGGCGTCGCTCGCGGTGTCCGCGCCGCCCGCGATCGCGGACTCGGTCTGGCCGAGGGCGATCTTGTTGGCGGCGGCGATCACGGCCTGCAGGCCCGTGCCGCAGGCCTGCTGGATGTCGTAGGCGGGGGTGCGTGCGTCGAGTCTCGAGCCGAGGACGGTCTCGCGGGCGAGGTTGAAGTCGCGGCTGTGCTTGAGGACGGCCCCGGCGACCAACTCTCCCACGACGCCCGGCACGTCGAGCGCGTAGCGGTTCACCAGGCCGTTCACGGCCGCCGTCAGCATCTCCTGGTTGGAGGCGGTGGCGTAGGGGCCGTCGGAACGGGCGAAGGGGATGCGGGTGCCGCCGACGATCGCCACGCGGCGGATGCGCGGCAGTTCGGGCCGGGGTTGCGGCGCGCCGCCCTCCGCGACCTTCAGATGGCTCACTCGCCGGCTCGCCCGTGACGGTTCCGAGGTACTCATCTCGACCTGCTCCTCACCCGTGACCTAGACTTACCCACGGTAACCTTACTTCAGAGTAAGCACCCGGTACGAGGTGTGCGCCGAGCCCGTGGGAGATCATCATGGCCGACCGCTATCTGAGCTTCACCGCCACGGCCCCCGGCCGGTTCCTCACCGCGCGGCTCGGGCTTCCGCAACCGGCCCCGCTGAGCCGCTGGTCGGCCGAACGGCCCGCCCTGGACGGCCCTTTGCTGCACCTCACGGCCGGCGGCCCGTCCGGGCTCGACCTCGCACCGGTGCTGGCCCGCACCGGGCTGCCCACCGCCACCGCAGAGGCCGTCGGAGCGGCCACCGGATCCACCGGAGGCGGCACCGCGTCCGCCACCGGGGCCGCCCGCAGCGGGGCCGCCCGACCCGCCGCCGTCGTCCTGGACGCGACCGGCGTCCGTGACGTCGACGCGCTCGCCGAGGTGCACGCGGCCCTGCACCCGGTCGTGCGGTCGGTCGCGGCGAGCGGACGCGTCGTCGTGCTGGGGGCTCCCCTGGACGCCCGTGACCACCACCAGGCGGCCGTGCAGCAGGCGCTCGAGGGCTTCGTGCGGTCCCTGGGCAAGGAGATCGGGCGGGGCAGGACGGTGAACCTCGTCCGGCTGACCGACGCGTCCGCCGCCGAGTCCACGCTGCGTTTCCTGCTCTCCCCCAAGTCGGCGTACGTCAGCGGCCAGGTGATCGGGGTGGGGGCCGCGGGGGCCGAGGGGTCCGACGGCCCCGTCGACCCGGCCCGTCCCCTCGCCGGCCGTACGGCCCTCGTCACCGGCGCCGCCCGCGGCATCGGCGAGGCCGTCGCGGAGACGCTGGCCCGGGACGGCGCCCATGTCGTCGTCCTGGACGTGCCGCAGGCCGAGGAGGACGCCCGCCGGGTCGCCGCGCGGCTGGGCGGCAGCGCCCTCACGCTCGACATCACGGCCGCCGACGCGGGCGAGCGGATCGCCGCCGAGCTGCCCGACGGACTGGACGTGCTGATCCACAACGCGGGGATCACGCGGGACCGGCGGCTGGTCAACATGCCCGCCGAGCGCTGGAGTCCGGTGCTCGACGTCAATCTCGCGAGCGTCCTGCGCACCACGGACGCGCTGCTCGCCAAGGGCGCTCTGCGGCGGGGCGGACGGATCGTGGCCACCGCCTCCATCGCCGGACTCGCGGGCAACGCGGGGCAGACGAACTACGGCGCGAGCAAGGCGGGCGTCGCCGGTCTGGTCCGGGCTCTCGCGCCCCTCGCGCTCGCCGAGCACGGGGTCACGGTGAACGCGGTGGCGCCGGGCTTCATCGAGACGAGGATGACGGCCGCGGTGCCGTTGTTCATCCGCGAGGCGGGCCGCCGGATGAACTCCCTCGCGCAGGGCGGCCTGCCCGTCGACGTCGCGGAGACGACCGCCTGGCTCGCCCATCCGGCGTCCGGCGCGGTGAACGGACAGGTGGTGCGCGTGTGCGGCCAGAGTCTGCTGGGGGCGTAGTGACCGGCATGGTGACCGAACTGTCCGGGCCTCCGTCGCTCGGTCCGCTGCTCGCCCTCGGCGCGCTGCGCTCGCCGTTCAAGCGGCCCCGGCCGGGCGTCGCGTTCCCCGGCACCGGCGACCGGCTGGTCCTGCCCGAGCTGCGGGTGGATCTGGGCCGGCTGGCCGCGTACGAGCGGGTGTGCGGCTTCCCGACCGGCGAGGACGCCCTGCCGCTCACCTACCCCCACGTCCTGGGCTTTCCGCTGGCCATGCGGATCATGAGCGGCCGCGGCTTCCCGCTGCCGCTGCTCGGACTCGTCCACACGTCGATCGAGATCACCCGCCACACCGCCCTCCCGGCCACCGCAAGCCACGAACTCGCCGTGCGGGTCGAGCGGTTGGCCCCGCACCGGCGCGGGACCGAGGCGGTCGTCGTCACGGAGCTGCGGGACGCGGGCGCGGTCGTGTGGGAGTCGACGAGCACCTATCTGGCCCGGCACCCCACCGAGGCCCCACCCGCCCCGCGCGAACCCGGATCCCGCCCGCTTCCCGTGCTGGACGAGTGGCGGCTCGCCGCGGATGTCGGACGGCGCTACGGCGCCGCGTCGGGCGACCGCAACCCCATCCACCTCCACCCGCTCACCGCCCGCCTCTTCGGCTTCCCCCGGGCCATCGCGCACGGCATGTGGACCGTGGCCCGCTGCCTCGCCGCGCACGGCACCCCGCAGGCCGTACGGGTGCGCGCGGAGTTCCGGGCGCCGGTCCTGCTGCCGGGCACGGTGACCTTCGCGGCGGACGGCGAGCGCTTCGAGCTGCGCGGGACGGGAGAGGCCGGACGGGTGCATGTGAGCGGACGGGTGGATCCGCTCGCGCCATGACAGGCCCGGCGCCCGCGGGCGGCGCCCCTCAGGCCTCCGGCGGGGTCCAGGGGCGGCCCTCCATGAGGTTGCCCAGACCTGCCCAGGCGAAGTTCATCAGGGTCGCGGCCGCCTGGCGGGCCGTGGTGCCGTCGGCCGTGTTGGCCCAGGCGGCGAGGGACTCGGCGGCGCCGACCAGCGCCTCGGCGAGTCCGGCGACCTCTCGTTCGAGGAGATCGGGGTCCCGGTGGGCTTCCCTGGCCGCGACCACGATCAGCTGCGTGACGAACGCGACGATCTCCTCGCGCATCGCCGCGACCTCGGCGGCGAAGGGCTCGCCGTGGGTACGGGCCTGAAGATGCAGGACGGCCCAGGCGTGCGGATGCTCGGCGGTGTGCGCGAAGAATGCCCGCAGACCGTCCCAGAGTTGGCGGTCGGCGGGCAGGTCGGTGCGGACGCCGTTGCGCACCGCCTCGACGAGCGCCTTGGCCTCGCGCCGGATGCAGGCGGTGAAGAGGTCTTCCTTGGAGTTCAGGTACAGGTACACCAACGGCTTGGACACGCCCGCGAGTTCGGCGATCTCGTCCATCGACGCCGCCATGTACCCACGGCGGCCGAAGGTTTCCACGGCGGCGTCCAGCATCTGCTGCTCACGGACCGCACGCGGCATCCGTTTGGTCTTCACGGCACCCATGGGCACAGCGTAGTTGGGCCCGCCCGGGTCCCTGCCCGGCCCGGCCCGCCGGGTGGCGCGGGGTGCCGCCGCTAGGAGGTCTGCGCCTGACCCGGAGCCGGCGTCTGCGCGTGGGCCGCCTCGTCGATCGTGGCGTCCTCCTGGGACTTGTTGGCCTCCAGGTTGGCCTTCATGCGGTCCACCCGCTGCACGACGTGCACCGAGGCGCGGTCGCGCTCCTTGCGCAGCACCACGAAGCTGATCGGCGCGGAGATCACCAGCGACAGCAGCAGGATCCACATGATGTTGGAGTCGCCGAGACCGCGCGGCACGACGCCCGAGTAGACGAGACCCCAGACGACCACGAGGCAGCCGGCGAAGACACCGAGACGCATCAGTGTGTAGCGGAGCATGTCAATCCACTCTTCCGAATCCAAAAGGGGCCGTCATCCAGTGAAGCACGCCGGGGACCCGATCTTGCATCGGGGTGCGAGCGGGTCGGGCCGGGTCAGGTCAGGGGCAGCAGCATGATGATGTCGTCCCGGTCGTCGCCCGGCGCGACCCTGATGGCGCCGGGCACCCGGCCGACCTCCTTGTAGCCGCAGGAGCCGTAGAAGTGCTCCAGGCCGAGTCCGCCGCGGCAGGTGAGCCGGATCGCGTCGATGCCGTCGAAGGCCCGGGCCTCCTCGGCGGCGGCCGCCAGCAGGTCCCGGCCGTAGCCCCTGCCCTGGTGCCGGGGGTGCACCATCACGGTGTACAGCATCACCCAGTGGGTCTGGAGCCGGTGCGTGTTGAAGCTGAAGAACGCCGTCGCGGCCACCTCTCCGGCCGCGTCGTGTCCGACGAGCAGCCGGGTGCGGCCCTCGGCCATCTGGACGAGGTGGCGGACCAGCTCCGGACGGACCGTCTCGCGCTCCACCGGCGCCACGAAGCCGACCGCTCCGCCCGCGTTGGAGACGTCCGTCCACAGGTCGAGGATGCCGTCGCGCAGGGCGGGGGTGACGGCGGGATCGAGAGTGAAAGTAAGGGACACGCCAGGATGGTAGTCCTTACGGTGACGCCTGCGACAGGATGCGCGCCGCCGTTCTCAGATCCTGGACCAGCCCCTGGTAGGCCCCCTCGCGATCGTCCGCGCGCAGGACGGAGGAGGGGTGGACGGTGGGCACCAGCCGCTCGGACCGACCGTGGATCTCCTCCTCCAGGAGAGTGCCGCGCACCTGGCCCACCCGGAAGCCGGAACCGAGGAGCGCCTTCCCGGCGGTCGCGCCGAGCACGATGATCAGCTCGGGTTCGACGACGGCCAGCTCGGCCGCCAGCCAGGGCGCGCACGCCGTCATCTCCCGCAGGCTCGGCGCCTTGTGGATCCGGCGCTTGCGCGGTTCGGCCCGGGTGAACTTGAAGTGCTTCACCGCGTTGGTCACATACGCCTCGCCCGGGTCGATGCCCGCCTCCGCCAGCGCCCGGTCGAGCAGCTTGCCCGCGGGCCCCACGAAGGGTCTGCCCTCCCGGTCCTCCTGGTCACCGGGCTGCTCGCCGACGAGCATCACCCGGGCGTCCGCCGCTCCCGCGCCGAACACCGTGCGGGTGGCGTCCCGGTGCAGCGGACAGCCACGGCAGTCGGCCGCGGCCCGGCGCAGGGCGGGGAGACCGCCGCGCCGCGGAACGAAGGGTTCAGCGGTGTACGCGTCCTCGGGCGCGGTCGTCGTACGGGCGTTCATGCCCGCCGAGTACCCCCGCGCCCGCCGGACGCACATCCGCGTCCGGGCCGGGACCCGGCCCGGACTCAGACCCGCATCGGCTGCGGCGACTCGCGGCGCGCCGGGTCCGGACCGTCGTACTCGCGGATGATCTCGTACCGCGTGTTGCGCTCCACCGGGCGGAAGCCGGCGTCCCGGATGAGGTCCAGCAGGTCGTCGCGGGTCAGCTTGTTCGGGGTGCCGTAGTTGTCGGCGTCGTGCGTGATCTTGTACTCGACGACCGAGCCGTCCATGTCGTCGGCGCCGTGCTGGAGCGCGAGCTGCGCCGTCTGGACGCCGTGCATGACCCAGAAGACCTTGACGTGCGGGACGTTGTCGAAGAGCAGCCGGGAGACCGCGAAGGTCTTGAGGGCCTCCGCGCCGGTCGCCATCTGGGTGCGGGCCTGGAGCCGGTTGCGGACCTTGCCGTCCTGCATGTCGACGAAGTCGTGCTGGTAGCGCAGCGGGATGAAGACCTGGAAGCCGTTCGTCTCGTCCTGGAGTTCACGCAGCCGCAGGACGTGGTCGACGCGGTGGCGGGGCTCCTCGATGTGGCCGTACAGCATGGTGCACGGGGTCTTGAGCCCCTTCTCGTGCGCCAGCCGGTGGATGCGCGACCAGTCCTCCCAGTGGGTGCGGTGGTCGACGATGTGCTGCCGGACCTCCCAGTCGAAGATCTCCGCGCCGCCGCCGGTCAGCGACTCCAGACCGGCGTCGATCAGCTCGTCGAGGATCTCCGAGGCCGACAGCCCGCTGATCGTCTCGAAGTGGTGGATCTCCGTCGCCGTGAACGCCTTCAGGGAGACGTCCGGGAGCGCGGCCTTCAGCTCCCGCAGCGAGCGCGGGTAGTAGCGCCACGGCAGGTTCGGGTGCAGGCCGTTGACGATGTGCAGCTCGGTGAGGTTCTCGCCCTCTCCATCGCCTTGGCGAGCTTCACCGCCTCCTCGATGCGCATCGTGTACGCGTCCTTCTCGCCCGGCTTGCGCTGGAAGGAGCAGTAGGCGCAGGAGGCCGTGCACACGTTCGTCATGTTGAGGTGACGGTTGACGTTGAAGTGCACGACGTCGCCGTTCTTACGGGTCCGCACCTCGTGCGCGAGTCCGCCCAGCCACGCCAGGTCGTCCGACTCGTACAGCGCGATGCCGTCCTCACGGGTCAGCCGTTCACCGGCCCCGACCTTCTCCTCCAGCTCGCGCTTGAGCCCGACATCCATGCCCACACCTCTCTACGACTTGCTACGACGACGCGACCGACGACCAACCGTACGCCCCCGCCCTGCGGGCGGGAGGTGCCCCCGGACGGCCTTGGAAGGGGCCTACACCTCTTCGGGAAGCTCCCCGACCCGGTTCTCCCACTTGGTGGAGAGCACGATGGTGGTACGGGTCCGGGACACGCCCTTGGTCCCGCTGAGCCGGCGGATGATCCGCTCGAGACCGTCCACGTCGTTCGCCCGCACCTTGAGCATGAACGAGTCGTCTCCGGCGATGAACCAGCAGTCCTCGATCTCGCTGAGGTCCTTCATCCGGTTCGCCACGTCCTCGTGGTCGGCGGCGTCGGACAGGGAGATGCCGATGAGGGCGGTGACGCCGAGCCCGAGCTGGGCGGCGTTCACCGTGGCGCGGTAGCCGGTGATGACGCCGGCCGCCTCCAGCCGGTTGATGCGGTCGGTGACGCTGGGTCCCGACAGACCGACGAGGCGCCCCAGCTCCGCGTACGAGGCCCGGCCGTTCTCCCTCAGGGCCTGGATGAGCTGCCTGTCCACCGCGTCCATGCGATCGAAGCCTTCCGGTGAGGAGAGATGAAGAGGTGTGGGGGGAGTCCTGCAGTGGGTGGTGCCGAAGGGGTGGTGCGTGCCGCCCGCGTGCCGCCCGACGCTCAGGCGGGAGGACGGGAGCCGCCGCCGATCTCGCCCTTCCAGCGGCGGTACAGCCCGTGCCCGACGCCCGCCGCGTCGAGGACCCGCCCGGCGACGAAGTCCACCAGGTCCTGGATGTGGGTGGCGCCCGCGTAGAAGGCGGGGGAGGCCGGCACGACACTCGCGCCCGCCTCGTCCAGGGCGACGAGATGACGCAGGGTCTGACCGTTCAGCGGGGTCTCCCGGACGGTCACGACCAGCGGGCGCCGCTCCTTGAGCGTCACGCTCGCCGCCCGCTGCAGGAGGTCCTTGGAGAGCCCGAGGGCGACCCCGGCCACGCAGGCGGTGGAGGCGGGCACGATCAGCATGCCCTTCGTGGCGTACGACCCGGAGGACGGCCCGGCGGCCAGGTCCCCGGCCGCCCAGTACCGCACCCGGTCGCCCTCGCCCGCGAGGTCCGCGGCGAACGTGCCGGGCTTCCCGTCGGCCCCTCGCGCGAGCCATTCCCGCAGGTCGTCGCGCCAGTGCGCGTCCCGGAAGGAGATCCCCGTCTCGTCGAGCAGGGTGAGTCGCGAGGCCCGGCTGACCACCAGGTCGACGCTTTCGCCCGCGTCGAGCAGCGCGCGCAGCACAGCGGCGGCATAGGGCGTACCGGACGCCCCGGACACCCCCACGATCCAAGGCACGCGCTGCGTTTCTCCTGCGTTCACACATTGAGCGTACCGGTGGGCGGAGAGGTCTTCAGGACCGGTCGGTCCTGGAGCCCCCGTGCTCCCTTCGCCGCCCCCGCCCGCCCGTTCACCCGGACGGACTACAGGGACGGGCCGGACCTCTAGACCGTGAGCCCCCGCACCAGCAGGTCGATCAGCGCGCACCCGAACAGGCTGATGCCGATGAACCCGTTCGTCGAGAAGAACGCCCTGTTCAGGCGGGTCAGGTCGTGGGGCCGCACGATCGTGTGCTCGTAGACGAAGGCACCCGCGACGATCACCAGGCCGAGCCAGAAGAAGGCGCCGGCGTCCGTGGCCAGGGCGTACCAGACGAAGAGTGCCGTGGTGATCGCGTGGCAGACGCGCGCGCCCCGGATCGCCGCCGGGATGCCGAAGCGGGCCGGGACCGACATGACGCCGATCTCGCGGTCCGTCTCGACGTCCTGGCAGGCGTAGATCAGGTCGAAGCCGCCGATCCAGACGCCCACGGCCAGGCCCAGGATCACCGCGTCCCAGGACCACTCGCCGGTGATCGCCAGCCAGCCGCCGATCGGGCCCATGGCCTGCGCCAGGCCGAGGATGGCCTGCGGGAAGTTCGTGAAGCGTTTGCCGTACGGGTAGACCACCATCGGGATCACGGCGATGGGTGCCAGGGCCAGGCAGAGCGGGTTCAGCAGCGCCGCCGCGCCCAGGAAGACCGCGAGGGCGATCAGGGCGCCGGTCCAGGCGTGCCGCACCGACATGGCGCCGGTCACCAGCTCGCGGTGTGCCGTGCGGGGGTTACGGGCGTCGATCTCGCGGTCGATGATCCGGTTGACCGCCATGGCGAAGGTCCGCAGGCCCACCATGCAGACGGTGACCAGCAGCAGCTTGCCCCAGTGGATGTTCTCGTCGGTCCGGAACATCGCCGTCAGCGCGGCGATGTAGGCGAAGGGCAGCGCGAAGACCGAGTGCTCGATCATCACCAGCCGCAGGAAGGCCTTGGTGCGTCCTGGCTGCGGCAGCGCTGCGGAGGCGGAACTCACAGGCCGTACTCCTTCCAGCGGCGGTCGACCTTCGCCGCCGTATCCGGGTCGGACAGCACCATCTCGGGCCAGCCGCCGTCCCGCGTGTACCCCTCCTCGTGCCACTTGCGCGTCGCGTCGATCCCCGCCTTGCCGCCCCAGAACTGCTGGTAGGAGGCGTGGTCGAGATGGTCGACCGGGCCTTCGACGACGGACAGGTCACGGGCGTAGTCGGTGTTGCCGAGCGCCCGCCACGCGACCTCGTGCAGATCGTGGACGTCGCAGTCCGCGTCGACGACCACGATCAGCTTGGTCAGCGACATCATGTGGGCGCCCCAGACCGCGTGCATGACCTTCTGCGCGTGCTTGGGGTACTTCTTGTCGATCGAGACGATCGCGCAGTTGTGGAAACCGCCGGACTCGGGCAGGTGGTAGTCGACGATGTCCGGGACGATGATCTTGAGGAGCGGGAGGAAGAACCGCTCCGTGGCGCGGCCCAGCGGGCCGTCCTCCGTCGGCGGCCGGCCGACCACGATCGACTGGAGCAGCGGGCGCCTGCGCATCGTCACACAGTCGATCTTCAGGGCCGGGAACGGCTCCTGCGGGGTGTAGAAGCCGGTGTGATCGCCGAAGGGACCCTCCGGCAGCATCTCGCCCGGCTCCAGCCAGCCCTCGATCACGACCTCCGCCTGCGCCGGCACCTGGAGCGGCACCGTCTTGCAGTCGACCATCTCGATCCGCTTGCCCGCGATGAACCCGGCGAAGAGGTACTCGTCGATGTCGCCGGGGAGGGGGGCGGTGGAGGCGTACGTCACGGCGGGCGGGCAGCCGAAGGCGATCGCGACCGGGAGCCTCTCGCCCTTGCGGGCCGCGACCTGGTAGTGGTTCCGGCTGTCCTTGTGGATCTGCCAGTGCATGCCGATCGTGCGCTTGTCGTGGCGCTGGAGCCGGTACAGGCCGAGGTTGCGGATCCCGCTCTCCGGGTCCTTGGTGTGCGTCAGGCCCAGGTTGAAGAAGGAGCCGCCGTCCTGCGGCCAGGTGAAGAGGGCGGGCAGGGCGTCGAGGTCGACGTCGTCGCCGTGCAGGACGACCTCCTGGACGGGCGCGTCCTGGGGCTTCACCTTCTTCGGCGGGACGTGCGTCATCGCGCCGAGCTTGCCGAACGCCTCGCGCACGCCGACGAAGCCGTGCGGCAGCTCGGGGCGCAGCAGACCGCCGATCTTCTCGCTGATCTCGGCGTACGACGTGAGGCCGAGGGCCTTCAGCAGCCGTCGGTCGGTGCCGAACACGTTCATCGCGAGGGGCATGCTCGACCCCTTCACGTTCTCGAAGAGCAACGCGGGGCCACCGGACTTCTGGACCCGGTCGACGATCTCCCCGACCTCCAGATACGGATCGACCTCAGCCTTGACGCGCTTGAGGTCGCCTTCGCGTTCCAGTGCCCTGAGCAGGGAACGAAGATCGTCGTAAGCCATGCGTCCCAGTATCGCCGAGGCCCGTCCGGTGCCGACGCGCGCCCCGTACTACGCCCCCGCACCGCCCCGGGGGAACGATTCCCGCCACCCGCTACCCTGGCCCGGTCACCGGGGCCGTTCCGCGCCCCGTCGCCGTCTCCTGGGGGAACCCGCCACCATGCTCAGGTATCTGCCGTTCCTGCTGGTACTGGCGCTGTGGATCTACGCCTTCATCGACTGTCTCAACACCCCGGAGGAAGAGGTGCGGGGGCTGCCGAAGGTGATCTGGGTCATCATCATCCTGCTCTTCGGCGAGGTGCTCGTCGGCCCGATCGCCTGGCTGGTGGCGGGCAGGGCGCGTCGCGCGCCCGTGGGCGGTGGCACGTCGGCCGAGTCGCCCCGCGGCCGGCGCGCCGAGTGGGTCGCGCCGGACGACAACCCCGAGTTCCTCAAGTCCCTCGCGGAGAACAAGGCGGAGGACGAGAAGAACGACGAGGCTCTCCTCAAGGACTGGGAGGCCGATCTGCGCCGCCGCGAGGAGGAACTGAAGCGCCGCGAGTCCGGTGACGACCCCCAGGCTCCGCAGAACTGAGACACGCAGCACCGGACACCCGCACCGAGCCACGCGGCACGAGCTCCGAAAGGGCGCCTAGGCCGCGTCGTGTTCGACGGACCGGGGCGCGCACCGGGGGGCGTTCCGCCAGTAGCAGCCGACCTGGACGAGTCCGTACCGGTAGTCCGAGCCGGTGCCGGCGACGGGGAGGGCGTCCCGGCCGAGCGTGCGCAGGATGTCGCGGGCGTTCCCCCGACAGTGGCCTGAAGTCAGACACAGGGCGGCGGAGCCGGTGACGAAGGGCGCGGCCATGCTCGTACCCGAGAGGAAGCCGTAATCCTCGCCGAGGGGCGTGGCGCGGGTGGGGAGGGTGGAGAGGATGTCGGTCCCCGGGGCTGCGATGTCCACCCACGACGCTCCGTGGCTGGAGAAGTCGGCCCGCTGGTCGAACACGGTGGTGGCGGCGACGCTGATCACCTCCGGGTAGGCCGCCGGATAGGACGGCGCCGTGCTGCCTCTGTTGCCCGCGGAGGCCACCACGGCGACGCCCGCCTGAGTGGCGAGCCGGAGCGCCTGGTGCACCAGCGGGCTGTCCTTCGGGGTTCCCAGGCTCAGGTTGGCGACCCTGATGTTCTTCGCCTTCGCGTTCTGGGCGACCCAGTTCAGACCCGCGATGAGGTCGGAGAAGAGTCCTGAACCGTTGTCTCCCAGGACCTTGACGTTCCACAGCCGGGTGCCGGGAGCGGCGCCCTCCACCCCGATGCCGTTGTTGAGCGCCTGGACGATGCCCGCGACGTGCGTCCCGTGGCCGTGGAGGTCGTCCGCGCCGGGGGAGGTGCTGAAGTTGGCGCTCCCGGCCACCCGCAGGTCCGGGTGCCCGGCGTCCACGCCGGTGTCCAGTACCGCCACCCCGACCCGGGCGGCCTCGGGCACCCGGAATCCGTGGTCGGAGCCCGCCACGGCGCCGATCCGGAACAGACCCCACTGCCCGGCGAGCAGCGGGTCGCCCCGGTACGCGGCACCGCCCACGCCCGGCTCGCCCGCCCGCCGCCGCGGCGCCTGCGACGACGAACCGGCGACGGGCTCGGGCACGGACACCAGCCGGTCGGGTTCGACCGAGGCCACCTGCGGGTCGGCGCGGATGGCCTCGATCTGGTCCTCGGTCGCCTCCAGGGCGTAACCCTTGAGGGCCGCCCCGTCGACGGTGGCGTCGAACACGTGGCGCAGCCGGCTCCCGCCGTCCGACGACACCCCCTCGGCCTGTTCCTCGGCGACTCTGCCCGGGTCGGTGACCGTGTCCTTCAGCTGCACGATCCACCGCTGCGCCGGGACGGGCTCGGCGGCATGCGCGGAACCGGGCACGACCCCGGCGGCCATGAGGGCCGACAGCGCGGCACAGGCGAGCGCACCGTTGCGGAGCGGGATCTTTCCGAGTCTTCGCACCAAATCCTCCATACCCTGCGCACCGGAGAGCGACAAGATAGGACAATAGGAGCGGTCATTTGTTCGCCATGGCTGGCTCACCCGGGTTCGTCCGGGCCGACGGTGAAATCACCTGCTCGGCCGAACGGCCACGGCGCGCGCACGAGTTGCTCGCAGGACGGCCACGAGTCCGGTGCGAGGCGGCGCTCGCGGCCGGCGGCGAGGCGCTCACGGCCCGCCGCTGACGGACCCGCGGGAGGCCGCAGGCCGCTCACGGGCCTGCGGGAGGTGTCACGGCCCGCCGCTCACGGGCCTGCGGGAGGCGGGAGGCGTCACGGCCCGCCGCTGACAGACCTGCGGGGAAACCCTCACGGCGCCCCGCTCACAGGCCTACCGGGAGAGCCTCACAACCGGCGCCGCTCACGGGCCTACGGCAGGCGCCACAACCCGGCGCTCACGCCCGCGGGAAGGCCGCTCGCGGGGACGCGTCACGGTCCGGTGCTCACGGCCCGCGGGAAGGCCGCTTGCGGGGACGCGTCACGGTCCGGTGCTCACGGCCTGCGGAGAGGCCGCTCGCCGGGCCCGGACGGGCGAGGCCGGAGGGCGTGCGGGCGCCCTCCAAGGCTGCCTCCGCCCGGGTCACCGCAGCCGGGACGACGACAGGATCGACAGCAGGTGCGCGGGGACCATCAGCCAGGTGATCGCGGCGATGGCCGCCAGCGCCCAGCGGGTGGGCCCGACACCGCCGGTCGCCGCGTCCAGGGCGGCCACGGCCAGCAGGACGAGGGAGGCCTCGATGCCGTTGGTGACCCGGTGGATCTTGAAGGCGGCGGCGAGGCGACGCAGCGAGGCGACGCCCTGGGAACGGGGCGCGGTGGCCTCGTCGTCGGCAACGGCGAGCCCGCGCCGGGCCCGGGCCACGTCCACCAGGTCGGTCGAGGCCTTCAGCAGCACCACGCCGAGCGCGGTCGCGAGACCCAGTGACACCCAGCCGTTGAAGCCCGCCCAGCCGCCGAGGCCGGACTCGGCGGCCCGGAAGCCGAAGCCGATCATGAGCGCCGCGTCGGCCAGATAGGCGCCGAGCCGGTCGACGTAGATGCCGGTCGCGCTGTTCTGCCCCTTCCAGCGGGCGACCTCGCCGTCCACGCAGTCGAAGAGCAGGAACAACTGCATCAGGAGGGCGGCGAGCACGGCCCCCGTGAGACCGGGGATCAGCAGCGCGGCGCCGGACAGCACCCCGCACACCACCATCGTCCAGGTCAGCTGGTCCGGGGTGACCCGGGTGCGCACCAGCTGGCGGGTGAACCGCAGCGAGACGCGCCGCATGTAGAGCCGCCCCGCCCAGTGCTCGCCGTTGCGGCTGGCGAGCTTGGCCTGCGGCTGGCAGACCTCCCGCAGCTCCTCCAGAACAGGAGCAGCAACCATGACCTTTCCTTCCGCCCGGGGCTCAACTGCCGCGCCTGCGGCGGTGATCGGCACAGGTTACTTGACCCGCTCCCGGACATTTCCCGGGGGATCTCGGCACGGTCGGGTGTGCTGTCAGGACCCGCTCGGCAGCCCGGGCCCTGGCAGCTGTCGCCCGGTCACCGCCCGGATTGCCGGCCGGATCACCGACCGGACGACCGGCCGCCTCACCACACGATCGCGTGAGCGCCCGCGTCGGCGCGGCTCCCTCCGGGCACGGATCGGGGTGAAGGCGCGCAGCCTGTCGCGGAGTCGAGGAGGACCTCATGGTGCGGATGGATCAGGCGACGGCACGGTCGTGGCTCGCCACCGCCGTCGAGGAGGCGCGGGCCGGTCTCGCGGAGGGCGGTATCCCGATCGGCGCCGCGCTCTACGGCCCGGACGGCACCCTGCTGGGCCGCGGCCACAACCGGCGCGTCCAGGACGACGACCCCTCGACGCACGCGGAGACGGCCGCCTTCCGCGCGGCGGGGCGGCAACGCTCGTACCGCGGCACGACGATGGTGACCACCCTGTCCCCCTGCTGGTACTGCTCCGGGCTGGTCCGCCAGTTCGGCATCTCCCGGGTGCTCGTCGGCGAGGCGCGCACCTTCCACGGCGGTCACGACTGGCTGGCGGAGCACGGTGTCGAGATCGTGCTCCTCGACGACTTCGCGTGCATCGCCCTGATGCGTGACTTCATCGCTGCGAACCCGGCTCTCTGGAACGAGGACATCGGTGAGTGATTCCCCGGCCGACCACACCTCCCCCACCGCCCGCATCTCCCCCACCGCCCGCATCTCCGGCGCCCCGCGCACCTCCCGTGTCCCGACCATCGACCTCGGACCCTGGCTGGACGGCGCTCCCGGCACCCGCGCCGCGATGGCCCGTACCGTCGACGACGCCCTGCGGACCGCCGGCTTCCTGCTGGTCACCGGGCACGGGGTCGACCCTGCCCTGCGCGACCGCATCCGGCGTGCCGCCCGGGCGTTCTTCGTGCTGCCCGCCGACGTCAAGCAGGCCTACGGCGCGAAGGTCGGCGGGCGCGGCTGCACCCGGGGACGCTCGTGGAGTCCGTCCCGGCGCCCGTCGGCCGCGTGGCGTACGAGGCGGTCGACTCGCACGTGTATCTGCGGGAGAAACTGGACCCGATCACGGTGGAATGACCGGGCCGTTCCGCCCACCTCCGGAAGTTTCGTGACCCAACGGACACCACGCGATCTGGCACTTATCAACTCCCTCTCCTTACCCTTGCGTCGGGAACCGAGCCCTGGGGGAGGTGCGCGGTGCACAGACGGTTGTACGGGCGTGGCGCGCTGTTCGACGTCGAGCCCGCCGGTCTCGTACCGCGACTCGTGGGGATCCGTCCGTACGAGCTCCACGCGGAGAAGCCCGAACACCCCGCCGGGCCGCCCCTGCTGGTGCTGGCGGGCGGCCGGGGTCTGGGCAAGAGCGCGGTGCTCGCCGAACTGTGGGACGCCTACACGGAACACACCCGCAGGGGTGAGGCCCGAAGACGTACGCCGGTCGCGTTGATCGACTGCGAGGACGAGCAGTTCGCGCGGCCGCCGCACGAGGAGAGCCCGGAGTCCTGGTCGCCGGTGTGGCAGGCGTTGCTGGTCGTCGCCGAGCAGCTGACGGAGCCGGTGCGGGCCGCCGGGCAGCTCACCTTTCCGCGGCTGACGGCCGGGCTGGTGGCGGTCCGGGCCAGCGACTGGAGCGGCCGCACCGACTCCGACCGCATCCGGCGGGAGCTGGTGCGGATCCTGCTGCTGAACGAGCGCGCCTCCCGGTTCACCCTGGCCGGGCGGTGGGCGGCCAAGGTCGCGTCCAAGGTGATCGCGGCGGCGAGCGGCGGGGGCCCGTTCGTCGCGGCGACCGTGGAAGCGACCCTGGAGGCGCTCTCCGAGGGCGTCACACACCGCAAGGAGCAGCGGCCGGCCACCTGGTACCGCTCCTATCCGAACGCGGGCGGCAACGCCAAGCGGGGACTGCTGCTGCTCGCCGGGAACTTCCGGGCAGGCGGCACCTCGCGCGAGCACGCCGAGCGCTGGCTGGTGCGGGCGCTGCTCGCCGACCTGGCCGAGGCGTACTCGGGGATCGGCTCGCACCTGACCCGGCTCGGCAGGCCGCTCGTACTGCTGGACAACGCCCGTAGCGGTCCGGGTCCCGGGCTGCTGGACGCCGTCCTGCGGGACCGGGCGGACGGGGTCGGCGACCAGGTGGTGTGGGTGGCGACGGTGCGCGGCGCGGCCCACCCGGCGCTCGGGGACGCCGTACGCCGTGAGCTGCCGGAGGTGGCCCGCTCCACGGACTGGGCGCCGGGCAGTTCGCCCTCCTCGCGGGCACTGCTCGTACCGCTGACGCCGCTGTCCCCCGACGACACCCTGCACATGGTCGGCGCGGTCTGCGACGACACCGAGCTGCCGCCCCGGTTCCCGCACGCCACCCACCGGCTGACGGGCGGCAACCCGCTCGGCATCGTGCTGCTCGCGACCGCCGCCGGTCAACACCCGGCGCAGGCCGACTCGCTGGGGCGGCTGCTCACCGCGAAGGTCAAGCTGGAGGAGGGACAGGCCGACGACGGCCGGCCCGCCTACACCGAGCTGCTGGAGCGCCTGGTCCCCGCCGACCGGCTCGACGAGCTGACCGTCCTCGCGGCCGCCCATGACCACGACTCCGCCGTCGCCCTCGCCGACGCCCAGCTCCCCGACGACTTCGGTTCGTCCGGCGTGAGGTCGCTGCGGGCCAGGCTCGCCGCGGAGGGGCTGCCGGGCGCGCCGGGTCACTTCGTCGGCGATCCCTTCACCCGCACCCTGTTGTTGCTCCGGCTGCACCACCGGCCCGCCGACCACGCCAGGTGGCGTGAGGTACACGAGACCCTGATCCGCCACTACGCCCCCGCCGACGGCCGGGATCCGGACGGCCAGGATCCCGCCCACGCCCGGTACCGGCTCTACCACGAGCTGGCGCTCGGCGACACGGCCGGCGCGGTGGCCTACCTGCGCGACACGTTCGCCGGGCTGCGCACCCGCACCTGGCTGGACACCCTGCGCTTCCTGGCGTCCGCGCCCTACTTCCACGCGCACGACGCGGCAGGCCGCGACGCCGACGGGCAGGACGACCGCCGGTCGGCGATCGCGCTGGGCCGCACCGACGCCGCCCAGGAACCGCCGGAGGGCGTGAACGCCTCCCTCCACCTGCGGATACGACGGCTGCTGCACGCGGTCTGGCAGGTGACCGACCCGCTGGTGCTGCCGGACCCGAAGGTGTGCGGGCGGCTGGAGTTCGAGCTGCTCCAGCTGTCCGACCAACGGCCCGCCGGGGGCGCGCTGCTGTTCGCGACCTCCCAGGCCTGGCCCGCGGACGCTCTCGCGGGCCGCCCGCTGCGCACCCCGGCCCAGGACGACGACGGCGACGACACGGACGGCGACGGGCACGGACCGGACGACGGGGACGGGGTGGCGTGATGGCCGACGGAGTCGGAAGCCCGCTGGCGCGGTGGCTGCGGGAGGTCTGGGAGATCCGCCTCCACCGCTATCTCGCCCTGCTGGTCACCGCCGCCGTGCTGACCGGGCTGGTCTTCGCGGTGCGGGCGGTCACCGACGAGGACCGGTCCTGCGCGCCCGGGGTGGCCCGTCCGGCAGGCGGCGACGAGTGCGTGGGCGTGGCCACGGACGCCTACGACTTCGGGCATCCCCAGCTGCGGGAGGCGGTGCGGGCGATCGACCGGGAGAACGACCGGCTCAAGACGGGCAGTTATGTCACGGTCGCGCTGATGCTGCCGTACACCGCCTCCACCCCGTCGACGCTCAGCGACATCCAGCACGAGGTGCAGGGCGCCTACCTGGCGCAGTGGCAGGCCAACCACACCTCCAACGGACAGGCTCCGGCGATCCGTCTGGTGCTCGCCAACCCGGGTGCCACCAGCGGCCACTGGCAGACGATGGTCGATCAGCTGGAGCGGATGGCGAAGGGCGCCGACCGGCTGCGCGCGGTCGCCGGGGTCGGGCAGAGCACCGACAACAACAAGAAGGCCGTGGCGGAACTGACCCGGCGGGGCATACCGGTGGTCGGCGCCTCGATCACCGCCGACGATCTCGCCAACGGCCAGAACGGCAAGGATCCCTTCCCCGGCCTGGCCCGGGTCTCCCCCACCAACACGGACGAGGCACGCGCCCTCGCCTCGTTCGCCAAGGTCGAGGCGGGCCGGGCCCTGCTGGTGTACGACAAGCCCGGCGACCCGTACACGCGGACGCTCCAGACGTCGTTCACCGCGCTGCTGAAGGGTTCGCCCTACGAGCCGCAGCCGTTCACCCCACCGGCCGACCGCACCCAGGAGGGGACGACGGCGAACACCTTCCGGCAGATCACCCACCTGGTGTGCGACACCTCCGCGGAGACGGACACCATCCTGTTCGCGGGCCGGCACACGCAGTTGCGCCAGTTCGTCAACGCGCTCGGCACACGCGGCTGTCAGAACCGCAGGCTCACGGTGCTGACGGGCGACGAGGGCTCGTACCTGTCCGGGGACAAGAAGCTGGACCGCACCGCCCTCACCCACCACCTCTCCGTCCGCTACACCTCGCTCGCCCACCCGGACGCCTGGGTGAACGCCCCCGCGGGGCTGCCGGGCGGCTCCGCGGGGGACGCGAAGGTCCTCACCGACCTCCTCGCCCGCAGCGCCCGTGAGCCGGTCGGCCCGATCGGCGACATCGCCCTCGAGGACGGCCAGCTGATCATCGGTTTCGACGCGCTGACGCTGGCCGTGCACGGCATCCGCGAGGCCACACCCGACGGTGCGACGGTCCCGCCGCTCGCGGACGTCGGCCTGCAATGGCCCCAGGTCAAGGGCTCGCTGCGGGTGAGCGGGGCGAGCGGCTGGATCTGCCTGGACGTGCACGGCAATCCGTACGACAAGGCCGTGCCGATCGTCGAACTCCACGCCGACGGCGGCTCCCGCTTCGTCCGCATCGCCTGGCCGGAGGGAAGGCCCCCGGCCACGGAATGCCTGCCGCCGTCCTAGGACGGTGCCCTACGGGCGCTGGCCCACCTTGTCGACGACGGCGCGACGCACGATGGCGGCGTCGTCGAGCACGGTCCCCTTCCTGTACTTCCCGTAGTCCCGGGTGACCGTCGTCCGCTGCCCGAGCATCTGGTGCGTCTTCCTGTCGAAGATCCATTCCACCCGGAACGGCAGCTTCGCGTCCTCACGGGCGACCGCCACCCCGTGCCGTCCGAGCACGTCCTCGGCGTCCTCGTCCACGGTCACCCCGGAGACGCGAGCGGCGGCCCGGTACAACGCGGCCTCCTGGGCGGGCGGCACGATCCCGTCCCGCATCAGTTCGCCCACCGCCCGGAACAGCGCGTAGTCCCTCTCCAGGACGACGGGCGAGGCCCCGTCGACCATGAGGACCGTCAGCGAGACCTTTTCGCGGAACCGGTCGTACATCGCGTCCGGGTCGGTGGGCAGGGACGCGAGGTAGTCGTACCCGGCGTACAGCTGGCCGGGAAACACTTCCGGCCGATAGGTCGGGTAGCTCACCTCGCGCGAGGCGGTCCCGTCCCGGATCACGCCTTCGCGGCCGCCGTCCACGGACACCCAGACCTCCCTGCGGTGCAGGGGCGTGACGACTCGCTTCCCGTCCCTGCCGATCTTGACGGAGGACGTCTTGGACTCGACGTACGTGAACTGGTCGTCGCGGATCTTGTCGTATCCGGTCGACCGGCCCGCGACCAGCGCCGCGTCCTCCAGGACGGCCGCCACCGTCGTCGTGCGCGGTGCGGCGTCGCCGGACGACGGCAGCACGGTGAACGTGACGGCGGCGACGGTCGCCACGGCCGCCACGGACAGCGCGGGGCGCAGCCATCGGCTTCCCGGGCGCGCGGGGGCTTCGCCGGTGTGCGCGATCTCGGTCATCAGATGCTCCTTGAGGAGTCGGTGACGGCCCGGTGGAAGGTCCTGCTCGGGAAGCTGGGTCATCGGTTCCCCTCCTTGACGGGCCCGACCGCGGTGCCGCGGTCACCTTTCATCTGTCCGCGCGTTCGCGGTGGTTCCATATGCTTCGCGAGCTTCGTCCGCGCTCGCGAGAGCCGCGAGCGTACGGTTCCGACCGGCACCCCCAGCGCCTCGGCGGCGGCCCGGTAGTCGAGGCCGGACCACCCGCACAGCGCCAGCACCTCCCGCTCGGTCCGCCGCAGTCTCGCCAGCGCGGTGCGTACGAGGTCCAGCCGGGCGGCGTCGTCCACCCGTCCGGCGACCTCCTCGGCGAAGTCCTCCACGGCCTCGTCGCGCGGGAGCCGGGACACGGCCGCCGCGTGCCTGCGGGCCGCGCGGCGGGTGTTGCGCGTGACGTTGGTGGCGATGCCCAGCAGCCACGGGCGCAGCGAACCGCCGGCCTCGTCGGGTTTCTCGCGCAGCCGCCAGGCTTCCAGGAAGGTCAGCGACACGACCTCCTCGGCGACCGTCCACTCCCCCGTGAGCCGGTAGGCGTGGTTGTAGACGGAGCGGGCGTAGGCGTCGAAGAGCTCGGCGAATGCGTCGTGGTCCCCCGCGCGGATTCGTTTCCTCAGCGTTCTCGACGTACTCGGAGTCGTGTCCACGCCCTTCTGCCTGTCCGCACGACGAAGGCCGGTTCCCGTGACCCAGGTCACAGGAACCGGCCTTCACCGTCGGCTTGTCGCGGCTCACACGCCCGCGTACGAGTGCTTTCCGGAGACGAAGATGTTGACGCCGTAGTAGTTGAACAGCCAGCAGCCGAACGCGATCAGGGCCAGGTAGGCGGCCTTGCGGCCCTTCCAGCCGGCCGTGGCGCGGGCGTGCAGGTAGCAGGCGTAGGCGACCCAGGTGATGAACGACCAGGTCTCCTTCGGGTCCCAGCCCCAGTAGCGGCCCCAGGCGTCGCCCGCCCAGATCGCGCCCGCGATGATCGTGAACGTCCACAGCGGGAAGACGGCCGCGTTGACCCGGTAGGCGAACTTGTCGAGCGAGGCCGAGGCGGGCAGGCGGTCCAGCACCGAGTTGGCGAACCTGCCGGGCTTGCCGCCGGTCGCCAGCTTGTTCTCGTAGGAGTCCTTGAACAGGTACAGGATCGTGGCGACCGCGCCGACGTAGAACACCGCGCCGCAGAAGATCGCGGTGGAGACGTGGATGTACAGCCAGTACGAGTGCAGCGCCGGGACCAGCTGGTCGCTCGCCGTGTAGAGGACGGTGACCGCGAGACCCAGGTCCAGCAGGACCGAGGTGATCAGGAACAGGCCGAGCCAGCGCACGTTCTTCTTCAGCGCCAGCAGCCCGAGGTACACGCCGACGGCCACCGTGGAGAAGGTGAGGTTGAACTCGTACATGTTGCCCCACGGCGCCCGCTCCACCGAGGCCGCGCGGGCGATCACGCCGCCCAGCTCGACCAGGAACGCGAGCACGGTGAGGGAGATGGCGATCCGGCCGTACATGTCGCCCTGCTCGTCGCCGCCGTGCGCGCCGGGCCCGTCGGGCACGTCGCGCGCGCCGGCCGCGGAGCGCACCACGACCTGCGGCCGCTCCAGGACGGCCGTGCCGCCCTGCTTCGCGGCGGTGACGGCCGGGCCCTCGGCCGCGGTCGTGGCGGTGAGCGCGGCGGCGGTACGGCCGACCTTGCTGCGGCTGCCGAGGAGCCACTCGGCGATGTACGCGAAGAAGGCCAGGGTGTAGACGGCCATCGCGGAGTAGATCAGCGTGTTGCTGATGCTCGCGAGGTTTTCGTTGGTGGCGGCGGCGAGAGTCACTTCTCAGCCCCTTCGGCAGGTACGGCTTCGGGTTCGGAGGATGCGGGCGATGCGTGCGGTGCCGGCGACGCGGGGGTGTCGGGATCCGGGGTCGACGGGGCCTGGTCGTACAGGATTCCGGCGAGGTCGCCGAGTTCCTCGGGCACCTTGGCCGACTCGCTGCGGCCGAGTCCGCCCATCTCGACGACCGTCACCCCGTCGTCCCCCTTCACCGCGCGCACCCAGACCCGGCGGCGCTGGAGGAACAGGGAACCGGCGAGGCCGAAGATCGCGGTGATGGCCCCGCCCAGCGCCCAGCCGCTCGCGGGCTGCTGGGTGACCTGGAAGTTCGCCCACTCCTTGGTGCCCTCGTAGGTCACCGAGCCGGCGCCGTTCGGGAGGGTCATGGTCTCGCCGGGCTCGAGGTTGTCCCGCAGCTGCGCGCCCTTGGAGTCCTTGAACTCCTTCATGTGCGACTTGTCGAGCTGGTACACGCTCTGCGGGATGCCCGAGTCGACGCCGAGGTCGCCGTGGTACGGCGTCAGGTTCAGCACCGGGTTGCGCAGTGCCGGGAAGGTCGACGCCGCCTCACTGCCCTCGGTGTACGTCGGCAGGAAGAAGGCCGAGATGCCGAGCTGCTCATCGACGCCCTTGGCGTCCCGGTAGCCGTCGAGCACCTTGATCACACCGCTGGAGGTGATGTTGGAGTCGAGCGGCAGCAGCGGCACCGCGTCGCGGTAGACGACGTTGCCCTTGCCGTCGCGGACGGTGATGACGGGCGCGTAGCCGTGGGCGGTGAGGTAGATCTTCGAGTCGTCGATCTCCAGCGGGTGGTTGACCTTGACGACGGCCTTCTTGTCCTTGCCGTACGCGCCCACGCTGTAGGTGATGACGGACTGGAAGGTACGCGCGGTGCCCTTGTTGGGCCCCGAGGTCTCGTACGTGCCGGTGAACTTGTCCAGGGTGAAGCTGAACGGGTTCAGGTCGTCGGTGCCGAAGAGGTTGCCGGACTTGAAGTCGTTGTACTGGGTGAGGGTGTTGGAGAAGCCGTCGCCCTCGACGACCAGCTTGTTCCCCTCGGACTTGTAGAGCTGGCCGCAGGCGAAGGCGACCAGCATCACGATCAGCGCGATGTGGAAGGAGAGGTTGCCGACCTCGCGGAGGTACCCCTTCTCCGCGGCGACGGCGTCCCCGGAGAGGTGGGCGCGGAAGCGACGCTTGCGCAGCAGGGTGAGCGCGGCCTCGCGGACCTGTTCCGGCTCCGCGTCGGTGCGCCAGGTGGTGTACGCGGGCAGCCGGGTCAGCCGCTTCGGCGCACCCGGCGGGCGGCTGCGCAGCTGACCGACGAACTGCCAGGTGCGGGGCACGATGCAGCCGATGAGGGAGACGAACAGCAGGATGTAGATCGCGGAGAACCACACCGAGCTGTAGACGTGGAAGAGGCCGAGCCTGTCGTAGACCGGCGCGAGCGTCCCGTGTGCCTGACGGAACTCGGCGACCTTCGTCTCGTCGGTGCCCGACTGCGGGATCAGCGAACCGGGGATCGCGCCGAGGGCCAGCAGCAGGAGCAGCAGCAACGCGACCCGCATGGAGGTGAGCTGCCGCCAGAACCAGCGGGTCCAGCCGACGACCCCCAGGGCGGGTCCGCTGGCCAGCGTGTCCACGGGCGCGGTGGACAGCTGGGAGCCGGCGGCGCCGAGGTCCTGCTCGTCGGGGGTGACCGGGCTCTCGCCGGGGTCGGCGCCGACGGTGCTCTTGCTCATGAATCAGATCCCCACAGTGAAGCCGACGGACCAGGACTGGATGTCCTGCACGAGGCGGTCCCACGCACCGGTCAGCAGCAGCAGACCGGTCACGATCATCATCGTGCCGCCGATCCGCATCACCCAGGCGTAGTGACGCTTGACCCAGCCGAAGGCGCCGAGCGCCTTGCGGAAGGCGACCGCGGCGAGCACGAAGGGCACACCGAGGCCGAGGCAGTAGGCGACGGTCAGTATGGCACCGCGGCCCGCGCTTCCCTGCTGGGAGGAGAGGGCGATCACGGAGGCCAGGGTCGGGCCGATGCAGGGGGTCCACCCGATGCCGAACAGGGCGCCGAGCAGCGGGGCGCCGGCCAGTCCGGCGACGGGCCGCTTGTGGAAGCGGAACTCCCGCTGGGTCATCCAGGGCATCAGGCCCATGAAGAAGACGCCCATGAGGATCATGAGCACCCCCAGCACCTTGGACAGGACGTCCTGGTTGGCCTGGAGGTTCTCACCGAAGTAACCGAACAGGGCCCCGCTGGAGACGAACACGGCGGTGAAGCCGAGGACGAAGAGCGAGGCGCCGGCGACCATCCGCCCGCGGCGGGCCTCGGCCAGGTCCGTGCCGGCGACGCCGGTGACGTACGAGAGATAGCCGGGGACGAGCGGCAGGACGCACGGCGAGAAGAACGAGACGAGGCCGCCGAGCAGCGCGATCGGCAGCGCGACCAGCAACGCGCCGTTGAGCACGGTGTCGTTGTATCCCGTCGCGGCGAGCGTGGTGACCGCGCTCACGTCACTTCTCCGCGAGGACGGGCGCGATCATCTTGCGCAGCCTGTCCTCGCTGAGCGCGGCCAGCGACCGGGCGGCGATCTTGCCCTCCCGGTCGATGACCAGCGTGGAGGGGATGGCCTGGAGGCTGAGCGTGCCCTTCTTGAAGCGCAGCAGCAGCTTGCCCTTCGGGTCGGACAGGCTGGGGTAGGTGATGCCCTGCTGCTTCTCGAAGGCGAGGGCGTTGTCGTTGCTGGTGTCGAGGGTGTTGATGCCGACGAACTGCACGCCCTGGCCCTTGAGGTCCGTGTAGACCTTCTGGAAACCAGGCGCCTCGGCACGGCACGGGGCGCACCAGGAGCCCCACACGTTGAGGACGACGACCTTGCCCTTGTAGGCGGCGATGTCGAGCTGTCCTCCGGCGACGCTCTTGCCGGACAGGTCGGGGGCCGCGGCGCGCGTCCCCTTCTTCGCGGTGGAGATGCCGTCCTTGCCCATCACGAAGTTGGTGTCACCGCCTCCTCCGGCGGTGCCTCCGGAGGTGCAGGCGGACAGCAGCAGGGCGGCGACGGCTCCGCCGGCGGCCGTGGTCAGGGCGGCACGGCGCGAGCGGTTCCGGCTGGTCGAGCACAGGGGGGCGCGGCTGGCGGCACTCATGTGAAAAGTTTCGCATGCCCGTTCTGGGGATCTTGCGCACCCCCCTTGCGGGGAGAAAACCCCATTTCAGGCGGCGTTGGCGGCGGCGTCCGCCGAGGCCGAGGCAGAGGTGGACGCGGAGGGGGTGCTCGCGGCCAGGAAGGTCTTCCAGCCCCCGGTCGGCTGCTGCCCGACGTCGAGGGTGCGCAGCTTCTCGAGGACCTCCGGCTTCTGGACGTCGATCCAGTCCACGAACTGCCGGAAGGAGACCAGCCGCACGTCCGCGCCCTTCTCCTTCTCGCGCGCGATGTGCTTGAAGGCCTCCTCGACGGCGTCCATGTAGATGCCGCCGTTCCACTGCTCGAAGTGGTTGCCGACGAAGAACGGCGCCCGGTTCGTCTCGAATGCCCGCTTGAAGCCCTGGATGTACGCCTGCGCGGACTGCTGCCGCCAGCCCGGGTAGTTGTGGCTGGGCGCCTTGGTCGAGTTGATCGACTGGTTGGCGAGCATGTTGTAGTCCATCGAGAGGACCTCGAAACCACGGCCGGGGAAAGGTATCTGCTGCAACGGCAGGTCCCAGATCCCGTCCTTCTTGCTCGGCCACACCTGACGCCCGCCCGGCGAGGAGGCGTCGTAGCGCCAGCCGAGGGCACGGGCGGTGGGCAGCAGATTCTCCTGGCCGAGCAGACACGGCGTCCGGCCGCCGACGAGTTCCTTGTCGTAGTCGAAGGGCAGCGCCGGCAGGTCGTTCCAACCGGTGTTGGTCCGCCACTCCTTCACGAACGACTTCGCCTGGTCTATCTCGCTGCGCCACTGCTTCGACGTCCAGTTGCCGACGGTCCCGTGCCCGGAGCAGAAGTGCCCGTTGAAGTGGGTGCCTATCTCGTGCCCCTCGAGCCAGGCCCGGCGGACGCCGTCGAGCGTCATCCTGACGTGCTCGTCGGTGAGGTAGCCGATGTCGGAGGCGCCGCGCGGGTTGTTCGGCGGGTCGTAGAGCCGCTTCTTCGACTCGGGCAGCAGATACAGCCCGGAGAGGAAGAAGGTCATGCCCGCGTCGTGCTCCTTGGCGAGGTCGAGGAAGCGGTTGAAGAGGCCGTTGCCGACCTCGCCGGCCCCGTCCCAGGAGAAGACGACGAACTGCGGCGGCTCCTCGCCGGGCTGGAGCGGCACCGGCGCGGCCGGCTGGTGGGGCTGCTTGCCCGTGAAGGAGGTGGAGCCGTCGCCGAGGGGACGGGCGGTGACCTTCGGACTGGCGCTGGCGGAGGGCTTGCCGGAGCCGCTGGAACCGCCCGGGGTGCTCGGCCCGTCCGAGTCCGTGAGGCTGCCGCAGCCCGCGAGTCCGGCAGCGGCGGCGGCCCCGGCGCCGAGTCCGAGTGCTCCCCTTCGGGTGATGGCGCGCATGGCAACCCCGTTCGTCACATTTTCCGATGGTCACCCATTCAGAGGACGTGACGAACGAGGCGGTTCCGCCGATAGTTCCGGATTCCGTAACAGGAGGGCCTTTCGGCCATGGCATCCGGCCACGGGTTCCACCTGGGCGGATCCGGCCGGACGGGGCGCCCGCGGGCCTACGCCCCGAAGGCCTTGCCCTTGCCCTGGACCGGCTTGGCACCGGCCCGCAGATGGGCGGGCACCAGGTCGATGGCGGGCTCGCTGTAGCCGACGGACACGATCCGGTCGCCCTGGTACGTGAAGGTCGTCAGCGAGGCGAGCGTGCACTGCCGCTTGCGCGGGTCGTGCCACAGCCGCCGCCGCTCGACGTAGGACCGCACGATCCAGATCGGCAGCTGATGGCTGACGAGCACCGCCTCGTGCCCGCGGGCCGCGTCCTTCGCCGCGTCCAGCGCGCCCATCATCCGGACGACCTGGTCGACGTACGGCTCGCCCCAGGACGGCTTGAACGGGTTGACGAGGTGCTTCCAGTTCTCGGGCCGGCGCAGCGCCCCGTCCCCGACGCCGAAGGTCTTGCCCTGGAAGACGTTCTCCGCCTCCAGGAGCCGCGCGTCGGTGGCCAGGTCGAGCCCGTGCGCCTTGGCGATCGGCGTCGCCGTCTCCTGCGCCCGCTCCAGCGGGGAGGCCACGACATGGGTGACGTCACGGGAGGCGAGGTGCTCGGCGACCCGGTCGGCCATCTGCCGGCCCAGCTCGGACAGGTGGTAGCCGTCGAGACGGCCGTAGAGGACCCCGTCGGGGTTGTCGACCTCACCGTGCCGCATGAGGTGGACGACGGTGAGTTCCTTGCTGCCCGGGGACAACGGATTCTCGGGGGCGTTCTCCGGGGTGGTCATGCCGCTGTGGCCTCCGCAGCCGCTCGGGCCGCCGCCGGAAGGGCGTCGGCGATTCTCTGGACGGCCCGGTCGTCGTGAGCCGTCGACACGAACCAGGACTCGAAGGACGACGGCGGCAGGTACACGCCGTTCGCCAGCAGGGAGTGGAAGAAGGCGGTGAAGCGGAAGGACTCCTGCGCCTTGGCGTCCTCGTAGTCACGGACCGGCCGGTCCGTGAAGAAGACGGAGAACATGTTGGAGGCGCTCTGGAGCGTGTGCGCGACCCCCTCCTTGGCCAGCGCCTCCGACACCAGCGACTGGATCCGGGCGGAGACGTCGTCGATCTTGACGTACGCGGCGTCGTCGAGGAGCCGGAGCTGGGCGAGCCCGGCAGCGGTCGCCACGGGGTTCCCGGAGAGGGTGCCGGCCTGGTAGACGGGCCCCGCGGGGGCGAGGTGCGCCATGACGTCCGCCCGGCCGCCGAAGGCCGCGGCGGGGAAGCCGCCGCCCATGACCTTCCCGAAGGTCATGAGGTCGGGCCGCACGCCGTCGATCCCGTACCAACCGGCCCGGCTGGTCCGGAACCCGGTCATGACCTCGTCGGAGATGAAGAGCGCGCCGTTGTTCTGGCAGGCGTCCTTGAGCCCCTGGTTGAAACCGGGAAGGGGTGGCACGACGCCCATGTTGCCCGGCGAGGCCTCGGTGATCACACAGGCGATCTCGCCGGGGTGCCGGTGGAAGGCCTCCTGCACGGCCTCGAGGTCGTTGTACGGCAGGACGATGGTGTCGCCCGCCTGGGCGCCGGTGACACCCGGGGTGTCGGGAAGCGCGAAGGTCGCGACGCCCGATCCGGCCGCCGCGAGCAGCGAGTCGACGTGCCCGTGGTAGCAGCCGGCGAACTTGATCACCTTGGTGCGCCGGGTGAACCCGCGGGCCAGCCGGATGGCCGACATGGTGGCCTCGGTGCCGCTGGAGACCAGCCTGACCTCCTCCAGCGGCTCGATGCGGGCGACCATCTCCTCCGCGAGCGTGACCTCGCCCTCACCGGGCGTACCGAAGGAGGTACCGCGCGAGACGGCCTCCTGCACGGCGGCGATCACCTCGGGGTGCGAGTGCCCGAGGATCATGGGCCCCCAGGAGCAGACCAGGTCGACGTACTCCCGGCCGTCGGCGTCCGTCAGATACGGACCGGTACCGGACACCATGAACCGGGGCGTGCCGCCCACGGCGCGAAACGCGCGCACCGGCGAGTTCACACCCCCCGGCGTGACGGCGGACGCGCGGTCGAACAGTGCCTGCGATACAGGCGCATCGTATGAATAGGGCAGTTCGCTCATGACCTGCGACTTCTCCGACCTTCTCCGACTTGCTGGACTCCGGCTGTCAGTGACCTCCCAGGGTAGGCCAGCGGCGGCCGGGGGCCGGCGGGGCCGTCATCCGCTTCACCATCTGCGAAACTGAGTCGGAACGGCCCTGACAGACGTAGCTCACACCGACCGTGTGTCCAGTGGCTGCGAAGATCCTGCGGACAGGTGTTTCAACGCACGTTTCGGCGGGCGGCCGTGGGGGAGGTCACTGACACGATGATCGGGTTGCGCGGCGGGGGCCACGCGTCCTAGAAAAGCAGTCGGGTGGAGATATGCATCGCGGTGGCGGACTGGGCGAGGGGACTGACGACCTGGGTCCTCGACGTGCCCGGCGGGGAAGGCACCGGCGCGACGCGGAGGAAGCGAACGAAGCACGTCAGACGCAGGCACAAGGTGTACCGAGTGAGCCCGAGCGGATCGACCGCATCGATCAGATCGACCGGATCGACCAGAGCGAGCGGTTCGAGCGGATCGACCGGCGAGTCGACCAGCGGGTCGATCCCCTTCGGGTGGGGAGCAGGAATGGTGGTCGGGTGGGGGTGACGTACAAGTACTTCGGCGCGCCCGACGGCGCGACCGCGGCCCGCGTCCCGATCTCGATGCGCCCCGAGGAACTCGGCGGTGACGAGCTCGGCATGAACGGCATGTTCACCAAGATCAAGCCGGAGACGATGGCCGCCATGGTGCTGACCGGCATCGAGGGCGTCCCGCTCAGCAAGGTGCCCCCGCTGGAACTGGTCGTTCTCCACCCCGACTACGCCGTGGTGAAGCTCCCCATGACGGTCGTGGACCCGCTGCGGGACATCGGTGAGGAAGCGGTGGGCGCGGCGGCCTTCATCTGGTCGACGGTCCCGGACCGGGGCGGCCCCAGAGACGCGTTCAACGTGTACCAGTTGCTGCACGAATGGCAGGACTTCAGCCACCGTCTGCATGAGGCGGGGCATCAGCCGTACTGCTTGGTGTGGCCGTGAGCTGAGGTCGGCCGGTGGCGGGCGAGCTCCTCGGCCCTCGCCCTTTTCGGCTCTCACCCCTCTTCTGACTCCGCCGCCGTCGGACCTCCCCGCTTTTCCGGTGGGTTCGGCGCCCTCCCTGCCGTCAGGCGTCGAGGGTGACATTGCCGAGACGGCTGACCATGGCCGGGTCCCGGTGGTCGAAGAACAGGGACTCTCCCGTGTCCAGGGCGGCGACGGCCGCCATCTGGTCGTCGGTGAGCCGGAAGTCGAAGACGTCGATGTTCTCCGCCATGCGCTCGGCACGGACCGACTTGGGGATCACGACGACCTCACGCTGGATGAGCCAGCGCAGCACGACCTGCGCCACGGACTTGCCGTGCGCGGCGGCGATCCCGCCGAGCACCGGGTGGGTGAAGAGGTTGTTGCGGCCCTCGGCGAAGGGGCCCCACGACTCGATCTGGACGCCGCGCTCGCGCATGATCGCCTGGTCGTCGGTGCGCTGGTGGAAGGGATGGGTCTCGATCTGGTTGACCGCCGGCACGACCTCGTTGTGGTCGATCAGGTCCACGAGCCGGTCGGCGTGGAAGTTGGAGACGCCGATGGCCCGGGCGAGACCCTCTGCGTGGAGGCGCTCCATGGCACGCCAGGAGCCGTAGACGTCGCCGTAGGGCTGGTGGATCAGGTACAGGTCGAGGTGGTCCAGGCCGAGCTTGCGCAGCGAGGTGTCGAAGGCGCGCCGGGCCCGATCCTCGCCGGCGTCGGAGATCCACAGCTTGGTCGTGACGAACAGTTCCTCGCGCGCAACGCCGCTGCTCCTGATCGCGCGGCCGACGGCCTCCTCGTTGCCGTAGGCGGCCGCGGTGTCGAGCGCGCGGTAGCCGGCGGCGAGGGCGTCGCCGACGGCCTGCTCGGTCTGCTCGGGCGGAATCTGGTAGACGCCGAAGCCGAGAATCGGCATCTCGACGCCGTTGTTCAGGGTGACGGTGGTGACGGTCTGCATGAGTGTTTCCTCACGTGTGTGCGGGGTGGGGCGTGAGTCGCCCTCCGGGTGGGTTTCCCCGGAGGGCGGGGGCAGGCTGACGGGTTTCCCGACCTGCCCGGCGGTCGGCCGGACGCCGTCGGCGGTGGCAGCGGCAGCGGCAGCGGTGTCGTGGTGCCCGGGTCCGGTCCGGGCGACCCGCAGGCCGTCCCGTGCGATGTACCGCGTCGCTCGCCACCTCTCGCCACCTCTCGTCGCCCGGCCGTCCGGTCGCCCGTCCGTCGGCTCCGGGACGGCCGTCGGCTCCGGGACGGCCGTCGTGGCCACGGCGGCCCCCTGCAGCCGTACCCGTCGGGCGGCGGCGCCTCACGGTCGGTGCTCCATGTGGACACATCGCGACGGGGTCCGGCCTGCGGCCGGTCCGAGCGGCCGTCGCGGCCGGTCGGGGCGACGGCGGGCCCTCTTGGCGGGAACTCCCGTCGTGAGTCCGGTCGTTCGGGTTCACGGAACGTGTCGACCGCCACGGGGACGGGGCTGGTCTTCGAGCGACCCCGCATGGTGAATGATGATCTGACAGTCACTCACGGCGGTTCATCCGGTGGTGGGACGCGAGTCCAGGACGGAGCCAGGCAGCATGACCTCTCCCCTCAGCGGCAGCAGCGACGCCGGTAGCGGCGGCACCGGCAGCCCCTTCTTGAAGATAGACACGAGCAAGCCCCACCCCGCACGGATGTACGACTACTTCCTCGGCGGGAAGGACAACTACGAGGTCGACCGGGATGCCGCCGAGCAGTTCATCAAGGTGGCCCCGGAGGTGCGGGAGGGCGTCCGCGCCAACCGGCACTTCATGCACCGCGCCGTCCGGCACGTCGTCGCGGAGGGCGGCGTCCGGCAGATCCTCGACATCGGCACGGGCCTGCCCACCGAGCCCAACGTGCACCAGATCGCGCACTCCGTAGCCCCTGGGACCCGGGTCGCGTACGTCGACAACGACCCGATCGTCAGCACCCATTCGATGGCCCTGATGGCCGACGCCGACCCCGGCGCCGACGCCCACACCTCGGTCGTCCTGGCCGACCTGCGGGATCCCCGGGCCGTCCTCGACCACCCCGACGTGCGCAGGATCATCGACTTCGACGAGCCCGTGGCCCTGCTGCTGGTGGCCGTCGTGCACTTCCTCGCCGACGCGGACGACCCGGACGCCGTCGTCGCGACACTCCGTGACGCGCTGCCCGCCGGTTCCTACCTCGTCCTGTCGCACGCCACGGGCGACGTCCACGACGACCGGCGCGAGGACGCGGCCTCCGTCTACAACAAGGCCAGCGCCTCCCTGAACCTGCGCTCCCACGCCCGCGTCCTGGACCTCTTCGGCGACTTCACCCTCCTCGACCCGGGCCTGGTCCCGGTGCCGGACTGGCGCCCCGAAGAGCCCCCGAAGCGGAACGCCCCACCGATCGGCATCTACGGCGGAGTGGCCCGCAAGAACGACTGAACGGCGGGACGGCGGGAGCCCGGTCAGCGTAGCGGGGCGGTTTCCAGGAGGGTCCGGGCCAGGTGGCGGGCCGGGGTTTCGGTCTGGCCGGCCACCCGGCGGAAGGTGTCCTGGGCGGGGCGGGCCGGCCAGTCCGGCGGGAGGTGGCGGGCCGGGAGCCGGGGGTCCGCGCGGATCGTCCAGAGCCATTCGCTGACGAGGAGCAGGCGGGTGCCGATCGGGTCCTCGCCCGGGCCCGCGGTCAGGTGGGCGGTCCAGCGCTTGTCGAAGGAGACATAGCGGGCGGCGACGCTCTCCAGGTCCCAGGTGTCGCGGATCATGAGGCCGATGTCGGTCGCCTCGTCGGCCGAGGCGTGGAAGATCTTCACGTGCGCGGTGAGCCCGAGTTCGGCGACGACGGAGGCGACGTCGACCCTCCCCGGCGCGATCCACAGCCCGCTGTACAGCGCGCCGAACCCGGACCAGGCGAGCCGTGAGCGCAGGTCGTGGCGCTCGCGCTGGCGGGACTCGGGAAGCGAGAAGCCGAGCAGGGTCCAGTCGCCGTCCCAGTCGTCGTTGACGGCGCCCTCGCGCCAGATACGGGTGCGGCCGTCCCGCAGGACGCGCGTCGCCTGCCCGGTCAGGCCGAAGTACATCCTGCGGCCCTCGCGCTGCCGCCGGAGCAGACCCCGGCTGACCATGCGGGTCAGCGTGGACCGTACGGCCTGTTCACCGACGCCGACCCGGCCGAGCACGTCGATGATGCTGCCCGAGTAGACGCAGAGATCGCCCTCTTCCAGGACGTGGTTGCCGAAGAAGGCGAGCATGAGCGACTGCGGGCGCAGTTGCGGGGCGCCGCCGTCCGAGGCGTCCGGCACCTCGTCCGACATGTCGTGCCGCATGGTGTCCGGGATGTCGTCGTCCTCCACGGGAGAAAGGGTACGACCGCCCGCCGAGGGGTGTGGCGGACGGTCGCCGGGCTATCGGCCGTCGGCCGGGTGGGCGAGGTCGTACGGGCGCAGGTAGGCGGTGGGGTGGTAGGGGACGTAGCGGGTGGGGGTGGTGGGATCGGCGGCCCGCGCACGGGAGTTGAGGGCGGCCGGGTCGGCGCCCCGCCAGCGGCCGGTGGTGAGACGGTCCTCCAGGGTGTGCAGGGCGGCGAGCTGTTCGGCGGGGCTGAAGGTGCAGTGGCCCGCGTTGTCGACGTACGCCTGGCGCAGCAGGGCCGAGGCCCCGGCGGCGGTCACGGCCCGGCGCAGGGCGCTCTCGGTCTGGGCCGGGACCAGGGCGTCGCCGACGGTGTGGACGGAGAGCTGCGGCTTGGTGAGCTCACCGGTGAAGGAGCTGGTGCCGCTCATCCAGGCCACCGCGTCCGGGTCGGCGGCGATGCGCGGGGCGCGGTTGAGGGCGGCCAGGTCGGCCGTCAGGGACAGCCCCGCCTTCCTGTACAGCTCGGTGACCTCCTTGCGGACGGAGGACCGGCCGAGCAGCTTCGCGTAGTCGACGCCGGTGTTCCAGGACATGTTGCCGCCGGCCCGGACCTCGGCCTCCTGCCGCCGGTTGAAGGCGGCGATCTGCAGCAGCCCCTTGACGGCCTCGTACTGGTTCGCCTGCTGCGCGTCCCAGTCGGTCGCGGCGGGCCGGGTCTGCGTCGGCTGGTTCCAGACCGGGATGTTGTGCAGGGCGGCGGCGAGGGCGATCCGGGCCCGCCCGGCGGCCGTCGACTGCGCCGAGTCGACCGCGGCCGTCAGGGTGCTCGCCGCGTCGGTGGCGGCCGTCTGGTCCGGGAGGTCCACCAGCGGGACGCCGGAGCCGGGCGCGAGCAGGGTCTTGACGGCGAAGGCGGGGTCGAGGGTGTTGTTCCAGTTGGCGACACCGCCCTGGACCAGGCCGCACAGGGCGACGGAGCCGTCGATGCGGTCCGGATGGCGTTCGGCGATGGCCGTGGTGACGAGCCCGCCGTACGACCGTCCCCAGGCGATCGTACGGACCGCCGCGCCGAAGCGGTCCGTGAAGGCGGCGAGGGCGGCGAGCTGGTCGGGAACCGCGTACGCCACCGCCCAGCCCGTGGTGGCGTACGAGGAGCCGACGAGCGCGTAGCCCTTCTCGAGGAGGAGGGCCTTCGTCGCGTCGTCCGGGGCGTCCTGCGCGGGGTTGGCGGGACCGGACGTGTAACCGTGGCTGAAGAGCAGGACGGTCCCGTTCCAGGCGGCGGGCACGTCCATCAGGTAGGCGGCGCCGGAGGGCAGTCGGCCCTCGATGTGGCTCGTGTCCGCCGCTGCCGCCGCCGTCGAGGCCGGAAGGGCGGTGGCGGCGAGCAGGACGGCCGCCGCCCAGACGGTGCGCGTCCGGGTGCGGGTCCGGGTGCGGGCGGGCGTACGGATGCGGGCGGCGGCCGGGACGGGGTGCGTCATGCGGAGATCTCCTGCGTGCGGGGGGCGTCGGAGCCTTCGGCGGGGTCCGCGGTGTCGGCGAGGGAGGTCCGACTGGTCTCGCGGACGAAGAGAACGGTCACGGCGGTGACGGCGGCGCCGCCGCAGAGCAGCAGGGAGACGGGAGTGCTGTCGCCGCTTCCCGCCACCAGGCTGCCGGCGATCATCGGGGAGAAGCCGGCGCCGATGAGGGTGGCGCCCTGGTAGCCGAGGGAGGCGCCGGTGTAGCGGACCCGGGTCCCGAACATCTCGGTGAGCAGCGCGCCCAGCGGCCCGTACATCATGGACTGGGCGAAGCCGTGGCCGAGGACGACGGCGAGGATCAGCAGTCCGGGCGACCCGGAGTCGACCAGCGCGAGCACGGGGAAGGCCAGCGCCGCCGAGGCGAGCGCTCCGGCGAGGACGACCGGACGGCGGCCCACCCGGTCGGAGAGCGCGGAGGCGCAGGGCAGCACGACGAGGGCGACGGCGGCGGACACCGTGAGCGCGGTGAGCACCTGCGGTCGGGCGTAGCCGATGCCGGTGGCGTACGCGATCAGGTAACTGGTGAGCAGCGACTGGGCGGTGAAGGCGCCGATGCCGACGCAGCAGGCCAGCAGGACCGGGCGCGGTCGCCGCAGCACGTCGAGGATGGGCAGCCGCGACTCGGCGCGGTCCTTCTTCACCTCGGCGAAGAGCGGGCTCTCGACGACCTTGAGGCGGACGAAGAGGCCGACGCCGAGCAGCACCACGCTCAGCAGGAACGGCACCCGCCAGCCCCAGGCCGCGAACTCGTCCTCGGGAAGGGCGACGACGAGCGCGACGACGGCCGTGGAGAGCAGGGAGCCGAGCGGGGCCCCCATCTGCGTGAAGCTGGACCACAGTCCGCGCCGCCGCTCGCCCGCGTGCTCCACGACCATGAGCGTGGCACCGCCCCACTCGCCGCCGATGGCGATGCCCTGCACGACCCGCAGGGTGATCAGCAGCACCGGCGCCCACACGCCGATCGTGTCGTACGTGGGCAGCAGTCCGACGAGGAAACTCGCGCCGCCCATCAGACCCATGGTGAGCAGCAGCATCGACTTGCGGCCGAGCCGGTCGCCGAAGTGCCCGAAGAGGACGCCGCCGAGCGGGCGGGCGACATAGCCGGCGGCGAAGGTGCCGAACGCGGCGATGGTGCCGACGGCGGGGTCGGCGCCGGGGAAGAACAGCTCGCCGAAGACGAGGGCGGCGACGGTTCCGTAGACGAGGAAGTCGTAGAACTCCACGGCGGTGCCGAGCAGTCCGGAGGCGGCGACCACACGCAGTTGCCTGGAGCGTTCGGCGGCCGCGGCCGCGGACGGGGAGGTGGACGGTGACGGTGACGGTGACGGTGATGCGACGGGGGACGGGGGCATCGCGGTCTCCCTTGACCGGGGGAAGGACACCGCGAAGTTAGGCCTTCAACTGACTGCCGTCAAGAAAGTGCACAACATTGGCCCATGGCTCGCTCCCCCGCCGCTTCTCACCTCGCCCCACCTGCCTCCCACGGCCCGCGCTTCCCCCGAAGGGTCCAGTCCACCGCGCAGGAGGCGCCCGCCCCGCCGACCCTGGGGACGGGGCGTGTCTGTCGTGCCCTGTCCATCGAGCAGCGGAGGTTCCGGTGAGCGGTTGCGCCGAACGCGTGCGGATCGCGGTCATCGGGGACTGCCCCGTCTTCCGGCACGGCATCTCGAACCTGATCGGCGCCGCTCCCGACCTCCACCTGGTCTCGGCCGCCCCGTCGCTCGAGAGCGCGGACGGCGGCCTGCGGGGCGCACAGGTCGTCCTGATGGACCTCCAGCAGCCCGCGCCGAGGCTCACCGCGATCGTGACGAGTCTCCGGCGGAGGGGGCATGCCGTCCTCGTGGTGTCGTCCTCACCGCATCTGGACGCCGTGCGGGCGCTCCAGGCGGGCGCCAGCGGCTATCTGAGCCGGCAGGCGGAGGCGCACGAAATGCTGACCGCCATCCGGACCGTGGGTTCGGGTCGCAGTTACGTCTCCGCGCCCACCAGCCAGCTGGTGGGACCCTCCCCCCGTTTCACGGACCGGGAGCAGGAAATCCTGCGCCTTCTCGCGAACGGTTCGACGGACCACGAGATCGCCGCCGCATTGGGCATCAGCAAACACACGGTCCATTCGCACCTCGACCGGATCGGCGAGAAAACAGGCTCCCGCCGCCGCCCCGACCTGACCCGAATCGCCGTGGAAATTGGTCTCACCGGCCCAGAATAATTCCCGATGTGGGTATTTCTACCCCGCAGGGCAGGGGTAGACGTGGCCCTTGACCTCGATAAATTAACGCGGGACCTTGGCAGAGAATCACTCAGGCATGCCGGAATCATCTGGGAGAACCTCATGCGTAATCGTCTCGCAGTTCTCACCATCGCGGCGCTGCTGCCGCTCACCGGAGGGGCATCCCTCGCGATAGCCGGTCAGGCATCCGCAGCCCCTCCGCCTCCTGCCGTCACAGTCACAGGGACAGTAGATGACTGCGAAGACGACTCTTCCCCAGAAGAGGTCTCGATAGCGACGAGCAAGGAAACCAAGGTGGACGACACCGGTGTCAAGAGTTCCAACAAGTACAGTGTCAAGTTCAAGAATATCCCGAAGAAGGGCAGAGACGCTACGGCGACCGTTACCTGCGTAGGCGGCTCTAAGTACACGCAGGAATTCAGGGTCAACGGGGCCCAAGGAACGGAACCCGTGACGCAGAAGGTGCATCTCGAGCCGTAGGACCGGTTTCGAGCAGACCGGGTTTCGCGACCGCGAGGCCCGGTCAGACGTACGCTCACCCCCGTCACAACCCGCCGCCCACCGTGAACCCGATCACCGAGCCGCCGCCCGCCCGCCGGTGTGCGAAGGGCGCGCCCTCGTGTGCCAGGGCCACCTCGCGCACGATCGACAGGCCCAGGCCCGAGCCCGGCAGGGAACGGGCGTCGGCGGCGCGGTAGAAGCGGTCGAAGACGCGGGTCAGGTCGGCCTCGGCGATACCGGGACCGCGGTCGAGGACCTCGACGCGGACGACGCCCGGCCGGGAGGGCCCGGTGACGGCGATCTCGACGGGCGTTCCGCCCTCGCGGTCGAACTTGGTCGCGTTCTCCACGAGGTTGGACAGCGCCCGCTGAAGCATGCCCGGCCGCCCGTAGAGGGTGGTGTCACCGCTCGTCCGGATCACGACCGACCGCCCGGTGCGGCGCCGTGCCAGACCGGCGACCTCCTCCGCGAGGTCGGCCAGGTCCAGCCTGCGCGGCGGCTCGGTGTCGGACTGGCCGGCGGCGAGGTCGACGAGCTCGTTGACCAGGTCGGTCAGTTCCCGGGCCTCCTGGGTCAGATCCGCCACCAGTTCGTCGCGGGTGTCGAGGGGCAGCTCGTCGATGCGGCGCAGCAGCGAGATGTTCGTACGCAGCGAGGTGAGCGGTGTGCGCAGCTCGTGCCCCGCGTCCTGGACCAGCCGCCGCTGGTCCTCCTCCGACTGGGCGAGCCGGCCGAGCATGCGGTCGAAGGCGCGGCCCAGCCGCCCCACCTCGTCGTGCCCGGTGACCGGCACCTGCACGCCGAGCCGGCGGGTGCGGGCGACGTCCTCGGCGGCGGTGGTCAGGATGACCAGGCGGTGGGTGATGCGCCGGGCCAGCCACCAGCCGAACAGCCCCGCGGCCGTCACCACCGCGATCATCAGGACCAGCGTGCGCTGCTGGAGGGCCCGCAGCAGGTCCTCGGTGTCGCTGAACTCCTGCGCCACCTGCACCGCTCCCCGGCCGCCGCCCAGTGAGACGGTCGCGACGCGGTAGACGTCGCTGCCGACGTCGACGTCCTCGTGCTCGGTGATCCGTCCCGCCGCCGCGGCCGCCGCGATCGCGCGGTCGGCGGACACGACGGGCAGTCCGGGGCTGCCGCTGTCCACGACCGAGCCGTCCGCGCCCAGCACCTGTACGTCCGTACGGGCCGGCCGCACGATGTCGTGGCCCGGCGCGGAGGAGGAGAAGTCGGCCGCCGCCATCCGGTGGTCGCGCACCTCGTCCCGCAGGTCCTGCACGACCTCGTCGAACACCGACTCCTGGTCGACCCGGACCAGCCGGGCGGCCGCCGAGTACGACAGGACGCCGACGAGCACGGTGACCGCGGCCGTCACGGCGGCGAAGGACACCGCGAACGTGGTGCGCAGCGACACCAGCTTCGGCCGTGGCCGGGACAGCAACCGACCCGGACGGCTCACTCGCGTCCTCGTCTCACCGTCGTCCTCGTCTCACAGTCGGCCCGTCTCACGGTCCCCCGTCTCACCGTCGGCCCCGGGCCGCTCGCTCTGCGCCACTCACCCACTCACCCACTCAGTCCTCCCGCAGCACGTAACCCACCCCGCGCACGGTGTGGATCAGCTGCGGGGCACCCGGCTGGTCGAGCTTGCGGCGCAGATAGCCGACGTAGACGGCGAGGTTCTTGGAGCCGGGACCGAAGTCGTAGCCCCAGATACGGTCGTAGATCGTGGAGTGGTCCAGGACGATCCCGGCGTTGCGCACCAGCAGTTCCAGCAGCTCGAACTCGGTGCGGGTCAGTTCCAGTTCGCGTCCGCCCCGCCACGCCCGCCGCGCCTGTGGGTCCATCCGCAGCCCGGCCGCGTCCACGTGCCGCTCAGGACCCCGCTCCGTACCCCGCTTCGGGGCCTCCGGCACCGGCGTGGCGGCCTCGGGGGCGGTGTCGGGGCTGGTGCGGCGCAGGAGCGCCCGCAGCCGGGCGAAGACCTCCTCGACGTCGAACGGTTTCACGACGTAGTCGTCGGCGCCCGCGTCCAGACCGGCGATCCGGTCGGCGGTCTCCACCAGCGCGGTCAGCATCAGAATGGGCGTGCGGTCGCCCTCGGCGCGCAGCACCCGGCAGACCTGGAGGCCGTCGATGCCGGGCATCATCACGTCGAGGACGAGCACGTCCGGCGGGTTCTTGTGGGCGTGTGCCAGCGCCTCGACGCCGTCGGCGACCGCGGTCACCCGGTAGCCCTCCAGCGTCAGGGCGCGTTCCAGGGCGTTGCGGATGGCACGGTCGTCTTCGGCGAGCAGCACGGTGGGAGGCACCAGGCCAGTCTGGCAAGGCCTCCGGCGGTTGGGCGGTGGGGACGGTCCTACGATCACCCTTCTTACTGGGCTCTCACCGTCCGGGTGGGCGTGCTCTGCTCGCGGGCTGCCGTCCCCGGACCCCCGCTCCGGGCCGTACGGCCTCGTCCTCCCCTGCCGGACGGACCGGATCTCCTCGAGCGCCGGGCGGGCCGCGCCTTCCCGCCCGGCGATCAGGAGGTCATCGTCCGGCGCTCAGCGGGCGGCCAGTGCGGCCAGCTGGTCGGCGAAGGGCACCACCGTGAACTCGTCCTTCGTGCCCTTGCCCTGTTCGGTCTGCACCGGTCCGGACGGTGTGGACAGGCCCGACATCAGTGTCGCCAGCTCGCCCGCCGCCCGCTCGATCCGCTCGGGCAGGCCCTCCGCGCCCCAGTCCTCGGAGGCGGCGTAGACGGCGGTCGGGACGACCACGGCGCGCAGGTACGAGAAGAGCGGCCGCAGGGCGTGCTCGAGCACCAGCGAGTGCCGCGCGGAACCGCCCGTGGCGGCGATCAGCACCGGCTTGCCCGCCAGCGCGTCCGGGTCGATCACGTCGAAGAACGACTTGAACAGGCCGCTGTAGGACGCGGAGAACACCGGGGTGACGACGATCAGCCCGTCCGCCGCCGTCACCGAGGCCAGCGCGGACGCCAGTTTCCGGCCGGGGAAGCCGTTGGTGAAGTTGTGGGCGATCTCGACGGCGAGATCACGCAGCTCCACGACCTCCACCCCGACCTCCGCCGAGGCCCGCCCGGCGGTCGCGGTCGCCAGCCGGTCGGCCAGCAGCCGGGTCGACGACGGGACGCTCAGCCCCGCCGAGACGACGACGAGCTTCATACGACGTTCACCCCTTCCTGGGTGGGCTGGGCCGCCTGGGCCGCCTTGAGCAGCGACTCGTGGGTGGGCGCGTCCGGCACCTCGGCCGGACGGCCGACCGCGAACTCCTTGCGCAGCACCGGCACGACCTCCTCGCCGAGCAGGTCGAGCTGCTCGAGCACGGTCTTCAGCGGCAGCCCGGCGTGGTCCAGGAGGAACAGCTGGCGCTGGTAGTCGCCTGCGTACTCGCGGAACCTGAGCGTCTTCTCGATGACCTGCTCCGGCGAGCCGACGGTCAGCGGGGTCTGGTCGGTGAAGTCCTCCAGCGACGGCCCGTGCCCGTACACCGGCGCGTTGTCGAAGTACGGACGGAACTCGCGCACCGCGTCCTGCGCGTTCTTCCGCATGAAGACCTGCCCGCCGAGCCCCACGATGGCCTGCTCGGGCGTGCCGTGTCCGTAGTGCGCGTACCGGGCGCGGTACAGCTCGACCATCCGCTTGGTGTGGTCCGCCGGCCAGAAGATGTTGTTGTGGAAGAAGCCGTCGCCGTAGAACGCGGCCTGCTCGGCGATCTCGGGCGAGCGGATGGAGCCGTGCCACACGAACGGCGGCACGTCGTCCAGCGGGCGCGGCGTGGAGGTGAAGCCCTGCAGGGCCGTGCGGAACTTGCCTTCCCAGTCGACCACGTCCTCGCGCCACAGCCGGCGCAGCAGGGCGTAGTTCTCGATGGCGAGGTTGATGCCCTGCCGGATGTCCTGGCCGAACCAGGGGTAGACCGGGCCGGTGTTCCCGCGCCCCATCATGAGGTCGACGCGCCCGTCGGCCAGATGCTGGAGCATCGCGAAGTCCTCGGCGATCTTCACCGGGTCGTTGGTGGTGATGAGGGTGGTGGAGGTGGAGAGGACCAGCCTCTCCGTCCGCGCGGCTATGTAACCGAGCATCGTCGTCGGGGACGAGGGCACGAACGGCGGGTTGTGGTGCTCGCCGGTGGCGAAGACGTCGAGGCCCACCTCCTCGGCCTTCTGCGCGATGGCGACCATGGCCTTGATCCGCTCGCGCTCGGTCGGCGTACGGCCCGTGGTGGGGTCCGGCGTGACATCGCCGACGCTGAAGATCCCGAACTGCATGGTCGCTCAACCTCCAAAGTTGTTGACCGTTAAACTATACCGGCCAAACACCTCCCCCGCTCCCGCTATTCCGCCTACCGACGTCGATGTCAGTGCCCCGTCCTACGATCCGGACATGGCCACCCCACGCCGTGACACCCGGGGCATCGTCGACGCCGCGGACTTCCTCGCACGCGTGCGCTTCCACCGCCCCGAACCGGCCCCGCCCCTGCGCCCCTACGTCGAGCACTACTGGCTGATCGACTGGGACCTGGCCGAGCCGTACGTCTCGCACGTGGTCCCGCACCCCGCGGTCCACCTCGTCTTCCAGCGGTTCGAGGGCCAGGAGCCCTTCGTCGAGATCGCCGGCGTCCAGCAGGGGCTCTTCACCCAGAAACTGGAGGGGCGGGGGCGGGTGTGCGGCGTCAAGTTCCGCCCCGGCGGCTTCCGCCCCTTCGCCCCCGGGCACCCGGTCTCCCACTGGACGGGCCGCCGGGTCCACCTCACCGGCACCGACCCGGCCCCGGTGCTGGACCCCGCCGACGAGGAGGCCCGGGTGGCCGCCCTCGACGCCCATCTCCTGGCGGCCCGCACCCCCCGCCCGGACCCGCAGGCCGACCTGGCGATGACCCTCGTCGACCGCATCCGCACCGACCGCACGATCCGCAAGGTCGCGGACCTCGCGAGCGACGAGGGACTCTCCGTACGCCTGCTCCAGCGGCTGTTCGCCGCGTACGTCGGCGTGGGCCCCAAGTGGGTGATCCTGCGCTACCGCATCCACGAGGCCCTGGAACGGGCGCAGGCCGAGGAGACGGCGGACTGGGCGGCCCTGGCCGCGGACCTGGGCTACGCGGACCAGGCCCACCTGGTCCGCGACTTCACCACCACGATCGGGGTCCCCCCTGCCACGTACGCGAGGCACCGCGTCCTCTGAGCCCGCCCCCACCGCCCGAGACCTGTACGCCGCCTCGACCGCGCGGGCCCGGGTCGCGGCCCCCGCTAGGGGACCAGCACCACACGGCCCCGGACTCCGCCCTCTGCCAGCCGCGCGTGCGCCTTCGCCGCGTCCTCCAGGGCGTAGGTCTCGGCCACCCGGAGGGTCAGCTCCCCCGCGTCCACCGACCGCACCAGCTCCGCCAGCCGGGCCCCGTCCGCGCTCACCTCGACGGCGTCGGTCCGTATCCCTCGCTCCGACGCGGGCTGAGCCTGCGGGATCACCCCCACGTACACGCCCCCGTCCCGCACCAGGGCCAACGCCTCGGAGCCGAGCACCGCCGCGTCGAGCACCGCGTCGAAGCCCCCCTCGCCGCCCTCGAAGCGGATGGCCCCCAGCGACCGGACGAACTCCTCGTCCTGTGCCCTGGCCAGCACGGCAACCTCCACCCCGCGCCGCGCGGCCAGCTGGACGGCGTACCCGCCGACCGCCCCCGCACCGCCCGTGACCAGCAACGACTGCCCCGGCGACAGAGCCAGCAGGTCCAGCGCCTGCGCGGCGGTCAGCGCGTTCAGCGGCAGCGTCGCCGCGTGCACCGCGTCCACGGAAGCCGGCGCGAGCGCCACCGCGTCCGCGTCGACGACGACGTACTCCGCGTGGGCGCCGAGCGGCTTGACCATCCCGTAGTCGAGCGCCACGACCTCCTCTCCCACCTTCCACGCGGAGGCCACTCCCACCGCGTCCACCGTCCCGGCGATGTCCCAGCCGAGTCCGACCTGCTTGCCCGCGCCGCCGAAGACGCCCGAGCGCACCCCGGCGTCCACCGGGTTCAGCGCGGCCGCCGCCACCTTGATCCGGACCTGCCGGGCGGCCGGCTCCGGCAGCTCCGCGTCCACGATCTCGACGGCCTCGGGCCCGCCGAACGTCCGCACCACTGCTGCACGCATGACAACTCCCCTGATATGGCTGGCACTTGTGGGACCGCTTGCGAACGGCTCCCCGGGAAGCTCCCGTGTCTCACGCCGCCCGCCCGCTGCCCTCTTGCTGCCGCAACCCTAGGAAGAGTTACTATCCAGGAGGAAGTAGTTACCTGAAGGTGCCTACGTCACCGGGAGGAGAGCCGCCATGGCCACCACGACCGCCGCCCAGCGGCGCGAGCAGGCCCGAAGCGAGTACGACGCCTTCCTCCGCAGCTGCCCGACCAACCAGCTCCTGGACCGCCTCAGCGACAAGTGGGTCAGCCTGGTCGTCTCGGCCCTCGCCCCCGGCGCCCAGCGCTACAGCGACCTGGCCCGCAGGATCGCCGGCGTCAGCCCGAAGATGCTCACCCAGACCCTGCGCTCCCTGGAACGCGACGGCATCCTGACCCGCACGGTCACCCCGTCCGTCCCCGTCCGCGTCGACTACGAGCTGACCCCCCTCGGCAGCAATCTCGCGCTGCTGCTGACGGCCGTGAAGGACTGGGCGGAGACCCACTTCGACGACGTCCAGGCGGCCCGCCGACGCTATGACGCGGACGGCGCGGACGGCGCCGACGTCTAAGCGACGCCCCCCGGGGCGCTCAGGGGGCCTCGTTCAGGACGGGAGCGGCAGCGCGTCCATGTACGCGTTCAGCGGCTTGCGCACCTTCTGCACGGCCCGCGCGTCCAACGCGACCGCCGCGGACGACGTGCCCAGCGCGCCGCTCTCCCGCCAGGTCCCGGTGACGTTCACCCAGGTATCGGCCTTCGGCGCCGCGACCCCCGTGACCAGCACCTTCACGGACGACGCGTCCGCCGCACAGCAGTTGACGACGATCCGGGTCAGATACCAGCCGTCCCGCTTCCCCGGGGCCGGGCTGACGAACCCGGTCATCACGACGGCGCGACCCCGGATGGCCCGCGACCGGTCCTGCTGCACCCGCTGGGTGAAGTCGGTGAGCGTGATCGGCAGCGGGGAGGTCGCGGGCAGCGGATCGAAGGCGTCCTCCTGTACGGCGACGGCCTTCGCCGGCTCCCGCGAGGCCGTGTAGGAGCCGAGCGCGGGCGGCGCGTAGAAGAGCAGGCTCAGCACGGGCAGGAACAGCAGCCAGGCGATCCGGGGAACCGCGGAGTGATCGTGCCCATGCCCCTCCTGGCCCTCCTGCCCCGCGTGCTGCTCTCCGCGACTCTCGTGACCCCCGTGCCCCTCATGTCGCTGCCCACGGCCGGGACCCGGCTCTCCGCGCCCCTGCGCGCCGTGCCCCCGCTCCCCGGACTCCGCACGGCCGTACCCCTGCCCGCCGTGCCCCCGCTCGTCGTGCCCCCGCTCCCCGTTCGGCGGGGAGGCCCACGCCTCCGCCACGCCGAGCACCACCAGCAGTACCCCGGAGGCGATCAGCAGCGGCCGCATTCCCTCCTTGACGTACCGCAGGTACTCGTCCGTGAACAGCGAGGTGTGCAGCAACCCCAGGCCACCCAGCACCAGCAGCCCCACCTGCGCGAAGCGCCTCACAGCAGCACCCCTCCGATCACCGCGCTGCACACCACGGCCACCACCGCCGTGGCCGCCGAGAACCGCACCGCGAAGGCCCGGCCGAAGGTGCCCGCCTGGAGTGCGATCAGCTTGAGGTCGACCATCGGCCCCACCACCATGAACGCCAGCCGCGCGACCGGCGAGAACCCGCTCAGCGAGGCCGCCACGAACGCGTCCGCCTCGCTGCACACCGCCAGCACGATCGCCAGCGCCGCCAGGAACAGCACCGACAGCCACGGCGAACCGGCGAAAGCGTCGAGCAGCGTGCGCGGCACCGCCACGTTGAAGGTCGCCGCCGCCATGGCCCCCACCACCAGGAAGCCTCCCGCGTGCAGGAAGTCGTGCTGGAAACCACGCCGGAACTCGGTGAGCCGGCTGCGTCCCGGCACATGCCCGGTGTGCCGGACGACGGTGGGCTTCAACCACTCCTCGCGCCCCAGCCAGAGCCACAGCCAGCCCATCGCGGCGGCGGTGGCCAGCGAGGCGAGCAGGCGGGCCAGCACCATCTCCGGACTGCCCGGGAAGGCGACGGCCGTGGCGGTGAGCACCACCGGGTTCACGGCGGGCGCCGACAGCAGGAACGCGAACGCGGCGGCCGGAGTGACCCCCCGCCCGATCAGGCTGTTCGCCACCGGCACCGACGCGCACTCGCACCCCGGCAGCACCACGCCCGCCATCCCGGCGACCGGCACCGCCAGCGCGGCCCGCTTCGGCAGCAGCCGGCCGAAGACCCGGGCCGGCACGAACGCGTTGATCGCCCCCGACAGAGCCGTGCCCAGCAACAGGAACGGCAGCGCCTGCACGGTCACGGCCAGGAACACCGTCCGCCACGCCTGCATCGCGGGCGCGTCCAGTGACCGCCCGACGAGCACCAGCAGCACGCCCGGCACCACCGCCGCGCCCAGCAGCAACAGCGGCCAGTTGCGGGGCAGTTCCCGCGCCGGGCGGACGCCCGGCGCTCGCGCTTCGCCGGCGGACGCCGTCGGCGCGGCCGGCCGTATGTCCGTTTCCCGCATCCCGCCCTAGACCCGGCCTTCCCGCAAGCGTGCGACCTGCTCCGTGCCGAACTCCACCGTGCGCCGCATGTGCCGCACGATCACCGCGAGCTCGTCGTCCCCCAGGTCCTCGAAGAGCGGCGTCCAGTCGCCGCCCAGCCGCTCCCACATCCCGGTGAACTCCGCGATCCGCTCCGGCACCGTCACCACGAGGACCCGTCGCCGGTCGGCCGCGTCCCGCTCCCGGACGACGTAACCCGCCTTCTCCAGCCGGTCCACCAGCCGCGTCGCCGACCCGGTGGTCAGCCCCGTCAGCCCGGCGACCCGGCCCGTCGTCACCGGCTCCCGCTCCAGCATCAGCAGGTTCAGACACTGGAGGTCCGTCGGGTGCAGTCCGAGACGGTCGGCGAGAGCCTGGTTGAACAGGGCGTACGCGGCCGCGTAGCGACGCGACACGACGGCCAGCTCGGCCAGCAGCCGCGAGCGCACGTTCCCGGACATCGCACCCCTTCGTCGGCACCGCCGTCAGCGCCGTCCGCAGATCGTACGACGCCCCGCTCGCGCGGACGTCAGAAGAAGTACGCGTCCCCGGTGTCCAGGACCAGCACCTGCTGCCGGTCGTTGGACCGGTTGCGGTCCACCGCCCCGCCGCCCCACAGGGTGTCCACGGCCATCGTCACCTCGGTCGGCCGCCCCCGCAGCCACACCCGCATCGCGATCCGCTCCCCCAGCCCGTCCGCGGCCAGCGCCCCCGTCCGGCACACCACCTCCTGGCGGCCCGTCCGCGCGCAGCCGGCCGGCAGCCGCTGCGCCCCGGGCGCCAACGGCACCGACCAGCGCAGCCGCACGGTGGAGTCGGAGACGTCCCCCGGACCGTGGTTGCGCGGGGTCAGCCGGACGTCGACCCGGCCGCCGCGCATGACGGCGGAGCCGTGGTACGACAGATCCGCCTCGGTCGCCTCACCCGTCGCCTCCCGCGACACCGCCCCTGCCGCCTCTGCCGCGTCCGCCGCCTGCGCGGGCGCGCCCACCGGCCCCATCGCCGACGTCATGCCCAGTACCGCGCCCACCACCGCGAGAACCCGCATCCTGCGCATGCCACCACTCCTCGATCGGAAACGGCCCGGTACGAAGGGCCGGGTACGAAGGGGATGTATCCCACGCCGGGCGCCCGACAGGCGCCCTCCAACAGGTGACAGCACCCGACCGTGCCAGGCTGCCCACATGCTCATCTTCCGGTCGGCCGCCCTGTTCCTCGTCGCCGCGCTCCTCGAGATCGGCGGCGCCTGGCTGGTCTGGCAGGGCGTGCGCGAGCACCGCGGCTGGCTGTGGGCGGCCGGCGGCGTCCTCGCCCTCGGCGCGTACGGCTTCGTCGCCACCTTCCAGCCCGACGCCCCCTTCGGCCGCGTCCTCGCCGCGTACGGCGGCGTCTTCGTGGCCGGCTCCCTGCTCTGGGGCGCGGTCGCCGACGGCTACCGCCCCGACCGCTGGGACATGGCCGGCGCCCTGATCTGTCTCGCCGGGATGGCCGTGATCATGTGGGCCCCGAGGAACGGCGGCTGACCCCGATACCCTGGGCGGCAGTCGGTCGTACGAACGAGCGAACACCACCGTGCACGAGGAGCAGCCCATGGCCACCGCCGCACCGTCCGCCGCCTCCCGCATCGCCGTCGTGACCGGTGCGAGCAGCGGAATCGGCGCCGCCACCGCCCGGCAGCTCGCCGCGGCCGGTTACCGGGTCGTCCTGACCGCCCGCCGCAAGGACCGCATCGAGGCGCTGGCCGAGGAGATCGCGCAGGCGGGCGGCTCCGCGACGGCGTACCAGCTGGACGTCACGGACCGAGCGGCGGTCGACGAGTTCGCGAGCGCCTTCAAGACGATCGGCGTCCTCGTCAACAACGCGGGCGGCGCGCTCGGCGCCGACCCCGTCGCCACCGGCGACCCGGCCGACTGGCGCACGATGTACGAGACGAACGTCCTCGGCACCCTCAACGTCACCCAGGCCCTGCTTCCCAGGCTGGTGGCGAGCGGTGACGGAACCGTCGTGGTGGTGTCCTCGACCGCCGGGCACGGGACGTACGAGGGCGGCGGCGGCTATGTCGCCGCCAAGCACGGCGCCCACGTCCTCGCCGAGACGCTCCGCCTGGAGATCGTCGGCCTGCCGGTCCGCGTCATCGAGATCGCCCCCGGCATGGTCAGGACGGACGAGTTCGCCCTCACCCGCTTCGGCGGCGACGCGGACAGGGCCGCCAAGGTCTACGAGGGCGTCGCCGAACCCCTCACCGCCTCCGACGTGGCCGAGACCATCGCGTGGGCGGTCACCCGCCCCAGCCACGTCAACGTCGACCTGCTCGTCCTGCGCCCCCGCGCCCAGGCGTCCAACACGAAGGTGCACCGGGAACTGTGACGGCCGAGGAGGAGGGCGCGGGCCGGGACCCGGACGCGAGCGAACGGCTCCCTCCCGGACAGTCCCCTCCCGGACAGCTGTCGCCCGGACAGCGCTCACTGGAGCAGCGCCGTCTCGCCCGGGAGACGAAGGACGAGCGGCACATGTGGGTCTTCCTGGCCTACTTCCTCTTCGGCATCCATGTCGTGGCGTTCGTGATGATCTACGCGGTACGCCACGCGAAGTGACGGCCGCCGCGCCTTAGGGTCTTCCACGTGGACAGACACATACCGTTCGAGACGCTGCACAACTTCCGTGACCTGGGCGGATACCCGACGAGCAGTGGCCACCGGGTCCGCGCGGGCCGGCTGTTCCGCGCGGACTCGCTCGGCAAGCTGCGACCGGACACCCCGGACTGGGACCGCTTCCTCGCCCTCGGCGTCCGCACGGTGGTCGACCTCCGCCACCCCTGGGAGGCGGAGGCGAGGGGCCGGGTCCCGGAGCACGGGTCCTTCATCTACCGCAACCTCAGCATCGAGCACCGCCCTTACGACCAGGCGGCGTTGACCGCCGACGTGGACCCGGGCCCGTATCTCTCCGCCCGCTTCATGGAGGTGGCGCAGGACGGCACGAAGGAGATCGCGGCCGCCCTGGAGCTGGTGGCCGAGGCGCAGGAGGGGCTGGTCTTCCACTGCGCCTCGGGCAAGGACCGCACCGGGCAGCTGGCGGCGCTGATCCTCGGTCTGCTGGGCGTGCCGGACGAGGTGATCATCGAGGACTTCACCCTGACGGAACTGGCGACCCCGGCCCTGCTCGCCGACTGGCGCGCGAGGAACGACGGCCGCTCCCCGGCGTGGCCGTCCTACGGCCGGGCTCCCGAGTCGGTGATGCGTCTGTTCCTGGAGGCGCTGCGGGCCCGGTACGGCTCGGTGGAGGCGTATGTGACGCAGGCTCTCGGCATGGACGCGGAGACCCTGTCGGCGACCCTGCGCGCCCGCCTTCTGGAACCGGTGCCCACGACCTGGCCGGAGCTGACCCACCGCAGGGCGGAGCCGCTCGACGCCCCCCTCCTGGTCCGCCTGCGCGACACGGCGGCCCTGTGGCAACTGGCCCGGGGCATCGAGCAGTGGCGGCCCGGCGAGAAGACCGAGGCCCACTTCGTCGACCGCATGCGCGACGGCGAGGTCTGGCTGACGTACGCGGACGGCGTGGTCGCGGGCGCCTTCGAACTCTGGTGGGACGACCCGGCCGCCTGGGGCCCCCGGCCGCCCGAGGCCGGTTACATCCACCGCCTGATGACGACCCCGCACACCGCCCCACCGGGCGCGGGCCGCAGGATGCTGGCCCACGCCGAGTCCCGCATCGCCGCGGCGGGCCGCCCGTACGCCCGTCTCGACTGCCTCTCCGCCAACCCCCGCCTGCGCGCGTACTACGAGTCCGCGGGCTACACGGTCGTCGGCGAACAGCGCGCGAAGGAAGGCGGGACGGGAAGCCCGTACGCGGTGACCCTGCTGGAGAAGCGGCTCGGGTGAAGGAGCGACGGGAGGGGCCCCTGCCGAACCGGCTCGGGCCCCTCCCCGGCGGGCTTCTTCCGCCGGCCGGCGGTGTCAGCCCTTCACACAGACGACCTGCTTGAGCTTCGCCACGACCTCGACCAGGTCCCGCTGCTGATCGATGACCTGCTCGATCGGTTTGTAGGCGGCCGGGATCTCGTCCACGACGCCGGAGTCCTTACGGCACTCCACGCCCCGCGTCTGCTCCTCCAGGTCCTGCGTCGAGAAGCGGCGCTTGGCGGCGTTACGGCTCATCCGCCGACCCGCGCCGTGCGAGGCCGAGTTGAAGGCCTTCTCGTTGCCGAGACCCTTCACGATGTACGAGCCGGTGCCCATCGAACCCGGGATGATGCCGAACTCGCCGGAGCCGGCCCGGATCGCGCCCTTGCGGGTCACCAGCAGATCCATCCCGTCGTAGCGCTCCTCGGCGACGTAGTTGTGGTGTGCGCTGATCTCCCGCTCGAAGGCCGGCTTCGCCTTCTTGAACTCCTTGCGGATCACGTCCTTCAGGAGCGCCATCATGAGCGTGCGGTTGTACTTCGCGTACTCCTGGGCCCAGAACAGGTCGTTGCGGTAGGCCGCCATCTGCGGGGTGTCCGCGACGAAGACGGCGAGATCGCGGTCGATCAGGCCCTGGTTGTGCGGGAGCTTCTGGGCCACCCCGATGTGGAACTCGGCGAGTTCCTTGCCGATGTTCCGGGAACCGGAGTGCAGCATCAGCCAGACAGCACCGGTCGTATCCGTGCATACCTCGACGAAATGGTTGCCCCCGCCAAGGGTCCCCATCTGCTTCACGGCCCGCTCCTCACGGAACTTCACCGCGTCCGCGACCCCGTCGAACCGCCCCCAGAAGTCGTCCCACCCGCCGGTGGCCAGCCCGTGGAACCGGTCCGGCTCGACAGCGGTGTCGTGCATCCCGCGGCCCACCGGGATCGCCTGCTCGATCTTCGAACGGAGCCGGGAGAGATCGCCGGGAAGGTCGTTCGCCGTGAGCGAGGTCTTCACCGCGGACATCCCGCAGCCGATGTCGACCCCCACCGCCGCGGGACAGACGGCGCCCTGCATCGCGATGACCGAGCCGACCGTCGCGCCCTTGCCGTAGTGGACGTCCGGCATGACCGCCAGTCCCTTGATCCACGGCAGGGTCGCCACGTTCCGCAGCTGCTGGAGCGCACCTTCCTCGACCGACGCCGGGTCGGCCCACATACGGATGGGTACCTTCGCGCCCTGCATTTCTACGTACGACATATCGTCCTCATTCCCCCGGATTGAACACAAAAGCCTTAGATCGCAAAACTGGTGCCAAGGTCAACGAAAAGGACAGCGGACCGGCATCCACAGCTCCACGTGCGATACACATTGTCTCCAGGGGCCGCCCCCGCCCGGCAAGCGAATAACCAGCGGGGACACCGGGCCGCTCACTTCACCCGACTTGTCGAGAGGAGCCGACCGTGCAGCGGACGGCATACGTACCCGGCGTCGTCGCGCTCCTCGCGGCGCTGCTGGCCGGCTGCACCGGCGGTTCGGACGAGGGCGGCTCGACGGACAACTCCAACCCGGGCGACGCGGGAACGACCGCCGCCGTCGCGCAGCCCGGCAAGTACGACACGCTTCCCGAGGCCTGCGGGGTGGTGAGCCGGTCCACCCTCGACTCGCTCCTGCCCGGCATCAAGCAGCTCGCCGACGAGGCGCAGCGCGACACGGCCTACGCGGGCGAGGCGACCCAGACGTTCGACACGGACCGCAAGGTGGGCTGCCGTTGGAAGGTGGAGTCGACGGACGCCACCGACCATCTCCTCGTCGACTTCGAGCGGGTCGTCTCGTACGACAACGCCGTCAGCGACGACAACCAGGCCGAGACCCTCTTCGCGCAGAAGGTGACGGCGGCCGACCTTCCGGCGCCCGCCGCCTCCACCACCACCGGCGCTGCGACCGGCTCCCCCACCACGAGCCCGAGCCCCTCCCCCTCGACGACGACCTCGCCCTCCCCGGGCGCCTCGTCCTCCGTCTCGCCCTCGGCTTCGTCCACCGTTCCCCCGGCCGAACTCCAGCCCCGCCTCCTGGAGGACCTGGGCGACGAGGCGTTCGTCGACGACGCGCTCAGCAGCTCCGGTTCGACGGCCAAACAGCGCACGGTGACTGTGGCGTTCCGCACGTCCAACGTCATGGTGACCATCCGGTACGAGGAGCAGCCGGCGACCGTCGGCACGGTGCCGGACAGCGAGGAAATGCAGGACAAGGCCCGGAAACTGGCCGCGCAGCTCGCCGACTCCCTGGCCGGCTGAGGGTACTTCGGCCCGGTTCGCGCCCCGCCCGCAAAGCCCTCGAAGCGGAACCGCACAGCTTCTTCACCGACTACCGTGGCCCCTCGGACCCGATCCGACCGCAGGAACCACGAGCGTCATGAGTGAAGGAACCATGCAGCGACGAGCCCAGCGAGACGGCCAGTTTGACCAGCGCGAGCAGCGTGCCGAGCGAGTGAACCGTGCCGGAGGGCTGAACCGCCTCCTGGCCGCGGCGGTCGCCGTCCCGGTGATGCTGATCGCCGCGGGCTGCTCCTCGGACTCCGGCTCGGGAGACGACGCGAAGGACACCAGCGCCTCCACCGGCTCCGGTTCCGGCGCCGGCTCGACGGCGAGCGCCGCGCCGACCGTGCAGGCGGCGGCGTACAGGACGCTGCCCGAGGCGTGTGCGGTGGTGACCAGGAAGACCCTGACGGAGCTGGTGCCGAAGGGGGCGGCCTCGGGCAAGGAGGGGACGTCCAGCGACACCGCGGCCCGGGCCAGTTGTTCCTGGTCCAGCCTGGCCAACAAGGGTGTGAAGGGCTCGCAGTTCCGGTGGCTGAACGTTTCGCTGCTGCGCTTCGAGTCGGACGCGACGACCGGTGACGGCGAGTCGCAGGCGAAGACGTACTACGCGAAGCAGGTCAAGGACGCCCAGGCGGTGACGGGCGCGAAGAACGTCAAGTCGGCGCCGGTGACCGCGACGGGTGACGAGGCGACGTCGGTGCGCTACGACCTGAAGAAGACGGAGGGCGCCTTCAAGCAGCAGACGGTCGTGGTCCGCGTCGAGAATGTGGTGCTCACGCTCGACTACAACGGTGCCGGTCTGGCGGGCGACAAGTCGCCGAGCGCGGAGACCCTGACGAAGTCGGCGGAGAAGGCGGCCAAGGAAGCGGTGGCCGCGGTGCGGTCGGCCAACGGCGAGGGTGGCGGCGGCGGTTCGGACCCGTCGGCCACGAGCCCGTCCCCCTCCACGTCGGCCTCGGCCGCCCCGAAGGCGACGCCCTCCAAGTCGTCGTCGGCGACCCCGAAGGCGACGGCCTCCAAGGCGGCCGCGGCAGCCCCGAAGGCGTCCGCCTCCGCGAAGAGCTGACGATCCGGCAACGCGTTCGCCGCACACATGTGCCACCCTGTTGCGCGCAAGAACAGGCAAGGGGAGGGGAGTACGGGTGTCCGCGCCAATACAGCTGACCCGGACGCACCGCGTTCTCATCGGCGTGGTCGTGGCCGGCGCCGTGGTCATCGCCGGCATCGGCTTCGCCGGTTCGTACGCGGCCGTCCGGGAACTGGCCCTCGAGAAGGGCTTCGGGAACTTCTCGTACGTGTTCCCGATCGGCATCGACGCGGGTATCTGCGTCCTGCTGGCCCTGGATCTGCTGCTGACCTGGATCCGCATCCCCTTCCCGCTGCTGCGGCAGACGGCGTGGCTGCTGACGGCGGCGACGATCGCCTTCAACGGCGCGGCGGCCTGGCCGGACCCGCTGGGCACGGGGATGCACGCGGTGATCCCGATCCTGTTCGTGGTGTCCGTCGAGGCCGCCCGGCACGCGATCGGCCGGATCGCGGACATCACGGCCGACAAGCACATGGAGGGCGTGCGGCTCACGCGCTGGCTGCTCTCCCCGCTGCCCACCTTCCTGCTCTGGCGGCGGATGAAGCTGTGGGAGCTGCGCTCCTACGAACAGGTGATCAAGCTGGAGCAGGAACGTCTCGTCTATCAGGCGAGGCTGCGTTCCCGCTTCGGTCGCGCCTGGCGCCGCAAGGCCCCGGTGGAGTCGCTGATGCCGCTGCGGCTGGCCCGTTACGGCGTTCCGCTGGCGGAGACCGCCCCGGCGGGTCTGGCGGCGGCGGGCATCGAGCCGGCCCTGCTCCCTCCGGTGCAGGCGGCGGCGGCCGCGCCCCAGCAGGTGCTGACGGCGGCCGCCCCGGTCGGCGCGGGCGTCCGGGCCGTCGAGGCGGCTCCGGCGCCGCAGCAGACCCAGGCGCCGCAGCAGGCTCAGCAGCAGGCACAGCAGGTCGGCCCTGCGCCCGCCCCCGCGCCCGCGGAGGAGGAGCCGAGCCCGTGGTTCCAGGCGCCGCACGAGGTCGCGTACCAGGGGGGCTACGACCCCACGTACGACCCCTCGGAGCAGTACGCCCAGTGGTACGAGGAGCAGCAGCAGGCCGAGCAGTACCAGGACCAGTACCAGGAGGAGCCTCCGGCGCAGGAGCCCTCCCCCGAGGAGACCGGTTCGTTCCCCATCCCGGTGGGTCCCGGCCGCAGCCGTGAGCTCGGTGAGGGCGGCGGCACCCCGCTGATCGAGCCGGACGAGGAGTCGTACTACCAGGTCTTCAAGCAGTCGATCAACGGCAGCTACCCGACCCCGAGCCAGTTCAGCGACAACGTCGAGGCGACCTACGGCGTCCCCGTCGCGGACGCCGAGGCCAAGCGCATGGTCATGCGCTTCCAGAACCGCCACACGGCGGAGCTGGAGGAGGACCACATCGCGTAGGCGGAACCGGACGCGAAGGGGCCCTCGTACCGACAGGTACGAGGGCCCCTTCCGGTGGGTCCTACTCCCCGAGCAGGGCGCGCACCCGCTCCTGGCCGACGGCCAGCAGCAGGGTGGGCAGCCGCGGGCCCGTGTCACGCCCCACCAGCAAGTGGTAGAGCAGGGCGAAGAACGTCCGCTGGGCGGTCTTGATCTCCGGCGGGAGTTCCTTGGGGGTGGCGTCGGCGGAGAAGCCGGCCTGGACCTTCGGGACGCCGTAGACGAGGTGCGACAGGCCGTCCAGCGACCAGTGGTCGGCGAGCCCGTCGAGCAGGAGCCGCAGGGACTGCCGGGAGTCCTCGTCGAGGGACTTCAGCAGCTCGGCGTCGGCCTCGGCGCGGACGACGGTGCGCTGGTCGGCGGGGACATGGGTGTTGATCCACGCCTCCGCCTTGTCGTACCGGGGCCGGGCCTCGTCGAGGGAGCCGAGCGGGTTCTCCGGGTCGAGGTCGGAGAGGATCCGCAGGGCCTGGTCCTCGTGTCCGGCGGTGATGTCGGCGACGGAGGCCAGTGTGCGGTACGGCAGCGGCCGGACGGTGCGCGGCAGCTCACCGGCGGCCGTGCCCACCGCACGGGAGTGCGCGGCGATGTCGGCCGGGAGCGCCGAGCCGTCGGTGACCTTGGCGTCCAGCTTGTCCCACTCGTCGTAGAGCCGCTGGATCTCCTGGTCGAAGGCGATCTTGAAGGACTGGTTGGGGCGGCGGCGGGCGTAGAGCCAGCGCAGGAGCTGCGGCTCCATGATCTTCAGCGCGTCGGCGGCCGTGGGCACGCCGCCCTTCGAGGACGACATCTTCGCCATGCCGCTGATGCCGACGAAGGCGTACATCGGCCCGATGGGCTGCTTGCCGCCGAAGATGCCGACGATCTGGCCGCCGACCTGGAAGCTGGACCCGGGGGACGAGTGGTCGACGCCGCTCGGCTCGAACACCACGCCCTCGTACGCCCAGCGCATCGGCCAGTCGACCTTCCAGACCAGCTTGCCGCGGTTGAACTCGTTCAGCCGGACGGTCTCGGCGAACCCGCAGGCGGTGCAGGTGTAGGACAGCTCGGTGGTGTCGTCGACGTACGAGGTGACCGTGGTGAGGTCCTTCTCGCAGTTGCCGCAGTAGGGCTTGTACGGGAAGTAGCCGGCCGAACCGGAGGAGCCGTCGTCCTCGTTCGCCGCGCCCGACCCCTCCGCCGCCTCGAGCTCGGCCTCGTCGAGCGGCTTCTGCTGCTGCTTCTTCGCGGGGGCCTTCTTGGTGCGGTACTGGTCGAGGATCGCGTCGATGTCACCGCGGTGCCTGATCGCGTGCAGGATCTGCTCGCGGTAGACACCGGAGGTGTACTGCGCGGTCTGGCTGATCCCGTCGAACTCCACGCCCAGCTCGGCCAGCGACTCGACCATCGCGGCCTTGAAGTGCTCGGCCCAGTTCGGGTACGCGGAGCCACGCGGCGCCGGGACGGAGGTCAGCGGCTTGCCGATGTGCTCGGCCCAGGAGTCGTCGATCCCCTCGATGCCCTGCGGCACCTTGCGGTAGCGGTCGTAGTCGTCCCAGGAGATCAGGTGACGGACCTGGTGTCCGCGGCGGCGGAGCTCGTCGGCGACCAGGTGCGGGGTCATGACCTCGCGGAGGTTGCCCAGGTGGATGGGTCCGGACGGGGAGAGTCCGGACGCGACGACCACAGGTTTGCCGGGGGCCCGACGCTCCGACTCCTCGATGACCTCATCCGCGAAACGGGAGACCCAGTCGGTGGTCTCGGTGCTCAGAGCCACGATCGGCACGTCCTCTTGTTCTGAAGGCTTCCGGGTTTGAAGTGCGTTCCATTGTCCCAGACGGCCCCGCGCCCGGGAAAACCGCTTTACCCCCCATGGGATACTGACCGTGCCCATCCATCCCCACGAGGAGAACGGCACCCACTCCTATGGCCCCGGTCACGTCCCTCAGTCACTCCGTCGAACAGCACCTCACGTCCGCCCTCTCGGCCACCCTGCCGGAGGCCGCCGGCGCGGACCCGCTGCTGCGACGAAGCGACCGGGCCGACTTCCAGGCCAACGGCATCCTGGCGCTGGCCAAGAAGGCGAAGGCGAACCCGCGGGAGCTGGCGACGCAGGTCGTGGCACAGGTCGTCATGGGTGACCTGATCGAGGAGATCGAGGTCTCCGGCCCCGGCTTCCTGAACGTGACGATCACCGACGGCGCGATCACCCGGAACCTCGCGGCGCGGTACGCGGACACGGACCGCCTGGGCGTGCCGCACGCCGCCCACCCGGGCACGACGGTCATCGACTACGCCCAGCCGAACGTGGCGAAGGAGATGCACGTCGGCCATCTGCGCTCGGCGGTCATCGGCGACGCGACGGTGCAGATCCTGGAGTTCACCGGCGAGAGCGTGGTCCGCCGGCACCACATCGGCGACTGGGGCACCCAGTTCGGCATGCTCATCCAGTACCTGGACGAGCACCCGCACGAGCTGGACCACAAGCAGTCCCAGGTGAGCGGCGAGGAGGCGATGTCGAACCTCGACCGCCTCTACAAGGCCGCGCGCAGGCTGTTCGACGCGGACGAGGAGTTCAAGACCCGGGCCCGGCGCCGGGTGGTGGACCTCCAGGCGGGCGACCCGCACACGCTGGCGACCTGGCAGAAGTTCGTCGACGAGTCGAAGATCTACTTCTTCTCGGTCTTCGAGAAGCTGGACATGGAGATCCGCGACGAGGACATCGTCGGCGAGTCGGGTTACAACGACATGCTGGCGGAGACCTGCCGGCTCCTGGAGGAGTCCGGGGTCGCGGTCCGCTCCGAGGGCGCCCTCTGCGTCTTCTTCGACGACGTCAAGGGCCCGGACGGCAACCCGGTCCCGCTGATCGTCCAGAAGTCGGACGGCGGCTACGGGTACGCGGCGACCGACCTGTCGGCGATCCGCGACCGTGTCTTCAACCTCAAGGCGAGCACCCTGCTGTACGTGGTGGACGCCCGTCAGTCGCTGCACTTCAAGATGGTCTTCGAGACGGCGCGCAGGGCGGGCTGGCTGAACGAGGACGTCAAGGCGCACCAGTTGGCGTTCGGCACGGTCCTCGGCAAGGACGGCAAGCCGTTCAAGACCCGTGAGGGCGAGACGGTCAAGCTGGTCGACCTCCTCGACGAGGCCGTCGAGCGGGCCACGGCCGTGGTCCGCGAGAAGGCCGTGAAGGTCGGCCTGACCGAGCCGGAGATCGTGGAGAACGGCCGCTACGTCGGTGTCGGCGCCGTGAAGTACGCCGACCTGTCGACCTCCGCGGTGCGGGACTACAAGTTCGACCTGGACCAGATGGTCTCGCTGAACGGCGACACGTCCGTCTACCTCCAGTACGCGTACGCCCGGATCCAGTCGATCCTGCGCAAGGCCGGCGAAGCCCGCCCGGCCGCCCACCCTGAACTGGAACTCGCCCCGGCGGAACGGGCGTTGGGCCTGCACCTGGACCGGTTCGGCGAGACGGTGCACGAGGTCGCGGCGGCGTACGAGCCGCACAAGCTGGCCGCGTACCTGTACCAGCTGGCCTCGCACCTGACGACGTTCTACGACCAGTGCCACGTGCTGTCCCCCGACAACTCGCCGGAGGTCGTCGAGAACCGCCTCTTCCTGGTGGACCTCACGGCCCGCACCCTCCACCTGGGCATGGCCCTGCTGGGCATCAGGACGCCGGACAAGCTCTGACCGACCCGGCGGCGCCCAGGGGCCATCGACACACGCGGCCCGTCCTCCTTCCGGCAACCGGCTACCGGTTCCACGGGGAGGACGGGCCGCGGTCGTGCGAGCGGCAGTCGGGCGGCGCGGACGACCCGTCGATCAGTGACGTCCTATCACCTTCCTGCTGGTCGCAGGCGCGGGTGTGGTCGTCCCGGCCGCCGTCGTCCTCCCGCTCGTCGGTCTGGGCAGCCGGCTGACGCCCGTCCGGCGCCGTCGGCGCGCGAGACACACCGCCTGACGGCCGTCGCGGGCGGGGCGGGGCACACCGACCCGGGTCGCTGTCAGTGCCTGCCCTTACAGTCACCGGCATGGCGACTCTTCCCAATCCGCTCCCCAAGCTGGCCTCCGATCCCAGCGGCCGCTCCCTCGGCCTCCAGCTCCCGCCGGGCCGGCTGATCGACGCGACGGACGAAGGCGTGTGGCACGAGCCGTTGCTGTGGCACGCGGAGCAGTCCGCGTCCTCCGGCAACTGGACGGCCCTGGGCGGGAGGGCGGGGCGAGCCGGACTGGTCCCGGTCCTGGTCGACCTCGGCGGATCCCAGGGCGGCCCTTCGGAATGGGAGTTGGCACCCGCCGAGGTGTCGTACCCCGGGGATCACGACGCGGAGGAGGTCCTCGCGGAGCACTGGGCGGAGTGCGCGGCGGACGGCGAGGAGTGGCCCGGCCTGGCCACGCCCGGCACCCTGACGGCGGATCCGGACGTACGCGCCGCGCAGATCGCCGACACCCTTGCGGAGCAGGGGCCTTCCTGGTTCAGGTCGCCACATGTCGCCCTGGTCCCGGCGCGCCGCAGCGCGGACGTCCCGGCGGCCGTCGGCTGGTCCGGCCCGGCCGAGCACGACAACGACACCGCGCGTCTGTGCGCCGTCCTGCGCTCCTGGGAGGACCGCTTCGGCATACGGGTCGTCGGCCTCGGCTCCGACGTCCTGGCCGTGTCCGTCGCGGCCCCGCCCGGCACCCTCGCGGAGGCGGAGCGGATCGCCGCCGAGCACTTCGCCTTCTGCCCGGACAACGTCCTCCGGGGCCCGGGCACCCTGGAGGCCTATGCCCAGCAGCTGCTCGTCGGCGAGCCCGCCTGGACCTTCTGGTGGGACTGACCCGACAGGCCCGCGCTACCCGGTGAGCCCGCGCCCGAGCCTGCGCAGCCCCTCCCCGATCTCCTGCGGGGTCTGCGTCACGAAGCACAAACGCAGGGTCGAGCGATCGGGTTCGCCGGCGTAGAAGGGGGCGCCGGGGACGTACGCCACGTCCTGGGCGACGACCCGCGGGAGGAGCTCCGTGGTGTCGTACGACTCGGGGAGGCGGGCCCAGAGGAACATGCCGCCTTCGGGCCGGGTCCACACCGACCCGGCCGGGAGGGCTTCCGCGAGACCCGCGAGCATGGCGTCCCGGCGCTCCCGGTACACGGCGGCGACCCGGGCCACGTGCGCGTCCAGGTCGAACGCGGCCAGATACCGCGCCGCGGCGAGCTGGTTGACGGTCGGGGTGTGCAGGTCGGCGGCCTGCTTGGCGACGACACAGGCCCGGCGCAGCTCGGCCGGCGCACGCAGCCAGCCCAGCCGGATGCCGGGTGCCATGACCTTGGAGAAGGAGCCGAGAAGGACCGTACGGTCGCGGGCGTCGGGGTGGGCGGCGATCCAGGGGACGCGCTCGCCTTCGTAGCGGAGCTCGCCGTACGGGTCGTCCTCGACGATCCACAGCCCGTGCCGCGCGGCGACGGCGGCGACCGCGGCCCGGCGCTCGGCGGGGACGGTGCGGCCGGTGGGGTTCTGGAAGGTGGGGACGGTGTAGAGGAGCTTCGCGCGTTCGCCGACCACCAGGTCGGCGAGTGCCTCGGGGTCGGGACCGTCCGCGTCGCAGGGCACCGCCACGATCCTCGCTCCCGCCAGGCCGAAGACCTGAAGGGCGGCCAGATAGCAGGGCGCCTCGACGAGCACCGTGTCGCCGGGGTCGAGGAGAGCGGTCGCCAGCAGGGACAGAGCCTGCTGGGAACCCGTGGTGACGAGCAGGTCGTCGGCGGTCGTGAGCAGCCCGCGGGCCGTCGTCCGGGCCGCCAGCCGCTCCCGCAGGATCGGCTCGCCCTCGGTCGTGGCGTACTGGAGGGCCTGGGCAGGGGCCTCCTCCAGCGCGTACCGGAACGCGGCGGCCACGCCCTCGCGGTCGAACAGTTCGGGCGCGGGCAGCCCGCCCGCGAAGTTTATCACCTCTGGGCGGGCGGTGACCGCGAGGATGTCCCGCACGGGCGAGCCGCCGATCGACCGGACCCGGGAGGCCAACGGAGGAACGGCGGCCGGGACGGAAGCCCGGACGGCGGCAGGGGCGGAAGCCGGGACGGCGGCGGGGACGGAGGCGGGGGCGGACGCACTGGGCGACTCGGCTGCGACAGTCATGCCCGCACCCTAGGGAGATAGATGCCGCTTACACATGGGTTTCTGCCATGTGGACAGCGGCACGCGTTCACACCTTCGTCCCCGTCGCCCCGTGCACGTCGACACCGTCACCTCCCGGCGGACAGCGCCGCCACCGGCTCCCGCACCCCTCGGGACTCCGGCCGGGTCGACCCCCGCGACCGCTGCGGGTCAGCGGTCTTCCCGGACTCCGCGGATTCTGCGGATCCAGCGGATTCTGCGGATCCGTGCGCGGAAAGGCTTCCCCCAGGCGGTCGGGCGTCCCGCGTCCCGTCCCATCATGGGGCCGTTCCCGCAGGTCAAAGGGCATGGGACCACTGGGGCGTCCCGACTTGTGGGGCGGATGTGGAAGGTCGGAGGCCGGACGACCCAGGCTTGCCCCATGCCCACACGGCCCACTCCGCCCACTCCCCCCACTCCCGTCACACGCTGGACTCCCCGCACCCCCCGCCGCGTCCGTCTGATCGCCGTCGCGCTGACCGCCGCCGCGGCCCTCACCCTGACCGCGTGCCACGACGGCGAGGGCCTGCGCGACGAGGGCCCGCCGGACGCCGGCGCCGTGACGGGGACGACCACCCCGTCCGGTTCCGGCGCCTACGGCGTGGCAGAGACTCCCGCCCGCTCCCACGCGGAACCGCCGAGCGGGAACGCGTAGTCGGGGCGCCCGTTCTCACCACTGGTGCGGAACGGCCTGCCCTCGTTGTCGATCGTCAGCGTGCCGTGCCGTGAACCGCTGGACCAGGACAGCTCCAGGTACCAGCGCACGTCGTACGCGGAGGCGTCGGCGGTGACGTAGAAGACCTCGGGGTCGGACTCGCTCACCTTGAACGGGAAGTTCGCGTGCCCCGCCTCGGGCACCAGCGCCGGCCGTGCCGCGTCGAGGGCGACGGAGAAGGCCCGCGTCGGCACCCCGCCCCCGCAGCCGACGCCCGGGTAACCCATGGCGTAGTCGTTCCAGGCCGGCGGCGCGCCCTTGCCGACGGTCCGGACCGTCAGACTGTCCACGACGACGGTCTCCTCGCCGGTCCCCTGCACGGTGAGCTCCAGATACTGCTCCCCCGCCGACACCGCCCCGTACCGGGCCACCCACGCGGGCGCGTCCTGCTCGCCGGGCGGTGGCCCGACCTGCGCCGGCCCCCGCTCGATCAGATAGTGCTGGATGCACGGGTTCTCCCAGGCGTACGGGCGCGTGGTGACCGTCAGCGGGACGGCGGCACTGGCCTCCGCACCCGGCGCCGCCGGGGAGCCGCCGGTGGCGGAGACCGACGGAGAGGCGGACCCGGAGGCCGAAGCCGACGGCGACGCGGACCGGGACACGGAGGGCGACGCGGACGCCGACGCCGAGGATGTGCCTCCCGTTCCGCGCCCCTGCACGGACGCCGTCCCCGCGGCGCCGGCGCCGTCCCCCTCGTCGGACCCCCCGGACGGCAGGGTGAGGGCGAGCGCCAGGGCCACCGAACCGAGGGCGGCCACGACACCGACACCGGCGAGAACCAGGGAGCGGCGGTGCCGACGGCCGCCCTCGCCCCCGACGCCGCCCCCACCACCACCGGCTCCGGCGCCCTCGGCCGCGCCGGCCGTTTCCGCGCCCCCCGCGTCCACGACCGCCGCCCCCGCGACGCCCTCGCCGACGACGACATCCGCGGTGCCGTCCGCGACGGCCTCCGCCTCGGCCGTACCGCCCTTCCTCCCCCGCACCGCGTCCGCCAGCACCCACCGCCGGTGCAGCTCGACGAGCTCCCGGGGCGACGCCTTGCAGAGCCGCGCCAGCCGTTCCACGGGCGCGTAGTCCGTGGGGACGGCGTCCCCGTTGCAGTAGCGGTGCAGCGTCGACGTACTCATGTGGAGCCGCTTCGCGAGCATCCCGTAGCTCAGCCCGGACCGCTCCTTCAACTCCCGCAGCAGCTCGGCGAACTCGCTCGCAGACACCGTTCCTCCACTCCCCGTGTCCCATCCCCGCGTTCCAGGGACGGTCCGATTCCGCAGGTCAGACCCATTGCCGGCGTTCCAGCGTCCCTGATCGCCCGCCGGACATGGCGGCCGGGACGGATCCCCCCACAAGCTTTGGTCATCCAAGCACGGCGCTTCAACCCGCCATTCCGGAAGAGGACTTCACGATGCGTATCCGCCGCACCAGCCACCTGCTCGCCCTCACCGCGCTGACCGCCCTCGCGCTCACGGCGTGCGAGGACGGGACGGGCGTACAGGACGAGGGAGCGTCGCGCCCGGCGTCGTCGACGGCCACGGCGGCACAGCCCACGCCCGCCACCGACAAGGGCGCCGGCACGACCCCGTCGAAGGACACGGCGGGCTCGACCGGCGGGACGGCCGGCAACACCGGCGCCGGCAAGGGCTCCGCCACAGGCGGCGACACGGGCGCCAGGACGGACGACAAGGCCGACACCGCCTCCGGCTCCCGCGTCCTGTGCAACGGGTCGAACACCGAGGTCACCGCAGAGCCGGTCGCCCGCCCGCTCAACCACATGCTGCTCACGGTGACCAACACCGGCAGCAGGACCTGCGACCTGACCTACTACCCGGTCGTGCGCTTCGACGAGATGCAGTGGGTGCCGCAGGCCGCCGAGAAGACGCGGCCGCAGGCGGTGACGAGCCTCGCGCCCGGCGAGTCCGGCTACGCCGGCGTCCTGCTGTCCGCCGCCGACGGCAGCGGCGACGGCGGACAGACGGCCAAGAAGCTGACGGTCGCCTTCCAGGGCTACACCCCGAACAGCGACGGCGGCGCCTCCGCGACGCCGCCCCTGCCCGCCAAGGGCCTCTACTACGACAGCTCCCTGACGGTGACGTACTGGCAGCAGGGCATGGACGACGCGCTGTCCTGGTGAGAACGGGCGGACTACCGCAGCTTCTGGGCCACTTCGGTGGCCCAGTAGGTGAGGATGTTCCGCGCTCCGGCCCGCTTGATGCCGGTCAGCGTCTCGAGGATCGCCCGGTCGCGGTCGACCCAGCCCTTCTCTGCGGCGGCCTCGACCATCGAGTACTCGCCGGAGATCTGGTAGGCGGCGACGGGCACGTCCACGGCTTCGGCGACGCGGGCGAGGACGTCCAGATACGGTCCGGCCGGCTTCACCATGACCATGTCGGCGCCCTCCTCCAGGTCCAGCGCCAGCTCGCGCAGGGATTCGCGGAGGTTCGCCGGATCCTGCTGGTACGTCTTCCGGTCGCCCTTCAGGGACGACCCGACGGCCTCCCGGAACGGACCGTAGAAGGCCGACGAGTACTTGGCGGTGTAGGCGAGGATCGAGACGTCCTCCCGGCCGATCTGGTCCAGGGCGTCACGGATGACCCCGATCTGCCCGTCCATCATCCCGCTGGGCCCGACGACATGGGCGCCGGCATCGGCCTGGACCTGCGCCATCTCGGCGTACCGCTCCAGGGTGGCGTCGTTGTCGACGCGCCCTTGCTCGTCCAGCACCCCGCAGTGCCCGTGATCGATCGTCTCGTCCAGGCACAGGTCTGACATGACGAGCAGGTCGTCCCCGACCTCGGCCCGCACGTCCCGGATGGCGACCTGGAGGATCCCGTCCGGGTCGGTCCCGGGCGTGCCGAGGGCGTCCTTCTTCGACTCCTCCGGCACGCCGAAGAGCATGATCCCGGAAATCCCGGCCTGTACGGCCTCCAGCGCCGCCTTCTTCAGGCTGTCGCGCGTGTGCTGCACGACACCGGGCATGGCCTGGATCGGCACCGGCTCGCTCACGCCCTCCCGCACGAACGCGGGCAGGATGAAGTCCGCCGGATGCAGCCGGGTCTCCGCGACCATGCGCCGCATGACGGGGGTGGTACGCAGCCGCCGGGGACGCGAACCGGGAAAGGATCCGTACTTCGTCATACGCCCTACGCTACGCCCGCCCCGGCCCCGCCTTTGCCGACGCCGAGTCGGCCCGCCACTCCGCGCATGTGCCACCGTGTGCCCGGTGTGCCTCACGTGACCTCGGTTCGTGACGACCTCGCGCGGAAGGGCGCCTCCGGCCGGTACGGCCGGGCGATCCGGACCAAGACCTGGCCCGCCGCCACCCAGCACGCGATCAGGATCGGTCGCCGTGGATACCGGTGGACGCCCCACCGTCACCGCCGACGGGCCGGCGCGCCTCGGGCAGCCCCCGGCCCGGAGCGAACGCGCGCGCGGCCCCGTACCCGTCGAATCGGGTCCGGGGCCGCGCGCACTGTCGGTCCGCGTCCTCGGGACTCAGGTGGCCCGCCTCCGGCGCGCTCCAGGACGCCGCTCGCTCGGCCGGCTGACCGGGTCACCGGCCTCCTGGGCCGCGGCCCGCCGGCGCAGCCCGAAGTCGGCCAGCGCCTCGGCCAGCTTGAGCGCGGAGGGTTCGGGCGCCATGACGTCGACCCGCAGCCCGTGCTCCTCGGCCGTCTTGGCCGTGGCGGGACCGATGCAGGCGATGACCGTCACGTTGTGCGGCTTCCCGGCGATGCCCACCAGGTTGCGCACAGTGGACGACGACGTGAACAGCACGGCGTCGAAGCCGCCGCCCTTGATCGCCTCGCGGGTCTCGGCCGGCGGCGGCGAGGCCCGCACGGTCCGGTAGGCGGTGACGTCGTCGACCTCCCAGCCCAGCTCGATGAGCCCGGCGACCAGGGTCTCGGTGGCGATGTCGGCGCGCGGCAGGAACACCCGGTCGATCGGGTCGAAGACCGGGTCGTAGGGCGGCCAGTCCTCGAGGAGCCCGGCGGCCGACTGCTCACCGCTCGGCACGAGGTCCGGCTTCACACCGAAGGCGACGAGCGCCTTCGCCGTCTGCTCGCCCACCGCGGCGACCTTGATGCCCGCGAAGGCACGCGCGTCGAGCCCGTACTCCTCGAACTTCTCGCGCACCGCCTTGACGGCGTTGACCGAGGTGAACGCGATCCACTCGTAGCGGCCCGTCACCAGGCCCTTGACGGCACGCTCCATCTGCTGGGGGGTGCGCGGCGGCTCGACGGCGATCGTCGGCACCTCGTGCGGCACGGCGCCGTACGAGCGCAGCCGGTCGGAGAGCGACACCGCCTGCTCCTTCGTACGCGGCACGAGCACCTTCCAGCCGAACAGCGGCTTGGACTCGAACCACGACAGCTGGTCGCGCTGGGCGGGGGCGGAACGCTCACCGACCACGGCTATCACCGGGCGGCCGCCCTCCGGGGAGGGCAGCACCTTCGCCTGCTTCAGCGTCTGCGCGATGGTGCCGAGGGTCGCCGACCACGTCCGCTGCCGTGTCGTCGTACCGGCCACGGTGACCGTCATCGGCGTATCGGGCTTGCGCCCCGCCGACACCAGCTCGCCGGCGGCCGAGGCCACCGCGTCGAGGGTCGTCGACACGACGACCGTGCCGTCGGACGCCCCGACCTCGCTCCAGCAGCGGTCCGAAGCCGTGCGCGCGTCGACGAACCGGACGTCGGCGCCCTGCGCGTCCCGCAGCGGCACACCGGCGTAGGCGGGTACGCCGACGGCGGCCGCGACACCGGGTACGACCTCGAAGGGAACACCGGCCGCCGCGCACGCGAGCATTTCCGCGGCCGCGTACGTATCCAGTCCGGGGTCCCCGGTCACCGCACGGACGACCCGCCTGCCGCCCCGCGCGGCCTCCATGACAAGATGTGCGGCATCGCGCACAGCGGGTACCTCAGCGGTTGTTGACGTGCCGTCAACGATCGTCGGGAGGGGCGCGCCCGTGCCCGGAAGAGGGTCCCACGAAGGACCCGCTTCCGCGTTCACGACGGCGACGCCCGGCCTCGCGTGCGTCCGTACGACGTCGAGCACCTCGTGCTCGGCGACGAGGACGTCCGCGTGCGCAAGCGCCTCCACGGCGCGCAGAGTCAGTAGTCCCGGATCCCCGGGTCCGGCACCCAGGAAGGTGACGTGCCCGTGTTCAGGACCGGCGGCTGGAAGGGCGGTGGGGCTCACAGTGCTCGCTCCCCCATCAGACCGGCCGCGCCCTGGGCGAGCATCTCGGCTGCGAGTTCGCGACCGAGCGCCATTGCCCCGTCGTGTGTCTCGGGCACGGGACCGGTGGTGGACAGCTGCACCATGCGCGTGCCGTCGGTGGTGCCGACGACGCCACGCAGGCGCATTTCGTTGACAATCTGCCCGTCGGCCAGGAGGTCGGCCAGTGCGCCCACAGGGGCGGAGCAGCCGGCCTCCAGGGCGGCGAGCAGGGACCGTTCGGCGGTCACGGCGATCCGGGTGAACGGGTCGTCGAGCTCACCGAGCGCGGCGATCAGTGACGCGTTGTCCGCGGCACACTCGATCGCCAGTGCTCCCTGGCCGGGAGCGGGCAGAACCGTGTCTATCGACAGGAAGTCGGTGACCTCGTCGATGCGGCCGATGCGGCTGAGGCCGGCCGCCGCCAGCACCACCGCGTCCAGCTCGCCGTCGTGCACGTACCGGATCCGCGTGTCGACGTTCCCGCGGATCGGCACGGTCTCGATGTCCAGCCCGTGGCTGCGCGCGTACGCGTTCAGCTGCGCCATGCGGCGCGGCGAACCCGTACCGATGCGTGCCCCGCGCGGCAGGTCGGTGAACTTCAGCGCGTCCCGGGCGACGATCACGTCGTGGGGGTCCTCGCGCACCGGTACGGCGGCCAGGACCAGGTCCTCGGGCTGCGTGGTCGGCAGGTCCTTCAGCGAGTGAACCGCGAAGTCGACCTCGCCCTTGGCCAGCGCGTCGCGCAGCGCGGTCACGAAGACGCCCGTGCCGCCGATCTGCGCGAGGTGCTCGCGGGAGACATCGCCGTAGGTGGTGATCTCGACGAGTTCCACGGGCCGTCCGGTCACCTGGCTCACGGCCTCCGCGACCTGCCCGGACTGGGCCATGGCGAGTCTGCTCCGCCTCGTCCCCAGTCTCAGTGCCTTCGTACTCTTGCCGCTCATGCCGGCCCTCGGTTCTCTGCGTTCTTCTCGGTGCTTTCCTCGGCCCGGGACACGGCGGCCACCGCCTCCGGGTCGAGGTCGAACAGGGTCCGCAGCGCGTCCGCGTACCCGGCGCCGCCGGGCTCGGCCGCGAGTTGCTTGACCCGTACGGTCGGCGCGTGCAACAGCTTGTCGACGACCCGCTTCACGGTCTGGGTGATCTCGGCGCGGTGCTTGTCGTCCAGGCCGGGCAGCCGTCCGTCGAGCCGGGCGATCTCCGTGGCCACGACGTCGGCGGCCATGGTGCGCAGGGCGACCACGGTCGGCGTGATGTGCGCGGCCCGCTGTGCGGCGCCGAAGGCGGCGACCTCGTCGGCGACGATCCGCCTCACCTGGTCGACGTCGGCGGCCATCGGCGCGTCGGCCGAGGCCTCCGCCAGCGACTCGATGTCCACCAGCCGCACGCCGGCCAGCCGGTGGGATGCCGCGTCGACGTCCCGCGGCATCGCCAGGTCGAGCAGGAAGAGGACCGGCTCCGGCCGGGCGAGCGCGGCGACCGGCTCGGGCCGGCGGCGCTCGGGGATACGGCCGAGGGCGGCGGCGGTCGCGGCGAGCGCGGCGATCAGCTCGGCGTCGGCCTCGGGACCACGGCGGGCGGCCTGCCGGCGGTCCACGGTCGCGTTGTCGACCCAGGCGGCGTGCTGCTCCAGCGTCGCCGCGTCCATGCCGGCGACGGCGGCCTCTCCCAGCACGGAGAAACCGGACTGCTGTGCGGCGGGCTGCTGCACCGCTGCCAGGTCGAGGGGGCAGTTCTCGTCGGTCCCGACCGAGGTGGGCGGCAGCGGCCGTATGTCCGTCGCCGCGGCCTCGTCGTGGAAGGCGACGGGGGCCCCGGTGCGGCCCTCGAGGGCCTCCGCGACCGCCTCCGCCGTCAGGACCAGACCCGTCGCCCCGGTACAGGAGACAGCCACGTCGGCACGTGTCAGCTCGGCCGGCACCGACTCCATCGGTACCGCGCGGGCCGACACGTCCGTGCCCTCGGCCTCGGTCAGGCGCTGTCCGTACTGCTCCTCGAGCAGGCGGGCGAGCCGCTCGGCCCGGTCGAAGGTGCGGTTGGCGACGACGATCTCGGAGACCCCGGCACGCGCGAGCGTGGCGGCGGCCAGCGAGGACATCGAACCGGCGCCGATGACCAGCGCCTTCTTGCCGCGCGCCCACGCGGCCACGTCCCCGCCCGCGGCCAGCTGCTCCAGGCCGAAGGTGACCAGGGACTGTCCGGCGCGGTCGATGCCGGTCTCGGAGTGGGCGCGCTTGCCGACCCGCAGGGCCTGCTGGAACAGGTCGTTCAGCAGCCGTCCGGCGGTGTGCAGCTCCTGCGCCCGGGCCAGGGCGTCCTTGAGCTGCCCGAGGATCTGTCCCTCGCCGACGACCATGGAGTCCAGACCGCAGGCCACCGAGAAGAAGTGGTGGACGGCGCGGTCCTCGTAGTGCACGTACAGGTAGGGGGTGAGCTCCTCGAGCCCGACCCCGCTGTGCTGGGCGAGCAGCGTGGACAGCTCGGCGACACCGGCGTGGAACTTGTCCACGTCGGCGTACAGCTCGATCCGGTTGCAGGTGGCGAGGACCGCGGCCTCGGCGGCCGGTTCGGCGGCGACGGTGTCCTGCAACAGCTTGAACTGGGCGTCCGTGGACAGCGAGGCCCGTTCCAGCACGCTGACCGGGGCGCTGCGGTGGCTCAGCCCGACGACGAGGAGACTCATGCCGGCATCACGGCGGGTACGTCCCCGTCGGGTCCCCGGTCGGTGGAGTCGGCGCGGCCGACGGGCGCCGGTACGGCGCTCTCGTTCGCCGCGGCTTCCTCGCCGGCCTTGCGCTGCTCGTGGAAGGCGAGGATCTGGAGCTCGATGGAGAGGTCGACCTTGCGCACGTCGACGCCGTCCGGGACGGTCAGCACGGTCGGCGCGAAGTTCAGGATCGACGTGACGCCGGCGGCCACGAGCCGGTCGCAGACCTGCTGGGCGACGCCCGGCGGGGTGGTGATGACCCCGATGGAGACGCCGTTGTCGGAGATGATCTTCTCCAGGCCGTCGCTGTGCTGGACGGAGATCCCGGCGACCTGCTTCCCGGCCATCGAGGGATCGGCGTCGATGAGCGCCGCGACCCGGAAACCACGCGAGGCGAAGCCGCCGTAGTTGGCCAGGGCCGCGCCGAGGTTACCGATCCCGACGATCACGACGGGCCAGTCCTGGGTGAGTCCGAGCTCGCGGGAGATCTGGTACACGAGGTACTCGACGTCGTAGCCGACACCCCGCGTCCCGTAGGAACCCAGGTAGGAGAAGTCCTTGCGCAGCTTGGCGGAGTTGACTCCCGCCGCGGCCGCGAGCTCCTCGGAGGAGACCGTGGGGACCGAGCGCTCCGACAGTGCGGTCAGCGCGCGGAGGTACAGCGGAAGGCGGGCGACGGTGGCCTCGGGAATCCCTCGGCTACGGGTCGCCGGTCGGTGAGTTCGGCCAGTTGCCACGGTGCTCCTGCGGGTAGAGCGGGGCTGTAGGCGGTCACACGTTCCCAGACCGCCCCGTCGACAGAAGGCTATGTCTTTGTGAACGCGTGCACAAAGATGGTGTCCGATTTGCCCGGCAAACGTGACCGGGGTCACGCGCAACATTCCAGGGGGCAAAACCGCCACTCTCCTCGTGAATCCCGCCCCCGAGACAAAACCGCCATCGATCCTAAGCGACGTTCGGTACAAGCTTGTACTACTCGGTCAGTTCTCATCCGGCCAGTTCTTTGCGCAGGCGGCTCTCGTCCACCCGCCAGAACGTGTGCTGCCTGCCGTCGACCAGCACCACCGGGATCTGCTCCCAGTACTGGTCGTACAGCTCCCGGTCGTCGGCGATGTCCTTCTGCTCCCAGGACACACCGAGTTCCCCGCAGACCTTCTCGATCACACGCTCGGCGTCGTCGCAGAGATGACAACCGGACTTACGAATGAGGGTGACCGACCGCCCGCCCGGAGCGGCCTTGCGTCGAAAGAGGGGAGTCATGCCGCCATTCTCGCGCTTCTTCGACGACACGGTCATCGAGAGTTCACACCCTTCGAACCTCTCGGCTCCGGAACCACCGAACAGAATGGCTATGCTCACGCCATGGCCGCTCTAGGATGGCTCACTCCCCGTAGGCGTTCCGCCACGGCGCGGAGCGTGTTGGCAGGCGAGGCCTCGGCGGAGGCAGCCCGCAAGTCCACCCAGGAAGCCCTGGACTCCGAGGAGACCCTGGCGCCCCTGGACATTTCCGACCGGGAACCGCAGTTCCCGGTGCACGGCGACGCGATGGCCGCCGCCTTCTTCGACCTCGACAACACCGTGATGCAAGGCGCCGCGCTCTTCCACTTCGGCCGCGGCCTGCACAAACGCAAGTTCTTCGAGACCCGCGACCTGGTCCGCTTCGCCTGGCAGCAGGCCTGGTTCCGACTGGCCGGCATCGAGGACCCCGAACACATGCAGGAGGCCCGCGACTCGGCGCTCTCCATCGTGCAGGGCCACCGGGTATCCGAGCTGATGTCGATCGGCGAGGAGATCTACGACGAGTACATGGCCGAGCGCATCTGGCCGGGCACCCGGGCCCTCGCCCAGGCGCACCTGGACGCGGGCCAGAAGGTGTGGCTGGTCACGGCGGCCCCGGTGGAGATCGCCCAGGTGATCGCCCGCCGCCTCGGCCTGACCGGCGCGCTGGGCACGGTCGCGGAGTCCGTCGACGGTGTCTACACGGGCAAACTGGTGGGCGAACCGCTGCACGGCCCCGCCAAGGCGGAGGCGGTACGCGCGCTGGCGGCGGCGGAGAACCTGGACCTCTCCCGATGCGCCGCCTACAGCGACTCGCACAACGACATCCCGATGCTCTCCCTCGTCGGCCACCCCTACGCCATCAACCCCGACACCAAGCTCCGCAAGCACGCGCACAAGCTCGACTGGCGGCTGCGCGACTACCGCACGGGCCGCAAGGCGGCGAAGGTCGGCATCCCGGCCGCGGCGGGCGTCGGCGCGGTGGCGGGCGGCACGGCGGCGGCGATCGCGCTCCACCGACGACGGCGATGACGACCAGGACGACCAGGACGACGAAGTAGGCATCCCGAACGAGCGGCCGAGGCGCAACAGCCCGGCCGCTCCTTCGCGTTACCGGACAACACCCGACACCGGGCAGCGAACCAGGCCAATCCGACGGTCGTACCCGGGTAACCCCCCGTCCAGTCCTGTTGTCCGCGCACAGCCACAACACGCCCCGGACCGAGCCGAAACTCGAACCATTTCGATCAACAAACGTTCACCTCGCGCAACTTGAACGGGCGCCAATAGGCCACAGAAGCGACGTAATCGATGATTTGAGCAACTCGGTGTAGCAGGGCCTGCACGAAGCGTTATTCTCCTCAGACGCAATCCGGTACCCCTTCCGTCGCTACGACGGGTGAATGGTTCCGTACTGCACGTGATGCAAGCTCTGCCTCTGGGAGTCCCGTGTACCCACACGTCGGGGTTGACACCTCGGGCCTGGCTACGCTGCGCGCAACGGTCGTTACGGTCCATGACCTCTTGCGCGGCGTCGTCCCCACCGCGTACGCCGTCCCCGCGTTCGCCACCACCGCTCCGCTCGGTCCGTGCTACGCCCTGGCCGACGGCAGCGCCGCGGTGGGCAGACGAGGACGCTCGGCCGGCGCGGCCACCGCCCGTCGGCCGGCCGCCGACAGTGACAGCGCCCGAATGATGGACCTCGTCGAGCGCGCCCAAGCCGGCGAGGCCGATGCTTTCGGGCGCCTGTACGACCAGTACAGCGACACCGTCTACCGCTATATCTACTACCGGGTGGGAGGCAAGGCGACCGCCGAGGACCTCACCAGCGAGACGTTCCTGCGCGCACTGCGTCGCATCGGGACGTTCACCTGGCAGGGCCGCGACTTCGGCGCCTGGCTCGTCACCATCGCCCGCAACCTCGTCGCCGACCACTTCAAGTCGAGCCGTTTCCGGCTCGAGGTGACGACCGGCGAGATGCTCGACGCCAACGAGGTCGAGCGCTCACCCGAGGACTCCGTCCTGGAGTCCCTCTCGAACGCGGCGCTTCTGGACGCCGTACGCCGGCTCAACCCCCAGCAGCAGGAGTGCGTGACGCTCCGGTTCCTCCAGGGGCTCTCCGTCGCCGAGACCGCGCGCGTCATGGGCAAGAACGAGGGTGCCATCAAGACGCTCCAGTACCGGGCCGTCCGCACCCTCGCCCGCCTGCTGCCGGAAGACGCCCGCTGAACCCGTCCCCCGCCCATGACCGACGCCACACACTCCGTGACGCCAACTCACCGTCAGTGAAAGTCCGTTGTCTTCCCGATCCGATCATCCGCAGTCCGTAACCCAAGTGCCGCGCCAGTCGTTGTGCGGGATACAGGCTCCCTGTGGTCACGTCCTGGCCGACCCCGATCACTCGATCGTGTGGACCCGGTTCAGGGCGTGCAACCGTCAGGACCCCAGGGGAGTCGACCGTCATGACGAGAGGAGGTGCCGCCAGTGATCGCGAACGTATCGGCGCACCGGCGGGCGAGCGCCTTCGCCCAGGCCCTGGAGGGGCAGTCCGACTGTTCCTCCGAGGGCACGGCGGCCGAGCAGACCGAAGGATCACCGCCGGCGCCGGCCGCTGCGGACCAGACCGGGCAGGGCCGACTTCTGGCCCTCGCCACGAGTCTCGCCGAGCTGCCCAAACCGGAATTCGATCCCGAGGTCAAGGTCGTCCAGCGGGCCCAGTTGGTCGCCGCTATGGAGGCCATGCTGCAGGCGGGCACCGCGGGAGGCGAAGCGGCGGACCCTTCGGTGCCGGAGCAACGCTCCCACCGCGCCAGGGGCACTCACCGGGCCAGTCCCCTGGGCAAGTTCCGACCGCGTTCCCGCCTCGCCAAGGGCCTCACCGCGGGCGGCCTCAGCGTCGGCGTCGCGGCGGGCGCCTTCGGCGGGGTCGCGGCCGCGAGTTCCGACGCCCTCCCGGGTGACGGGCTCTACGGACTGAAGCGCGGCATCGAGGACTTCAAGCTCAACTACCTGGCCGACGGCGACGACGAACGCGGTCGGACCTATCTCGACCAGGCGTCCACCCGGCTCAGCGAGGCCCGGCGGCTCATGGAGCGGGGCCGCAGCGGCGACCTCGACCACGAATCGCTCGGCGAGATCCGACGCGCCCTGAACGGCATGCAGCACGACGCGTCGGAAGGCCACCGCCTCCTCCACGAGGCGTACGAACGCGACCCGAACTCCCTGGGACCCATCCAGGCCCTCGACGCGTTCTCCCGCTCGCACCGCGAGGTATGGGGCGCCCTGCGCGACCGCCTGCCGGTCCAGCTCGGTGACGTCAGCCAGCAGGTCTCGTCGGTCTTCGAGGCCATAGACGAAGAGGTCGCCCCCCTCCAGTCCCTCCTCCCGCGGCCCCCGGCCCCGGGCGGCGGCGCGCGTGAGGGCTCCGGCCCGGCGTCCACCGGTACCTCGGACACCGACCGCCACGCGACCACCCCCGGCACCGGCCACGCCCCGACCGACGGGACCGGCGCCGGCACCGACAGCCCCGGCAAGTCGTCCACCTCCGGCACCACCGACGACGGCCTGCTCGGCGGCAACACCGGCGGCCTTCTGGACCCCCCGAAGGAAACCGGCGGCACCGCCCCGCCCACCGTCGTCCCCAGCACCCAGCCGGACGTCACCCTCCCGCCCCTCCTCCCCGGCCTGCTTCCAGGCCTGGGCATCGACAGCGAGGACGCGGAGTAGACCCGCCCCGCACAACGACGGTGGGGGCGCCCCTCTCAGGAGGAGCGCCCCCACCGTCGTACCCGGAGCAACCCGACGGGGAAAACGGCCGAAAGCACAGCCGTGAGCGCCTCGGCAGGCACAGCCGGAAGAACCGCTAGAAGAACACCGACCGCCGCTGGACCAGCAACTTGTACAGCGTGTGCTGGATCTGCTCGCGTACCTGGTCCGTCAGGTTGAACATGAGCATCGGGTCCTCCGCCGCCTCCGGCGGGTAGCCGTTCGTGGGGATCGGCTCGCCGAACTGGATCGTCCACTTCGTCGGCAGGGGGATCCCGCCCAGCGGTCCCAGCCACGGGAAGGTCGGCGTCAGCGGGAAGTACGGGAATCCGAGCACCCGCGCCAACGTCTTTGCGTTGCCGATCATCGGGTAGATCTCCTCGGCCCCGACGATCGAGCAGGGGATGATCGGGGCGCCCTGGCGCAGTGCCGTGGAGACGAAGCCGCCGCGGCCGAACCGCTGGAGCTTGTAGCGCTCGCTGAAGGGCTTCCCGATGCCCTTGAAGCCCTCCGGCATCACTCCGACCAGCTCGCCCTGGCCGAGCAGCCGCTCGGCGTCCTCCGCGCAGGCGAGGGTGTGCCCGAGCTTGCGGGCCAGCTCGTTGACGACCGGCAGCACGAAAACCAGGTCGGCGGCCAGGAGCCGCAGATGCCGGCCCGCCGGGTGGTGGTCGTGCACGGCGACCTGCATCATCAGGCCGTCCAACGGCAGCGTCCCGGAGTGGTTGGCGACGATCAGCGCGCCACCCTCCGCCGGGATGTTCTCGACACCCTTCACCTCGACCCGGAAGTACTTCTCGTACAGCGGCCGCAGCAGGGACATCAGGACCTGGTCGGTCAGCTCCTCGTCGTAGCCGAAGTCGTCGACCTCGTACTCGCCCGTGAGGCGCCGGCGCAGGAAGGACAGCCCGCCCGCGATCCGCCGCTCCAGGCCGCCCGCGTCCTTGTCCAGCCGTTCCTCACCCGTCACAGGAACATCATCCTGCCCGACCGCCCTGGTGGGCAGGGGCTGGACCTCACCGACCTCACCGGTCTCGCCGATCTCCCGGACCGGCGCGGGCTCGCCGTTCCTGCGCCGGCTCACCGCGCCCCGGCGCCGGGGCGGCCGCGCTACGGCGTTCCCCCGGGACCGGTCGTCGTCGAACGGAATGACCTTGGCATCCGCCATCGTTGATGCGCTCCTCAGTTGGCGCTCTGCGTCGGGGGGTGGACCGGGGAGAGGCCGCCGCCCGGCAGGGACGCGGCGATCCGGTCGACGGCCCCGGCAACGGCCTCGGGCGGCAGGAGTCCGGGTCCGTGACTGCGCGCGAAGTCCGCGAAGGTCTCCGCCGTGGTGTACCGCGGCATGAAGCCCAGCGTCTCGCGCATCTGGTCCGTGGACACGACCCGGCCGTGGGTGAGCAGCCGGACCTGCTCGGGCGAGAAGTCCGTCATGCCCAGCGTACGCACCAGCGACCCGGCCCAGGTGACGGCGGGCAGCAACAGGGGCACGGTGGGCCGTCCGAGCCGCCGCGAACACTGCGACAGCAACAGCACCCCGTCGCCGGCGATGTTGAACGTGCCGCTGTTGAGGGTGCCCCGCCGCGGTTCGTGCGAGGCGATCCGCAGCACCTCGATCACGTCGTCCTCGTGCACGAACTGGAGGCGGGGGTCGTAGCCGAGCACGGTGGGCAGCACGGGCAGCGAGAAGTACGAGGCGAGCGGCGTCTCGGCGGTCGGCCCCAGGATGTTCGCGAACCGCAGCACGCACACGGCGACATCGGGCCGCCGCCGGGCGAACCCGCGCACATACCCCTCGACCTCGACGGCGTCCTTGGCGAAGCCGCCGCTGGGCAGCGACTTGGGCGGGGTCGTCTCGGTGAACACGGCGGGGTCACGCGGCGCGGACCCGTAGACGTTGGTGGCGGACTTGACCACCAGCCGCTTCACGTTCGGCGATTTCTGACAGGCGCCGAGCAGCTGCATGGTCCCGATGACGTTGGTCTCCTTGACCGTGGTCCGGCTGCCCCGGCCCAACGCGGTCGCCGTCACGTCCAGGTGGACGACGGTGTCGGCACCGGTCTCGGCCAGCACCCGCGCGATGGTGGGCTGCCGGATGTCGGCCTCGACGAATTCGGCGCCGCCCAGATGGTGCTCGGGCCGCACCGCGTCCACGGCGACCACCCGGTCGACCTGTGGGTCACGCTGGATCCGTCGTACGAACCGGCCCCCCAGCTGACGGGCCACTCCGGTAACGAGCACGACCTTTCCCAAGATCAGCGCCTTCCTTCCGTCTGGAACCGCCGGCTGCCCTGCCGAGTTCCCGTCTGCGGGCAAACCTAGCGGGTCGATGTTGCGCTGTGATGACTGCCCGATGCTCGAAGTGACGAGAACCCTTCGGTCGTACGAGCAGATCAGCCAGGGCGCACGTCCAGGGCTGCGCACGGCGTTCAGCCGACCGTACCGGCACCCGGATATACGTGTGGCCCCCCACCGATAACACGGTGGGGGGCCACACCACGCCTACGCGGCTCGCGTCGCGCGAAGTAAGTGCTTGCGCTTACTCCTGCTCGCGCTTACTTCTTGTTGCGACGCTGAACGCGCGTGCGCTTGAGCAGCTTGCGGTGCTTCTTCTTGGCCATCCGCTTGCGCCGCTTCTTGATAACAGAGCCCACGACTACCCTCGCTCACTTCTCATCACTCGGTGCTGGGCGCCATGGGCCCATACGACCTACGAGGGGCTAGCCTACCCGCCTGAGCGCTGAGGTCGTAATCGAGGGGCGGGAGGGGCCCGAGACGGCCCTGAGGCCGGGCCCCACCCCGGGTCTGCCCTGTCGGACAGGCCCCGACCGTCAGGCGGTTTCCACCCCCACGTAGCTCTCGCGGAGGTACTCGTGCACCGCTTGCTCGGGGACGCGGAAGGACCGCCCCACCCGGATCGCGGGCAGATGACCGCTGTGCACCAGTCGGTACACGGTCATCTTCGACACTCGCATCACCGAGGCGACTTCCGCCACGGTAAGGAACTGAACCTCGTTCAGAGGCCTCTCGCCGGCTGCACCCATGACACACCTGAACCTTCCGCACTCGACTCGACGGCCACCGGCTTCCCCTTCCGGTGACTCTTCGTCGTTGCGTGCTCACTCCCCAATGTAGGGGCGGGTGATGCGAGTGGGGAAGAGGTGCACCCATCAGCGGCCTACTGTGACAGACACGCTCGATTGAGTACGTAGCGGGTCAGCGGCCGGTAGTAAGCGGACCGCACGGCGTCATCAAGTGGAACGACGACGGAGACGACTCCCTCGGCCTCGCCCACGAACAGCGCGGGGTCGTCGGTGTCCGCCAGCCCGATGGCCTCGAACCCCAGCTGACCTGCCCCGCAGACCCATCCGTGGTCCCCGACGACCAGCTCGGGCAACGGCCCTCCACCCTCGGCCGCCGCCGCCAGCGCGACCCGAACCGGGAGCGGTGAATGACTGTGCGCACCGGTCGCACAACCGGCGCGTTCGGCGCCCGCCTCCCGGACGACCGCGACTCCCCGGACGTAGTCGAGGTGGTGTGTGCGTAGACCGAACCGGGTCGTTATGTCGACACAGCGACCCTGCGCCGGGGTGAGGACTTCACATCCCGCCGTCGACAAAGCGTCCGCCACCGCTGCGTAGAACCCCAGCAGCCGATGCGGATGTCCGGTGCCCAGCAGCACCGGAGCACCACGCTGGGCGACCGAGGCGAGCCGATCCGCGAAGGCATCCAGCGCGACCAGCGTGCGCTCAGGATCGATCACATCATGCCCGGAAACGCAGCCCGGATCGGCCGAAACTCCACACTTGGCGGCCATCAGCGCGATCAGCTCCCGCTGCCCCCACGTCCGTTCCGGATCAAGCCCGATCAGCACCCGGGGATCACGAGCGGCGAAGAGCCGATAGCTCCGCAGGCTCTCCTCGCGGGTGGTCGCCACCGCCCCGGCCAACCGCGCGGCCAGCAGATGCGCCCGAAGCGCTGCGGAACTCGACACAGAACCGATGCTGACGTACGAACCGGCGTCCGGGGCCAAAACAGCCACAGCACCCCACCGTTGGCGTAAGCACCAGCCCGGCCGTCCGACCCGGCCGCACCCTTCAGCCCGGTCCGGCGATCGAGGACGCGGCCGCCCAGGCCGACATGGAGGTCAAGGCGGCACGGCCTCCTGGCGGGTCCGAAGGGCCGGCGCCCCCGGCGGGACGGGAAGGGGAGGTGCGGCGGGGGCGGACCCCTTACGGCAACAGCCCCCGCAACGGAAACACCGCCCGCCGCGTGGCCAGCACCGCCTGGTCCAGCCGATCGGCGGGGTCGTACCCCGACTCCCACCCGGCCCACTGCACCGGCCACCGCCCGTCAGTCATCCGCACCGGTCCCAGCTGCCGAGTACGAGCGAAGACCTCCTGCCGCCACCCCTCCGGAATCACCGTCTCCGGCGCCACCGGCACCCCTGCCGCCACCCCCACCAGATGCGTCCACGACCGCGGCACCACATCCACCACCGCGTATCCGCCCCCACCGAGCGCGACCCACCGGCCCCCTGCGTACTCGTGCGCCAACTCATGACAGGCCACCTGCACCGCCCGCTGCGCGTCGAGAGACACCGCGAGATGAGCCAGCGGATCCTCGAAGTGCGTGTCGGCCCCGTGCTGGGTCACCAGCACATCCGGCCGGAAATCGGCGACCAGTTCCGGCACCACCGAGTGGAACGCCCGCAGCCACCCCGCGTCCCCGGTCCCGGCCGGCAGCGCGACGTTCACCGCCGACCCCTCCGCCCGCTCCCCGCCGGTCTCCTCCGGCCACCCGGTCTGCGGGAACAGGGTGCGAGGGTGCTCGTGCAGGGAGATCGTCAGCACCCGCGGGTCGTCCCAGAACGCCGCCTGGACGCCGTCCCCGTGATGCACGTCCACATCCACATAGGCGACCCGCTCGGCCCCGAGCTCCAGCAGCCGCGCGATCGCCAACGAAGCGTCGTTGTAGATACAGAACCCCGACGCCCCGCCCGGCATCGCATGGTGCAGCCCACCCGCGAAGTTCACCGCGTGCAGCGCCTCGCCCCGCCAGACGGCCTCCGCGGCCCCGACGGACAGCCCGGCGATGAGGGCGGACACCTCGTGCATCCCGGCGAAGGCCGGATCGTCCATCGTCCCCAACCCGTACGACTGGTCCGCCGACCCCGGCTCCACCGACGCCGCCTTGACGGCCTGGACGTAGTCCTCCCGGTGCACGAGCCGCAACGTCGACTCCCCCGCGGGCTTCGCCGCGACGACGTCGACCTGCCGGTCGAGTCCCAGGGCGCCGACGAGCCTCCTGGTCAGATCCAGCCGAACCGGATCCATCGGGTGCTCGGGCCCGAAGTCATAGCCCGTTACTGCCTCGTCCCACATCAGCTGTGCGCGGCCGCTCATGCCCGCCACCGTATCGGTCCGGTTGAGCGGCGAACGACCGGGCGTACACCAACGTCACCAGCACCAACACCATCGGCACCACCATCGCGCCCCGATACGTCCAGGCGTCCCCCAGCGCCCCCACCAACGGCGAACCGATCAGGAAACCGACGTAATTGAAGATGTTGAGACGGGCGATCGCCGCATCCGAAGCCCCCGGGAACAACCGTCCCGCCGCAGCGAACGTCTGCGGCACCAGCACACACAACCCCAGTCCCACGAGCGTGAACCCGAGCATCCCGACCCACGCCCCCGGCGCCACGGCCACCACCGCGAACCCCGCCGCCGCCACCAGCGCCCCCAGCCGCACCACCGCCGCGGCCCCGAACCGCCGCACCCCGAAGTCCCCGAGGGCCCGCCCGACCAGCGTGGTCACCATGTAGACGTTGTACGGAACGGTGGCCAGCTGCTCGCTGCTGCCCAGCACGTCCTGGAGGTACTTCGCGCTCCAGTTGGAGACCGTCGAGTCCCCGATATAGGCGAAGGTCATCACCAGACACAACGGCAGCAGCACCTTGAAGGCGAGACCCGCACCGCCGCCGCCCGCCTCGGCGCCATCCGCCTTGCCGGCCTCCCCGCCGCCGTCCACATACCAACGGCTCGCCACCAGCGCGGCCGGCAGCAGCACCGCGACCACCGGCAGATACGACACCCACAGCGCGAGATGCCAGTGCGCCCCCACCCAGGCCAGCGAGGCCCCCACGATCCCGCCCAGGCTGTACACGGCATGAAAACTCAGCATGATGCTGCGCCCGTACGTCCGCTGAAGACTCACCCCGAGCATGTTCATCGAGGCGTCCAGCGCCCCCACGGCGAGGCCGAAGACGGCCAGGGCGACACCCAGCTCGGCCATCCCCCGCCCGGCCCCGACCCCGAGCAGCGCCAGCAGCACCACCGGCTGCGACCACCGCAGCACCCGGCTGGGCGGTATCCGCTTCACCAACTGCTCGGTCGTCACGCTGCCGACCCCGGCCAGGATGGGCACTGCGGCCAGGAAGACGGGCAGCAACGCGTCCGAGACCTCGTACCTGTTCTGGATGGCCGGGATCCTGGTCACCAGCAGAGCGAAGGCCGCGCCCTGCGCGAAAAAGCTGAACGCCAGAGAGGCCCTACCGCGCCGCAGCACTTCTGTCATGGCGGCGAGCGTAGGGCCCCTGCGTACTCGTGGGTAGATCCAGCCAAAGATGAATTCTCCTCAGCTTTACCGGACTTCACCGCGCGAGGACGACCTCGGGCGCCTCGGCGTCGGCCCCGACGGCCTTCCCGGCCCGCGTCTCGAAGGCGACCATCGCCGCCATCGGCCCGGCGCCGAGCGCCCCGCCGACCACGAAGCCGATCCCCATCGCCACGACCATGACCACGGATCCGAGCCACACCATGGTGTCCACCGGCACCGTGTACGCCCCCACGACCCGCACGACACACTCGACGAGCAGCACCACACCCCAGACGACCGAGAAGGCCCGCTCGCGCATCCGGAAGTCCGCCGACGCGGTCGACGCGCCACTCGCCAGCCGCTCCCAGGCCGCCGCCCTGACCGCGTCGCCCTTCACCAGGAACGGCTTCACCGCGGCGGTCATCATCGGCCTTCCCAGCGCCACGGAGACCAGGATCCCGATCCCGATCGTGCTGCTGACCCCGCTGTCCTTGGCCAGCATCAGCCGCGGATCGCCGGAGACCAGGCTGAGCACCAGTCCGACGACGTTGACGACGAGGATGAGCCCGGCGAGCCCGTTGACCGTCCGTCGGCTGACCGCGCTCCACAGCGTCCGCCCGGCCGGCACGAGGCTGCTCCAGGCGAGAGCGGCGAAGGTGCTCATCCCGAACGCGCCCTTGAAGAGGTAGTACGACCCGAGCGGCACCGCCACGTCCACGATGAGCGGGGCGAAGGCGTTCTGCTTCTTGTGCTGGTTCGTCGTCATGCCCATAGCTTCGCCGCCATGAGGGGTTCCCCAGTAGGAACGATCGTCCGGAGCTACGCATGACAAATGTCAGCCCGACACCGGCCCGTCCGTCAGATCAGCAGGTCAGGCAACTGCCCGAGTTCGGAGAAGAGTTGAGTGGCCCCCGCGAGCCTCACGGCCGGCGTCATCGCGGTGAACCCGTAGACGTCCATCCCGGCCGCCACAGCCGCCCGCACGCCCAGCGGACTGTCCTCGACCACCACACAGCGCTCCGGCGCCACACCCATCCGCCGGGCCGCGTGCAGGAACAGATCCGGCGCCGGCTTCCCCTTCCCGACATCCTGCGCGCTGAAGATCCGAGCATCCTCGAAGAACCGGTCCAGCCCGGTCTTCCGATGCCCCACGCGAATCCGCTCATGACTCCCGGACGACGCCACGCAGTACGGCACCCCGTCCGCGGCCAGCTTCGCCAGGACGTCCACGGCACCGACCACAGGCTCCAGCTCCTCTTCGAAGGCCGCGAACACCCGCCGGTGAAACGTGTCGTCGAACTCCGCCGGCAACAGCTGCCCGGTGCGCTCCCGCACCAGGTCGTGGATGCGGTGCATCGCGGATCCCATGTAGTCCCGGATGGAGTCCTCGTACGAGGTGGGGTGCCCTATCTCGGTCAGATAGGCCGCCAGCAGCCGATTGGAAATCGGCTCGCTGTCCACAAGGACACCGTCATTGTCGAAAATCACCAGGTCGTAGCGCATGAACAGACCTTAAACGAGCCCGAACGCAGAAAACCCCCGCACCGTGAGGTGCGGGGGTTTCCCGTAATATTTGTTCGGCGGTGTCCTACTCTCCCACAGGGTCCCCCCTGCAGTACCATCGGCGCTGTAAGGCTTAGCTTCCGGGTTCGGAATGTAACCGGGCGTTTCCCTTACGCTATGACCACCGAAACACTATGAAACACATGCAGCCGCACCATACCGTGACCATGGCATGGGGCCGTTCGTGGTTTCAGAACCAACACAGTGGACGCGAGCAACTGAGGACAAGCCCTCGGCCTATTAGTACCAGTCAGCTTCACCCATTACTGGGCTTCCACATCCGGCCTATCAACCCAGTCGTCTACTGGGAGCCTTAACCCCTCAAGGGGGTGGGAATACTCATCTCGAAGCAGGCTTCCCGCTTAGATGCTTTCAGCGGTTATCCCTCCCGAACGTAGCCAACCAGCCATGCCCTTGGCAGGACAACTGGCACACCAGAGGTTCGTCCGTCCCGGTCCTCTCGTACTAGGGACAGCCCTTCTCAATATTCCTGCGCGCGCAGCGGATAGGGACCGAACTGTCTCACGACGTTCTAAACCCAGCTCGCGTACCGCTTTAATGGGCGAACAGCCCAACCCTTGGGACCGACTCCAGCCCCAGGATGCGACGAGCCGACATCGAGGTGCCAAACCATCCCGTCGATATGGACTCTTGGGGAAGATCAGCCTGTTATCCCCGGGGTACCTTTTATCCGTTGAGCGACGGCGCTTCCACAAGCCACCGCCGGATCACTAGTCCCGACTTTCGTCCCTGCTCGACCCGTCGGTCTCACAGTCAAGCTCCCTTGTGCACTTACACTCAACACCTGATTGCCAACCAGGCTGAGGGAACCTTTGGGCGCCTCCGTTACTCTTTAGGAGGCAACCGCCCCAGTTAAACTACCCATCAGACACTGTCCCTGATCCGGATCACGGACCCAGGTTAGACATCCAGCACGACCAGAGTGGTATTTCAACGGCGACTCACCGTGAACTGGCGTCCACGTTTCAAAGTCTCCCACCTATCCTACACAAGCCGAACCGAACACCAATATCAAACTGTAGTAAAGGTCCCGGGGTCTTTCCGTCCTGCTGCGCGAAACGAGCATCTTTACTCGTAGTGCAATTTCACCGGGCCTATGGTTGAGACAGTCGAGAAGTCGTTACGCCATTCGTGCAGGTCGGAACTTACCCGACAAGGAATTTCGCTACCTTAGGATGGTTATAGTTACCACCGCCGTTTACTGGCGCTTAAGTTCTCAGCTTCGCCACCCCGAAGAGTGACTAACCGGTCCCCTTAACGTTCCAGCACCGGGCAGGCGTCAGTCCGTATACATCGCCTTACGGCTTCGCACGGACCTGTGTTTTTAGTAAACAGTCGCTTCTCGCTGGTCTCTGCGGCCACCCCCAGCTCGAGGAGCAAGTCCTCTCACCAGTGATGGCCCCCCTTCTCCCGAAGTTACGGGGGCATTTTGCCGAGTTCCTTAACCATAGTTCACCCGAACGCCTCGGTATTCTCTACCTGACCACCTGAGTCGGTTTAGGGTACGGGCCGCCATGAAACTCGCTAGAGGCTTTTCTCGACAGCATAGGATCATCCACTTCGCCACAATCGGCTCGGCATCAGGTCTCAGACTCATGGTGTGCGGATTTGCCTACACACCGTCCTACACCCTTACCCCGGGACAACCACCGCCCGGGATGGACTACCTTCCTGCGTCACCCCATCACTCACCTACTGCAAGTCTGGTCCGTCGGCTCCACCACTTTCCATTCCCCGAAGGGTCCGGAACGGCTTCACGGACTTAGCATCGCCTGGTTCAATGTTTGACGCTTCACAGCGGGTACCGGAATATCAACCGGTTATCCATCGACTACGCCTGTCGGCCTCGCCTTAGGTCCCGACTTACCCTGGGCAGATCAGCTTGACCCAGGAACCCTTAGTCAATCGGCGCACACGTTTCTCACGTGTGTATCGCTACTCATGCCTGCATTCTCACTCGTGAACCGTCCACAACTACCTTCCGGTGCTGCTTCACCCGGCACACGACGCTCCCCTACCCATCACAGCGGGCGTTGGCCCTATTGCTGCAATGACACGACTTCGGCGGTACGCTTGAGCCCCGCTACATTGTCGGCGCGGAATCACTAGACCAGTGAGCTATTACGCACTCTTTCAAGGGTGGCTGCTTCTAAGCCAACCTCCTGGTTGTCTGTGCGACTCCACATCCTTTCCCACTTAGCGTACGCTTAGGGGCCTTAGTCGATGCTCTGGGCTGTTTCCCTCTCGACCATGGAGCTTATCCCCCACAGTCTCACTGCCGCGCTCTCACTTACCGGCATTCGGAGTTTGGCTAAGGTCAGTAACCCGGTAGGGCCCATCGCCTATCCAGTGCTCTACCTCCGGCAAGAAACACACGACGCTGCACCTAAATGCATTTCGGGGAGAACCAGCTATCACGGAGTTTGATTGGCCTTTCACCCCTAACCACAGGTCATCCCCCAGGTTTTCAACCCTGGTGGGTTCGGTCCTCCACGAAGTCTTACCTCCGCTTCAACCTGCCCATGGCTAGATCACTCCGCTTCGGGTCTTGAGCGTGCTACTGAAACGCCCTATTCGGACTCGCTTTCGCTACGGCTGCCCCACTCGGGTTAACCTCGCAACACACCGCAAACTCGCAGGCTCATTCTTCAAAAGGCACGCAGTCACGACGCACCGAGTAAACTCGATGCGCGACGCTCCCACGGCTTGTAGGCACACGGTTTCAGGTACTATTTCACTCCGCTCCCGCGGTACTTTTCACCATTCCCTCACGGTACTATCCGCTATCGGTCACCAGGGAATATTTAGGCTTAGCGGGTGGTCCCGCCAGATTCACACGGGATTTCTCGGGCCCCGTGCTACTTGGGTGTCTCTCAAACGAGCCGTTGATGTTTCGACTACGGGGGTCTTACCCTCTACGCCGGACCTTTCGCATGTCCTTCGCCTACATCAACGGTTTCTGACTCGTCTCACAGCCGGCAGACTGTGAAAGAGAGATCCCACAACCCCGTACACGCAACCCCTGCCGGGTCTCACACGTATACGGTTTGGCCTCATCCGGTTTCGCTCGCCACTACTCCCGGAATCACGGTTGTTTTCTCTTCCTGCGGGTACTGAGATGTTTCACTTCCCCGCGTTCCCTCCACATACCCTATGTGTTCAGGTATGGGTGACAGCCCATGACGACTGCCGGGTTTCCCCATTCGGAAACCCCCGGATCAAAGCCTGGTTGACGACTCCCCGGGGACTATCGTGGCCTCCCACGTCCTTCATCGGTTCCTGGTGCCAAGGCATCCACCGTGCGCCCTTAAAAACTTGGCCACAGATGCTCGCGTCCACTGTGCAGTTCTCAAACAACGACCAGCCACCCATCACCCCCAACCTGAGCTGGAGTGCACTGGGGCCGGCACTGAAGGCAGCCATACGGCCATACCCTCAGATACCCAACAGCGTGCCCGGCACCCCACCCACTCGTGATCAGCTTTCCACGCTCCGAAGAGCAGTACTTGCAGCCCGAGATGACTGAAAATGCCGAATAATCAACGTTCCACCCATGAGCAACCAGCACCGGACGTACGCCGATGTACTGGCCTCTGACCGAGCGAACTCGGTAAGAAGTGCTCCTTAGAAAGGAGGTGATCCAGCCGCACCTTCCGGTACGGCTACCTTGTTACGACTTCGTCCCAATCGCCAGTCCCACCTTCGACAGCTCCCTCCCACAAGGGGTTGGGCCACCGGCTTCGGGTGTTACCGACTTTCGTGACGTGACGGGCGGTGTGTACAAGGCCCGGGAACGTATTCACCGCAGCAATGCTGATCTGCGATTACTAGCAACTCCGACTTCATGGGGTCGAGTTGCAGACCCCAATCCGAACTGAGACCGGCTTTTTGAGATTCGCTCCACCTCACGGTTTCGCAGCTCTTTGTACCGGCCATTGTAGCACGTGTGCAGCCCAAGACATAAGGGGCATGATGACTTGACGTCGTCCCCACCTTCCTCCGAGTTGACCCCGGCAGTCTCCTGTGAGTCCCCATCACCCCGAAGGGCATGCTGGCAACACAGAACAAGGGTTGCGCTCGTTGCGGGACTTAACCCAACATCTCACGACACGAGCTGACGACAGCCATGCACCACCTGTACACCGACCACAAGGGGGCGCCTGTCTCCAGACGTTTCCGGTGTATGTCAAGCCTTGGTAAGGTTCTTCGCGTTGCGTCGAATTAAGCCACATGCTCCGCTGCTTGTGCGGGCCCCCGTCAATTCCTTTGAGTTTTAGCCTTGCGGCCGTACTCCCCAGGCGGGGAACTTAATGCGTTAGCTGCGGCACCGACGACGTGGAATGTCGCCAACACCTAGTTCCCACCGTTTACGGCGTGGACTACCAGGGTATCTAATCCTGTTCGCTCCCCACGCTTTCGCTCCTCAGCGTCAGTAATGGCCCAGAGATCCGCCTTCGCCACCGGTGTTCCTCCTGATATCTGCGCATTTCACCGCTACACCAGGAATTCCGATCTCCCCTACCACACTCTAGTCTGCCCGTATCGAATGCAGACCCGGGGTTAAGCCCCGGGCTTTCACATCCGACGTGACAGACCGCCTACGAGCTCTTTACGCCCAATAATTCCGGACAACGCTTGCGCCCTACGTATTACCGCGGCTGCTGGCACGTAGTTAGCCGGCGCTTCTTCTGCAGGTACCGTCACTTTCGCTTCTTCCCTGCTGAAAGAGGTTTACAACCCGAAGGCCGTCATCCCTCACGCGGCGTCGCTGCATCAGGCTTTCGCCCATTGTGCAATATTCCCCACTGCTGCCTCCCGTAGGAGTCTGGGCCGTGTCTCAGTCCCAGTGTGGCCGGTCGCCCTCTCAGGCCGGCTACCCGTCGTCGCCTTGGTGAGCCATTACCTCACCAACAAGCTGATAGGCCGCGGGCTCATCCTTCACCGCCGGAGCTTTTAACCTCCACCCATGCGAGTGGAAGTGTTATCCGGTATTAGACCCCGTTTCCAGGGCTTGTCCCAGAGTGAAGGGCAGATTGCCCACGTGTTACTCACCCGTTCGCCACTAATCCCCACCGAAGTGGTTCATCGTTCGACTTGCATGTGTTAAGCACGCCGCCAGCGTTCGTCCTGAGCCAGGATCAAACTCTCCGTGAATGTTTACCGGTAATCCGGTCGACACCACGAGAGCGGAACAGCCAGGCGGAATAAGCCCGGCCGTTCACAGCGTCCTCGCTGTGTTTTGTTTCAAAGGAACCTCATCCTCGGCTATCACTGCCGGGGACGGGGTATCAACATATCTGGCGTTGATTTTTGGCACGCTGTTGAGTTCTCAAGGAACGGACGCTTCCTTTGTACTCACCCGAGAGACTCTCTCAGGCTTTCCTCCGGGCGCTTCCCTTCGGTCTTGCGTTTCCGACTCTATCAGATCTTTTCTCGACCCGATTTCCTCGGTGCTTTCCAGGTTCCCGCTTTTCTTTCGCGGTTTCCTTTCCGGCGGTTCCGACTCTATCAGAACCTTTCGGCGCTGATTCCCGGTCAGAGGGGGTTTGCCTTCCCGGCTGTTGGGCCGTTCCGACGAGTGAGACTTTAGCGGATTCCCGGCCCCCGAAGCCAATCGGGGTCCTGCGTCCTTTCGAACGTGGATTCCTCATTTCGCGAATACACACGCCAACGACACGACGGCAGACGAATCGACTGCGCGTCGAGAGGTGGTGGTACTTGCGGAATGGCTGTTCGGGGACCGACCGGAGTCGGCGCTCACGTCGAACAACTCGGAGAACACTACGTATCCGGTCGGGGTGTGTCAACCCATGCTCCTCGGGCGCCCCTGAGGCGTACTGTGACGGGCATGACTACGCGTACGTGCACCCAGCTGTGGTGGGCCGCCTGACGGCGGCCGTGCTCACGTATGCACTCAACGGCCGCCGCCCAGGCGGCCGTTCTTGTTTCTCCCTCCAGGGTTACAGGGGTCGGCCGGCCGGAGCGGCGGTCTCGACCGAGAGGTGGAGAGATGAAGCGGGTCTTCAGTGGGGTCAAGCCGACCGGGCATCTGACGCTGGGGAACTACCTGGGCGCCCTGCGGCAGTGGGCCGAGGTCGACCAGCACCGGGCGGACTCGCTCTTCTGCGTCGTCGATCTGCACGCGTTGACCGTGGAACACGATCCGGCGCGGGTGCGCCGGCTGAGTCGGCAGGCGGCGACGCTGCTGCTGGCTGTAGGACTGGATCCGCAGCGGTGCACCGTGTTCGTACAGAGTCATGTGGACGAACACGCACGGTTGTCGTATCTGCTGGAGTGCGTGGCCACGGACGGTGAGATGCGGCGGATGATCCAGTACAAGGAGAAGTCCGGGCGGGAGCGAAAGCGCGGGGGCGGGGTGCGGCTGTCGTTGCTGACCTATCCCGTACTGATGGCGGCGGACATCCTGGCCTACGGCGCCGACGAGGTGCCGGTGGGCGACGACCAGGCCCAGCATGTCGAGCTGACGCGCGATCTGGCGGTGCGGTTCAACCAGCGGTACGGGCACACGTTCGTCGTGCCGAAGGCCACGCACCCGGCGGTGGCGGCGCGGGTGATGAACCTCCAGGAGCCGACGTCGAAGATGGGCAAGAGCGATGACTTCGGGCCGGGCATCGTCTATCTGCTGGACGAGCCCGACGTGGTGCGCAGGAAGGTCATGCGGGCCGTCACCGACAGCGGGCAGGAGGTCGTGTACGACCGCGAGGAGCGGCCGGGGCTCGCCAACCTGCTGGAGATCCTCGCCGCGTGCACGGGCGGAAATCCGGAGGCGCTGGCCGGTGCGTACGGGTCGTACGGCGCGTTGAAGAAGGACACGGCCGACGCGGTGGTCGAGATCCTGCGGCCGGTGCAGGCCAGGCACAGGGAGCTGTGCGCGGATCCCGTCCGGGTGGAGGGGGTGCTGCGGGACGGGGCGGCGAAGGCTCGGGCGATGGCCCGGCCGGTCGTGGACAGCGCCTATCGCGCGATCGGCTTGCTCCCGCCGGCGGCGGAGCCGGTCACGGACCGGGTGCTGAACGCGGTGCGGTAGGCGCGTGGGCTGGTGGCGAGGCGCGATGCGAAGTGCTGGCGCATCGTGACCTCGCTGCCGAAGCCGGCGCGCCGGGCCACCTCGGGCATGGGGAGGTCGGTGCGTTCGAGGAGTTTCTGGGCGGCGGCGATGCGCTGGTCGAGGAGCCAGCGCAGGGGGGTGGCTCCGGTCTCGGCCGTGAAGTGGCGGGCGAAGCTGCGGGGGGACATGCCGGCGCGCGTCGCCAGATCGCCGACGGTGAGCGGCTCGTGCAGATGGCGCAGGGCATGTTCGCGCACGGCGGCGAGGGTGTCGGCGTCCCGGTCGGCGCGGGGGGTCGGGTGCTCGATGAACTGGGCCTGGGTGCCGGTGCGGAAGGGGGCGGTGACCATCGAGCGGGCGATGGTCGCGGCCGCTTCGGCGCCGTGGGAGCGGCGGACCAGGTGGAGGCAGAGGTCGATGCCGGCGGCCGTGCCGGCGGCGGTCCACATGTTGTCGTCCTCGATGAAGAGGGCGTCGGGGACGACGGTGACACCGGGGTGGTGCGTGCGGAGGAGGTCGATGAGGTTCCAGTGGGTGATCGCCCGGCGGCCGTCGAGCAGGCCGGCCTGGGCGAGGGTGAAGGCTCCGCCGCAGAGGGCCGCGAGGGTGGTGCCGCGGGCGTGGGCGCGTCGGAGGGCGTCCAGGACGGGGGCGGGTGCGGGGGTGAGGTGATCGTCCAGGCCGGGGACCAGGATCAGGTCGGCGCGGGAGAGCCAGGCCAGCGTGCGGTCGGGGAGGAGGGCCAGGCCTCCGCGCATCGGGATGGGTGCGGTGCTGTCGGTCGCCGCTCTGCGCAGGTCGAAGGCGGGGGCACCGCGGTCGGTGCGGTCGGTGCCCCAGACCTCGGTGATGACGGAGACGTCGAAGGCGCGGATGCCGGGGAAGGCGACGAGGGCGACACGGTACGCAGGGGCCACATCTGGCAGTAAACCATCGATCGCTGTCTTCTGACCGGCTGGGGCGCGGGCGGCCCCGGCGGCAGGATCGACGGCATGGATATCGCGGAGAACGCAGCGCTGGTGGTCGTCGATGTGCAGAAGGGTTTCGAGGAGCTGGACTTCTGGGGGGCGCGGAACAATCCCGGAGCGGACGACAACATCGCCGCGCTCATCGACGTATGGCAGGGAACCGGGCGGCCGGTCGTGTTCGTGCGGCACGACTCGGTGAAGCCGGGGTCGCCGTTGCGGCTGGGGTACGAGGGGAACGAGTTCAAGGAGTACGTGGAGGAGAGGCGCGGGAAGGGCGCCGGGGCCGAGCTGTTCCTCACCAAGACGGTGAACTCGGCTTTCCTCGGGACGCCGGACCTGGGGGCCTGGCTGACCGCGGCGGGGGTCTCGCAGATCGTGGTGGCCGGCATTCAGACCAACATGTGCGCGGAGACGACCGCGCGGATGGGCGGCAACCTCGGATACGACGTGGTGTTCGCGTACGACGCGACGTACACGTTCGACCTGGAGGGTCCGTTCGGCTGGCGGCGGAGCGCGGAGGAGATCGCGCAGGCGTCGGCGGTTTCCCTGCACGGGGGCGGGTTCGCGCGGGTGGCGACCACGGGGGAGATCGTGGGGGCGGCCGGCCGGTGACCGCCCCGGCGAGGGTCAGTCCTTCTTGCCGGACGCGAGCTCGCGGCTGCGGTCGCGGGCTGCCTCGAGCGCGGCGATGAGGGCGGCCCGAACGCCGTGGTTCTCGAGTTCGCGGATGGCGTTGATGGTGGTTCCGGCGGGGGACGTGACGTTCTCGCGGAGCTTGACCGGGTGTTCTCCGCTGTCGCGGAGCATCGTCGCGGCGCCGATGGCGGACTGGACGATGAGGTCGTGGGCCTTGTCGCGGGGCAGGCCGAGCAGGATGCCGGCGTCTGTCATGGCTTCGACCAGATAGAAGAAGTACGCCGGGCCGGAGCCGGAGAGGGCGGTGCAGGCGTCCTGCTGGGACTCGGGGACGCGGAGGGTCTTGCCGACGGCGCCGAAGATCTCCTCGGTGTGGGCGAGGTGAGCGGCGGTGGCGTGGGTGCCGGCGGAGATGACGGACATGGCCTCGTCGACGAGGGCGGGGGTGTTCGTCATGACGCGGACGACCGGGGTGCTGCCGGTGAGGCGCTCCTCGATGGAGGCGGTGGTGATGCCGGCGGCTCCGCTGATGATCAGTCGGTCGGCGGGAACGTGCGGGGCGAGCTCGTCGAGGAGGGTGCCCATGTCCTGCGGTTTGACCGTGAGGATCAGGGTGTCGGCGGTCTTGGCGGCCTCGGCGTTGGTGACCGGGGTGACTCCGTAGCGGGTGCGGAGTTCTTCGGCGCGTTCCGGGCGGCGGGCGGTGACCAGGAGGTCGGCCGGCGGCCAGCCGCCTCGGATCATGCCGCTGAGCAGAGCTTCGCCGATCTTGCCGGTGCCGAGGACTGCGACTTTCTGGCTCATGGTGCGGGGTCCTCCGGAGGTGTGCGTCGTCCGTCGTCCGTGGTCATCCTCGCACCGGGGGTGGGGGGTCGGCCTGGGTGTCCGGTGGGCGGACTGCTGTTTTCTCGCCCCCGCCGCCCCTTCCCGTCCCGTCCCCGGACCCCCCTTTCGCCCTGGACGGCCTCGTCCGCGAGCGCGCGGCCACCTGAACGAGGGGTCAGGCCGTGCGGCGTCGCAGGGTCGCCGCGCCCAGGCACAGGACCAGGAGGGCGCAGCCGCCGACGATGAGCACGTCCCGTACGAAGGTGGCGGTCATGTCGGTGTGAGTGAGGACCTCGTTCATGCCGTCGACCGCGTAGGACATGGGGAGGACGTCGGAGACGGCTTCCAGGGCGGGGTGCATGGTGTCGCGGGGGGCGAACAGGCCGCAGAGGAGGAGCTGGGGGAAGATCACCGCCGGCATGAACTGGACGGCCTGGAACTCCGAGGCCGCGAAGGCCGAGACGAAGAGGCCGAGGGCGGTGCCGAGAAGGGCGTCGAGGAGTGCCACCAGGAGGAGGAGCCAGGGGCTGCCCGTGACGTCCAGGCCCAGGAACCAGACCGCCAGGCCGGTGGCCAGGGCCGACTGGATGATCGCGAGGGCGCCGAAGGCGAGGGCGTAGCCGGCGATCAGGTCGCCTTTGCCGAGGGGCATGGCGAGCAGGCGTTCGAGGGTGCCCGAGGTGCGTTCGCGCAGGGTGGCGATGGAGGTGACCAGGAACATCGTGATCAGCGGGAAGACACCCAGGAGGGACGCGCCGATGTTGTCGAAGGTGCGCGGGCTGCCGTCGAAGACGTAGCGGAGCAGGAACAGCATCACGCAGGGGATGAGGATCAGCAGCGCGATGGTGCGGGGGTCGTGGCGCAGCTGGCGCAGGACCCTGGCCGCGGTGGCGGTGGTGCGGGAGAGGCTGAGGGCGCTGGTGGTGGGCGCGGGGGCCGGAGCCGGAGCGGAAGCCGGAGCCAGGGTGGCGGTCGTGGTCGTTGTGGTGGTCGTGGTCGCGTTCCTGGTCATCGGGTCGTCTCCTTCGTGCGGGTCTCGTTCGTGCGCTTCTCCTCCGGGTCGGTCTCCTTCGTGTCCGTGCCGGTCTCCTTCGCGTCGGTCTCCTTCGTGCGGGCTGCCGCTGTCGCCGCGTCCACCAGGTGCAGGAAGGCCGACTCGACCGTGTCGGCACCGGTGCGGGTGCGCAGGGCGTCCGGGGTGGCGTCGGCGAGGATCTCGCCCTCGCGCATGAGGAGCAGACGATGGCAGCGCTCGGCCTCGTCCATGACGTGGGAGGAGATCAGCAGGGTCGCGCCCCGGGTGGCGGCGATGTCGTGGAAGAGGTTCCACAGGTCGCGGCGCAGGACCGGGTCCAGGCCGACGGTCGGCTCGTCGAGGACCAGGAGTTCCGGGGTGCCCAGGAGGGCCACGGCCAGCGAGACGCGGTTGCGCTGGCCTCCGGAGAGATTGCCGGCGAGGGCGTCGGCGTGGGTGGTGAGGTCCACGTCGGCGATGGCCCGCGTGACGTTGTCATGGCGGCGGTCCGCCGCCGCTCGGCCCGGGTCGAGGATCGCGGCGAAGTAATCGAGGTTCTGGCGGATCGTCAGGTCGTCGTAGACGGACGGCGCCTGGGTGACGTAGCCGACGCGGGTGCGGAGGGCGGGGTGGCCCGCGGGGTGACCGAGGACGTCGAGGGTGCCGGTGACCTTGTCCTGGGTGCCGACGATCGAGCGCATGAGGGTCGACTTGCCGCAGCCGGAGGGGCCCAGCAGGCCGGTGATCTGGCCGCGCGGGACGGTGAAGTCGAGGGTGCGCAGGACTGTGCGGGGGCCTCGGACGACGGTCAGGTTCTCGGCGCGTACGGCGGGCGGGGCGGGCGGGGCCTGGGTCGCGTCCTCCCCGGGCGGACGAGGATCCGATGCAGAATTCATCATGTGATGAATAATGCTCCGGGGTGTGTAGAGGCGTCAAGTGGCTTGGGCGGGTGGGGGTGGTGTGGGTCCCCGGGGGGGGCGAGACGGTGCAGGCGCCCGGAGGGTGGTGCAGGCACGGAGGGGTGTGGGGCAGGCACGGAAGGGCGTGCCGTAGGTGGTCGGAGCCGTTCCGGTCTCGGCCTGGGCCGGGCTGCTGGGGTACGTCGGCGGCAGGCTCGTGCCCTGGCGGGAGGCACGGCAGGTGTGGCGCGGGCAGCGGGCGAAGGCCGTCGCACTCGGAGTCACGGCGGCGGCGATCGTCGTGGGGAACCTGTTCGAGGGGGTGTTGGTCGGGCCGGCGCCGGCCGTGGCGAAGACTGCGTGGGAGACAGCGTGGGAGACCAGCCATGTGCACGTCGAGACGGAGGACCGGGGAGACGCCGGGCTCGCCGTACGGGTACGGGGGCATGCGACGTTGCTGCGGTTGCCGGAACTCATGGACGCGTTGGACGCGCTGCCTCACGACCCCGCGGTGCGGCTGGAGTCGGTCGGGCTGCGGCCTGTGGATCACACCTGTGCGGCGGCCCTGGAGGGGTGGGCCGCCGCGGGCGGTCAGGCTCTCGTCGCGAGCAGCAGGATGACGTCGTAGACCTCTTCGACGAGTCCGTCGGGGAAGGCCCGCATCAGGTGGTCGCGCTCCTCGGCGAGGAAGGCGGTGCTCACCTCCTCGCCATGGACCAGGAACAGCGAGTGGCTGCTGATATTGGCCAGATGCGTGTCGACGGGGACGCGGCGGCTCCAGCGGACCTCACGGCGGGTCAGTCCGAGACGGCCGGTCGGGTCGACGACGCGGGCGTTCACGTTCTTGCTGTTCGCGGGGGTGCTCTCCCCGAAGTACCGGTCGACGCGCTGGGCCGCCTCCGCGAGCCAGGGCACGTCCAGGGCGGCGGTGTTCCACCACAACGCCAGCGCGCCGCCCGGGCGAAGGACGCGCAGGGCCTCCGGAACCGAGTGGGCCGGGTCGGTCCAGTGCCAGGACTGGGCGTAGGTGAGGAAGTCGAGGGAGGCGGTGGCCAGCGGGAGGTGGTTGCCGTCGCCCCGGACGACCGGCACGTCGGGGAGCGCGCGGCGGAACTGCGCGGCCATGCCGTCCCCGGGCTCGACGGCTATGACGTCGGCGCCGCGGGCGTGCAGGAGGGCGGTCGCTATGCCGGTGCCCGCCCCGACGTCCGCGACCCGCGCTCCGGCGAGGGGACGGCCGGCGAGGTCCTCGATCGTGTCGAGGAGGGCGGCCGGGTAGGACGGGCGGTTGGCGGCGTACTGGGCCGCGGCCGAGTTGAAGGAGTGGGCTCGGGTGGTGTGCGAGGGAGTGTCGGAGGAGGCCGTCATGGGGCCATGGTGGCCGGGGGCGGAGGGGAAGGGGAAACAGGTTCCGGTTCGGCTCCGGCCGGTTCGGCTCCGTCCGGTCGGGTTCGGCCGGGTTCGGTCGGGTCCGGTCCGCTTGGTTCCGTTCGGTCCGTCCGGGGGCAGGTCTGTGGGCCGACTCGGTCGTGGCGACGGGGGCTGGTAGGGGCTACCGGTGCTTTGGGGACTGGCTACTGGGCTTTCGGGACTATCGCGGCTACTGAAGCGCCGGGACTACCCACTTGCACGCCGGCCGGCCCGAGGCGCCGCGCTCTGCGCCCCCGGCGACAGCCGGTCCGGGTGGGGAGGTCAGCTGCGGCGGTGCGGGAGTTCAGCTGCGGCGGCGCTTCTTCGAGGGGTTGCCGGTGCGGCGGGTGGAGCGGCGTTCGTACCGGTCGCGCGCCGCGTCGTACTCCTCACGGTGGAGCCTCTCGCCGGGGGCCTCGGTGAGGGTGCGGAAGAAGTACGCGAGCAGCGATCCGACGAAGCCGACGGCAAGCAGACCGCGCAGGGACGCCTGGCGGTCGGGGTCGGGGCGCTTGCCGAAGCTCTCCCAGGTGTGGCGGAAGGCCAGTGCGGTGCAGACCGCGAACATCACGACGATGAGGAGCGTCACGAAGCTGCCCAGGTCGGCGATCGCGACACCGTCGTAGGCGAAGCGGAGGACGAAGCAGGAGACGGTTGCGGCGGCCAGGGAGCCGACGGCCACGGCGACACGACGGGCCGTGTAGCCCTGCGGGCCGGGGTCGTGGTCCACCCAGGTGGTGCCGAAGAAGCGGAGGGGCTCGGGGCGAGGACCGTCACCGGCGGGGCTTCCCGGTCGGCCGATGGGCACGCCGGTGGGGGCGCCCGCCGCGCCGGCCGGGGTGTCCCGGAGGTCGGCCGAGATGTCCGGGGTGTCGGCCGAGGAGTCCGGGGTGCCGTTTTCGTCGCTCACGGGACGATTATGGCTCCGGTACGACTCCGGCCGGAGGCGGGCTCCCGGGTGAGCTGCCGCTGGGCCCGTCGAAGACGGATCCGAGACCGGTCGGAGACGGATCCAAGGCCCGTCCAAGGCCGATCCGAGACCGGTCAACGGCCCGCGAAGGCCGAAGACCGGTGCGGTCCGAGTCCGAGCCGAGCCCGAATTCCGTCCGGATCAGACGTCCGGATCAGACGCCGGTCCCGATTCGAGCCCGGTCCGGATGCGAGCCCGATTCGGGCTGGGACCGGTCCGGATTCGAGACCGGTCCGAGCCCGAATCGGCGCCGGCGTCGGCGTCTGCCTCGGCGTCAGGCGCAGCGGGCGGCTACGTAGCCGTCGCTGCCTGTCCGTACGTACGCGTCCGAGACGAACTGGCTGTCGGCGATGTTGTCCCAGATGTTCGTCGTGCCGTACGGGCCGGTCACCGAAGTGCCCGGGGTCTGGCAGAAGATCGGGACCTTCGTGCCCTCGGACAAGACCCTGACGACCGGGTAGCTCGTACCCGGGCCACTGCGGACGTTCAGTCGGACGCCCGGGGCGACCGGGTAGTAGGTGAGAGCCGCCGCGGCCGTCGTGACGGCCTCCGCCGTCTCGCCGCTCGCGACCTCTTCCACGCGGTCAACAGACATGAAAAACCTCCCCCGTCGAACCCCATGACTGCCATGGGGTCACGTTGATTCCCCTGAAACACACAATGAAACACATGTGCAGAATTCGCACACGGAGGCTAGCAAGCCGCCTCGGTCCCGTAGGAGTCATCGACTAGGCTCCGTGCGTCGCGCGCGCGGTTGAACAGCACGGGGGTGGTCCATGTCGCCACAGCGCAACACCGGGGCGGGCGCGGAAGCGGAACTTCCGGAGTACGCCGGCCACTACCGCCTGGAGGAACGCCTGGGCTCCGGTGGCATGGGCGTGGTGCACCTGGCCCGGAGCACCTCCGGGATGAAGGTCGCGGTGAAGGTCGTCCATGCCCAGTTCGCCCTGGATCCTGAGTTCAGGGGCCGTTTCCGCCAGGAGGTGGCCGCCGCTCGGCGGGTGAGCGGGGCGTTCACCGCACCGGTCGTCGACGCCGATCCGGAGGCCGAACGGCCTTGGATGGCGACCCTGTTCATTCCCGGTGCGACGCTCGCGGAACAGGTGAAGCGGAACGGGCCGATGAGCTCGGGTGAGTTGCGGCGGCTGATGGCCGGGCTGGCGGAGGCGCTGCGGGACATCCACCGGGTCGGCGTCGTGCACCGCGATCTGAAGCCGAGCAACGTCCTGCTGGCCGAGGACGGGCCGAAGGTCATCGACTTCGGTATCTCCCGGCCGAAGGACAGCGAACTGCGCACTGAGACAGGCAAGTTGATCGGCACGCCGCCGTTCATGGCACCGGAGCAGTTCCGGCGGCCGCGTGAGGTGGGGCCGGCCGCCGACATCTTCGCGCTCGGGTCGGTGATGGTGCACGCGGCGACGGGACGCGGGCCGTTCGACTCCGACAGCCCGTATGTCGTCGCCTACCAGGTCGTGCACGACGAGCCGGATCTGACCGGCGTACCGGAGAACCTCGCGCCGCTGGTGGTGCGTTGTCTGGCCAAGGAGCCGGAGGACCGGCCCACGCCGGACGAGTTGATGCGGGAACTGCGGTCGGTGGCGGCCTCGTACGACACGCAGGTGTTCATACCGGCACAGCGGGTGCTGGAGGAGGCCGGGGCGGAGCCGGGGTCCGAGGGGCCGGAGGGGCCTTCGCGGGCAGCGGCTCCGGCGGAGGCGCGGCCGCGCAGCCGGCGCCGGCGGGTGGCGCTGGCGGTCGGCGCACTGGTCGTCGTGCTCTCGGGCGGGACGGTCCTCGCCACGCAGCTGCCCGGCGCGGACGAATCGGGGCGGGACGCCCGGGGTGTAGCGGGCGGCTCGCAGTCCGCGTCGCCGGCGTTCACCCCCTGGAGCACCCGACCGGTGAAGGGCACTACCGGCGCGGGTACCGGTACGGGCACGGGCGGCATGCCCCAGTGCGCCTACGACGCGCGACGACTGCTCTGTGTCCAGTCGGGGCTGGTGTCGGCGCTGGACGCGTCCGACGGCCGGGTGCTGTGGCGGCATGTCCTCACCGACGACGACGGGCCGAGCCAGGCTCCGGTGCTCGCGGGCGGACTGGCTCAGGTGATCACGCACTCGGGCAAGCGGCTGGAGGCGCTCGACCCGGCGTCGGGTGCCACGCGCTGGCAGCGCGATCTGGCGGACTACCCGGGTGTCCGGAGCGTCGGCGGCACCCTGCTGCTGACCGCCGCCGACGACACGGTGACCGGGGTGGACGCCGCGACGGGCAAGTCGATGTGGAGCCGGCGCATCCCGGGGCTGAGCGAGCCGTACTTCACGGCGTTCCCGAAGGATCCGCTGGCGTACGCGTCGAGCACGTCGGACGACGGGTACACCCGGATCACGGCCGTGGATCCCACGACCGGGAAGGTGCGGTGGGACGAGCGGCTCAGCGGCACGATGCGTCTCGTGGGCACCGCGGACGGCAGCCTCGTCCTGTTGTCCCAGGGCGACGACTACGGCACGGTCGACGCCGTGGTCCGCTACTACCCGCAGGACAAGGTGTCGCTGCGGGTGAGGCTGGGCGTCGGGCTTGTGGAGGCACGGGCCGCCGTGCAGGGCGACCGGGTCTATCTCCTGGCCTTCGACGGATCGCTCGTGGCCGTCGACACGGTCCTGGGCAAGCAGGTGTGGTCGCTCCAGACGGCGGTGAGCCGGGGTTCGGTGCCCGCCGCCGACGGGGACCACGTCTACTTCAGCGCCGCCGACGGGCGGCTCCTCGCCGTGGATGCCGAGAAGGGCAAGCTCGTCGGGCAGACCGCGCTGCGGCTGGGCGCCAACTCGGACGAGGTGGTGGCCACACTCCCCGCGCCCGAGGCGGTCGACGGCCACGTCTACGCCGGCGCCCCCGACGGAACGGTCTTCGCCGTGGACGGCCGCAACCCGGCGGACTGGTGAGAGCGGGCCGGTGACAGCGGCCGGTGACAGCGGACCGGTGGGAGCCGGCTGCGAGGAGACTGCTCACGGCGGGCTGGTCGTACGACGCGCCGAGGGCCGCCTCCGTACCGTGGAGACGGCCCTCACCTCAGCGCTTGCCCGGACGGGCTGCCGGGTGGCGTCAGCCCAGCTTCGACACGTCCCGCACCGCGCCCTTGTCGGCGCTCGTCGCCATCGCGGCGTAGGCGCGCAGGGCGGCGGACACCTTGCGCTCGCGGTTCTTCGGGGCGTAGACGCCGCCGAGGGCCGCCTCGCGCCGCGCCAGTTCGGCGTCGTCGACGAGGAGCTCGATCGTGCGGTTCGGGATGTCGACGCGGATGCGGTCGCCGTCCTCGACGAGGGCGATGGTGCCGCCGGAGGCCGCCTCGGGCGAGGCGTGGCCGATCGACAGGCCCGAGGTGCCGCCGGAGAACCGGCCGTCGGTGATCAGGGCGCAGGTCTTGCCGAGGCCGCGGCCCTTGAGGAAGGACGTCGGGTAGAGCATCTCCTGCATACCCGGGCCGCCCTTGGGACCCTCGTAGCGGATGACGACGACGTCGCCGTGCGTCACCTGCTTGTTGAGGATCTTCTCGACGGCCTCCTCCTGCGACTCGCAGACGACCGCCGGGCCCTCGAAGGTCCAGATCGACTCGTCGACGCCGGCCGTCTTGACCACGCAGCCGTCGACGGCGAGGTTGCCGCGCAGCACCGCGAGGCCGCCGTCCTTGCTGTAGGCGTGCTCGGCGGAGCGGATGCAGCCGCCCTCGGCGTCCACGTCCAGCGCCTCCCAGCGCTCGGACTGCGAGAAGGCCTCGGCTGAGCGGACGCAGCCGGGGGCCGCGTGCCACATTTCGAGCGCCTCGGGCGAGGGGGAGCCGCCTCGGACGTCCCAGGTCTTGAGCCAGTCCGCCAGGGACGGGCTGTGGACCGAGAACACGTCCTCGTTGAGCAGGCCCGCGCGGTGCAGTTCGCCGAGGAGGGCGGGGATGCCGCCGGCGCGGTGCACGTCCTCCATGTAGTACGTGCGGTCCTTCGCGACGTTCGGCGCGACCTTCGCCAGGCAGGGCACGCGGCGCGAGACCTCGTTGATCTCTTCCAGGCCGAACGGGACGCCCGCCTCCTGGGCGGCGGCGAGGAGGTGCAGGATCGTGTTGGTCGAGCCGCCCATCGCGATGTCGAGGGCCATCGCGTTCTCGAAGGCCGCCGTGGTGGCGATGTTGCGGGGCAGGACCGTCTCGTCGTCCTGCTCGTAGTAGCGGCGGGTGATGTCCATCACCGTGCGCCCCGCGGTTTCGTACAGCGCCTTGCGGGCCGTGTGGGTGGCCAGCACCGAGCCGTTGCCGGGGAGGGAGAGGCCGATGGCCTCGGTCAGGCAGTTCATCGAGTTGGCGGTGAACATGCCGGAACAGCTGCCACAGGTCGGACAGGCGTTCTCCTCGATGCGGAGGATGTCCTCGTCCGAGATCTTCTCGTTCACGGCCTCGGACATCGCGTCGACCAGGTCGAGCGTGCGGACGGTGCCGTCGACGAGGGTGGCTCGGCCGGACTCCATCGGGCCGCCGGAGACGAAGACGGTGGGGATGTTCAGGCGCAGGGCGGCGTTCAGCATGCCCGGCGTGATCTTGTCGCAGTTGGAGATGCAGATCAGGGCGTCGGCGCAGTGCGCCTCGACCATGTACTCCACGCTGTCCGCGATCAGGTCGCGGGAGGGCAGGCTGTAGAGCATGCCGCCGTGGCCCATCGCGATGCCGTCGTCGACGGCGATCGTGTTGAACTCGCGCGGGATGCCGCCGGCCGCGGTGATCGCCTCGCTGACGATCCGGCCGACCGGCTGCAGGTGCGTGTGGCCGGGCACGAACTCGGTGAAGCTGTTCGCCACCGCGATGATCGGCTTCCGGCCGATGTCCGCACCGGGTACACCGGAGGCGCGCATAAGGGCGCGGGCGCCCGCCATGTTGCGGCCGTGGGTGACTGTGCGGGACCTCAGCTCGGGCATCGTCGCTCGCTCCTTCAGAGACTGCGATCAGAGACTTCTGACTGCTAACGAGCGTACGCCGGTCATCCAGGTGTCGGACACGGTGTCCGTATGGCGGGACATATGTCTCACCCTCGGGGCGTGGCTCACGGTCCGGTCAGGTGCCCCTGCACGACCGGCGCCACGCGCGCGATGATCAGCTCCAGGTCCGCCGAGGCCAGCGGCTCCACCTTGATCACGTACCGCAGCATCGCGCAGCCCACCAGTTGCGCGGCCGCCAGTTCGGCGCGCAGCTCGGCGTCCGGCAGATCGACCTGGGAGGCGATCCGGCGCAGCAGCTGGGAGGCGACCAGGCGGCGGAAGACGGCGGCCGCGGTGTCGTTGTTCACGGCGGAACGCACGATGGCCAGCAGGGGCTTACGGCTCGTGGGGTTCTCCCAGAGACCGAAGAGGAAGCGGGCGAGCCGCTCCCCGACCTCGTCCAACGGGCCGTCGGCGACCGCTTCCGGGGCGTTCAGCGCGGGGGCGAAGGCGACCTCGATGGCCGCCTCGAAGATCTGTTCCTTGGTGCCGAAGTAGTGGTGCACCAGCGCCGGGTCCACCCCGGCGGCCTTCCCGATACCGCGGACGGACGTCTTGTCGTAGCCCCGCTCGGAGAACTCCTCGCGGGCGGCCGTCAGGATGCGGTCCCGGGTGTCGGCCGACTCCGTACGAGGGGGGCGGCCGCGCCTGCGGGCGGTGACGCCGGTCATCGGCGGGGCACCTTCGCCCCGGGGGACGGAGCCGACGAGGCCGTCGACGAGGCGGAGGCCAGGTGCAGGCGCGTGAAGGCCAGCGCCTCCGCCAGGTCGGCCTCACGTTCGGCGCTCGACATCGCGCGCCGCGTGTTGACCTCGATGACGACATGCCCGTCGAAGCCGGTCAGCGCGAGCCGTTCCAGCAGCTCGGCGCAGGGCTGGGCGCCACGGCCGGGGACCAGGTGCTCGTCCTTGGCCGAACCGTTTCCGTCGGCGAGGTGGACGTGGCCCAGGCGGTCGCCCATGCGGTCGATCATCTGCATCGCGTCCGCGCGGGCCGTCGAGGCATGGCTGAGGTCGATGGTGAAGTGCCGGTAGTCGTCCTTCGTGACGTCCCAGTCGGGCGCGTACGCGAGCATCTCGCGGTCGCGGTAGCGCCAGGGGTACATGTTCTCGACGGCGAACCGTACGTCCGTCTCGTCCGCCATCCGCCAGATGCCGGTGACGAAGTCCCGCGCGTACTGGCGCTGCCAGCGGAACGGCGGGTGGACGACGACCGCGGACGCGCCGAGCTTCTCCGCCGCCGCGCGGGCCCGCTGGAGCTTGGTCCACGGGTCGGTCGACCACACCCGCTGGGTGATGAGCAGGCAGGGGGCGTGGACGGCGAGGATGGGGATCCGGTGGTAGTCGCTGAGTCTGCGCAGCGCGTCGATGTCCTGGCTGACGGGGTCGTTCCAGACCATGACCTCGACGCCGTCGTATCCGAGGCGCGCGGCGATCTCGAAGGCCGTCGCCGTCGACTCCGGGTAGACCGAGGCCGTCGACAGGGCGACCTTCGCGTCCGGGATCCGCACGACTGGCTCTGCCATGGGGGACAGGTTACGGGGTGCGGTCGCCCGGGTGCGGGGCCCCGGCCGCCGTTGTGGTGTTCGCCACCGGCGGGTGGGTGTACGCCCTGGTCGCTCGCGCCCCGCGCGCCGAAGCCGGCCCCGTCACGACCGCGTGCCCGGCACGCCCGTCACTCCGACGCCATGTGATCGAGTCTGCGCAGAATGACGCCTTCCCTGAGCGCCCAGGGGCAGATCTCCAGCTGCTCGACGCCGAAGAGGTCCATCGCGCCCTCCGCGACCAGCGCACCCGCGAGGAGCTGGCCGGCGCGGCCCTCGGAGACGCCCGGGAGTTCCGCCCGCTGGGCCGTGGTCATGCCGGCCAGGCGGGGCACCCAGGCCTCGAGCGACTCCCGCTTGAGCTGCCGCTGGGCGTACGGGCCCTCGAGGGAACGCGCGGCTCCGGCGATGCGGGCGAGCTGCTTGAACGTCTTCGAGGTGGCGACGACGTGGTCGGGGGCGCCGAAGCGCTTGAACTCCCCCACCGTCCGGGCGATCTGCGCACGGGCGTGGCGGCGCAGAGCCCGTATGTCCTCGGCGTCGGGCGGGTCGCCGGGCAGCCAGCCCGCGGTGAGCCGGCCGGCGCCGAGCGGCAGCGAGACGGCCGCGTCGGGCTGCTCGTCGATGCCGTAGGCGATCTCCAGGGAGCCGCCGCCGATGTCCAGGACGAGCAGCTTCCCGGCGGACCAGCCGAACCAGCGGCGGGCGGCGAGGAAGGTGAGCCGGGCCTCCTCGGCGCCGGCGAGGACCTGGAGCTCGACGCCGGTCTCGGCCTGCACGCGCGCGAGGACGTCGTCGGCGTTGCTGGCCTCGCGCACGGCGGAGGTCGCGAACGGCAGCAGGTCCTCCACGCCCTTGTCCTCGGCGGCCTGGAGCGCCTCCTGGATCACGGCGATGAGTTTGTCGACGCCCTCGGGGCCGATCGCGCCGTCCTCGTCGAGAAGTTGGGCAAGGCGCAGTTCCACCTTGTGCGAGTGCGCGGGCAGGGGGCACGCACCGGGGTGTGCGTCCACCACCAGAAGATGCACCGTGTTCGATCCCACGTCGAGGACACCGAGTCTCATGTAGGGAACGCTACTGCCCACAGCGCCCCTGGCCGTGCCCGAAGCGGCTGCCGGCGACTTACCCTGGACAAGTGCCAAAGACGAACAAGGCGAAGACCGACAAATCGACCGACGGTTCTTCGCGGGCGAAGCCGGTGAAGCCACCGAAGAAGTCGAACAAGGCCCAGGCGGCGACAGTGCAGGCGTCGGCGGCGAAGGCTCCGGCCGCGGACGAGAAGGGTCTGGACTTCGCGCGGGCGTGGGTGGAGTTCCCCGACCCGGCGGACGACGAGCAGATCTTCCGATGCGACCTGACCTGGCTCACCTCTCGCTGGAACTGCATCTTCGGCAGCGGCTGCCAGGGCATCCAGCCGGGCCGCGCGGCCGACGGCTGCTGCACGCTGGGCGCCCACTTCTCCGACGAGGACGACGAGAAGCGCGTCGCCGGACACGTGGCGCGGCTCACGCCCGACATCTGGCAGCACCACGACGAGGGCGTCCGGGACGGCTGGGTCTCGGAGGACGACGAGGGTTCCCGCCAGACCCGCCCGTTCAACGGCTCGTGCATCTTCCAGAACCGCCCGGGGTTCGCGGGCGGCGCGGGCTGCTCGCTGCACATCCTGGCCCTCAAGGAGGGCCGGGAGCCGCTGGAGACCAAGCCGGACGTCTGCTGGCAGCTGCCGGTGCGCCGGACCTACGACTGGATCGACCGGCCCGACGACACGCGCGTGCTCCAGGTCTCGATCGGTGAGTACGACCGCCGCGGCTGGGGCCCGGGCGGCCATGACCTGCACTGGTGGTGCACGTCCGCGACCTCGGCACACGGCGCCGGCGACCCGGTGTACGTCTCCTACCGTCCGGAGCTGACCGAGCTGATGGGCAAGGCCGGCTACGACCGCCTGGTCGAGCTGTGCGAACAGCGCCTCTCCTCACAGCTCCCGCTGCTGGCCCCGCATCCGGCGGACCCGGCGGGTCCGCCGACCGCGTCGGGCTGACGGGCGACGGGCTGACCGGCCGACGTTCCGGAGTATTCGTCGACACCTGCGGACGGCCGGGTCCCGGCCGTCCGCGGTGCTGTGACGTCTGCGGCTGCCGTCCCCTACGACGTCTGCGGGCTCGGGGGGTCGCTGTCGTCGGACGGCGGGGTCGAGTCCTCCGAGGCGGTCGGCGACGGCTCGCCCGACGTGGGCTCCGGGTCGGGAGAGGACGGCGGATCGGTCGGAGTCGGGTCCGGGGAGGACGGCGCCGTGGGCGTGGGCTCCGGGTCGGACGACGGGGGCGGACCGCCGGGGCCGCCCGGACCGGGACCGTTGCCCGGGTCCGAGGGGACGGGCGCCCTGCCGTAGCCCTCGATGGAGACGACGGCGCCCGCCGGGGCGACGGCCACGCGCGCGTGCCAGTGGCCGGAGGGCTCGCGCAGATGGTCGACGTACACCTTGACCGTCACCGACTCGCCGGGTTTCAGCGAACCCGTGGAGCGGCTCAGATACAGCCAGGAGGCCGCCGTGGTGGCCGACCAGCGGACCGGCCCGTCGCCGTCGGCGGCCGCGGTGAGGGTGATGAGGGTGGTGTCACCGGTGTTGGCGGCCGTCACCGAGAGCTTGCCTGCGGCGCCTCGGCCGACTCCCGTGACGCTGACGACCTCGACGGAGACATCCGGTCCGTCGCCCTTGGGGAGGCCGGCGCCGGGGCGGGTGCTGGCGTTTCCCGCGTTCTCGTAGCCGCCGACCGTCTCGCCGTCGAGGTTGTCCGGGCCGTGCGCCTCGCTGGCGCTGGCCGAGCGGCCCTCGGCCCCCTCCCCCGTCGGTGTCCCCCGGTAGGCCGCCCACAGGGCGAGCACGGGAGCGGCGACGACGGTGGCGACCACGGTCGTGGTGACGGCACGCGCGCGGAGCCGCTCGCGGCGGGCGGCCCGGTCCTTGGGATCCATCGGAAAGCCCCGCCGGTCGTAGCGCGGCGCGGCGGCTCCCCGCGCGCGCGGGAGGTGCGTCATGGCCCTGTGCAGCTCCGCGCGGGGCGCCGGCAGGACGGGCAGCTCGGCGGGGGTGACACCGGCGCCGGGCCAGCGGCCGGGCACGGCGCGCTCGGCGGCCCGGCGGCAGCGCGGGCAGTCGTCGACATGCCGGACGAGCTCGCGGCGCAGGGCGGCGCTGAGCACCAGCTGGTTCTCGCCGGTGAGACGGACCACACCGGGACAGCCGCCGGTCTCGACGACGGCGAGTGCCGCGCGGGTGCGCTCGACCTCGCAGGCTGCCGAGGCGAGCAGTTCCCGGGCGGCGGCCAGGTCCTTGCCGAGGACGGCGGCGACCTCATGGGGGGCGAGGTGGTGGCGTACGGCGAGTTCGAGCGCCTCGCGCTGTTCCGGGGTGGTGCCGGCGGCCTCCGGCCAGGCGAGCCGGGTCAGTTCACGCCGGCGCTGCTCCCGGGTCTCGTCGGAGGCGGACGGGCCTGCCGACGCCGCGGTGCTCGTGGCCGTCGCGGGCTTCGCGCCCGGCTGCCGACGGGCGCCGTCGCGGGCCGCGGCGTGCGTGGCCTGACGTTTCTGCGCACCCTGACGTTGCTGCTTGGCCTCGGTCAGCTTGCGCAGGCACGCCCAGCGGGCCAGCGCGTACAGCCACGCCCGGCGGTCGCCCGCCGCGTCGGGACCGCGCTGGCCGCGCCGTTCGGCGAACGCGAGGACGTCTCCCAGGGCGGCGGTGGCCGTTTCGTGGTCGCACAGGACGGACAGGCAGTAGGTGAACAGGCCGTCCAGGTAGGGCTCGTAGCGCGCGGGAAGTCGCTGCGCGAGCGTGCGCGCCGCGGCGCCGTCGCGCGCCTCCCGGTGCGCCCGGTGTGCGCCGGTCGTGCGGGTCGAGGTTTCCGGGCTGCTGCTCATCACCCGTGCGACCGTAGGCGGCGCGGAACTAGGTCTTCTTGTCCCTTGAGTCCTTTTAATCCGTACGGGTGAAACGATCCTCCATAAGGGGACGGCAAAGGGAGGTCCGGTGGCTCGTTCGTGACGGGACGTGGCCGGATCGCAAGGGGGGCCTGCCTTCTTCCGTAGGGCGCGGGCCGCGCGAGGCGACGACGGGGCACTCGGGACGGGCACCCGGCGGGCCCGTTGTCCACAGGCGCGTCCGGCTGTCGGTGGTGGCGGCTACGGTTTCCCCATGGCTGCCCGTACGAAGACCACCAAGGACCGTCCGTCCTACCGCTGCACGGAGTGCGGCTGGCAGACGGCCAAGTGGCTCGGCCGCTGCCCCGAGTGCCAGGCCTGGGGGACGGTCGAGGAGTACGGCACGCCCGCGGTCCGTACGACGACACCGGGCCGCGTCACCACGTCCGCCCTGCCGATCGGCCAGGTCGACGGGCGGACGGCCACCGCCCGTCCCACCGGTGTACCCGAGCTGGACCGCGTGCTGGGCGGCGGACTGGTGCCGGGGGCGGTCGTACTCCTGGCCGGCGAGCCGGGCGTGGGCAAGTCGACACTGCTGCTGGACGTCGCGGCCAAGTCGGCGAGCGACGAACACCGCACGCTGTATGTGACCGGTGAGGAGTCGGCCTCTCAGGTCCGCATGCGCGCCGACCGCATCGGCGCCATCGACGACCACCTGTATCTGGCCGCCGAGACCGATCTGTCGGCCGTGCTGGGTCACTTGGACGCGGTGAAACCGTCACTGCTGATCATGGACTCCGTGCAGACCGTGGCCTCCCCGGAGATCGACGGGGCGCCCGGCGGCATGGCCCAGGTCCGCGAGGTCGCCGGCGCCCTGATCCGCGTATCCAAGGAGCGCGGCATGTCCACGCTGCTGGTGGGCCACGTCACGAAGGACGGCGCGATCGCCGGCCCCCGACTCCTCGAACACCTCGTGGACGTCGTGCTGAGCTTCGAGGGGGACCGCCACGCGCGCCTGCGCCTGGTGCGCGGCGTCAAGAACCGTTACGGCGCCACCGACGAGGTCGGCTGCTTCGAACTGCACGACGAGGGCATTACGGGCCTTGCCGACCCGAGCGGACTTTTCCTGACCCGACGTGACGAACCGGTCCCGGGTACCTGTCTGACCGTCACCCTGGAGGGCCGCCGCCCCCTGGTCGCCGAAGTACAGGCCCTCACCGTCGACTCACAGATCCCCTCACCCCGCCGCACCACGTCCGGCCTGGAGACCTCCCGGGTCTCGATGATGCTGGCCGTGCTGGAGCAGCGCGGCAAGATCAGCGCCCTGGGAAAGCGGGACATCTACTCGGCGACGGTCGGCGGAGTGAAGCTTTCGGAGCCCGCCGCGGACCTGGCGATCGCCCTCGCCCTGGCCTCCGCCGCGAGCGACACCCCGCTGCCGAAGAACCTGGTCGCGATCGGCGAAGTCGGCCTCGCGGGCGAGGTCAGACGGGTCACGGGCGTCCAGCGCAGGCTCTCGGAGGCCCACCGTCTGGGCTTCACGCACGCGCTCGTGCCGGGCGATCCCGGCAAGATCCCCACGGGCATGAAGGTCCTGGAAGTCGCGGACATAGGGGACGCCCTGCGGGTCCTGCCGCGCTCCCGTCGGCGAGACGCCCCACGGGAGGCGGAGGAGCGCCGGTAGACTTTGCCCTGGTCTCGCCCGTCCGTACGAAACGAGTGCGCGAAACGGGGGCGTCCCAGACCTGTGACCGGAGGAGTGCAGTGGCAGCCAACGACCGGGCGGCAGCTCCCGGAAAGTCCGGTGGGAGTTCCGGTGCCGACGGGCTGATGCGCGCCGCGCTGAGCGCGGTGGCTCCCGGCACGGCCCTGCGTGACGGCCTGGAGAGGATCCTCCGCGGCAACACCGGCGGACTCATCGTGCTGGGCTCCGACAAGACGGTCGAGGCGATGTGCACGGGCGGGTTCGTCCTGAATGTGGAGTTCGCGGCCACGCGTCTGCGTGAGCTGTGCAAGCTCGACGGCGGCATCATCGTCTCCTCCGACCTGTCGAAGATCCTCCGGGCCGGCGTACAGCTGGTGCCGGACCCCATGATCCACACGGAGGAGACGGGCACCCGGCACCGTACGGCGGACCGGGTCAGCAAGCAGGTCGGCTTCCCGGTCGTCTCGGTCTCCCAGTCCATGCGTCTGATCGCCCTGTACGTCGACGGACAGCGCCGCGTCCTGGAGGACTCCGCGGCGATCCTGTCCCGCGCGAACCAGGCGCTGGCGACCCTGGAGCGCTACAAGCTCCGCCTGGACGAGGTCGCGGGAACGTTGTCAGCGCTGGAGATCGAGGACCTGGTGACGGTCCGGGACGTCTCCGCGGTGGCGCAGCGTCTGGAGATGGTGCGCCGCATCGCCACCGAAATCGCCGAATACGTGGTCGAACTGGGCACGGACGGACGACTGCTCGCCCTCCAGCTCGACGAGTTGATCGCGGGCGTGGAGCCGGAGCGCGAGCTGGTGGTCCGGGACTACGTGCCCGAGCCCACGGCCAAGCGCTCCCGCACGGTCGACGAGGCGCTGTACGAGCTGGACGCGCTGAGCCACGCCGAACTCCTCGAACTGTCCACCGTGGCCCGCGCGTTGGGCTACACCGGATCACCCGAGGCGCTCGACTCGGCGGTCTCGCCCCGCGGTTTCCGCCTGCTGGCGAAGGTGCCGCGGCTGCCCGGCGCCATCATCGACCGTCTCGTCGAGCACTTCGGCGGCCTTCAGAAGCTCCTCGCCGCGAGCGTCGACGACCTCCAGACGGTGGACGGCGTGGGCGAGGCACGGGCCCGCAGCGTCCGCGAGGGCCTGTCACGGCTGGCGGAGTCGTCGATCCTGGAGCGGTACGTCTAGCCGGTCCCGTCCGGACGGGACCGGTACGCCCGGCCGGTCCTGACCAGGAGCGGCAGGCCTGGGCGGGCCGGCCCGCCCAGGCCGACCGAGCCCGACTCGTGGACCGAGTCTCACGTGTCGGGCTTGTCGACCTTGTCGGCCCGGTCTCACTTGTCGGCTTTGTCGGCCCGGTCGACCTAGTCGGCCTTCAGCACGAAGGACGTCTGGGCCTTGGCGAACCCCGGAGCCTTCGCCTCCACGAGATACGTACCCGCTCCCGCCGCCCCCGCCGGAGGCGTCGCGCACTCCGGGGCGCTCGGCTTGCGGTCCCACTTCACGGTGTACGTGAAGCTCTGCCCGGCCGGCACCCGGTACAGCAGGCTCCCGGCCGCCTTGGGGCAGTCGGCGGACGACCAGTAGGCGTCGTCGCCGCCCGTCTCGGTGATCGTCAACACCGCGGCCTTCGGCCCGAGATCGACCTTGCAGTCGCTCCCCGAGGCGTTCTTCGCGATCAGTTGGAACGTGGGGGTCTGGAGGGGCGAGTAGGAGTTCTGGACGCTGCGCAGGGTCAACGTGACCGCGCCTGCGGTGCAGTTGGGCAGGGTCGTCCCGGCCGGCAGCGTCGTACCGGTACCGCCGGTGCCGGCGCTGCCACCGCTGCCACTGCCGCTGCCGTTGGCGCCGTCGTCGATACCGCCGGCCCCCGCCGAGTCACCGCCCGAGCCACCCGAGCCGGCGCCGCCGTCCGCGCCGGAACCCGAGCCGGAACCGGAACCGGACCCACTGGAGGTGCCGTCGCTCGACTCGTCGCGCCCGCCCGGCTTTTGACTGATCGCGGGGCCCGATCCGGACGGCCCCGGCGTGATGGAGGAGGCGGGATTCTTGCCACCGCCGCCGTCGGCACCGTTCTTCTTGCCGCCCCCGCCCGAGGTCACCACCCACAGGGTCAGGAGCGCCAACAAGGCGAACACGGACAGCAGTACGACCCTCCGACGCCAGTAAATGGAGGAGGGAAGCGGCCCGACCGGATTGCGCAGTGATCCCACGGCGCAAACTGTACGAGAGATCGACGGCTTCGCAGGCCCCACCCGCCGCCTGGAGCGCAACTTTTCCGGATCATCATCCCGGAAACCGTTTCCCCTGTACCCGACTTCGGATCGCGCGGACACGCCGCCGTGCCGATCACACCCGTCGCACCTCTGGCCACGGGCGCTGTCACGCGCGCGTGACGTGTGCGCAGAGGCCCACCCGGGCGAGTGGCGGTACGCGCGCGTGCCCCGGTCCGCATGGCAGGATCGGAAGGGCCATGACTGCGCCAACGAAGCCCCCGCACCCTTCCCCCGCCCGCGCCGACCTCGACGCCACCGGGGCGGATCTGCACTCCCCGGTGATCGACTGGTTCGACGAGAACGCCCGCGACCTGCCCTGGCGGCGCCCCGAGGCCGGCGCCTGGGGCGTGATGGTCAGCGAGTTCATGCTCCAGCAGACACCGGTCAGCCGTGTCCTGCCGGTCTACGAGCAGTGGATCGCACGCTGGCCGCGCCCCGCCGACCTGGCCGCGGAGGCCCCGGGCGAGGCCGTACGCGCGTGGGGGCGGCTCGGCTACCCGCGCCGCGCCCTGCGGCTGCACGGCGCGGCGGTCGCGATAACGGAACGGCACGGCGGCGACGTACCGTCGGGCCACGCGCAGCTGCTCGCGCTGCCCGGCATCGGCGAGTACACGGCCGCGGCCGTGGCCTCCTTCGCCTACGGGCAGCGGCACGCCGTCCTTGACACCAACGTCCGCCGTGTCTTCGCGCGGGCCGTCACGGGCGTGCGGTACCCGCCGAACGCCACCACGGCGGCCGAGCGCAAGCTGGCCCGCGCCCTGCTGCCCGAGGACGAGCCGACCGCCGCACGCTGGGCCGCCGCGTCCATGGAGCTCGGCGCACTGATCTGCACGGCGAAGAACGAGACGTGTGTGCGCTGCCCTATCGCCGCACAGTGCGCCTGGCGGCTCGCGGGCAAGCCGGAGCACGACGGCCCCCCGCGCCGGGGCCAGACGTACGCGGGCACCGACCGGCAGGTCAGGGGCAAGTTGCTCGCCGTGCTGCGGGAAGCGCACACCCCCGTGCCGCAGGCCGCCCTGGACCGCGTGTGGCACGAGCCGGTGCAACGCGCGCGTGCGCTGGACGGCCTCGTCGCGGACGGACTCGTGGAGCCGCTCCCGGGCGGTCTGTACCGCCTGCCGCTGACCTGAGGTCGACCTGACGCACGGTCAGTTCACAGGTACACAGCTTCGTGACAGCCGCCGTCGGGCTTCCGTCACGTCCGACGTCCGGACGAAACACCCCATAAGCGAGCCATTCGGCCTGGGTCTCTACCCCAAACCTCTTTCCGTTACACAACCGACGGACAGCTGAGCGCTGGCCGCAGGCTGCCTCGGACAACGCCGTGACAACACCTCCGTAGCTTCATTCGCGTACCCGGCAGGACCACGAGGGCTACAGACCACAAGCAGTGAACCGGCGGCGGCAGTCCGCCGGTACGGGGAATCGGAGGCGGTTGACCATGGCCCAGGGCGAGGTGCTCGAGTTCGAGGAATACGTCCGCACGCGGCAGGACGCGCTGCTGCGCAGCGCGCGGCGGCTGGTCCCGGACCCGGTCGACGCGCAGGACCTCCTCCAGACCGCGCTGGCCCGGACGTACGGCCGTTGGGACGGCATCGCGGACAAGCGGCTCGCGGACGCCTACCTGCGCCGGGTCATGATCAACACAAGGACCGAGTGGTGGCGGGCCCGCAAGCTCGAAGAGGTTCCGACCGAGCAGCTCCCGGACGCCTGCGTGAACGACTCCACCGAGCAGCACGCCGACCGCGCACTGCTGATGGACGCGATGAAGGTGCTCGCTCCGAAGCAGCGCAGCGTCGTGGTGCTGCGACACTGGGAGCAGATGTCCACGGAGGAGACGGCCGCCGCCCTCGGTATGTCGGCAGGAACGGTCAAGAGCACGCTGCACCGGGCGCTCGCCCGGCTCCGTGAGGAGCTGGAGGCGCGCGATCTGGACGCACGCGCGCTGGAGCGTGAGGAGCGGGAGCGTTGCGCGGCGGCCTGACCGAGGCCGGGCCCACACCGGCCCGAAGCACCATCCAGGCGGCGATCACGGCGATGTCCGTGCTCGCCGCCCTCGCCCTTTGCGTCTCCGCCTGCGCCACCGGCGGCACCGGCACCCGTGACGAGGGTCCGGCTCACTCCGACGCGGTGGCGGGCGCCACCACCGCTCCGTCGGACGCCTCCACCGGCCCCCCCGACCGGACGAAGGCGGTCCGGCTGGTCAAGGACGACCCCGGGGTCTCGGCGGAGGTCAAGCGCGAGCTGCAGCCGTGCGTCGGCGACGAGTACCCGGTCGACGTGTCGTACGGCGACCTCACCGGCGGCACCGGCGACGACATCATCGTCAACGTGCTCACCTGCGGTGACATCGTCGGCGTGGGCTCGTACGTGTACCGGAAGGACGACGACGACGGCGGCTACCGGAACGTGTTCCGGGCCGAGGAGCCGCCCGTCTACGCGGAGATGGACCGGGGCGACCTCGTGGTGACCAAGCAGGTGTACGAGAAGGGCGACCCGGTCTCCGACCCGTCGGGGGAGAACGTGGTCACGTACCGCTGGACCGGGGGCCGCTTCGTGAAGGAGTACAGCTGGCACAACGACTACAGCAGCGTCGTCGGTGACGAGCCGACGGTGGCGCCGGAGACCGGCTGACCTGCCGCGACGAGTCCTGCCGACAAACTTTCCCGCGGCGTGAACCGTTCGGACCGCTCGTTCCGATCAATGGGGGGACGGACAGGGAGAGACGGGGGCGGACAGGACAGGCGGGGCACGGACAACACGGAGAACGGACCGGATCGCGCGCGAAGTGAACGCTCGCCGCGCTCCACGCGTCCAAGCAAGGGACACACCCGACAGTTCGCCGACAGGTGACCGACCGGGCGCGGGCGGAGGCCCGTCAGACTGACGACCCGCACGCACACGAGACCGCATACGAGAACTGAGAGCACCGGGATGGCAGACCAGACCCACGTCCTGTTCGTCGAGGACGACGACGTCATCCGCGAGGCCACCCAGCTCGCCCTGGAGCGGGACGGCTTCGCGGTCACCGCGATGCCCGACGGCCTGTCGGGCCTGGAGGCGTTCCGGGCCGACCGCCCGGACATCGCGCTGCTGGACGTCATGGTGCCCGGACTGGACGGCGTGAGCCTGTGCCGGCGCATCCGGGACGAGTCCACCGTGCCGGTGATCATGCTGTCGGCGCGGGCCGACTCCATCGACGTCGTCCTCGGCCTGGAGGCCGGCGCCGACGACTACGTGACCAAGCCCTTCGACGGGGCCGTGCTGGTGGCCCGGATCCGCGCCGTGCTGCGCCGCTTCGGCCACGCGGGCGGCGGCGACCGCACCGAGCCCGCCGCCTCCACGGCCGGCGGTGTGCTGTCGTTCGGCGATCTGGAGATCGACACGGAGGGCATGGAGGTACGCCGTGCCGGGCAGCCCGTGGCGCTGACCCCGACCGAGATGCGCCTGCTGCTGGAGTTCTCCTCCGCTCCGGGCACGGTCCTCTCGCGCGACAAACTGCTGGAGCGGGTGTGGGACTACGGCTGGGGCGGCGACACCCGGGTCGTCGACGTCCATGTACAGCGGCTGCGGGCGAAGATCGGCCAGGACCGTATCGAGACGGTCCGCGGTTTCGGCTACAAGTTGAAAGCCTGAGCGGGGCAGGGGCAGGGGCAGGAGGATGCGGGGGATGATCCGGCAGCTGGTTCCGGCTCGCGGGGAGCGCGTGGGCATCCGTACGGGGCTGCGATGGAAGCTGAGTGCGGCGATCGCGCTGGTCGGCGCACTGGTGGCGATCGCGCTCAGTCTCGTCGTGCACAACGCCGCACGCGTGTCCATGCTCGACAACGCGCGCGATCTCGCCGACGAGCGCGTGCGGATCGCCCAGCGCAACTACGAGCAGTCGGGGCGGCCGAACTTCCCCAACATCAAGATCGACGACTCCAGACTGCCGCCATCGCTGAGGGAGAAGGTCCAGGACGGCCGCAGGGCCACCTTCGTCTCGGACCACGCGGGCGGGGTGCCGGACATCTGGGCGGCCGTGCCCGTCAAGGACGGGCACGTGCTGTCCCTGCACACCGGCTTCACCGACCGCAGCACGGACATCCTCAACGATCTCGACCAGGCTCTGGTGATCGGTTCCATCGCGGTCGTGCTCGGTGGCAGCGCGCTCGGCGTGCTCATCGGCGGGCAGCTCTCGCGCCGGCTGCGCAAGGCGGCTGCCGCGGCGAACCAGGTCGCCAGGGGCGAGTCGGACGTCCGGGTGCGAGACGCCATCGGCGGGGTCGTCCGGGACGAGACCGACGATCTGGCGAGCGCGGTGGACGCCATGGCGGACACGCTTCAGGAGCGGCTGGAGGCCGAGCGCCGGGTCACCGCCGACATCGCCCACGAGCTGCGGACCCCGGTGACGGGACTGCTGACGGCCGCCGAGCTGCTGCCGCCCGGTCGGCCCACCGAACTGGTCCTGGACCGGGCGAAGGCGATGCGCACCCTGGTCGAGGACGTGCTGGAGGTGGCCCGTCTCGACGGTGCCTCGGAACGCGCCGAACTGCAGGACATCGTGCTGGGCGAGTTCGTGGCCCGTCGGGTGGCGGCCAAGGACCCAGACGTCGAGGTGCGGGTGGTGCACGAGTCGATGGTCACGACCGACCCGCGACGCCTGGAGCGCGTGCTGTTCAACCTGCTGGCCAATGCGGCCCGGCACGGCAAGTCGCCGATCCAGGTCACCGTCGAGGGCCGGGTCATCCGGGTCCGCGACCACGGCCCCGGTTTCCCCGAGGACCTGCTCGCCGAGGGGCCCAGCCGCTTCCGCACCGGCAGCGCCGACCGGGCCGGGCACGGACACGGCCTCGGCCTCACCATCGCGGCGGGCCAGGCACGGGTCCTCGGCGCCCGGCTGACCTTCCGCAACGTACGGCCCGCGGGAGCTCCTGAGCACATACCCGCCGAGGGCGCCGTCGCCGTCCTGTGGCTGCCCGAGCACGCGCCGACGAACACGGGAAGCTACCCGGTCATGCCCTGACGGCTTCCGCCGGGGTTCGTGGCGTGGCTGGGCAGCGCCCGGTCATCCCCTGACGCCGGGCAGCGCCCGGTGATGCCTTGACGGCTGGCCGCCGACTCGTAGCACGGGCTGGGCAGTGCCTGGTGATGCCCAGACGGCCGGCAGCCGACTCATGGTGTGGCTGGGCAGCGCCCGGTGATGCCCTGACGGCTGGCCGCCGACTCGTAGTACGGCTGGGCAGCGCCCGGTGGTGAGAGGAAGCAGCAGGGGCCGTCGGCGCGCGTCCTCAGCGCAGCCGGACTGAGTTCCGGGATGGGCCCCGGCCCGGTCGCGCTCCATGGCGTCCTTGGCCGGCCGCAGGGCCGCAGGGCCGCAGAGCCGCAGAGCCGCAGAGCCGCAGGGCCGCCGTTGCTCAACCGCCGAGCTGCCGCATTCCGTCCGCCGTCCATGGAACGGAGGGCTACACGGGCGACCGCGACCGACAGTCCCCCTCGTCTCAGCGCCGGGAGAGGGGTTCCGCCCCGGGCGCACAGACCGCAGGCCCCCCGGGGCGGACAGCGCCGGGGGGCCTGCGTTCACCAGCTGGTCAGACGGCGTCGACCAGGGGCGGCTGCGTCGCGGCCGCATCCGGCTCCTCGCCGTCCTTCTGCGGACCCGCTCCCTTGAGCGGAACCTCTTTGACGAACACCGCCGCCACCAGGGCGATGACCGCGACCACGGCTCCCAGCAGGAACGCCGAGTGGGTACCGGCCGAGACCGCGTGCTGATACGCCTCCCGGGCCGCAACGGGCAGCTTGGCCAGGCTGGCCGCGTCCAGTTGCGCGGACTGCTCGGTGATCTTCGAACCCAGCGCGCCGGCCCGCTCGGACATGACGTCCTGCACGCGGTTGTTGAAGAGCGCGCCCATGATCGCGACTCCGAAGGAGGAGCCGAGCGTACGGAAGAGGGTGGTCGACGAGGACGCGACGCCCATGTCCTTCATCTCGACGCTGTTCTGCGCGACCAGCATCGTGATCTGCATGAGGCAGCCCATGCCGAGACCGACGACGGCCATGAACACACCGGAGGTGAAGCGGCTGGTCCCGGTGTCCATGGTGGACAGCAGGTACAGGCCGATGACCATCGCGACACTGCCGACGAGCGGGAAGATCTTGTACTTGCCGCTGTTCGTGGTCACCCGGCCCGCCACCATCGAGGTGACCAGCATGGCGCCGAGCATCGGCAGGAGCAGCAGACCGGAGTTGGTCGCGGAGGCGCCCTGCACCGACTGCTGGTACAGCGGCAGGAAGAGGGTGGCGCCGAACATCACGAAGCCGGTGACGAAGCCGATGATCGACATCAGGGTGAAGTTGCGGCTGCGGAAGATGTGCAGCGGCACGATCGGCTCGGCGGCCCTGGTCTGCCAGAAGACGAACCCGATGAGCGAGGCGACGCCGATCCCGATGAGCTCCATGATCCGCGCGGACGACCAGGCGTACTCGGAGCCGCCCCAGGTGGTGACGAGGACGATGGAGGTGATGCCGACGGTCAGCAGGGTGGCGCCCAGGTAGTCGATCCGCGACTGCGAACGCTTCTTCGGCAGGTGCAGGACGGCGCTGATGAGGGCCAGCGACACCACGCCGAGCGGCAGGTTGATGTAGAAGGACCAGCGCCAGCCCCAGTTGTCGGTGATGGTGCCGCCGACCAGCGGTCCGCCGATCATGGCGAGCGCCATGACGCCGGCCATCATGCCCTGGTACTTGCCGCGCTCCCGCGGCGGGATGAGGTCACCGATGATCGCCATGACGCCGACCATCAGACCACCGGCGCCGAGGCCCTGGATCGCGCGGAAGCCGATCAGTTCGCCCATGTTCTGGGCCATGCCGCTCAGCGCGGAGCCGACCAGGAAGATCACGATCGATGTCATGAAGGCGCCCTTGCGCCCGTGCATGTCGCCGATCTTGCCCCAGATCGGGGTGGAGGCCGCGGTCGCGAGGGTGTACGCGGTCACGACCCACGAAAGATGTTCGAGCCCACCGAGTTCGCCGACGATCGTCGGCATCGCCGTGCCCACGATCATGTTGTCGAGCATCGCGAGCATCATTGTGATCATCAGCGCGAGCAGGACGACCCGCACGCTACGAGGCTGTTTCTCGGCCTCGGTCCCCGCCGTCTTCGTGTCCGCCATGTCTGCCACTCCCCTGGGCTTCCCCCCGGTCGGCCACTTACTTGCCGCCCGGCTAGTTCACTACACTGGGAAGGTAGACCTGCAACTAGCCGGGCGTCAAGTAAGTTACCGCCTCTGACTAGCCGGACGGCAAGTAAGTTCAAGCGGAGCGCTAAGACCACGAGAATGGACGTCACCATGGACGGCACGAAGCAGCAGCGGCGCGGTAACACCCGCCAGCGCATCCAGGACGTTGCACTCGAACTCTTCGCCGAGCAGGGCTACGAGAAGACCTCGCTCCGCGAGATCGCGGAGCGCCTGGACGTCACCAAGGCGGCCCTGTACTACCACTTCAAGACCAAGGAAGAGATCATCGTCGGCATCTTCACGGATCTGACGAAGCCGATCGAAGACCTCATCGACTGGGGCAGGAGCCAGCCGCACACCTTGGACACCAAGCAGGAACTCATCCGGCGCTACAGCCGGGCCCTCTCCGAGGCCACCCCGCTCTTCCGCTTCATGCAGGAGAACCAGGCGACAGTGCGGGAACTGCAGATCGGCGACTCGTTCAAGGACCGCATGCGGAGTCTGCGCGACATCGTCATCGACCCGGACGCGCCCCTCACCGACCAGGTCCGCTGCGTGAGCGCCATCTTCACGCTGCACGCCGGCATGTTCTTCCTCCAGGACCTCGAAGGCGACCCCGAGGACAAGCGCGCAGCCGTCCTCGAGGTCGCCATCGATCTGGTGACACAGGCGCACCAGGGCGCCTGATCACCTCGGCGTCAGACCTTCACGCCCTTGCTGTGCAGGAAGGTGACCGGGTTGATCGCCGAACCGTAGTTCGCGGTCGTACGGATCTCGAAGTGCAGGTGGGGACCGCTGGAGTTGCCCGTGTTGCCGGACAGGGCGATCTTCTGGCCCGTCTTGACGATCTGCCCGACCTTGACGTTGATGTGCGACAGGTGGGCGTACTGCGAGTACACGCCGTTGGCGTGCTTGATCACGATGGCGTTGCCGTAGGCGGGGCCGTCACCGGCGCCGTTGCCACCGGCCTTGACCACGGTGCCGCCGTGCGCGGCCATGACCTTGGTGCCGCTCGGCACGGCGAAGTCCTGACCGCTGTGGGTGGACTGCCACATCGCACCGGCCTGGGCGTAGCCCGCGGAAAGCGTGTACTTCTTCACCGGGTCGATCCAGGAAGCGGCCGAGGCGGCCGTCTTGGCGGCCGCGGGCGCGGCGGCAGGCGCAGCGGCGGACGCCACTCCGGTCCCCAGCACGACCGAGGCGCCCAGGGCGACGGCGCCGACGGCCATGCGAGTGCGGAGCTGGGACGTACGGGAAGAACGGAACGTGACGCGCTGGAACATCGAAGACCTCATGGGGACGGGGACAGAAGAAACCACCCGGCGGGAACCTCCGCCGAAGTGGCCATCCCTTGGTAACCCCGAGGCCCACAGACCCCCAAACGTGTGATGTACGACGGAACCTAGTACTTCACCCCAAAACTTCATACTTCTTGACAGAAGCCCCTTTACGGACACACCCGACAGTCGCCCACGTCGGGGGCTGGAACGCGGATCCGGAGCCCAGGCAGATTAGCCCGATTTATTCCGATTCAGGTTACGACTACGCGAGCTAGTAGGGTCCTCATCGCCTGTGCGCCATGTCACCGGCCGCCCCCTGTACGGGACTTCGGAATGTGACGGCGACTACTCCCTTACCTCGCAGGGCACTTGTGACCCCGCTCACGTTCGTGTGCACGGGTCTGTGACCGGGCTCTCATCTGCCTCTACCGTCCAGTAACCCGCTGGTTCCCCTCCAGCCATTCCCAGCGATCAGCATGCTCACGACACCGGCAGCGCATGGACGCGAGAGGACCCCACACATGACCAGAGGCAGCTGGACGCGCCGCATCGCCATGACCGCCGTGGCGACGGCAGCCGTCACGGCGATGGCCGTCCCGGCCGGCGCCCAGGCCGCGACGGCCACCGGCACCTCCATCACCACCGCAGCCGCAGCCGCAGCCGCTGAGGACGTCGACTACGCGACCTGGCAGCAGGACTGCCAGGCCGTGATGGATCAGGCGCTGCCGACGCTGAAGCAGCGCATAGCCGCCACCAGGCCGGGTGAGAAGCAGGCGATCGTCCTCGACATCGACAACACCACGCTGGAGACCGACTTCGGCTTCAGCTACCCCCAGCCCGCCAACAAGCCGGTCCTCGACGTGGCCAGGTACGCCCAGGAGCACGGCGTCTCCCTGTTCTTCGTCACCGCCCGCCCCGGCATCATCGCCGGGGTGACCGACTACAACCTCAAGAACGTCGGCTACACGGTCTCCGGCCTCTACGTGCGCGGCTTCCTCGACCTCTTCAAGGACGTCGCCGCCTACAAGACCGCCCAGCGCGTCGCCATCGAGAACAAGGGCTACACGATCATCGCGAACATCGGCAACAGCGCCACCGACCTCTCCGGCGGCCACGCCGAGACGACGTACAAGCTGCCGGACTACGACGGCCAGCTGTCGTAGGGCCGCAAGACCGCAAGACCCGCAAGAGCTCGCAAGACCCGCAAGAGCCCGCAAGGCCGCGCGGTACCCGCGGAACGCATGCGAGAGGGGCCGGTGCTGTGAAGCACCGGCCCCTTTCTCCGCTCAGCCCCCGAAGGGTCAGGCGTCCTTGCTCAGGTTCGGTCCGGCGCCGCCGGCCGCCTGCTCGATCGGCGGGACGTCGGGCAGGGCCGACTTCTCCTCGCCGCGGAAGGTGAAGGCCTTGGTCTCACCCTCGCCCTCCGTGTCCACGACCACGATGTGACCGGGGCGCAGCTCGCCGAAGAGGATCTTCTCCGAGAGCGTGTCCTCGATCTCGCGCTGGATGGTGCGACGCAGCGGACGCGCACCCAGCACCGGGTCGTACCCCTTGGTGGACAGCAGCTCCTTGGCGGACTGGGAGAGCTCGATGCCCATGTCCCGGTCCTTGAGGCGCTCGTCGACCTTGCCGATCATCAGGTCGACGATCCGCAGGATGTCGGCCTGGGTCAGCTGCGGGAAGACGACCACGTCGTCGACACGGTTGAGGAACTCGGGGCGGAAGTGCTGCTTGAGCTCGTCCGAGACCTTGTTCTTCATGCGCTCGTAGTTCGACTTCTTGTCGCCCGAGGCCGCGAAGCCCAGGTTGAAGCCCTTGGAGATGTCCCGGGTGCCGAGGTTGGTCGTCATGATGATGACCGTGTTCTTGAAGTCCACGACCCGGCCCTGGGAGTCGGTCAGGCGACCGTCCTCCAGGATCTGCAGCAGCGAGTTGAAGATGTCCGGGTGGGCCTTCTCGACCTCGTCGAAGAGGACGACGGAGAACGGCTTGCGACGGACCTTCTCGGTCAGCTGGCCGCCCTCTTCGTAGCCCACGTATCCGGGGGGCGAACCGAAGAGCCGCGACACCGTGTGCTTCTCGCTGAACTCCGACATGTCGAGGGAGATCAGCGCGTCCTCGTCACCGAAGAGGAACTCGGCGAGCGCCTTGGACAGCTCGGTCTTACCGACACCGGACGGACCGGCGAAGATGAACGAACCACCGGGCCGCTTCGGGTCCTTGAGGCCCGCACGCGTACGACGGATCGCCTTCGACAGCGCCTTGACGGCGTCGATCTGGCCGATGACCCGCTTGTGGAGCTCGTCCTCCATGCGCAGCAGACGGCTCGACTCCTCCTCGGTCAGCTTGAAGACCGGGATGCCGGTGGCGGTCGCGAGGACCTCGGCGATCAGCTCGCCGTCGACCTCGGCGACGACGTCCATGTCGCCGGCCTTCCACTCCTTCTCCCGCTTGGCCTTGGCGGCCAGGAGCTGCTTTTCCTTGTCGCGGAGGGAGGCGGCCTTCTCGAAGTCCTGCGAGTCGATCGCGGACTCCTTGTCGCGGCGGACGCCGGCGATCTTCTCGTCGAACTCGCGCAGGTCCGGCGGCGCGGTCATCCGGCGGATGCGCATCCGGGAACCGGCCTCGTCGATCAGGTCGATCGCCTTGTCCGGCAGGAAGCGGTCCGAGATGTACCGGTCGGCCAGGGTGGCGGCCTGGACCAGCGCCTCGTCGGTGATCGAGACACGGTGGTGCGCCTCGTACCGGTCACGCAGACCCTTGAGGATCTCGATCGTGTGCGGCAGCGACGGCTCCGCGACCTGGATGGGCTGGAAACGGCGCTCGAGGGCCGCGTCCTTCTCCAGGTGCTTGCGGTACTCGTCCAGCGTGGTCGCACCGATGGTCTGGAGCTCACCGCGGGCCAGCATCGGCTTCAGGATCGAAGCGGCGTCGATGGCGCCCTCGGCGGCACCCGCACCGACCAGCGTGTGCAGCTCGTCGATGAACAGGATGATGTCGCCGCGGGTGCGGATCTCCTTGAGGACCTTCTTCAGGCGCTCCTCGAAGTCACCGCGGTAGCGGGAGCCGGCGACCAGCGCGCCGAGGTCCAGGGTGTAGAGGTGCTTGTCCTTGAGGGTCTCGGGCACCTCGCCCTTGACGATGGCCTGGGCGAGGCCTTCGACGACGGCGGTCTTGCCGACGCCGGGCTCACCGATCAGGACCGGGTTGTTCTTGGTACGGCGGGACAGCACCTGCATGACCCGCTCGATCTCCTTCTCGCGCCCGATGACCGGGTCGAGCTTGGACTCACGAGCGGCCTGGGTGAGGTTGCGGCCGAACTGGTCGAGGACCAGGGACGTCGAGGGGGTGCCCTCGGCAGGCCCGCCACTGGCGCCGGCGGTCTCCTTGCCCTGGTAACCGGAGAGCAGCTGGATGACCTGCTGCCGCACCCGGTTGAGATCTGCGCCCAGCTTGACGAGGACCTGGGCGGCGACGCCCTCGCCCTCGCGGATCAGGCCGAGCAGGATGTGCTCCGTGCCGATGTAGTTGTGTCCCAGCTGAAGGGCCTCGCGGAGCGACAGCTCCAGGACCTTCTTGGCACGGGGGGTGAAGGGGATGTGCCCGGACGGGGCCTGCTGGCCCTGGCCGATGATCTCCTCCACCTGCTGGCGGACCGCCTCGAGCGAAATCCCGAGGCTCTCAAGGGCCTTGGCGGCGACACCCTCACCCTCGTGGATCAGGCCCAGGAGGATGTGCTCGGTGCCGATGTAGTTGTGGTTGAGCATCCGGGCTTCTTCCTGAGCCAGGACGACAACCCGCCGCGCGCGGTCGGTGAACCTCTCGAACATCGTTAATCGCTCCTCAGAGCGGTCAGGCAGTGGGGGGAACTTCCCCTCCCTGTCCTTCCGCAGCTTAGTCCCGCAAGCGGGGACCGCTCATTCCAACTGCCGACACCGTCGATGGCCTCCTGACCCCGAACGCCGACATCTGCTCCAACCCGATGGTGCGAGACGATGTTCCCGCAGGCCAGGCAGTTACCCCAGTCGCCAGTACGCCGATGGCGAACGTGAGACGGCCTTTCCTGCGTGTCGCCCCCTCCCACTAGGGATGTCTTACCCGCTGCAACCGACAGTCCATGCCGTGGGCACCGGTCCCCTCCGCTATGGGCGAACAACCTTCCGCCTCCCGCCGCCCCCACACGCCCCGTTTGTCGACACCGGGCGCATCCGTACAAACACCCAGCGTAACTCGCGGGCCTTTTCGGCGGTTGCACTTGGCATGGTTGGCTCAGTCCCGTCGGCTGTCTGCTCGGCCGCCGCCGCGATCCTCACGGTCCCCCTCCCCCGACGCCCCCTCGACCCGGACGATCCGGCCGACCGGCTCCGCGGCTGGTACGAGAACGAACTGGGCTGGCCGACGGTGCCCGGCGAGCCGGTACGACTTTCGGTGGGCGAGCGCTTCGACGTGCTGGACGTGCCGGCCGAGGCGGGCCTCCCGGCGCTGCGGCGACTCGCGCCGGGATCGCCGGTGGCCGTGCGGGGCGACCGGATGCGGCTGCTGATCGCGGCGGGCGGCTCGGAGGAGGTGCCGGGGATCCTCCAGTGGCTGGAGTGGGGCGCGCTGCCCCTGGATCTGACGGCGATCGGCGCGGGCGAGGTCATCGAGGCTCCGCTGCCGCCCCCCGGCGCGAGCCAGGGCCGCACTCCGGGCCCGCACCGCTCCGGGGCGGTGCAGGGGGCCGCCGTCTGGCTGCGGCCCCCCGTGGCAGGGTTCGAGACCGAGGCCTCGCTGCCGACGATGTCGGCACTGGGGGGCGTTGGGGGCGCCCCCGATCTCGTACGGCTGGTGGACACGCTGGCGACGCAATGTCACCGTGTCCGGCTGTGGCGCGCCAGCGCTCAGCCGTTGGCCTTCTCGTAAGCCTCGCGAATGGACGCCGGAACGCGGCCGCGGTCATTGACCTCGTGACCGTTCTCCTTGGCCCACGCGCGGATCTGCGCGGTGTCCTGGCTGCCACCGGTGGCGGCGCGTGCCTTTCCGCGGCCGCCGGAAGCACGGCCACCGGTACGCCGGCCACCCTTCACGTAGGGCTCGAGAAGTCCACGGAGCTTGTCCGCATTGGTAGTCGTGAGATCGATCTCGTACGTCTTGCCGTCCAGCGCGAACGTCACGGTCTCGTCCGCCTCGCCGCCGTCGAGGTCGTCGACAAGAAGGACCTGAACCTTCTGTGCCACCGGATTTCCTTTCATCGAAAACGTGAGGGCCGGGGGTCCGCGGCATCCGCCGTTTAGCCGCGCCCTGTTATATGCAGTACAGCAGTACGTCGGAAAGCAAACCGCTTTTGCTGGGAAAACACAAACCCCCGGCGGGGGCCCGCAGCCCGCTCCTCGCCCGGAAACGTGCGCGTTTCGGACATAGGGAACCCGGGCAAGGCGGCTCGGTGTGAATGGACGTCGACGATCACAGATGCAGAAGCATCCGGCTGTTGCCCAAGGTGTTCGGTTTCACTCGTTCGAGTCCGAGGAACTCCGCGACGCCCTCGTCATAGGAACGCAGCAGCTCCGCGTAGACATCGGTGTCGACCGGCGTCTCACCGATCTCGACGAAGCCGTGCTTGCCGAAGAAGTCGACTTCGAAGGTCAGGCAGAAAACGCGTCGAACCCCGAGCCAGCGCGCGGTGTGGAGCAACTTCTCCAACAACCGGTGGCCGATGCCCGCGCCCTTGAGGCCCGGCTTCACCGCGAGAGTGCGGACTTCCGCCAGGTCTTCCCACATCACGTGGAGGGCGCCGCAGCCGACCACCTCGGCGTTGTCGTCGCGTTCGGCGACCCAGAACTCCTGGATGTCCTCGTAAAGCGTCACCGTCGCTTTGTCGAGCAGGATGCCGCCGCGGACGTGGGCGTCAAGGAGACCGCGCACGGCGGAGACATCGCCGGTGCGGGCCCGGCGGACGGTGATGGCTTTAGCGGTGACTTCGGGGTTCTCGGCCGAGGGACTCTCTGCTGACATGTGGGGACGCTATCGCCCGTCGGCCTCCGTCGCCGAGCCGGGGTTCTCACCGGTACTCCGCGTACTCTCCGGACTCCCCGCAGTCGCGGGTCCGGCAGTTTCCGGGCCCTGGACCATACGTACGGCGTCGCGCAGCGCGTACCGCTGTTCCTCGCTCATCATCCCGAAGAAGGCGACGAGAGCGGCGGCGGGGTTGTCGCTCTGCGCCCAGGCGTCGTTCATCAGGGCGGCCGCGTAGGCGGCCCGGGTCGAGACCGCCTCATATCGATAGGCCCGGCCTTCGGCTTCACGGCGGACCCAGCCCTTCTGATGGAGATTGTCCAAAACGGTCATCACCGTGGTGTAGGCGATGGACCGTTCCTGCTGAAGGTCTTCCAGGACTTCTCGAACGGTCACCGGGCGGTTCCACTTCCACACCCGCGTCATGACCGCGTCTTCGAGTTCTCCCAATGGGCGAGGCACAGTTCAGAACAATAGTGGGAGATCTCGCCAATCGCGTGCCGGACGTGCGCTTTCATCGGCAAACGGGAACAAAAAGGGCGTGCGGCTCCGGAAAGAGCCGCACGCCAGGAGCTGTGCGGGAGTGTCGCGGGCCGGTCAGGCGTCGGGGCTCGCGGCGGCCTGACGGGCGCCGTCCGCGCGCGCGAGGACGGCGTCGACGGCCGCGTCCTCCTTGGCCTTGTTGGCGCCGCCCTGGGTCTTCACGATCACCCTGATCACACCGATGAAGAACACGGCCATGACGACGGGAGGCACGAGCGCGGAGACGTAGTCCATGGCTCCAGGGTAGCCAGGGCGGCACGGAACACCGGGGCGGGGTCGTGCGTGTCAGCCTGCCGCGAGCCTCTGCTGCTCCGGGTTGGCGGGCGGCGGGGTCGGTCTGCGGCGCGGGAAGACCTCGCCCGGCGTGGGAACGGGCCGTCGGCCCGGCTCCGGGGCGGGCTCGACGGGAACCGGTCCGGGAGCGGGCGTGGCGGGCTTGCCGGTCGGCTTCCTGCGCGGTTCCTCGACCGGCCGGCCGCCGGGATCGTCGGCGGCGAGGGACGGACGGGCGCAGCTGTCCCCGGAGAGGCCCCCGGGAAGGGCCAGAAGCCGGGTACGGGACGCCGGGACGGTGGGAGCGGCCTCCGGGGCCCTGCGGGTCGCCCGGCGTGCCAGGCGGGCGCGTACGTCCCGTTCGGCGAGCATCTGGCAGCGACCCAGGAGGGCGGCGGCCGTGGGGTTGCCGCGCAGGGCGCGCAGAGCGGCGAGGTCGTCGGGTTCGGGGCGGTAGCCGGTCGGCAGTACCTCTTCGAGAAGCGTGAGGTAGCCGGCGGCGGTGCCGGGGAGGGCGGCGCGGTACCGGGCGAGATCGGCCACCAGGAAGGCCCGCAGTCGGGCGGCCTCGCGCACCGCCTCGTCGAGGGACTCGGCGAGGCGATGACAGTCCTGGATGTCCTCGGCGGAGACGGGGCCGGGGTGGAGGGCGAGGGCGAGGGCGCGGCGGAGCACACGCAGCTCCTCCGTGCCGAACGCCATGCCGCCGCGGGATCCATAGGGCGTGGGCATGCCGTGACGATACGCGCTAATCAGACAAATTCGACATAAGGGACGGGTGTGGCGCGTCGGCGATCCGCCCCGGTGGCCCACGCACCGGTATCCGATCCGCCGAGGACCAACGGGCCATCCGCCCCCGCGCGCCGCCCCCGTCCACCGCGACTCACCGAGCCTCGGCGGCCCTGTTCTGCCTCCGACCGCGTCCGACCGCCTCCGCTCGTCCACGGAGGCGGTCGCGCTCACATACGGGACACGTTGCGCTCGTACACCAGGCGCAGTCCGATCAGCGTCAGCCAGGGCTCGTGCTCGTCGATCACGGAGGACTCGCCGAGCACGGTCGGTGCCAGCCCGCCCGTCGCGATCACCGTGACCTCGTCCGGGTCGTCCGCCAGCTCGCGGGCCATCCTGGTCACCACGCCGTCGACCTGCCCGGCGAACCCGTAGACGATCCCGGACTGCATCGCCTCGACCGTGTTCTTGCCGATGACGCTGCGCGGCCGGGCCACCTCGATCTTGCGGAGCTGTGCGGCCTTGACGCCCAGCGCCTCGACGGAGATCTCGATGCCGGGGGCGATGACCCCGCCGACGTACTCGCCGCGCGCGCTGACCGCGTCGAACGTCGTTGCCGTGCCGAAGTCGACGACGATCGCAGGGCCGCCGTAGAGCTCGTTCGCCGCGACCGCGTTGATGATGCGGTCGGCGCCGACCTCCTTGGGGTTGTCGAAGAGGATCGGCACACCCGTCTTCACGCCGGGTTCGACCAGCACGGCGGGGACGTCGCCGTAGTAGCGCCGCGTCACCTCGCGCAGCTCGTGCAGTACGGAGGGCACGGTCGCGCAGATCGCGATCCCGTCGATGCCGTCGCCCAGTTCCTCGCCGAGGAGCGGGTGCGTCCCCATCAGCCCCTGCAGAAGCACGGCCAGTTCGTCCGCGGTCCGGCGGGCGTCGGTGGAGATCCGCCAGTGCTCGACGATGTCCTCACCGTCGAACAGGCCGAGCACGGTGTGCGTGTTGCCCACGTCGATCGTCAGCAGCATGGCCGGTCCCCGTTCCCTACTCCGCCGCTCGCAGATCCAGACCGATGTCCAGGATCGGCGAGGAGTGCGTCAGGGCGCCCACGGCGAGGAAGTCGACGCCGGTGTCCGCGTAGGCCTTGGCGTTGACCAGGGTGAGCCGGCCCGACGCCTCCAGCAGGGCGCGCCCGCCGACGATGCCGACGGCCTCGGCGCACTCCGCGGGCGTGAAGTTGTCCAGCAGGATCAGGTCGGCGCCCGCGTCGACGACCTCGCGCAGCTGGTGCAGGGTGTCGACCTCGACCTCGATCGGGACGTCCGGGAACGTCTCCCGCACGGCCTGGAAGGCCTGGGCGACGCCGCCCGCGGCGACCACGTGGTTGTCCTTGACCAGCGCCGCGTCGGACAGCGACATGCGGTGGTTGACGCCTCCGCCGCAGCGGACGGCGAACTTCTCCAGGGAGCGCAGGCCAGGTGTCGTCTTGCGGGTGTCCCGCACGCGTGCCTCGGTGCCCTCCAGGGCGTCCGTCCACGCGCGCGTGGCGGTGGCGATGCCGGACAGCCGGCACAACAGGTTGAGCGCGCTGCGCTCGGCGGTGAGCAGGTCACGGGTGCGGGTGGTGACGGACAGCAGCTTCTGTCCCGCCTCGACCCGGTCACCGTCCTCCACGTGCCGCTCGACCTCGAACTCGTCCGTGCAGACGACCGAGACGACCGCCTCGGCGATCCTGAGGCCCGCCACCACGCCCGCCTCCCGCGCGGTGAAGTCGGCGGTGGCGACCGCCTCCTCGGGAATGGTCGCGACGGTGGTCACGTCCACGCCGTGGGCCAGGTCCTCCTGGATGGCGACGTTGGCGATGTCCTCGACCTCCACGGGGTCGAGTCCGGCGTCGGACAGCAGTTGGGCGAGCGCGGGGTCGAGCCCGCACTCCGCGTATTCGGCGTATCCCTCGCCGGCGAAATCGGTGTCTGCGTCGGCGCCACAGGCACAGCCGTCGCCGCAGCCGCCGCTCTGGGCGAGGGGAAGGTCGGGGGTGCTCACGTCTGTCACTGCTCCTGGAGGTGCTGCCGGGTCGGGGGGAAGTCTGCGGTATCGGTGGTGTGTACGGCGAGCGTGCGGTCCGGATTCAGCCGTACGACGATGTGGCGGCGCCAGTTCGCGTCGTCTCGGTCGGCATGGTCCTCGCGCCAGTGGCAGCCGCGGGTCTCCTCGCGCTGCCGGGCGGCGGCGACCAGGACCCGCGCCACGCACAGGAGGTTGGTGGCCTCCCAGGTGTCGACGCCGGGCTCGGCCGTCTTGCCGTTCTCGTCGAGGGCGTCACGGGCCTCGGCATGCAGCCGCACCAGCTGGCCGGCCGCCCTCTCCAGGGAGTCGGCGGAGCGCAGGACGCCCGCGCCGTCGGTCATGATCCGCTGGATGGCGAACCGGGCCTCCGCGGCGAGGAGCGGGTGCGCCGGCTTCTCCGGGTGCTCGACCGGCACGGGCACCCGCGCGTGCAGGCCGTCGTCCGTCCGGCTCGACACGATGTCGGTGACGATGCGCTCGGCGTAGACGAGGCCCTCCAGGAGGGAGTTCGACGCGAGCCGGTTCGCGCCGTGCACGCCGGTGCAGGCGACCTCGCCGCACGCGTACAGGCCCGGCACGGTCGTCCGGCCGTGGGAGTCGGTGCGCACGCCACCGGAGGCGTAGTGGGCCGCAGGGGCGACCGGGACGGGCTCGGTGACCGGGTCGATGCCGTGGACGCGGCAGGCGGCCAGGATCGTCGGGAAGCGGTGCTCCCACATGTCGGCGCCGAAGTGGCGGGCGTCGAGGAACATGTGCTCGGCGTCCTGCTCCTGCATGCGGCGCGTGATGCCCTTGGCGACGATGTCCCGGGGCGCCAGCTCGGCCAGCTCGTGCTGCCCCACCATGAAGCGCACGCCGTCCGCGTCGACCAGGTGGGCGCCCTCGCCGCGTACCGCCTCGGAGACCAGGGGCTGCTGGCCCTCGGCGTCCGCCCCGAGGAACAGCACGGTCGGGTGGAACTGGACGAACTCCAGGTCGGAGACCTCCGCGCCCGCGCGCAGGGCGAGCGCCACGCCGTCGCCGGTGGACACCGACGGGTTGGTGGTGGCGGAGAACACCTGGCCCATGCCGCCGGTCGCCAGGACGACCGCGGGGGCGTGCACGGCGCCCACACCGTCGTGCTGGCCTTCGCCCATGACGTGCAGGGTGACACCGGCGGTGCGGCCGGCGGCGTCCGTGAGCAGGTCCAGCACGAGTGCGTTCTCGATGGTGCGCAGACCACGCGCGCGCACCGCCTCGACGAGGGCGCGGGAGATCTCCGCGCCGGTCGCGTCGCCGCCCGCGTGCGCGATGCGGCGCCGGTGGTGGCCGCCCTCGCGGGCGAGCTCCAGGCCGCCTTCCTCGGACTCGTCGAAGTGGGCGCCGGTCTCGATCAGCCGGCGCACGGCGGCGGGGCCCTCGGTGACGAGGATGCGTACGGCGTCCTCGTCGCACAGGCCCGCGCCCGCCACCAGTGTGTCGTCCAGGTGCTGTTCGGGTGTGTCGCCCTCGCCCAGGGCCGCGGCTATGCCGCCCTGCGCCCAGCGGGTGGAGCCGTCGTCGAGCCGGGCCTTGGTGACGACGACCGTCGTCAGGCCGGCGGCCTCGCAGCGCAGGGCCGCGGTCAGACCGGCGACGCCGGAGCCCACGACCACCACGTCCGCGGTGATGTTCCAGCCGGGCGCGGGCGCGTGCAGTCGTATGCCTGTGCTGGTCACGAGGCGGCTCCGAAGGTGAGGGGGAGGTTGTCGATCAGCCGGGTCGTCCCGACCCTGGCGGCGACGGCGAGGACGGCCTCGCCGGTGAAGTCGTCCTCGATCTCGGTGATCTCCGTGAAGTCCGAGGGGTCGACCAGCGCGAGGTAGTCCAGTTCCAGCGGCGGGTCCAGCCGGGCGGCCTCGTCGAGGACCTGGCGGGCCGCCGCGCGAATGGCCGCCGGGTCGCCGGGGGCGGCCTTGGCGACGGCGTGTGTGTCGGCCGCCGCGCGGGACTCCCCTATGGCGCTGAGCGCCTCGGCACGCGCGCGGGTGGCGGGCACCTGACGGGCGCGTGCCCGCAGTGCCTCCTGCGCGGCGTGCCGGTCGCGGCCCGCGAACAGGGCCTGGGAGAGCGCCAGCGCGGTGCGTCGGCCCGCGGCGGACAGATAGCGGTTGCGGCTGGACAGGGCCAGCCCGTCCTCCTCGCGCACGGTGGGCACGCCGACGATCTCCACACCGAAGTTCAGATCCCGCGTCATACGGCGGATCAGGGCGAGCTGCTGGGCGTCCTTCTGCCCGAACAGAGCGGTGTCGGGCCGGGTGAGGTGCAGCAGCTTGGCCACGACGGTGAGCATGCCGTCGAAGTGTCCCGGGCGGGAGCTGCCCTCGAGCCGCTCGCCCATGGGGCCCGCGGTGATGCGGACCTGGGGCTCGCCGCCCGGGTAGACCTCGTCCACGGACGGGGCGAACACGACGTCCGCGCCGGCCTGCTCGGCGAGCGCGAGATCGGCGTCCAGGGTGCGCGGGTAGCGGTCGAGATCCTCGCCCTTGCCGAACTGGAGCGGGTTGACGAAGACCGTGACGACGACCTCGCCGTGCGGGCCGGCGAGTTCCCGGGCGGTACGGACGAGGGTGGCGTGGCCCTCGTGCAGGGCGCCCATGGTCATCACGACGGCCCGGCGGCCGCCACGCGTGCGTGCGTGCAGTTCGGCGGCGGTGCGCAACAGGGTGGTGGTCATCCGGCGTCTCCTTCGGAGCCGTGCGTGCCGGGGGCACCGGGGTGTCCGGGGGTGCCGTGGGTCTCGTCGGCGAGTACCCCGAGGAGGTCCTCGGCGAGTTCGGGCTTGAGGAGCCCGTGGGCGAGCGCGCGGTCGGCGGTCGCGCGGGCCATCGCCAGGTAGCCGGCCACGGTCTGCGGGGCGTGCTCACGCAGCTCGGCGACGTGCGCGGCGACGGTGCCCGCGTCCCCGCGCGCGACGGGGCCGGTGAGGGCGCCGTCGCCGGAGCGCAGCGCGTTGTCGAGGGCGGCGCCGAGCAGCGGGCCGAGCATCCGGTCGGGAGCCTCCACACCGGCCGCCCGCAGCAGTTCCATGGACTGGGCGACCAGCGTGACCAGGTGGTTCGCGCCCAGGGCGAGGGCCGCGTGGTAGAGCGGCCGGCTCTCCTCCGCGACCCACTCCGGCTCGCCGCCCATCTCGATGACCAGGGCCTCGGCGGCCAGCCGCAACTCGTCGGGCGCGGTGACGCCGAAGGAGCAGCCCGCCAGCCGTTGCACGTCGACGGCACTGCCCGTGAAGGTCATCGCCGGGTGCAGGGCCAGCGGCAGCCCGCCCGCGCGCAGGGCCGGGTCGAGGACCTTCGCGCCGTACCGCCCCGAGGTGTGCACGATCAACTGGCCGGGGCGTACGGCGCCGGTCTCGGCGAGGCCTTCCACGAGCCCGGGCAGGGCGTCGTCGGGGACGGTCAGCAGCACCAGGTCGGAGCGCTGGAGGACCTCGGCGGGCGGGAGGACGGGCACGTCGGGCAGCAGCAGCGCGGCTCGCCGCCTGGAGGCGTCGGAGACGCCGGAGACGGCGACCGGGCGGTGCCCGGCGAGTTGGAGGGACGCGGCCAGGGCGGGGCCCACCCGGCCGGCGCCGACCACGCCGACGGCGAGCCGCGCGGGGCGGTCCCTGGGGTCTGGCTGTTGGGCTGTACTCACGCGACGGAGGCCTTCCGTTCCAGTCCGCTCCGGGTACCGGACGATTTCTCGTCATGTTAACGCTATCCGTCCGGGGAGCGTCCGGTCGTCCACAGGCTGTGGGTAATCCCACCCGTTCCCGACCTGCGGCCCAGAGGGCGGGCGGGGCCGGAAACGCCCGTGACCCGGCGGGCCGCCGCACGGCATGATCCGGGACATGACGAACACGGCGGAACACGGCGAGGAGAAGTCGGCGCGGCAGCGCCTGCGGGAGCGGCGGGCGGCCGCCTACCGGACGGCGGAGCGCGTCCTGTCGCGCGACGGCGCCCGGGGCACCCTGCGGGACCGGCTCGCGTTGCTGCACGAGGCCGCGCCGCAGGTCCACGACCTGGACGAGCCCGCCGACCTCTATGGCGACGGTGTCGTGGCGGCCCTGGAGGAGCGGGTCGCCGGTCTGCTGGGCACGGAGGCCGCCGCCTTCTTCCCGACCGGCACGATGGCTCAGCAGGTCGCCCTGCGCTGCTGGGCCGGACGCACCGGCAACCCCACGGTCGCGCTGCACGCGCTCAGTCATCCCGAGGTGTGGGAGCGGGGCGCGTTCAGCGCCGTCAGTGAACTGCGCACGGTCCGGCTGACGCGCGAGCCCCGGCTGCCCACCGCCGAGGAGGTGCGGGCCTTCGAGGAGCCCTTCGGGGCGCTGATGCTGGAGCTGCCCCTCAGGGACGCCGGTTATGTGCTCCCCTCCTGGGAGGAGCTGACCGAGGTCGTGGAGGCGGCACGCGAGCGTGACGCGGTGGTGCACTTCGACGGTGCGCGTCTGTGGGAGACGACCCATCACTTCGGCCGGCCCCTGCGGGAGATAGCGGACCTGGCCGACAGTGTCTACGTGTCGTTCTACAAGTCACTCGACGGCTTCGGCGGGGCCGCGCTCGCCGGCCCGAAGACGCTGGTGGAGGAGGCGAGGACGTGGCGGCACCGCTACGGCGGGGCGGTCTTCCAGCAGTTCCCCACCGCCCTGGCGGCGCTCGTCGGCCTGGAGCGGGAACTGCCCCGGTTGCCCGACTACGTCGTCCACGCGCGCGTGGTGGCCGCCGCGCTGCGCGAGGGGTTCGCCGCGGCGGGCGTGCCGTGGGCGCGCGTGCACCCCGAGGTGCCGCATACGCACGAGTTCCAGGTGTGGCTGCCGTACGAGGCCGATGTGCTCTCCGAAGCGGCGGTGCTCCAGGCCGAGCGGACGAAGGAGATGCTCTTCGCGGGCGCCTGGAGCCGCGGCGGGCCGGGGTTGTCGTACACCGAGGTCACCGTCAGCGCCGCCGGACTGACGTGGACGGCGGACGACGTGAGGGGGGCGGTCGTGGACTTCGCGGGCCGGGTGGCCGAGGTGGTCAGCAGGTAGGACGCGGGCGCAGTCGACGGGCCAGCGCCCGCCGCAGCCGCCCGTGGGCGGGTCGGCCCGCGAGGACCGCGCGGAACTGCCGGTAGTCGCGCAGTTCACGCATCACCTGCCAGTCGTGGGCGCCCGGCGCGGGCACGGCGGGCGCGCCGTGCCGCCACGCGCGGTAGGTGTCGAGGGCGTACTGCTGGGTGATGCTCATGACTGATCCCTCTCGGAACGAACGTGGGTCGGCCAGGTTCTGGACGTGACCCGGACGGGCCTCGCACGGGCCTCGGGCGGTGGCTCGGAGGTGGCTCGGGCGGGCTTGGACAGGGGAGGAGGTGGTCCGGACGTGGCCCGGGCAGGAGAGGGCGTGCGGGAGGAAGTCCGGAGGGCTGCTCCCCGGCTGCCCCGACTGCCCCGGCCTGTGCAGCCTGCGCCCGGCCCGTGCCCGTCGTCGCGTCGATTGACGGCGGCCGTCAATCGAGGACCGCGTTGTCAGTGGTGGGGTGCACCATGAGGTCATGAGCCTGAGCATCGACATCGCGGGGCTGCGGCCGGAGAGGGTCGCGGTCGTGCCGTCGCCCCTGGCCGAGCTCGGCATGGCGCTGCACGCGCTGTCCGAGCCGGGGCACCATCCCGGCCTCCAGGGCTGGGTCACCGGTGTGACCGCCGGGCTCGACTCGCATCTGGCGGACCGGATGTGCGAGGCCGACTTCCTGTGGCGGACGACGTACTCGGACATCTTCCTGCCGTACGCGGGCATCCCGGGCAGAAGCACACTCCCCGGGGCCTCGCTCGCCGAGGAGCTCGACCTCCTGGACAAGCTGACGGACGAGCAGTTCGTGGACTCGGCACTGGAGTTCACCTGCGCGCCCGGGTACGACGTACCGAGCCCCAGCGTGCTCGCCGACCCCGAGCTGCGCCGGCGCGCCTTCGAACTGGCGGCCACACGCGGTCCGCGGCAGGTGCGGTTCACCCAGCGGCTGCTCGACGACCCGCCCCGGGTGCGTGCCTGGCTGAGGCAGTTCCTGAAGGACTGCGACGAGGCGTTCTTCGCCGACGTATGGGCCCGGGTGCGCCTCCCGCTCGCCACGGACGCCCGCTACAAGACGGATCTCCTGCGCCGCAAGGGCCTGGCGGAGGCCCTCGCCTCGGTCTCCTCGGCGGTGACGCTCGACGCGGACGCCGCGCGCATCACCGTGGACAAGCTGGTCCAGGGCCGCAGCGCCACGGGGGACGGCGGCCTGCTGCTGGTGCCGACGAGCCTCGGCTGGCCGCACTTGATGGTGCTGCACCGGTACGGCTGGCAGCCCGTGCTGCACTACCCGGTCGGCTCGCCGGAGCTGGCCTCACCGCCCTCGGTGGAGCAGCTGACCCTGCGGATGACGGCGCTGTCCCACCCCGTGCGGATGCGGATCTGCCGCCTGCTGGCCCGCAGCGCGTACACCACGACCGAGCTGGCCCAGGTGCACGGCATGACGGCCCCCGAGATATCCCGGCACCTCGCGGTCCTGAGGAAGGCGGGCCTGCTCACCACCCGTCGGCGCGGTCGTTACGTACTGCACCAGCTCGACGTGACGGTGGTGGCCCGACTGGGCAGCGACTTCCTGGAAGGGATGCTCCGCTAACCGTCGGCGACCCGCCGGACCCGTGCGGGTCACGTGGACCCGCACGGACTCTCATGGGCCCGTGCGGACTCTCATGGGCCCGTGCGGACTCTCATGGGCCTGGGCCCGCGCGGGTCAGCCGTGGCCGCCGGCCCGGACGATCCCGGTCTCATACGCGAGGACCACCACCTGGACCCGGTCGCGCAGCCCCAGCTTGGTCAGGATGCGACCCACGTGTGTCTTCACGGTCGCCTCGGACAGCACCAGCCGGGCCGCGATCTCCCCGTTGGACAGCCCGTGGGCGACCAGCACCATGACCTCGCGCTCCCGCTCCGTGAGCCGCTCCAGCTCCTTGTGGCGGGGCTCCCTGCCGGTGGTGGGCAGCATCGGCGCGAACCGGTCGAGCAGGCGGCGGGTGGTGGACGGAGCGACCACCGCGTCACCGCTGTGCACGGAGCGGATGGCGGCGAGGAGCTCGCCCGGCGGCACGTCCTTGAGCATGAAGCCGGAGGCGCCCGCCTTCAGTCCGGAGAACGCGTACTCGTCCAGGTCGAAGGTGGTCAGGATCAGCACCTTCGGCGGTTCGGGCTCGGCGCAGATGCGCCGGGTGGCCTCCACACCGTCCAGCTTCGGCATGCGGACGTCCATGAGCACGACGTCGACCGCCGTGGAACGCACCACCTGGAGGGCCTCGACGCCGTCGCCCGCCTCCGCCACGACCTCCATGTCCGGCTGGGCGGCGAGCACCATCCGGAACCCGGTGCGCAGCAGCACCTGGTCGTCGACGAGCATCACGCGGATCGCCATCGAGTCCTCT